>JANXUT010000055.1 GCA_025356075.1 Pseudomonadota bacterium | reverse complement strand
CTTCTCGGTTTTCGCCCTGATCCTGAGCACCCACCGGGAGCGCGTTGAATCGGAGGTGTTGGCAAAGACCTCGGCCCTGAATGCGGAGATCGAAGAGCGCAAAAACGTGCAGGCGGCGCTGCAAGCTTCCCAAACCGAAGCGATTGCAGCCAACCTGGCCAAGAGCGCATTTCTGGCGAACATGAGCCACGAGATTCGCACGCCAATGAATGGCGTCATCGGGATGACGGAGCTGCTGCTCGAGACGAATCTTGATGGCACCCAGCGCGATCACACCGAGACGATTCGCGACAGCGCCGCCGCGCTCCTCACGGTCATCAACGACATCCTCGATTTCTCGAAGATCGAGGCGGGCAAGCTCGACCTCGAACTCATCGAGATGGACCTGCGCAGCTGCGTCGATGATGTCGCCCACCTGCTCGCGATCCAGGCACACGCCAAGGGCCTCGAGGTCATCGCTAGCGTCGACCCGGCGCTGCCGGAACGCGTGATCGGCGACCCCGGCAGGCTGCGGCAGGTGCTCCTCAATCTCGGCAGCAACGCGATCAAGTTCACGCGCGCGGGCGAGGTCGCCATCAGCGTGCTGGTGGCATCCGCCGACGCCGCGGGCACCGTCATCCGCTGCGAGGTCCGGGATACCGGCATTGGCATCCCGTCGAGCCGGGTCGCTGCGCTCTTCCAGCCGTTCTCGCAGATCGACGCCTCGACGACCCGCCATTACGGTGGAACCGGGCTTGGCCTGTCCATCGTGCGCCGGCTGGCCGAGCTCATGGACGGCACCGTCGGCGTCGAGAGCGCCGAAGGACTCGGGTCGGTGTTCTGGTTCACCGCGCGGTTCGGCGCGGCCGAGCCTTCGGCTGACGAATCGCCCGCCGACGTGGAGGTGCTGCGCGGGAGGCGCGTACTGATCGTCGATGACAACGCGACCAATCGCAAGGTGCTGCTCGGGCAGCTCGTCCATCTCGGCATGACCGCGACCTGCGTGGACGGCGCGGTCGCGGCGATGGCAGCGCTGCGCTCCGCGGCAACCGACGGCAAGCCGTTCGAGCTTGCCGTCCTCGACTACATGATGCCAGGGTGCGACGGCATCGAACTCGGTCGGCAGATCGGCGCGGCCGAGCAGTTGAACGGCACGCGCCTCGTGCTCCTCACCTCCGCCCGCGAAGTCCGCGATGCGCCCAATTTCGCCAAGGCCGGCTTCGGCGGCTACCTGCTGAAGCCCGCCTCGACGCGCGACCTGCGTGAGTGCCTGGCTCGCGTAGTGTCGATGGATGCGAGCCAGTGGCACGTGAAGACCCAGCGGATCGCAGTCGCCACCGGCGATCGCACCCTCGCCGCCGGCCGGCGCATCCTGCTGGCCGAGGACAACGCCGTGAACCAGAAGGTCGCCCGCGGCACGCTCGAGAAGCTCGGCTATCGCGTCGACATCGTCGGCAACGGCGCCGAGGCGGTGGCGGCGTGGGAAAAGGGCGGCTACGACCTCGTGCTGATGGACTGCCAGATGCCCGTCATGGACGGCTACCAGGCGGCCCGCGAGATCAGGACGCGCGAAGCCGGAACGCGGCGCATCCCGATCGTCGCGCTGACCGCCGATGCGATGAAGGGCGCCGAGGAACAGTGCCGGCAAGCCGGAATGGACGACTACCTGACCAAACCGCTCGACCGGGTCAGGCTCGCGCAGACGCTTGCCGGGCACCTTGCGGGCCCGTGCGATGTCGCGTCCAAGCGCGGCGCCGAGTCGACAGCCGGGACCGAGGGGTCCCGGGCGCAACCGGTCGATTGGGACCGGTTCATGCAAGTCGCGGACGGTGATCAGAGCCTCGCGCAGGAACTCGTCGAGCTCTTCATCGAGTCCGGTGACCTCGCGCTCGCCGAGATCCGCGCGGCGCTTGGGCGCAACGACCTGCCGGCGATTGGCCGTGCCGCGCACTCGCTGAAAGGCGCCAGCGCCAATATCCACGCCGAGGCGACGAGTGCTGCCGCTGCGCAACTCGAGTCCGCCGCGGTCGCTGGCGCCACCGATAAGGTCGCGCGCCTCGAAGGGGAACTGCGCGTCGCGGCGAGCCAGGCGATCGAGTTCCTGCGCGCCAAGCGCGCATAGCAGCGCCTCTCGCGATACCTGCCGGGTGGCGGGAGGTGCCGCTCCGCGGCGCGAACCGCTATGCTGGCCGGGTGCCCGGCGGCGCGTGAGGAACTGCGGTGAGCTCCTACCAACTCGTCTACCCGATGTTCGCGCTTGTCCTTCTGACTGCATGCGTGCTCGGCGCCCTCTTTCGGAGTCGCGTCCGGGCCGTGCGCGGCGGCAAGCTGTCGAGCCGCTACTTTCGGATCTACCAGGGCGAGGTCGAGCCGGAGGAGACCGCGAAGCCCGCCCGGCACTTCTCCAACCTGTTCGAGGCACCGACACTCTTCTATGCGGGCTGCCTTGCGGGCATCGCGACCGGGGACTCGGGCGTAACGGTGCAGGTCATCGCCTGGCTCTACGTACTCGCACGCCTCGTGCACGCCTACGTCCACATGGGCCGGAACCGCCTTGGGAACCGGATCTACGCGTACTTCAGCAGCTGGCTCGCGCTCTTGGCGCTGTGGCTGCACGTGGTCGTCCACGTCGCCTCGAGCACCTAGGCGGCAGCGCGCCCCCCTTCGAGCAGGGAGGATGCGCGTTCACGGCGCTCGCGGACGGGACCCTTGCCCGGCTAGCGCACACCGATCGCTACACTACCCCGGACAGGCGGGCCAGCCTGCCGCCCGGGCGGTACGCCCACGAATCGGTGTCATCGAAACGGCCGGTCACGCGTTCTACCGGTTCAGTACCCGGCAGTCTTCGGAGGTCCTGTGAAGAATTATCGACGGATGGATCGCAGCTTGATCGCTGGCCTCGCGCTGTGTGCGGCGCTCGCGGGATGCGTCGTCGAGCCCGCCCGTGTGCACTACGCGGCAGCAATCGTCGTCACGGAACCGCCGGCGCCGATCGTCGAGGAGTACGGGGTCGCACCGACACCCGGGTATGTCTGGCTGGGCGGCTACTGGAACTGGGTCGGTGGCCGACACGTCTGGATCGGCGGCCACTGGGAACATCCGCACCCGGGCTACCGCTGGGAGCCGCATCGCTGGGAACGCGTGAACGGCGGCTGGCGCCTTCGCGAAGGCCACTGGGCGCGGCGCTGAGTCTTGTTGCGGGCGGCGCCTTCGCTAGGGTCGCTGCCCGCTCCGTTCCACGATGGGCGTTCCTGCGCCCGTCAGAAGGGCAGGCGTCATCGCGGGACTCCTGCTCGCTTGCGGCGCGGCACGCGCGCAGGGAGGGCCGCCGCTGGTGACCGACGACCCCGGTACGCCGGGCGACGGCCACTGGGAAATCAACGTCGCGTGAAGCTTCGAGCATTCGCGCGCGGCGAACTCGTCGGAGGTTCCACTCGTCGACGCGAACTTCGGCGTCGGCCATCGCATCCGGCTGAAATACGAAGTTCCGTGGATCGTCGTCCATGACGAGCCGGGCTCGTCGCGGTCGGGAATGGGCGCATGGCTCGTCCGCGTGAAGTGGCGGTTCCTCGATCGAGGTTGCGGCGGCTGGCAGCTGTCGACCTACCCGCAGATCTCCTTCCACACCGGGGGAGCCCCCTCCCTCCGACAGCGGCCTCGACGATTCCGGCACGCCGCTGCTGCTGCCGATCGAGACGCAGCGCGACGTCGGCGGGCTGGCCGTGAACTTGGAGATCGGCCGCATCCGCGACACTCGCGGCGCCGACGAATCCTGCGGCGCCATCGTCCTCGGCCACCAGGCGACCGGGCGACTTGAGGTCACGGTGGAAATCCACTCCGAGCGCGCCGACCACGCGGCGCAAACGGACGTGCTCGCGAACGCGGGGCTGCGCTGGCGCGTCAACGATCGCGGCACTCTGCTCGTGTCATCCGGTCGCTTCCTCCGCGATGACCTCGGCGATCACCGCAGCACCGTTGGCTACCTCGGCTGGCAAATGAACCTCTAGGGCTCGACGCGCGGCGCTACAATTGCGCGCCTCCCGTCGCTCGCCTTGCGACCCCACCGAATTCGGACCTAAAACATGGCAACTCTCCCCGACGCACCCAACCTCGCCGTGTTCTGCGATTTCGAGAACGTTGCGCTCGGCGTGCGGGATGCGAAATACGCGCCATTCAGCATCGACCGGGTGCTTGAGAGGCTGCTCTTGAAGGGCAGCATCGTCGTCAAGAAGGCCTACTGCGACTGGGAGCGCTACAAGGAATTCAAGGCACCGATGCACCAGGCGTCATTTGAATTGATCGAGATACCGCACGTACGCCAATCGGGCAAGAACTCCGCGGATATCCGCCTGGTCGTGGACGCGCTCGACCTTTGCTACACGAAGGCCCACGTCGACACTTTCGTGATCGTGAGCGGCGATTCCGACTTCTCGCCGCTCGTCTCGAAGCTCCGCGAGAACAACAAGACGGTCATCGGTGTCGGCGTCAAGAACTCGACTTCGGATTTGCTTACGAACAACTGCGACGAGTTCATCTATTACGACGACCTGGTGCGACAGCAGACGTCCAAAGGCGTGGCCAAGCGGCGCTCGAACTCGCGCCCGGCGGCGGACGCGAAGCCCGAACGCAAGTCGGAGTCGCGCACCGCCTCGTCGGCGGACCCGAAGCCCGACGAGGCCCTCGAACTCGTGATGGAGACGCTGGAGGCGCTGGTCGCCGAACGCGGTGCGGAGGAGCGAATCTGGGGCTCGATGGTCAAGCAGGCGCTCAAGCGTCGTAAACCCGGCTTCAACGAGGGGTACTACGGGTTCCACTCGTTCAACAGCCTGCTTGAGGAAGCCGAGCAGCGGAAGTTCCTGACCCTTGAGCGGGACGAGAAATCCGGCGGGTACCTGGTTCGTCCGGCGGCGAACTAGGCATCCTCACCCATGAGTCGGCCGAGGCGCGCGCGACACCCGTTTCCCGAAGACGCACCGACGCCGACCGGGCGCTCGCGGCAACGGCGAGCGTCGAGACCGTAGTCACCGATGCACTCTGCGAGCGGCTACACCGTCCACAGGCCCCGGCTCCGCTCCCCGGCACGCCGGGCTGCGACAATCGGCGCAGTCCTCGCGATTCACGCGCTCCTCTGGCACGCGCTCGTCGTGACGACGGCGCGCGTCGCCGTGCCGCCACTCGGCGCGCCGCCGGAGAGCCTGGAACTTCTCTTTCTCCGCCCTCCGTCCCCGGAACCGCCACCCGCGCCGCCGCCCGCCCTCGAGGCTCAGGCTGCCACTCCCGTCGAGACTCCGGCGGCTCCGGCCGCCTTCGTGGCGACTGATCCGCGCGATCCGGCGGGCGGCCAGCCACCTCCTGGCCACGCCGATCGACTCCGCGAGGAGACGGCCCTCGACGTCGGCGCGCTCAGCACCGCCTGCGCACGCGCGTATCCGGAATCGGCCGCCGACCTCGACCTTCCGGGGACCGTCACGCTGCTGGTAAGGGTGGAGGCGAATGGACGTCCCTCCGAGGTAAAGGTCGTCTCGCCGAGTGGATCGGAGGGCCTCGACGAGTCGGCGGCGGCCTGCCTCATGGCGCTCGGCGAGTTCGAACCACTCGCGGCCGATGGACACGCTATGCCGTCGTGGCGCCGCCTGCAGTGGCCGAGCGTCGCGCGACGCCTTTCGGCGGGACGCTCGAACGGCGAGCGCTGAGCGCCCCCGCGGGCGGTTGTCCCGCCGCCGGCGCCTGTTACGATCCGCGTCGACGACGGGCTGCGGGCGATCTAGGAGACAGTTGATGGATCCGAAAAAGATGAGTGCGGCGGGCCTCGATACGCAGGCAGTGTGGGCGGGCGAGACCGGCCCATTTCCCTTCGGCGCCGCCGTGATGCCCATCGTGAGCGCCGCGACGTTCGCGTACGAGGACCTGACGACGTGGCAATCGGTCGCAACCGGCGGCAGCGCCGGGCACATCTATTCGCGGAACAGCAACCCGACAGTCGCCGTGCTCGAGGACAAGATCGCGGCACTCGACGGGGTCGAGGCGGCCGCCGCGTTCTCGACCGGCATGGCAGCGATCAGTTCGACACTCTTTGCACTGCTGTCACCGGGCGACCGGGTAGTCAGCACGAAGGACACCTACGGTGGCACCAACGTGCTGTTCGAGCATTTTCTGCCGCGCTTCTCGATCGAGGCCACTCTGTGCGAGACGACGGATGCGAGCGCAATCGAGCGAGAAATCGCCCGCGGCTGCAAGCTTCTGTACCTCGAAACCCCGACGAACCCGACCCTCAAGATCGTCGACATCGAGCGACTGGCTCGAGCAGCCAAGGCTCACGGCGCGATCGTGGTCGCCGATAACACCTTCGCGACCCCGATCAACCAGTCGCCGGCGGCCCTTGGTGTCGACCTCATCCTCTACAGCGCGACCAAGTTCATCGCCGGGCATTCTGATGTACTCGCCGGTCTCGTCTCAGGCCGCAAGGACCTCGTCAAGCAGATCCATCATTTCCGCGAGATCGCGGGCGCCACCTTGCATGCGGATGCGGCTTATGCAGTCCTTCGCGGCATGAAGACGCTGGCGCTGCGCATGGCACGGCACAACTCGAATGCGCAGGCCATCGCCGAGCATCTGTCGCGGCACCCGAAAGTGACCGGCGTCTACTACCCAGGGCTGCCCACGCACGCCGGGCACGACATCGCCAAGCGGCAGATGCGTGGCTTCGGCGGCGTCCTCTCCTTCACCCCGCGCGGACCCTTTTCGGCCATCAAGACGGTGCTCGAGCGACTCGAGTTCGCCCAGCTCGCGGCGCATCTCGGCGGCGTGGCAACGACGGCCGGGCCGCCGGCCGTCACGAGCCATGTGGAGCTGACCGCGGCGGAGCGCGCGCGCGCCGGGATACCCGAGACGCTGATCCGGTACTCGGTCGGGATCGAGGATCCCGCAGACCTTTGTGCCGACCTCGACCAGGCGCTCAGCGCCATTTGACGCCGCGCGAGCAACCACCGAT
Source organism: Pseudomonadota bacterium (assembly GCA_025356075.1). Taxonomy (GTDB): domain Bacteria; phylum Pseudomonadota; class Gammaproteobacteria; order Steroidobacterales; family Steroidobacteraceae; genus CAIKZZ01. Next base: position 289,897 of record JANXUT010000055.1, on the reverse strand, counting down.
GGTCGAAAGCGCGAGCTGGGATTTGCCGTCGCACTACGTCGTGGACCTCACCGTCCAGCCGCAGGACATCGACGCCTACAACCATGTCAACAATGCGGTCTACGTGACGTGGTTCGACCGGGCCGCGTGGACGCACTCCTCCGCGCTCGGCCTGCCGATCGAGCGGTGCCTTGCGCTGGATCGCGGCATGGCCGTGTTCCGCTCGGAGATTGCCTACCTGCGTCCCGCCCTGCTCGACGATCGAGTATCGGTCGCCACCTGGCTGCTGCCGGGCAACGGGAGACTCCGCGTCCGACGCCGCTTCCAGGCCCGCCGCGTCAGCGATGAAGTCACGCTGGCGCGTGCGGAAATCGAATACGTCTGCATCGAGCTCTCCAGTGGCCGGCCGACACGCTGGCCCGCGCAGTTCCACGACTGCTACGCCGTCTCGACGGAGGTCGTGGACGCGTACGCGCGTCTCGCGCCGGTGTGAGCGCGACCGCTCACGGGCGTTCCGGGGTGCAGCAGAAGTACAACGTCATTGGGGGTCTGTCATGAGAAAGAGTGCCCGTTGCTTGCGCCTCGCCGCCGCGTTCGCCGGATTCCTGTGGGCACATTCGCTCGCGACCGCCGCATCCGACACCGCGCCCTCGATACTCGGCTTCTCGACGGGCCATAGCGTCTCGCAGCGCGCTGTCGAGGACGCGTTGCAGGGCCAGGTCTCGACCGAGCGGCTGCAGCACTGGCACCGGATCTTTACCGCCGAGCCGCATCCGGCCGCTTCAGACCGGAACAACATGCTGGCCGAGCTGATGGCAAAAGAATGGCGGCGACAGGGCTGGGACGAGGTACGGGTTCGCCGCTACAACATTCTTCACTCCAGCCCGCGCGCCGTGTCGCTCGAGATGACGGCGCCGCACCGGTTCAAGGCATCGTTGCGCGAGGATGCCTACGCGATCGACCCGGACAGCGGGAATCCGCGGATCTCGAGCTCATATTTCGGCTATTCGAAGTCGGGTGACGTGACGGCGGAGCTCGTCTACGCGCACAGCGGCAATCCCGCGGACTACGACCTACTTCGCAAGAATGGCATCAGTGTCAAAGGCAAGGTCGTCATCGTGCGGTACTCAAATCCGTACAGCTACCGTGGCTTCAAGGCGCTGACGGCCGAACGTGAGGGCGCGGCGGCACTCCTTATCTACTCGGATCCCGCCGAGGACGGCTTTACGCGCGGCGAGGTCTTCCCGGCTGGACCGTGGGGACCGGAGAGCCATATCCAGCGCGGCGCGATCACCTACGACTTCATCGTGCCGGGCGACCCGACCACACCCGGGTGGCCCTCGGTCAAGGGGGCGAGGCGAATTCCTGCTGCCGACGCACAATCGCTGCCGAAGATCGTCGCCCTGCCGCTGTCATGGCGCGATGCGAAGCCGCTCCTCGAGAGCATGGACGGCGCCGAGGTTCCGCCGGAGTGGCGCGGAGCGTTGCCGATCACCTATCGCTTCTCGGGAGCAGTGAAGGTCCACGTCAAGGTCGACATGGACACGAGCATCAAGCCCTACACGGTGGTCGAGGCGCGGATCCGTGGCAGCGAGCTGCCGGATGAGTGGATTCTCGTCGGCAACCACCGCGACGCCTGGGCGTTCGGCGGCGTCGACCCGGTGAGCGGAACGGCGTCGATGCTCGAGCTCACGCGGGCGCTCGCCGACCTCAAGCAGCACGGCATGCGTCCTCGTCGCACCATCATCGCCTGCAGCTGGGACGGCGAGGAATATGGGCTGACGGGCTCGACGGAATGGGGCGAGCAGTTCGCGGACGAACTGAAGAAGAAGCTGGTCGCCTACCTCAACGTCGATGAGGCGGTGGCTGGCGCTGCGACGACCGCAGGTCCCGATGGACTCAGCTTCGAGCCAGCGGCGGTCGCTTCCCTCGCGCCGATGCTCGTCGAGGCGTCCCGCTCGGTGAAGGCGCCGTCGGGCAAGTCGCTCTACGAGGCGTGGCGCGCGACCGCCATGCGGGATCGCAAGTCCTCCGCGCCACCCGCGGACGCGGGCCTGGTCGAAACGCGCATCGGCAGCGGGTCGGACCACACCGTTTTCCTCAATCACCTCGGCCGGCCGGTGATCAACTTGGGATTCGTCGGCGACTACGGCGTGTACCACTCGGGGTACGACGATCACTTTTGGATGTCGCGGATTGGCGATCCGGGATTTGCCTACCACGCGGCGCTGACCCGGATCTGGGGTGTGACGGCACTGCGGCTCGCCAATGCGGACGTGTTGCCGTTCGATTTCGCCGCAAATGCAGTCGCGCTCGAGACCTTCGCCGGCGAACTCGAAGCGGCGAATCGGCTCGATCCGCAGGTGTTGTCGCTTAAGGAGCTCCACCAACGAATCGACGAGTTCGGGACCGCCGGCAAGGACCTGCGCGAGGCGACCGCCGCCTCGCTCACTTCCGGGGCTGGCACGCTCGCGGCGCAGCAACTCAATCAGCAGCTGATGCAGGTGGAATCGAACTGGCTCGATCCACGCGGCATACCGGGACGTCCGTGGTTCCAGCACCTGCTGTACTCCTCGCGCTACACCTACGCCCACCTGGAATTCCCTGGCCTGACGGAGGCCATCGAGGCCGGGAACTGGAATCTCGCACGTGAACAAGCTAGCGTGCTTAACGCCGCGCTCAAGAAGAACATTTCCTTGCTCAAGGCGGCGAGAACTGATTGGGACGCGAAACAGGCCGCGGGCCGGCACCCGGCGACAGGCTACCGCTGAGCCGGTCGCGGACGTGGAATGCAGTCGGACTCGAGTCCGCTTGAGCCGGTTCTAGAACGGAGAGGCGCATGGAACATGAACTCGACACGCTCGGCCACACCAAGGTCGCGTTGGTAGATCTCGCGATCCGGTTCGGCCCAAAGCTCCTCGTCGCGATCCTGATCATGGCGGCGGGCGTGGTCGTGAGCGGTTGGGTGGCGCGGGCGGCCGATCGCGGCCTGCGGCCGCTCGAGCTCGAGCCACCGGTACGCCAGCTGCTGACAAGGCTTGCCCGGACGATGATCGTCGGGCTCTTCGCAATCCTGGCGCTGCAGAACCTCGGCGTCGAGCTGCTGCCCCTGATAGCGGGACTGAGCGTCGCCGGTGCGGGGATCGCGCTCGCAACCCAGGGTGTACTCAGCAACATCGTCGCGGGACTCACGATCATCTTCACCAAGCCCTATCGCGTCGGTGAGTACATTGCGATCGTCGGCGTCGAGGGCAAGGTCGAGGTCATTTCGATATTCAGCACGCAGCTGACTCACTCGGACCGCTCGCGGATCATTGTCCCGAACCGCAAGATCGTCGGTGAGATCCTCCACAACTACGGTCGCATTCGCCAGGCGGACCTCGTAGTCGGCGTCGCCTACGAGGCTGATCTCGCCGAGGCGCTGACCACGATCCGGGACCTCGTGCGCGTCAACTCGCGTGTTCTGCCCGATCCCGCTGCGGTCGTGCAGATCGTGGCGCTCGGTGACTCGGCCGTGCAGATCTCCATTCGACCGTGGGTCGCGGTCGCAGACTACGGCATCGTCGAGGGCGAGCTGCACCTCGCAATCGTCGAGGCGCTGCGCAAGCGTGGGATATCGATCCCCTATCCGCAGCGAGAGGTGCGGATGATTGGCGCACCGACGTAGCACCGCCTTCCCCCAAATCTCCTTCTTCTTCCGGAGACTTTACCGATGAATGCCACTGTTGTGCGCGCGCTCCTCGCCGCGGCCTGCCTCATCGCCGCGCGGACGCATGCCGCGGCCCCGGCCGACGCGATCCGTTCGTTCTTCACCGACGCGTTCGAGGAGCGGTTGCGCGACAGTCCCGAGTTCGCAACCGCGCTCGGCCGCCACGAGTACGACGATCGCTGGCGCGACTGGTCGAAGGAGGGCCGGTCGACGATTCACCGTCACTTGGAGTCGCGACTCAGGCAGCTGGCGAGCCTGCCGACCGAGGGGGTCTCTGAGGCGGACAGGCTGAGCGTGCGGCTCTTTCGCTACCAGTCCGAATCCGACCTCGCGGCGGAGGATCTGGAGACCCACCTCCTCGGCCTTCAGCAACTCTACGGCTTTCACGTCCGCGTATACCTGACGATTGATCGCATGTCGGCGCACAACGTGCACGAGTACGAGAACATTCTGGCGCGACTGCGCGCCGTGCCTGCGTACGTCGACCAGAACATGGAGATCCTGAACGAGGCGATCGCGCGTGGGCTCACCCAGCCCACTGTGGTCGTCGACCGAATCGTCGACCAGCTCGACCATCAGATCGCGCAGGACGCGGGGCATTCGGCGCTGCTCGGCGCCTTCAGGCACTTTCCGGCCATTGTGCCGGAGGGCGAACAGGAGCGCCTGCGCGGCGCCGCCGAGGCGACCTACAACAAGGAGTTTCTGCCGGCGTGGAAGAAGCTGCGGGCGTTCGTTGCGGGCCCCTACCGCGCGAAGGCACGACCTGGCGTCGGGATTGGCAGCCTCGCTGACGGCCGCGCGGCGTACGCGGTGCTGGTCCGCCGCCTGACGACGACCAGCCGCACCCCGGAGGACATCCACCAGCTAGGGGTCGACGAGGTGAAGCGGATCGAGACGCAGATGCAGGCGGTCGTCCGCGAGATCGGCTTCAATGGCAGCTTGCGGGAATTCGCGCTGAGTCTCGAGAAGACGCCCGGCCAGCACTTCAAGAGCAAGGATGACATGCTGATCTACTGCCGCAACGCAGCCAAGATCATCGAGCCGGAGCTGCCGACGCTCTTCAAGCGAATTCCCGTGCTCCTCTACGGCGTACGCGCGATTCCGGAGGACCGGGAACAGGCGTCGGCCAGCAACGCGCAGGCGCCGACTGCGGATGGTAGTGCACCCGGCTGGTTCAACCTCAACACCTACGAGCCGGAGAAGCAGTACCGTTACGACAAGGAGGCGCTCGTGCTACACGAGGCGGTCCCCGGTCACGTGTTCCAGGGGGCCGTTGCGCGCTCGATCACGGGGTTGCCGGAATTTCGCAAGTACTACGGCAACAGCGCCTACGCCGAGGGCTGGGCCCTCTATGCGGAATCGCTCGGAGCCGACCTTGGCGTGTACCGCGATCCGTACAGTCGCTACGGCCAGCTGAGCAGCGAACGATTCCGGGCCGTCCGGCTGGTGGTAGACACCGGCCTCCACGCCTTCGGCTGGTCGCGTGACAAGGCTCTCGATTATTTCCACGAGCATGCGCCGGAGGAGTCGGTCGCCGAGATCGACCGATACATCTCCTGGCCCGCGCAGGCGCTCGCCTACAAGCTGGGGCAGCTCGAGATCCGGGCATTGCGCTCCGAGGCCGAGACACGGCTCGGCAGCCATTTCGATGTGCGTGAATTTCACGACGCGGTGCTTCGCGACGGCGTACTGCCGCTCGACCTCCTGCACGAGCAGGTGGAGAGCTACATAGGTTCCGTGCACTGATCGACCGGACCCGGCGGGCGAAGCCTTGGGCGTGCCGGCTTCGAGCGAGCGGTAGGCCGGCGCTCGCCTGGGATTTTCGCTAAGCTTGATCCTGCGTGGGGTGGCCATATCGGCCTGAGACGCAGGCGGCGCCAGGGGCGCTTGCCTGCGAACCCGTTGAACCTGATCCGGTTAGTACCGGCGTAGGGAGCAGGATGCCCAGGTCGGTCGGCTATTTGCCGCGCGTACGCGCCGGTAAATCATCAGATATCGAAGCGCCGCTACATCGCGCCCGGGCTCATGCTCGCTGGTGCTGCGCCGTCCTACTGCTGGCCGGCGTCGTACACGCAGAGACGGGCGACCTGGGTGACGTCGTCGTCACCGCGACGCTGCGACCCGTCCCGGTGCTCGACGTCGCCGGGAGCGTGACCGTTCTAAGGCCCGCGTCCTTGGGAGGTGCGAGTCTCCAGCACCTCGAGGATGTACTGAGTCTGGTGCCCAACCTCAACTGGGCGGGTGACACAGCCCGTCCCCGCTATTTCCAGATCCGCGGTATCGGCGAGCTCGCGCAGTACCAGGGTGCGCCGAATCCTTCGATCGGCTTCCTGATCGACGACATCGACTTCAGCGGCATCGGCTCCGCCGCAACGCTCTTCGACATCGACCGGATCGAAGTGCTGCGTGGTCCGCAGGGGGCGCGCTACGGCGCGAATGCGCTCGGGGGTCTCATCTACATGTCGAGTGCGGAGCCGACCGCCGACTACACGGGGCGCATCGAGGTTGGCGCGGGCAATTACGATACCCGCCAGTACGGCGCGGTTCTGAGTGGTCCGGTCCCGGCCCTCGCCTCCGGCTTTCGTCTCGCCGTGCAGCGATACACGAGCGATGGCTACTACACAAACGCGTATCTCGGGCGAAACGACACGGCCAACTTCGATGAACTGACGGTCAGGGGCCGCTGGCGGGTCGAGCCATCGGAGCGCTTGCGTCTCGACCTTACGTTCCTGCGGGCTCGGCTGGACGATGGCTACGATGACTTCTCCATCGCCAACAGGCGCACCACTTATTCGGACCAGCCCGGCCAGGACTCGCAGCACTCCACGGGGATCGCCGCGCGACTGGAATACCAGCTTTCGAGCGCACTTCACCTAACGACGATCGCAAGCTACGCCGATTCACCCATCCGCTATTCCTATGACGGCGACTGGGGCAATCCCGCGGTCTGGAATCCGTACGTCTACCGCTCGAGCGAGGTGCAGGACCGGCACCGAACGACGCGCAATCTCGAATTCCGGCTGGCCGGCGACCCGGCAGGTGGCACACACTGGGTCGCCGGAATCTACGCGCTCAATCTCCACGAGACGCTCGCCGACGCGATCCACAACCTCTACCAGGATCCGACGTCCCAGTACTTTCCGCCGGAATCCGACTCGACCACCTCGAGCGACTACGCCTCGCACAGCGCGGCGATCTTCGGTGAGATCGAGCAGGACCTCTCGAATACGCTCCGCCTCGAGATCGGCCTTCGCTCGGAGCGCCGCCAGGTCTGGTACGCGGATTCGCTTACTTCGACCGACGCGCCCGCTCTAAGCCGGGCCTTTTCGCCGGTCGATCGCCTCTGGGGTGGCAATCTCTCCCTCGAGTGGAAGCCAACACCGCTACAAGGCGTCTACGGCCTCGTGTCGCGGGGCTACAAGGCCGGTGGATTCAACCTGAGTCCCGGCCTCCCGACCGGCGAGCTGGAGTTCCGGCCGGAATCGGACCTCAACTTCGAGGTGGGGTACAAGGTCGATGCGCCGGAGCTGCGCCTGCATTTCGACGGCAGTGTCTTCTACGCGCGCCGGTCTGCGCTGCAGCTGCTTACGGGCACCCAATTGCAGACAGACGACCCGAGCACGTTTGTCTTCTACACCGGCAACGCGCCGCGCGGGTTCAACGCGGGGCTCGAGAGCAACCTCGTCTGGCAGGCCGCCCCGACGCTCGAGGTGGGACTGACTCTGGGGCTCCTGCGCACGCGTTACCAGGGCCTCGCGCAAAGCGGGGTCACGCTGCCGGATCGCGCCGTGCCGCACGCTCCCTCGTGGCAAGGCGCCACGCATCTCATGTGGAAGGATCCGCGCGGCGTCTTTGCGCGCGTGGAACTGACCGGGATGGGCCGGTTCTACTTCGATCTTCCGCCGAATCCGACGGCCTCCCGCGCCTATGCCCTCGTCAATCTGCGCTTGGGATACGAGACGCCACGCGGCTCGCTGTCGGTGTGGGCGCGCAACCTGCTCGACAAGAATTACGCGGTTCGCGGCTTCTACTTTGGCGACGAGCCGCCTGACTTCCCAGACAAGGAATACCTCCAGCTCGGCCCCCCGCGAACGGTTGGCATCGAGGCGATGCGACGATTCTGAGCGGGGCCGGCCGCCGGCCGGCAGCGGCCCTTCGTCCAGCGCTGCGGCATCACAATCCTGTCTTGATGCGCGTCCAGACTCGCGTGCGTAGCCGATCGTAGTCCATGTCCACCTCGCCAGGCACGTAGAGCTTCCTGCGCGCGGCCGCCGACGGATAGATCGCCTGGTCGTTCAGTATGAGCGGGTTCACGTACGGTCGCGCTGCGAGATTGTCGTTGCCGTAGTGAATCTCGTTCGTGATCGCCGCGATCACTCGGGGCGAGAGTATGAAGTTGATGAACAGGTGCGCCGCCACGGGATGCGGCGCGCCATGCGGGATCAGCAACGCGTTGTAGGTGATATTGGAGCCTTCCTTGGGCAGCGTGAAAGCGAGCGGAATATCGAGCCCCGCCGCTCGCGCCCGCGCCGCGGCGATCGAGAAGTCGCTCGACCAGCCCATCGCCACGCAAAGCTCCTTGGCCGCGAGCTGGTTGACGTAGTCGGCGGAGTCGAACGTGCGCACGAACGGCTGAACGGCCAGCAGCAGGTGCTCGGCGGCGTGGAGATCCTCCGCCCGGCGGGAATTCGGGTCGAGGTGCAGGTATGTCAGAGCAAGCTCGATCACGTCATCCGGCGAGTCGAGAAAGCTGACACCGCAGTCGGCGAAGCGCGCGATGACAGACGGCTTGAATAGCATGTCGAGGCTGTCGAGCGGCGCGTCGGGCATGCGCTTCGCGACGAGCGCCGCGTTGTAGGCGAAGCCGTTCGTGGCGTGCAGGTAGGGGGCCGCGTACCGGTTGCCGGGGTCGGCGCCCGCTTGCACGGCCAGCACCTCGGGATCTAGGTTAGTCCAGTTCGGCAGCTTCGCCTTGTCGAGCGGCTCGTACGCGCCGGCCCTGATCTGGCGGCCGTAGAAGCCCGTCGTGGTGCTGACGATGTCGTAGCCGGTGTCGCCCGCCAGCAGCTTGCTCTCGAGCAGCTGGTTCGAATCGTACACGTCGTAGACGACCTCGATCCCGGTCGCGCGCTCGAACTCGGCAATCGTGTCCGCGCCGATGTAGTCGGCCCAGTTGTAGACGTGCAGTACGCGCTCTTCGGGTGCCGGGCGCCCGCCTGTCAGGCGGTTCACAGGGGACTTCGCGTCGCTGCAACCGGCGATCCATGCGGAGCTGACCAGCACGGCGACGAACGCGGCGAGTCCGGCGGCCGCCCTCAACGGCGTCGCAGCCCGTCGACCCAGGCCGCGCGCACCCGGCGAGCCGCCGCGTGCCGGGCTTGAATCGGCTGGACCTGGGCGCGTGCGGCGCATCGCCCCACCTGCAAGCAAGGGATCTGCGCTAGCGTCGCACAGTTCGAGGGCGTCGGCCATCGCCGGCGTTGCTTGGTTGGATCGTGCTCGCCTCGGGCAACGAGCGGGAAATGACGCAGAGTCCTGCCGCGATGCGGCGGCGATCGCTGCTAGTCACAGCGATCGCCACCGGTCGGTGGCCTTCCTCCATCAGGTCGTCGGCATGAGGCCCGTGAAGTAGGTCAGCACGTACGCCTTGAACGTGCCATCGGCCTGGGGCACCCCGTAGATCTTGACGGGTGCACCGACAGTAAGCCCTGCCGTCAACGCCGCGAGTCCGTCTGCCGTGGTCACGTCCTCCGGGCTCACCGTCACGATTGCGCCCGTGCGATCGACCTGGTACACGAGGGTTGCCGAGCCTGCCGTCGTGCTGACATCGACCGTCGCCGGGGCCGTGCCGCCCGGCACGTTGAAGGCGAACGTGCTCGTGCCCGTGCCACTCACGAGGCCCGTCGCGACCGTGCCACGCGGCAGCGGCGTCGGCTCGAGAATGGTCCAGGGTATCGACCAGCCCGTCGGATTCGCGGCGTCCGCCCAGCGCGCGTAGCTCGCCCCCCAGGCTCGAACGGCGCCGTACGTGCCGCCGAAGTTCACCGCTCCCGTCGTGGCCGTGACGAAGTCGGCAGTCGCGTTGGCGCCGCTCGTCACGAGCGTCGGGTAGGCGAAGTCCCAGTACTTGAATCCGACGATCGGGTTGCCGTTTGAATCCACGCCATTGGCCGACGTCGGCGAGATGTAGCCGAGCGTAACGGTGTAGTCCTCGGCGTGCGCGACAAAGTTGCGGGTGTAGGTGAATCCGGTCAAGTCGGCACCCGAGATCCTCCCATCGAACGCCGCCGTCTCGATGTCCACGGTCTGGGCGACGAGCGGCGTCGCTAGCGGGTCGACGACGGAGGCGTGGACCTTGAAGCCGCGCACGAGATTGTTGCCGGCCAGGAAGGCCTTTCCAGTCCCGATCGGCGTCGCGTCGGCGAGCTCGCTCGCCGGTGTACGGAAGAAGAACTGTGTATTGTCATCGACGGTAAGGGAAACCGGATGGCCCGACTCGTTCTCGACCGTAATCACATTCGCGGCCGTGTCGACGCGCAGGACGTGCCCTTCGGGGCTCAGCCAGACGCTGTTGAACGACGAACTCGTCCAGATCCGGGTTGCGACGAGCGTGCCATTCTCCTGGTAGCGCGCCGCCACGCGGACGTATTTACCCGAGAGCGTGGAGGCCTCGGCCGAGAAGTCCTTGATCGTGACGGCGGTCTTCGCGTCGACGTCATAGAAGAGTGTTCCGTTCGTCGCATCGGCAAGGATCGACAACGAGACGCTGGTCGGCACCGCGACTTCCGGCGTCTGCACCGGGACCGCCGGCAGGTCCTTGGTGATCGTGATGCTGGTGTTGTCGGTCGCAACGCCGGTCACGCTGCCATACGTGTGCCGGAGAACGAGGTGACGGAGGTCGTCGATCCGGTGGCGCCGCACCGGACCGTCGAAGTTGACCGCCCATAAGGTCATGCCCGAGGCCGGCGGCACATGGCCGACGATGAATGCAGGGTGGCTCAGGTTGAATTCGAGGTCGAGCGCATTGCTTTGGCTCGCGCTGACGACCAGGGGCGATTCGAACTCGACCTTGACACTGACAGTCTTGCTGCCCGTGCTCCCCTTCGCGCCCTGAATCTGGATCTGGTCGGACGGAATCGTCGTACCGGCAGCGGCCGCAAACCCAGCCTCCGGGTCCGACGCCGCAGTCAGCGCCACATCGCCCGGGTTTCCGGCGATCGTCAGCGTGGCGCTTGAGTACGTGCCGACGGGGATCGTCGCGTTGCCGAGGAGCTCCGAGATCTGGTCCAACTCCTCGAGATTGACCATTTGGCCGGGAGAGGCGGAATAGACCGTGACGGGGGATCCGCCGCTCTGCGGTTCGAGCGCGATCGATTCGACCTTGACGGCAATCGTTGCCCAATCCTCGGAGGATGCATCGCTGATCAGCACCGGCATCGACACGGTCTGCGGGGTCACGGGCACGGTCGAGCCGCCGCCGCCACCACCACCACCGCACGCCGCCAAGCTGGCGCCGAGGGCTACGCTGATGACTGCTCTGAGTGTCTTTGATGCTGTGTACATGGAAGGTCCTCCGGCAAATTTTTCCGCGGACGTTGCGGGTTGCTGCGGATAGCGCGGCGCGGCGCGTGCGGTTGACACGCAGCCGTCGACGACCTGCTTTTCATAATGACAGGCCGAGAAGTCGGTCAGGCTCGCCAGAGCGACAAAAGACTTCTTTTCCCAGTGACAATAGCGATGCGCGCAGCCGGGTGCGAACGCGAGCGATCGCACAATCGGCGCCGTCTGATTCGATTCGATGTCGCCGCGACCCGACATGTTTGATTGCGCACACGGTGCTCGTGCACGCACCGCCGCGAGGCGACTTCGACTGGATCATGCGACCCAAACGGGCGCGGTTCACGGATGCAAATGGCGGACCCCAAGTCGTCGAGCTAGCGGTCAACCAATCAGCGGCAAGCGCGTTGTGGTGCGGTCCCCGCGTTTTTCCTCAAGCACGCCGTCCTCGTTCGCCGCGACCACCCTGCAATGGTCACGCCGCGGCAAGCGGCGCGACCGATGGAGCGATCGCGCCGCGCTGTACCGCTGCACCGCCCCTGTGCGCCGGCGAGCGGTGATATGCCAGGCGCAGGCGGGGGCCCACCGACTACAGGGCGCGCGAGGCGCGGTAGCGCCCGGTCCCGTCAACGCGGCGCCGCGCGGCCCCTGAAAAGTCAAGAATCGTCAATTGCTTGCATTTTCCCGGCGTCCCGGCAGCGCCCTACAGCGCACCGCGTTCGACCGCGCTAGATTCCGACGCTCGTGATACTTTTTGGGCTCGGGACGGAATCCCGTCCCGCACCGCTCCGGCCGCTCCCCGCGACCTCAGAGCAGCGTCGCGGATTCACAAGCAACTCGGCTAAGGGCATGGGCGTGCAGGCAACAATTCGCATTCGGGCGGCGCGCTCCATCCGCGCAGGCGCTCTCCTCGTCGGTGCCGCCATCACGGCTGCGGTCCTCGGCCTTGGCTGTGGCGGCGCGTCGAAGCCGCCCGGGCACCCGGTCGCCGTGAATACGCTCACCATGATCGGCCGCCCGATTTCGATCACGGAAGAGTACCCCGCGCAGACCGAGGCCTCGAATACCGTCGAGATCCGGCCACGGGTTGGCGGCGTGCTCGAACGGCAATCCGCCGTCGAGGGACAGCGCGTCAAGGCCGGACAGATCCTCTTCGAGATCGACCCGCAACCCTACCGGGCTGCCCTCGCGCAGGCGCAAGCGGCGCTCGCGCTCGCCGAAGCGGCCCAGGCGCAGGCCGTCCGGGACCTGTCGCGCGCGAAACCGCTCTCGGCACTCGATGCACTCAGCCAGCGCGAGCTCGACGCGGCGGAAGCCGCGAACGCGGCTACTCTGGCCCAGGTTCGCGCGGCGCAGGCGTCCGTCAAGACGGCCGAGCTCAATCTCGGCTACACGACCGTGCGGGCTCCGATCGACGGTGACATGAGTCGCGCGCAGATCAGAATCGGCGGACTCGTAACCGCCTACACGACGCTGCTCACTACGGTCTATCAGACCGATCCGATGTACATCAACTTCAGCATCGGCGAGCAACGCCTGCTCCAGTTGCAGCGCGAGCTCGGCCGTCCGCCCGACCAGCGCAACCCGAGCAAACGCCGGTTCCGCGTGTTCCTCGCCGACGGCGAGGAGATCGGCGCGACGGCGGAGCTCAACTTCGTCGACGCAGCGGTCGATCTCAGGACCGACACTTTGCCGCTACGGCTCGTCGTGCCGAATCCGACGTCTCAATTGCGGGCGGGCCAGTACGCGAAGGTCACCGTCGACACCGCTGCGCGGCCCGACTCCCTGAGCGTCCCGCAGCGCGCGGTGCAGGAGTTGCAGGACAAGAATTTCGTGTGGGTCGTTGACGGTGAGGGGAAGGCGCAGATGCGCGATGTCGCGCTCGGCGCACGGGTTGGCTCGGACATCCTGATCGAGAAGGGCCTGGCCGCGGGCGACGACGTCGTCGTCGACGGAATCCAGAAGCTGAAGCCCGGCCGTCTCGTCGACACCTCGCATCAGGCGGCCGCGGAAAAGCCGAAGCCGTGAGCAACTTCTTCATCGATCGACCGATATTCGCGACCGTACTGGCGATCCTGATCACGTTGGCGGGCGGCGTCGCATTCTTCCTGCTGCCCGTCGCGCGCTTCCCACAGATAACGCCGCCGAGCGTGGTCGTATCCACGACCTTCCCCGGCGCGGATGCCCAGACCATCGAGCAGTCGGTCGCGGCGCCCATCGAGACGCAGGTCAACGGCGTCCCGAACATGCTCTACATGGACTCGAAGAGTTCCAACGACGGCACCTACAGCCTGACCGTCACGTTCGAGGTGGGCACCGCCCAGGATATCGCCGCAGTCGACGTCCAGAACCAGGTCGCGATCGCGCAGCGGCAGCTGCCCGCCGACGTGCTCCGCCAGGGCGTGACGATCATCAAGCGCCAGCCGCAGGCTATCGTATACGTCGCATTCAAGGCTGACGATCCGCGTTACGACTACCTCTTTCTCAGCAATTTCACGGCGCTGCAGATCGTCGATTCGCTGGCGCGCATCCCCGGCGTCGGGCAGGTTCAGCAGTTCGGCGCCCGCGACTACGGCATGCGCATCTGGCTCGACCCCGGCAAGATGGCGCGACTCGGCATCACGACGCAGGACATCACAGCCGCTCTCAATGAGCAGAACGTGGTCGCCCCGGCCGGCATCGTCGGCGCCGAACCCGCTCCGCCCGGCCAGCAGATGACGTACACCGTCACGGTCCATGGCCGGCTCAAGTCGATCGAGGAGTACGAGGGTGTCGTGCTCAGGACCGGGACGAACCGCTCGATCGTCCGGCTGCGCGATGTCGCGCGGATCCAGCTCGCGGCGACCGACTATTCCCGCTCGACCCGGATGAAGGGCCAGCCGGTCGCGCTGCTCGGCGTCTACCAGCTGCCCGATGCGAACGCCCTTGAGGTCGCCAAGAAGGTCCGGGCAACGCTCGAGCAGCTCTCGGCCAAGTTCCCGACCGGGATTTCCTACGAGGTGGCGCTCGACACCACCGAGTTTGTGGCCGAATCGATCAAGGAAGTCGAGATCACTCTCTTCATAGCGGCGGGACTCGTACTGCTGGTCGTCTTCCTGTTCCTCGAAAGCTGGCGCGCGACGCTTATCCCGATGCTCGCGGTCCCCGTGTCGCTGATCGGCACGTTCACGCTATTCGTCGGACTCGGCTTCTCGATCAACACGCTCACCCTGTTTGCGCTGGTACTGGCGATCGGCCTGGTCGTCGATGATGCGATCGTCGTGGTCGAGGCCGTGACGGAGAAGATGGAGTCGCACGGCTTGAGTGCGCGCGATGCGACCCGAGCGGCGATGGCCGACGTCTCGAGTCCGGTGATCGCTATCGCGCTCGTGCTGACGGCGGTATTCGTGCCGGTCGCATTTCTTGGCGGGCTGACCGGCCAATTCTATCGCCAGTTTGCGCTGACCTTGTCCGCGTCGGTGCTGATCTCGGCTTTCGTCGCGCTCACCTTCACGCCGGCGCTGTGCACGCTGCTACTCAAGCCGCGCCCCAAAGACGAAGCCACCGGCCGCGTCGGCCGGTTCTTCGTGTGGTTCAACGGCTCGTTCGCGCGCTGGACCGAACGTTACACGGCTGTCGTGCACCGCTCGATACGCCGCTGGACCGTGGCACTCGCCGTCTTCGGGATCATCCTCGCGGCGGTCGCGCTCCTTGTCTATCAGCGGCCCTCGGGCTTCCTTCCCGAAGACGACCAGGGCTACATGCTGATGGTCGCGCAGCTGCCGCCGGGAGCGTCGTTCCAGCGCACCGAGAAAGTACTCGAGCACATCCGCGAGATCGTGGCGGCGCAGCCCGAAGTGCAATCGATGCTTGCGATCACCGGGCTCAACCTGCTCGCCGGCATCAATACGCCCTACACCGGCTCCGGCTTCATCGTCCTCAAACCATGGGCGAAGCGCTCCGGCTCCAGGAGTTCAGTACAAGCGGTGATCGACAGGCTCTACAAGCTGCTCGCAAGCATCAAGGAAGCGAATGTAATCCTGGTCGCCCCGCCGGCGATTCCCGGAATCGGCCAGGCTGGTGGCTTCGAGTTCGTCCTCGCCGACACGTCCGGCGGGAATATCGAGAGCTTCAACGCGGCGCTGCAGGAGTTCCTGGCGGCAGCCGCCAAGCGCCCGGAGCTGACCCGCGTCTCGACGCAGTTCAGCACGCGGGTTCCGGAGATCGAATACCTCATCGACCGCGACCGCGCCAAGTCGCTCGGCGTGCCGATCTCCGACATCTTTGGAACGCTGCAGATGTTCCTCGGCGGCACATATATCAATGACTTCAACCTGTTCGGTCGTACCTTCCGCGTGACCGCCGAGGCCGAGGGCAGCGCCCGCACGGTGCCCGAAGCCGTGAATACGCTTTACGTCCGCAGCGCCGCCGGCGACATGGTGCCGCTGTCGTCCCTCGTGACCATCAAATCGGTTCACGGCCCGAGCTATGTCGAGCGCTACAACGTCTACCGGGCTGTCACGATCAACGGCTCCCCGGCTGCCGGATACAGCCAGGGGGACGCGCTCAACGCCATGGAGGAGGTCGCAAAGGCGCTGCCGGAGAACGTCACGTCGTTCTGGACGGGCTCGGTCCTCCAGCAGAAGCGCTCCGGCGGCCAGGCGCCTTACATCTTCGCGATGGCGATGGTGTTCGTATTCCTCGTGCTGGCAGCCCAGTATGAAAGCTGGGGCGTGCCGTTTGCGGTGATTCTGTGCATCCCGTTCGCGGTCTTTGGCGCGTTCGTGGGGCTTGCCTCGCGGGGCATGGCGAACGACATCTACGCGCAGGTCGGGCTCGTGATGCTGATCGGTCTCGCCGCAAAAAACGCCATCCTGATCGTCGAATTCGCGAAGCTGTCGCACGAGCGCGGCATGTCGATCGTCGATGCGGCGATTGCCGGCGCGCGGCTGCGGTTGCGACCGATCCTGATGACGTCGTTCGCGTTCATCCTCGGTGCCGTGCCGCTCGCGATCGCGAGCGGTGCCGGGGCGACTTCGCGGCAGGTGCTCGGTACGACCGTGGTGTTCGGCATGACCGCGGCGACGCTGATCGGCATCTTCATCGTTCCCGTCTTCTTCGTCGTCATCCAGACCGGGATCGAACGTTTGCGCTCGGGCGTTCCGCCGACCGAAGCAGGTGGCCCGGGACCGGAGTCGGGCACATGAGGCGCGCGGCGCTGACGTTCCTCGTCGCGCTTGCCGGCTGCGCTGTCGGACCGAACTACCACCGGCCCAAGATCGAAACCCCGGACGCCATCCGCGGTGCCGAGCCCGCGAGCGGCGCCACGTCGGTTGCCGATTCGAGCTGGTGGGATCTCTACGACGATCCGAAGCTGCGGGACCTCTTGAACACGGCGCTGCGCAACAGCCCCGGCATCAATGCGGCCATCGCCCGCATCGACGAGGCACGCGCGTCCCTCGGCCAGTCGAGGCTCGGTCTCCTGCCGACCGTGGACGGGCAGGCGAACGTCCGTCGCGGCAAGGCGTCCCTCGATGCGTTACTGCCCGGCGCGCCGCGCTTCAGCAATTCCGAGGACGCGGCGCTCACCGTCTCCTACGAGCTCGATTTCTGGGGCCGGCTGCGGCGCGTCCACGAGTCTGCGCGCGCGAACCTGCTTTCGACCGAGTACGCGAAGCGGGCGGTCGCGGTCTCGCTCGTGGCGAACGTCGCCAGCGCGTACTTCTCGCTGCTTGCGCTCGACAGTCAGCTCGAGATTACGCGCCGGACCGTCGATGCGCGCGAGAAGTTCGTGGAGCTGACGCGCGCCCAGCACGAGCGCGGCTATGCGACCGGCCTCGACGTCGCGACGGCGGAGGCGCAGGCGGCCGCCGCCCGCGCGAACGTCCCCGACCTCGAGCGCCGCATCGGCCAGACGGAGGACCAGATCTGCGTGCTGCTCGGCGAAAGCCCGCACGCGGTCGATCGTCAGCGCCGCGGTGAGGAGATGCCGCTCGCGCCGCCGCTCCCGCCCGTGGGCCTCCCGTCGCAATTGCTCGAGCGCAGGCCCGACGTGCGCGCGGCGGAGGAGTTGCTGCACGCCGCCAACGCGAACATCGGCGTCGCCAAGGCGGCCCTCTTTCCCCAGATATCGCTCACCGGGCTGTTCGGTTCACTGAGCGCTCCACTCGGCGACCTGTTCAAGGCGCCGACCGCCGAGTGGAGCGCCGCGGCGGGGCTCGTGCAGCCGCTGCTGGATTCCCAGCGCAGCATTTACCAGGTCGAGCTCGCCCACGCACGTACCCGCGAGGCGTTGTCGCAGTACAGGAAAGCGGTGGCTACCGCGTTCCAGGAGGCGGCGGATGCCCTCCTCGCGTACCGAACGTACGGGGACTTCGAGCGCGAGCAGGCCACCCAGGTCGCGGCCCTGAGGCGCGCAGAGGCGATCGCGCTCGCACGCTATCGCGTCGGGTACGCGTCCTATTTCGATGTGATCAACGCGGATCGGGATCTTTTCACGGCCGAGCTTTCGTTGAGCCAGGCGTACGCGAATAGCCTGACCGCGCTCGTTCGCCTCTACCAGGTACTCGGCGGCGGCTGGCAAAACGGTCCATCGACCTGAGCGGGCGACGACCGGGTGGATTGCTGCGAGCCGACGTGGCCCGCCGCCTGGTTCACCGAAGCCATTCGCGGCGAGCTGCCTCGTTGACCGCGAGGCCGGCACGTCCTCGCGAATCAATTCATGAGCAGCTGCCTGCCGCCGACGCAACCGGCGTCGGGCCCGCGCACGACGCGTGAGCTGAACTCCGGCTATAGTGGGCGTCCATCGGTGCCGTGTGGGGACGAGCATGACTCTGGGAAAATTTCTGTGCACCTGGCTGCTGCCTGTCGTCGCAATCGCGTACCTCGGCACGGCCCAGGCTACTGACAAGGACCTCGCGGCGCGCGTCGACCGGGTGCTTGCGGAAACGCCGCTCATCGATGGCCACAACGATCTGCCGTGGGAGATCCGCCAGCGCTACAAGAGCAATTTCGGCGCGTTCGATCTCAAGAACAACCTGTCGCAGACCTTCGGGCCGAAGGGCGAGCTGCCGCTGATGACCGACATACCGCGCCTGCGCGCCGGTCGCGTCGGCGCGCAGTTCTGGTCCGTGTGGGTGCCGGTCGAGCTGAAGGGATTCGAGGCAGTCCAGACGACGCTCGAGCAAATCGACATCGTCAAGCGGATGACGGCGAGGTATAGCGGCGATCTCGAAATGGCCTATACCGCCGCGGACGTACGCCGGATCCACCACAGCGGCAAGATTGCATCGCTGATCGGCATCGAAGGCGGCCACCAGATCAACAACTCGCTGGCGGTCCTGCGGCAGATGTACGACGCCGGCGCGCGCTACATGACGCTGACGCACTCCTCGAACACGCTCTGGGCGGACTCGGCAACCGACAATCCTGCCGTCCACGGCTTGACTCCGTTCGGAGTCGAGGTGGTCCGTGAGATGAATCGCATCGGCATGCTGGTCGACCTCAGCCACGTGTCGCCGGACACCATGAAGGCGGCGCTCGCCGCCGCGGTTGCGCCAGTCATCTATTCGCATTCATCGGCGCGCGCGCTCGTCGACCATCCGCGCAACGTGCCCGACGACGTGCTCCGGCTCGTGGCCGCCAACGGCGGCGTAGTCATGGTCAACTTCTTCCCGGCATACATCTCCGACGCGTGGGACCGGTGGGATGCCGACCACACGGCCGAACAGGCCAGGTACAGCGCGCCGCCGTTCGGGGGCCTCTACATCGGCCAGCCAGCGCGGGCGGCCGCCGCGCTTGCGTCCTGGGAAAAGGCGCATCCGAAGCCGCCCGCGACGCTCGCGCACGTCGCCGATCATATCGAGCACATCCGGGCGGTCGCCGGAATCGATCACGTCGGACTCGGCTCCGACTTCGACGGCATTCCAGAGGGGCCGACCGGACTTGAGGCTGTCGACAAGTACCCGGCGCTGCTCGAGGAGTTGATGCGTCGCGGTTGGACCGATGCCGAGATCGCCAAACTCGCCGGCGGAAACCTTCTGCGCGTGATGGCCGCCGCCGAGGCCGTTGCGGCCAAGCTGCGCGCGACCCGCGCCGCCTCGGAAGCGGTCAACCCGCCGCCTGCGCCGCCGAAAGAGTGACCTGGCGGGGAGGTGGAGCTGCAGAGGCTGCGCCTCGAGGCTAGCGGGACCGGCGCAACGAGCCCGCACGGCTCCGCCGACGAGGCGTTCAACATATCTTTGCATGGCCCTGACGCAGCATTGTGTCAACGCGGGCTCCGCCTTGGGCGTTTGAACCTACACGGACCCCCATCGGTCTTCGCAGCAAGAGGTTGATACCGTGAATGCCCGTTCCCGCGTCCTGTTCATGTTTTTCCTCAGCGGCGCATTCGCGGCCGCGCCCGTCTTCGCGGCGGATGCGCCGGATGCCGCCAGTAACTCGGCGCCTTCCGCCAACCACCAGTGGCAAGGCGGCCACCGTCACCACGGTGGAGAATTTCACCGGGTGCTCAGTCAGCTCAACCTGACGGCCGAGCAAAAGACCCAGATCAAGTCGATCGTCACGCAGGCGAGGACCGATTCCTCGACGCGCCACACGAGTGCGCGGGCAAACCGCGACACGCTGCTGGCGACGTCGCCGAACGACCCCGGCTACCCCGCGCTCCTCGCGGCCGAAAAGGCGAATGCGGCCGCGCGCGTCCAGACCGCAAGTGACCTCAAGACGCAGATCTATGCGGTGCTGACGCCCGAGCAGCAGTCGCGGATTCCGACGATCATCGCCGGGGACCGGGCCGCGCGCGAGGCGCGAATCGCCGCCTGGCGGTCGCAGCACTCCGGCTAGCAAGTCGGTCGGGCGGAGGTGCCGGTGCGGGCACCTCCATCCTTTAGGTTCGACGCGGCGGGGATCCCGCCCTACGCGCACCCCCTCCGCCCCCGTCCGCGGTTCTGCGTCCATTACACTAGCCGTCGCCCACTCCCAGGACGGCTTGCATGACCCCACGAATGCTTGAGTTCGACGGCGCCCGATACCTAGACGGGCAGGCCTCCGATCCGGAAGTGCTCGGCCTCATGCGTGGAGCGCCGCCACCTCCCGACCGGCGCATCCGCTTCGAGGACGACCGGTTCCTGTCCTTTCCGCAGATTCGCTGGTCGCTTTCGCACATGCGCGAGCTTCTGCCGACCGCCAACGTCGCGCGTGGGTCGGCGCGCCCCTCCGACCTCGGCGAGGTCTCACCGAGTGCGGATGCCGCAATCGACGCACTCTCGTTCACCGACCTGAACGGTCGGCCGAGACGGTGGGGCGAGGCGCTGCCGGACACGTACTGCGACGGCATCCTCGTCATGCACCGTGGCCGGCGCGTCTACGAGCAGTATTTCGGCGCGTTGCGACCGGAGCGACCGCACTGCTGCTTCTCGATCACGAAGTCCTACGCCGCGACGCTTGCCGCCGCTCTCATTCTCGAGGGAGTCCTGGCGGAGCAGGACCGAGTCCCGTTCTACCTCCCGGAAATGGCCGGGACCGCCTATGCCGACGTGCGGCTGCGCGAACTGCTCGACATGCAGGTCGGGGTCGCCTATTCGGAGCTCTATTCCGATCCGGCCGCCGGCGTGTGGGACTACGCGCGCGCCGGTGGCCTGCGGGCGCGGCCGGCAGGGTACGAAGGGCCGAGCAATTTCTACGAATTCCTGCTGACCCTGCGCAAGGAGGGCGAGCATGGGCGGGAGTTCGCCTACAAGACGGTCAACACCGAACTCCTCTGCTGGATCATGAAGCGCGTCACGGGCGTCAGTTTCGCGGACCTCCTGTCGGCGCGCGTCTGGTCGCAGATCGGTTGCGAGCAGGACGGCTACCTCAGCGTCGATTCAGTCGGCGTCGAGATGGGCGGCGGTGGCCTCAACGCGAGCCTGCGCGATCTGGCGCGCTTCGGCGAATTGATGCGCTGCGAAGGCAGTTGCAACGGTCGTCAGGTACTGCCCGCGCGAGTCGTCGCCGATATTCGCCGCGGATCGGATACTGGCAAGTTCGCGAAGGCGGGCTACGCGCTGCTGCCCGGCTACTCGTATCGCGACATGTGGTGGGTATCGCACAATCCGTACGGTGCGTTCGAGGCCCGCGGCATACACGGGCAACGACTTTACGTCGCGCCGCGCGCCGAACTCGTGATCGCGCGATTCGCCTCGCACCCGGTCGCGAGCAGTGCTGCCAACGACCCGATCACCATTCCCGCGTTCCTCGCACTGTGCGCATCGCTTGGCTGAGGCGTTCGCGAGGCTCGACCGGCGCGGCCGCTAGATGAGCTCCACCTCGATGAAGCGGAAGTCGAAGCTGTTGGCGTTGATCACGTTGTGCGCAACTCCCGCGGGGCGCGCGTAGGAGACGCCGGCCGTGAGCGCCGCATCGCGCGTGCCGGTCGGCTCCTCGAGCCGAAGCGTCCCCGTCACGAGCGGAACCACGACATAGTCGTGCGCGTGTACGTGGTGTCCGGTCTCGGCGCCAGGGGCGAAGCGCCACTCGGTGACGATGACCCGCTCGTTCTGGATCTGCACGACTGACGTTGCCTTCACGCGATTCGCCTCCCGATACCGGCCATGGAATCGATCAATCCGCCGCAAGCCTAACCGGTCGCGCCGTGCCGCGCGAGGAGCCCCGGAATCCTGCCGGCCTATGGGGCGCGACGCGCATGGACATCCCCGGTGAAGCGTGCGAGTGTCGGCGCCGCACTCGCAGCCCGCGGGAGGAGAATCCGCCGTGAATACGCCGTTGCTCGCAGCCATTGCCCTTCTTTCGGTCGCAGCATCGACTGCGGCGTTCGCGGCCCCACCGGCGGCAGCGCCGCCGACGGCCGACCGCGAACTCGGACGCGAGGTCCTGAAGGAACTCATCGAGATCAATACCAACCACGACCACGGCTCGACCGAGGCGGCGAACGCGATCGCGCGGCGCCTCAAGAGCGCCGGATTCGTCGACGGCGATGTCACGGTCATCGCTCCGCAAGGTCACCCCTCCAAGGTCAACGTCATCGTGCGCTACCGCGGTGCCGCGCGGGGCACGCCGGTGCTCTTCCTCGGGCACCTCGACGTCGTTGATGCCAAGCGCGAGGACTGGTCGGTCGACCCGTTCAAGCTCACCGAGCAGGACGGCTGGTTCTACGGCCGCGGCACGATCGATATGAAGGACGGGGATGCCGCGCTCGTGGATGCGCTGATCCGCCTGCGGCGCGAAGGCTTCGTCCCGGCCCACGATCTCATCGCGGCATTCACGGCCGACGAGGAGGCTGGCGGCGATGCCAATGGCCCGGCGTTCCTGCTGAAGGAGCACCGCGAGCTCATCGACGCGGGGCTGGTCATCAACCTCGACGGCGGCGGCGGGGCGTTCAAGGGCGGGAAGCGCGTCCTCTATGAGATTGGCACGAGCGAGAAGACGTACGTCACCTACACGATCGAGACGACGAGCCCCGGCGGCCACGGCTCGCTTCCTGGCCCCGACAACGCGATCTATCGCTTGGCCAGCGGTCTCGGACGGCTCGAGGCCTACAAGTTCCCGGTCATGCTGACCGCGACTACCCGCGCGAGCTTCAAGTCCTACGCCGCGCTCGAGCCCGGCCCCGATAGCGCGGACATGCTGGCGGTCGCGCAGGCCATTCCCGATCTCGCCGCCGCCGACCGGCTGAGTCACAACGACTACTACAACGCGCAGTTGCGAACGACCTGTGTCGCGACGCTGATCTCCGGCGGCCATGCGGAGAATGCGCTGCCGCAGCGCGCAAAGGCGACGATCCAGTGCCGGATGATGCCGGGCGACAACGCCGAGCAGGTGCAGGCGAAGCTGGTCGCGGCCCTCAACGATGCGCGCATCGCCATCAGGATGGATGCGGTGCCGATCGTGAGCCCGGAGTCCCCGCTGACTGCGCAACTCCTTGCCAAGGTGACTGGCGTCGTGCACTCGATGTGGCCGGGCGTACCGGTGGTGCCGAACATGGCGACCGGATTCAGCGACGACCGCCAGACGCGCAACGCCGGCATGCCAAGCTACGACGCCAGCGGAATCTGGATCGAAATGGACGAGAACCGGGCCCACGGGCGGGATGAACGGGTCGGCCAGGTACCCTTCGATGAGAGCGTCGAGTACACCTATCGCCTCGTCAAGGCGATGGGCGCCGCCAACTGAGTCGGTCGAGCGGACCGAGATCGGCGGGCCCGGGCATGTGCCGCCCAACGACCCGGCACCGCCTGATCGTCGGGCGCCGCTAGAGCTTCGGCGCGGGCAGCCGACCGATGGCGCGCTCGATGACTCCGGCCACGGCGAGCAGGTGCCGGTCGGAGCCGGCCGCCGCATCGAGCTCGATCGCGACGGGCAGGCCGCTCGCAGTCAGCCCGACCGGCAACACCACGCCCGGTAGCCCGGCGGTGCTGCCGGGAGCGATGTTGCGCGCAACCGCCGTTTCGAACGGAACGTCCTTGCCGCCGATGCGCTGCGCACCGTCATCGCCAATGCGGGGCGGCGGCATCAGCGTCGCCGGAAACACGATCGCATCGATGCGACTGCGGGCGAAGTACTCCTGAAACATCCGCCGCAGCGCCGGCAGGTGCGTATCGCGGGCTGCGGCGTAGGCGGCCTCCGAGACGAAGCCCGGCCCGCCCGCCAGCACGTCGCTGCGAAACACCGCGCGTATGTCGGCGCTCGCCTGGCCGACGAGCGCGTCGAAGCCAATCCCGGCATGAAATTCCTCGAGGAATTTTGGCAGCCAGATCCTCACGTCGTGGTTCTGCACCTGGTCGGTGGTCAGGTCGATCAGCCGCGCAAGGTCGGGGAGCTTCGACTCGATGAGCTCGGCGCCCGCATCGGTCAAAACGCGCAGCGCCGCCGTCGTCAGCCGTTCGACTTCCGGGTCGAGGTCGGTGAACCAGTAGTCGCGCACGACGCCGAGGCGCAACCCCCGCAGCGAGACGGACGGCAAGGACGAGGAGTCGCCGGCGACCACCGAGTCAAAGAGCACGAGGTCTGCGACGCTGCGCGCGTGCGGCCCGACCTGATCAAAGAGCGGCGAGATCGGCACGCAGGCGTGCGTCGGGTAGCGGCCCGTCGTCGGCCTGAACCCCGCCAGTCCGCAGAAGGCCGCCGGTACCCGGATCGATCCCTCGGTGTCCTCCGCAACGCCGAGTGGCGCCATGCGCGCGGCTACCGCCGCGGCGGTGCCACCGCTGCTGCCGCCGGGGATGCGCGTGGGATCGTGCGGGTTGTGGACGGGGCCGAACGCCTGGTTGTTGCTCGTCCATCCGTATGAAAGTTCGTGCAGGTTGGTCTTGCCGAGCACGATCGCGCCATTGGCGCGCAGCGTGCGTACGAGCGGCGCATCCGCCTTCGGCCGGAACTCGCGCAGGGCGGGCGTGCCGGCGGTGGTGCGGTACTCGGCCGTATTGACGCTGTCCTTGACGGGGATTGGCAGGCCAAAGAGCGCCCCTGGCTTCTTCCCCGCGAGCCGCTCCCGGTCGCAGCCGCGCGCCGCCTCGAGCACCCGTTCGGGCTCGAGCGTAATGAAGGCGTTGAGGGCCTTGCCCGCCGTGCAGCGCCCGAGCAGGGTGCCCGCGTACCGCTCGGCGCTAATCTCGCCCCGGGACATGGCGGCGACTGCCTCCACCGCGCCGAGATCGATCAGCGAGGCCGGTTGGCCCGCGCTCGTGGACGCACCGAGCGCCACGGGGATGCGAGTCACGGCGACCGCGGCCGATGCGCCGAGCACGAAGCTTCGACGCGATAACGCTTTTTCATTTGACATGTGCTGAACCTCGGTTCGCGCCGTCTGCGGTAGGCCGATTGCAATGCATTCACCGCGTTCTCCCGGCCCGTCGCCCGAGCATAACGCCGCCCGGCGGGGCGCTGTTCACAGGAAATTTGCAGGCCGAAGGGCACGCGGGGCGCATGGAGCGCATACTGTAGCGACCACAATTCAATGTACATTCGGGACGGTATTAATGAAGACGATCATCGACACGGCGGTCGGGGCCGGCGACCTGACGACGCTGCTGCGCGCCCTGAAGGCCTCCGCGTTCATCGACACCCTGCGCACGCCCGGGCCCTACACGCTGTTCGCCCCGTCGGATGAGGCTTTCGGGCGCCTCGCCCCGAGGGCGCTCGAGGCACTGCTGCGGGACGTCAAGAAACTGAAGATGATTCTCGCGTACCACGTCGTCTCCGGTGCCGTCGCCGCGCGCGACCTGAAGGCAGGAGCGCTGCGCTCCGTCGAAGGCTCGAGCCTAACGGTAGCCCGCAAAGCGGCCGCCGTCACCGTCAATGGCGCGCGCATCGTCCGCGCCGATATCGCCGCCTCCAACGGTCTCATCCACGTGATCGACGCACCGCTCCTGGTGCGCACGCCGCTGGCCGAGGTCGCCTAGCGGCCCGGCCGTCGGCGACGGCTCCCGGCGCCGTCGCTAGCGTCCGACTCCGCGCCGCGGCGGCTTGCCGCGCGGCGGCGCGCGTCGAGGCGGCGAGAACGCGCCGCGCGGCGGTCCGGATGACGGAGCGCCGCCCGAGTCCGGTTCCCGCCCCGCCTGGACTTTCTGGCCCTTGAGCCAGGCGCGCGACAGCGCGCCGACGACGCGGTCGGCGACCGCCTCGTCAACCTCGACCAACGAGTAGGAATCGGCGATATCGATCGCGCCGATCCCGCGCGCATCGATCCCGGCTTCGTTCGCGATGGCACCGACCAGGTCGCCCGGACGGATGCCGCCGCGACGACCAATGCCGACGCGTATCCGCACCATGCCGGCGGAGCTGCGCTTCGGCGCGCGACCCGGGAAGGGCGCCGGGGAGTCGCCGCGTGGCTCGCGCTGCTTGAAATCGGCGCGATGAGCTGAACGCGGCTCAGGCGACGCTTGCGGCGCCGCGAAAGCGTCGTGCTCCTCGGCCGCATCGGGGCCGGTCGCCGCTTCGTGCGCGAGCTTGATCGCCGCGGCGGCCACGTCCATCGCATCGAATTCGCCGGTCAGCTGCTCGGCGACCGATCGAAATTGCTCGAATTCGCCCGTCTCGATGATTTCGCGCAACGCCGCGCGCGTCGTCTCGAGCTTGCGCGCACGCACATCGTTAACGGTCGGGACGTTCTCAAGCGAGATCGACTGGCGGGTCTGACGCTCGATGTTGCGGACGAGTCGCTGCTCGCGCGGCTCGGCGATCGTGATCGCGACGCCCTCGCGGCCGGCGCGGCCGGTCCGGCCGACACGATGCACGTACGTCTCGGTCGATTCCGGTACGCCGAAATTCACGACGTGCGAAAGATGGCCGATGTCGATGCCACGCGCCGCAACGTCGGTCGCGACCAGCAGGTCGACGAGTCCGGCGCGTGCCTGCTTCATGACGCGTTCGCGCTGATCCTGCGACATTCCGCCGTGCAGCGCCTCGACCCTGAAGCCACGGCCGGCGAGCGTTCTCGCGAGCTCATCCACCTCAAGCCGCGTCCGGCAGAAGACAAGCGCGAGGCGCGGCGACTCGACGTCGAGGATGCGGCCGAGCGCGGCGAGCCGCTGCGCCCGCGGCACGACGTAGCCGACCTGGCGCAGCTTCGGTGCATCGCCCGGCGCCGTCACCTCGCGCGGGATCAGCACCCGCGCGGGGTTGTTGAGGTGGGTCGCGGCAATCGCGGCGATGCGTGGCGGCATCGTCGCCGAGAACAGCGCCACCTGGCAGTTGTCCGGCGTCTCGTTGAGGATCGTGTCGATGTCCTCGGCGAAGCCCATGTCGAGCATCTCGTCGGCCTCATCGAGCACGATCGCACCGAGCGAGGCGAGCACCAGGGTCCCCTGACGAAGGTGGTCGAGCGCACGACCCGGCGTCGCAACGACGACGTGGGCGCCACGCTTCAACGCGAGCACCTGGCGGCGAAAGTCCTGGCCGCCGTAGATCGGCAGCACCACTCGCCCGGCGTTGCTGCCGTAGCGGTGGAATGCTTCCGCGACCTGGTTGGCGAGCTCTCGCGTCGGCACGAGCACCAGGACGCCGGGTGCAAGCGGCTGCGCCCTGCCTTCCGGCAGGCGCGCGAGCAACGGCAACGCGAACGCAGCCGTCTTGCCGGTGCCGGTCGCGGCTTGCCCCAGAACGTCGCGGCCGGCGAGCAGGAGTGGAATGGCCTCCCGCTGGATATGGGTGGGCTCCTCGTAGCCAAGCGCGACGAGGGGAGCTACGAGGTCGGCGCTCAGGCCGAGATCGCTAAAACTGCTGGACATGGGAACCTTCGCACCGGCGGTGCGCGAAAACGTGACGAGCGCGCCTGCGCGCGGCGGCGTGCTGCCGCAATCGGTCGATGGGTGTGAATGAGGACGCTGCGACGATCTGGTCGCGCTCGCGGGCGCGCGGTAGGCGGGCACGCAGGCGGCCGCCCCGACAGTCTATCGCGACGGGGCCTTGGCTGCTGGGGTTTTGGCGCCCGGGCGGGAGGTCCCCCGCCCGCCGCTACTGGCGCGCCCGGCGCGCGCGCGGCGAGGCGGCTCGCGCCGTCGGGCCGCCGCCCGCCTCGGCGAGGGCAATCGCGGCGAGGCGCGCCCCTTCCGGGTCGAGCTGAGCGCGCGCACCGGCCGTGATCGGGCCGAGCAGGGATTCAATCGTCGCCGCAGTAGGCCGCGCCCCGCGCACGTGGGTCTCGAGCGCAGCCCGCATCGCGCGCAGGTGCGCTCCCGTCGTGCCGCAGCACCCGCCGATGATGCGAGCGCCGGCATCGAGTGCGAGGCGCGCGTAGTCGGCCATGAGTTCGGGCGTTCCGTCGAAGCGGATCGCGCCGTCGACGTAACGCGGGATGCCGCAGTTCGCCTTGGCGACGAGGATCGCATCGGCGTCCGAGGCGGCGCAGAGGCTCGCAACCGAGGCGACGAGCTCCGCGGCGCCCGTCCCGCAGTTGCTGCCACAGGCGTAGATGTGGGTACGGCGGTGCAGCTCAGCGAGCTGCGCGGGCGTGATACCCATCATCGTGCGGCCGTTGGTATCGAAGCTGAAGGTCGTGACGATTGGCGCGCCGGTCGTCTTCGCACCCTGGATCGCGGCCTCCAGCTCCTCGACCGACGAGAGCGTTTCGATCCAGAGCGCATCCACGCCGCCGCGCACGAGTGCCTGCGCCTGCTCGGCGAAGGCTGCGGCAGCTTCGTCGATCGAGAGCGGCCCGAGGGGTTCGAGGATCTCGCCGGTCGGACCCATGCTGCCGGCGATGATGATATCCGCGCGCACGCTCGCCGCAGCCGCCCTCGCAACCTGCGCCGCCGCTTCGTTTAGCTCGGCCACGCGCCCATCAGCCTGGTGGAGCTTCAAGCGATGCCGTGTTCCGCCGAACGAGTTCGTCAGCAGAATGTCGGCGCCTGCCAGGGCGAAGGAGCGATGCACGTCGGCGATGCGGTCGGGGTGCTCGACGTTCCAGAGCTCCGGCGCATAGCCCGACTCGAGCCCGCGTTCAAACAGGCCGCTGCCCATGCCACCGTCGGCAAGGAGCCACGGCCGGCGCGCGAGCAGGTCGGCGAGCGCGTTACTCACGGGGGCGCCCCGCCCATGCGGGCGGCGCGGCGGATGCCATCGGCGGGGTCTACACGCGGATCAAAAACCATCACACACCTGTGCATCGCTGACACAAGCGCCGATGATCAACTGTCTGCGGGAGGCGGCGTATTCGCGCCAGAAATCGGAACAGGCGACGGACTTTCGTCCCAGGTCGCTTTAGCCGTATTTCTTACGCGCCCGCAAGCTGAACTTCAAATCGGCGCTCGTGCAGAATACCGTTTGGCGCGCCGTGGCGTCAACGCGAGGGGCGCGCCGCCCCCGCGTAAGGGGCTCGCGCGGCGATATGTAAGGTTGAGCGCACTCTTTTAAGGCATCAGCGCGCCTGTGGCTGTCGCGCACGATGTCGGGCGGATGCGAGGGCGAATCCGCGTAGGCTCATGAGCCGGCGTCACCGGCACCGGGCGCGGCGGCGCCATGTCCGTTCGCCACAGGGCAGATGAAATGACCACGAATGCACTCGAGAACCTCGAAACGAAACTCGCCTACCTTGAGCGTGCGAGCGCCGAGCTCGGCGACGAGCTCTATCGGCAGCGCAAGGAGATCGACGAGCTGCGCCAGCGCCTCGCGGCGCTCCTGAGCCGCATCGATGCAAGCTCAAGCGCAGGCGCCGAGTCGGCGACCGCCGACGAGCGCCCGCCCCACTACTAGGTCGCGCCAACATGGCCGCAAACGCCAGTCCCGAATCAGGAATGCCCGAGCCGACGACCTCCCGCGCCTATCGTGTCTATGTGCTCGCGATGCTGATCCTCGTCTACACGTTCAACTTCATCGATCGGCAGATCATCGGAATCCTCGCCGTGCCCATCAAGGGCGAGCTTGGACTCACTGACCGGGAACTTGGCCTGCTCGGCGGTTTCGCATTCGCCGCGTTCTATACCTTTCTCGGCATCTTCGTCGCGCGCCTCGCGGATCGCTACAACCGCACGCGCATCATGGCGGTGGCGCTCGCCCTCTGGAGCCTGATGTCCGCCGCCTGCGGGCTCGCGCGCGGGTACGGGTTGCTCTTCCTCTGCAGGCTCGGCGTCGGAGTCGGCGAAGCCGGTGGCGTCGCGCCCGCCTACTCGCTCATCTGCGACTATTTTCCCGAGCGACAGCGCGGACGCGCGCTCGGCGCGTATGCGCTCGGCATCCCGATCGGCGGCGGCATCGCGGCGCTCGCCGGGGGCTATCTCGCGAGCAACGTCGGCTGGCGGTCGGCGTTCTATATCGTCGGCCTCGCGGGCCTGGCACTCGTGCCGCTCTTCCATTTCACGGTGCGGGAGCCCGCCCGCGGCGGTCTCGATGGCCGCGCCGCACCCGGCCGCCCGGCGAGCTTCGGCAGCGTCCTCGCCCTGCTCAGCCGCAAGCCGAGCTTCTGGGCGCTGGCCCTTGGCGCCGCGACCGCGTCGATGGCCGGCTACGCGCTCCTCTTCTGGATGCCCTCATTCCTCGTCCGCAGCTTCCACGTCGACCTCACGCGCGCGGCGCGGGCCATGGGCGGCCTGCTCCTCGTGGGTGGGATCGTCGGCGTCTGGATGGGCGGCGTGATCGCCGATCGGCTCGGTGAACGCCGCAAGGCTGCCTACGCGCTCGTGCCCGCGATCGCGTTCATGGCGACCGTGCCCTTCTACGTGGTGGGCGTCATGTCCCCGACGCTCGCGATCTGCGTCGCGGTCTTCCTGGTGCCCACCGCGCTCAGCCTCGTCTGGCTCGGACCCATCACCTCCGCCGTCCAGCATCTCGTGCCGCCCGACATGCGCACGACGACTTCGGCAGTCTTCTTATTCATCAACAACCTGATCGGGATCGGGGTCGGTACTACGCTCACGGGCGTACTCTCGGACCTCCTGAAGGCTCGCTTCGCGGCCGAAGCGCTGCGATACGCGATCCTCGCCAATACCGTGCTCTATGTGGTTGCTGCGGCGCTCCTCGTGTGGGGCGCGCGCCGCCTCGAGCGCGACTGGGAGCGGTAGCCGGCGTGGAGCGCCAATGCATTGCAGGAGGCTCGGGGGCGCGGTGCGGCCATCACCACCCGCCGCAACGCATCGACCAGAGCGCCGCGACAGGCGCGCAATCGAGCTCAAACGGCGCCGAATACCCCGGCAGGGCCGCTGGAATGCGTGTAAAACAGATGCGTAGCGCCCCGCGCCCACGCCGGCCCACACTCGGGAATTCGCGCGATCGCCCGGCCCCGACGCACGACCCGCATTCCTTCCGGTCTGGAGCCACTCACTGATGTCCCTCGCGCCTACCGTTCCGGATGATCTGCATACCGCGCTCAGCGCCTACCGGCACGCCTTCGGGCATCCGGTTCCATCCGAGGTCGTGCGACTCTTTTCACTGCGCATCGGGCCGTTGGTCATGGAAATCCGCCAGGCGATCGCGCTCGGCAAGCCGGTCCCCGCCTGGCTTGCGCGCTCACGTTTGCCGGACACCGCCGCGTTCCCCGAATGGACCGCTGGCCCGCAGCCGGGCTTTGCCGCCGGGCAGGCGCTCGCCCGCAAGTGAGCGGTGCGAGCGGACGGCGCCAGTTGCGCCCCCCCGACCGCCACTAGCGCCTACCGGCACCGGTAGCCCCGCGTGCGCTCCCAGTGCTACGCGCAGCGGTTCGCCGCAAGTTCGTGTACCGTGAGATCCCGTCCGAAATCCCGTATCGACCGGAGCTAACTTGCGCCCACCCAACTACAGCCATCTCAAGAAGCAGCGCGAAGCCGCCAAGAAGCGCGAGCAGCAGGAGAAGCTGCTGAAGCGCCAGCCCGCGCGCCCACCCGAGGAAGCGCCGAAGGAGCCGACATGAGCAAGGGAATGAACCGGAAGAAGGAAGGCAAGAAGAAGCCGGCGAAGACGCCGGACGAGAAGCGCGCCGCCAAGCGCGAAAAGCGCGACGCCCGCTAGGTCAGGATGCGGCGGCGCCGGCGGCCCACTCAGCGCTGGCGACGACGGCTCTCCGAGCCTTCGTAGGCGGCCCAGCCCACGACGATGCCGATGCCGATGCCGAACAGCACGCGCGCCGCCGCGTTGAGGACCCGCCCGATCCAGAGCGCCTCGCCCACGCCATCGGCGCCCCGGGTGAGCTGACTCAGGTACGCGAGAGCGATCCCGCCGACGCCAAACCAGACGAGTTCGATCCAGGGGGGTGCCCGGCGCGGCGCCGGCCCCGGGAACCGGCTGCGCGCCCCCTGCCAGCCGCAGCCGACGAGGCCGCCGCCGAGGACGCCCATCAGCCACCGTGGTGCAGCAAGCTGCTCGGCAATTCCGGGCAGGTCGCCGGCGGTCATGCCGATGAGGCCCGCCCCGATCATGAGCAGGCCGACGCCGACCGCCGTTGGCAGCGGAAGATCTCTCGGCTCGCCCAGCGCCATGTACGTTCTCCCCCGTGCGAGCGGCGGAACCCAGCGCACCGTCGCGAAGCCATAACCGATCAACGTGCGCTCTGCGGCGCTGCGGTCCGACTCTACGGACTGCCGCGACCTGCATCAACCCGAGGCCGGCCGGGCGCCGCGGCAGGCTCGGTCGCCTCGGACCGCGCGGACTGCTGCAGGTGCGCAGGAGCCCCGGCCGGGCGCATCGCCGCGCAGTTGCCACGGCCCCGCAGAGTTCGCACACTGTGTGCCCCGCCACTTCCGCCACCCGAGGCATCCTCCATGAGAGTCGCAACCTTCCTGCGCCTGGGAGCCGCCCTGACCGTCGTCGGCCTCGCCGCCGCCTGCGCCGGTCACGGCCAGAAGAGCCACGCGCCCGCGGTCAACCGCGCCGCGATCGAGGCGGCCGTCGATTCCGCCGACCGGCCGGCGGACGACCGCAAGCTTGACGCCGCCCGCAAGCCGAAGGAGATGCTGGCGTTCTTCGGCGTGGCACCCGGCATGAAGGTGCTCGACCTGTTCACGGGCTCCGGGTGGTACGCCGAGCTCGAGGCGCGCGTCGCAGGGCCCACGGGCGAGGTGTACGCGCAAAATCCGCCGGAGTACCTCGCCAAGTGGTCTGACAAGCTCATCGCCGCGCGGCTCGCGGGCGATCGCCTGCCGACGGTGCGCCGCTGGGACCGGTCGCTCGACGCGATGGAGCTGCCGAAGGCGCATTTCGACGGCGCCATCGCCAACGACGTGTTCCACGACTTCTTCTGGCTGTCGAAGAACGTGGACGGCGTGATCCACCAGATCTACGAGTCGGTGAAGCCGGGGGGCTTCGTTGCGATCGTCGACCATGCGGCGCCGGCCGGAACGGGCGACCAGTTCGCGCGCGAGGTGCGCGGCCAGCATCGCATCGACGAGGCGCTCGTGAAGCAGAAGATGCTCGCGGCCGGGTTCAAGCTCGAGGCGGAGAGCGAGCTGCTGCGCAATCCCGACGATGACCGGACGAAGCCCTTCTTCGCGCCGGAGATGAACGGCAAGAACACCGACAAGTTCGCATTGTTGTTTCGAAAGCCGCGCTGAGCCAGGCGCCGGCGAGCCTCGAGACGTTTCGCGACCGGCTGGCCGGTCGCCTTCACCCCAGGAGTACTGATGTCCGCTTCCCTCTATGACAGCTCGATTCCAGCGTTGACGCTCGGCCTCAACAACCTCGCGGCGATCATCGACAAGGCCGCCGCGTTCGCCGAGGCAAAGAAGGTCGAACCGAAGGTGCTGGCCGATACGCGGCTGATCGCCGACATGTTCCCGCTGTCGCGCCAGGTCCAGATCGTCTGCGACACGGCCAAGGGTGCCGCCGGCCGCCTTGCCGCGGTCGACCTGCCGAAGCACGAGGACACCGAGACGACGCTTATCGAGCTCAAGGCCCGCATCAAGAAGACGCTCGACTTCATCGGCACGATCAAGCCGGCCCAGCTCGCCGGCGCCGAGGGCCGCGAGATCGTGCTGCAGTTCCCACGCCAGACGCTCAAGTTCTCCGCCGCCGACTACCTGCACAAGTTCGTGCTGCCGAACTTCTACTTCCACATCACGATCGCCTACGGAATCCTGCGCTCCAACGGCGTCGATCTTGGCAAGGGCGACTACCTCGGCGCGATCCAGTAAATCCGGGGCGATGCCCGCGCAACCGCGCAGCGGCCTGTGGAAGGCGCTGCGCGTTGCGATCCTGCTGGTGGTACTTGCGCTCGTCGCCAATACCGCCTGGCTCGAGCAGCGCCGCGTGCACGCGTGGGCGTATACCCTCGGCGTCGGCATATTCCCGGTGGCCGGCGACACAAGTCCCGTCACGCGCGACTACGTCGCGGCGCTCGACCGCAGCGCGTTCGCACCGATCGATGAGTTCTTCGCGCGGCAGGCCCGCGCGTATGGCCTGAAGCTCATCGGCCCGGTGCAGGTCACGGTCTACCCGGCCGTCGCCGCGCTGCCACCCGCGCCGCCGGCGCGCGGCGGCGTCCTCTCCGCGGTGCTGTGGAGCCTGCACCTTCGCTACTACGCGGCGCGCCGGGCTGTCGTGCCGCGCGGCGCTTCGCCCGCGATCCGGATCTTCGTCGTCTACCACGACCCGGCGCTCACGCCGCGCGTGCCGCATTCGGCCGGCCTCGACAAGGGCCTCATCGGCGTCGCCCACCTGTTCGCGCTGCCAAGCATGAGCGGTAGCAACAACATCGTCGTCGCGCACGAGCTCATGCACACCTTAGGGGCGACCGACAAGTACGACCCGGCCACCGACGCGCCGCTCTTTCCGGACGGCTACGGCGACCCGTCGCAGACACCGCGCTACCCGCAGACAAGCGCCGAGATCATGGCCGGCCGCACCGCGCTCTCGCCGTCCACCCAGGAGATGCCGGAGTCGCTCGAGGCCTGTCGCATCGGTCGGGCGAGCGCCGCTGAAATCAGCTGGCTGCCGCGCTGAGCGATGCAGTAACTTGGCCATTCAGGCGTGGGCGCACTCCGCTCGCCTCGCCGCTGATCTCAGGGGATCCCTCATGCGCGCGCTTCTGACCTCGATCGTTCTCGCGACCGCCCTCGCTGGGGCAAGCTCGGCGCTCGCCGCCGATCCACCGAGCCGGCCGGGCGTCGATGCGCCAGAGCTCGCCCGGCTCGGCAGCTTCCCCGTCGGCGTGCGCACGCTCACGCTCATCGACCGCGAGAACCCCGACGGTCACTCGTTCGGCGCGGCGGGAAGCGCGCCCACCGCGGGCGAGCGCCACCTGACGGTTGAGCTCTGGTACCCCGCCGAGGCGACAGCGGGCTCATCGCCCGTGACCTACACGGCGACGCTGCCCTCCGAGCCACCCGCACCGCCCGCGCGGTTTTCGATCCCCGGCCTCGCGATCCGGGATGCCAAGCCCGCCGGCGGCCCCTACCCGCTCGTCGTTGTCTCGCACGGCTACAGCAACACACCCGTCGCGATGAGCTGGCTAACGGAGAACCTCGCATCCAAGGGCTACGTCGTGGCCGCGATCGAGCACGACGATCCGCCGATCACGGACCGAACCGGATACCCCGAGGTGCTTCTCAGGCGCCCGCTCGACATCGCCTTCGTCGCGCGCTCGCTGCAGGCGTCCCTCGGCGCGAGCGGACTCGTGGCGCCCGAGCGCGTCGCGCTCATCGGCTACTCGATGGGTGGCTACGGCGTGCTGACCTCGGGCGGCGCGACGCTCGATGCGACCGGCGCCCTCGGCCGGATGGTCCCGAACGGGGCGATGGTTCCCTACGCCCGCGGCGGGGCGAAGCTGGGCGCGGTCCAGGTCCAAGGGGTGCGCGCCATCGTCGCGCTCGCGCCGGCCGGCGGCCGCGACCACGCCTGGGGCACCGAGGGGCTCCTCGGGCTCACGGCGCCGCTCCTGCTGATCGCGGGCGACAACGACCTCACGGTCGACTACCGCAGCGGCGCGCGCGCGTTCTTCGACGAGGCGACCCGCGCGACCCGCTACTTGCTCACCTACCACAACGGCGGGCACGCGATCGGACTCAACTCGGCGCCGGAGTCGATGCGCTCGAACCTGTGGGACTTCTCCTGGTTCGAGGATCCGGTCTGGCGCAAGGACAAGATCATCGCGATCAACCTCCACGTGATCACGGCGTTCCTCGACCGCTACGTGAAGGACGAGGCGAGCCGCGCGGCCTACCTCGAGGTCCCCGTCGCGGAGGCGCAGGCCGGGCACTGGCCGCCACCGGGGCCGGCGCGCTTCGGGGAGACAAGCCCCGGGACCGCACCGATCACCGTGTGGAAGGGCTTTCACGACCGGTTCGCAGCGGGCGTCTCGCTCGAGCAGCGCGCGGCCAGCGCAGGCTCGAACTGACCGGCGGGCGAGCCGGCGGCCGGCCTCAGCCGCCGACGACGAACGAGGTCATGCTGAGGCTGCCAAGATCAAAGCCCGACACGGGGACCGTGACGGCCTCGCCGGGCCCCTGCGTGCCGAGCACGTAGAGGAGCGGCAGGTAGTGCTCGGGCGTCGGCACCGACAGTTCGGCGCTCTCGCCTCGCGCGGCGAAGTCGATCAGCGCCGCGTGATCGCCGGACTCGACGCACGCGCGCACCCAGGTGTCGAACTCCTGCGCCCACGGCGGCGTGACGGGACTGCCCGACCGGGCGAGTCGCCTCAAGTTATGGACGATGCCGCCGCTCCCGAAGACGAGGATTCCCTGGCGGCGCAATGGCGCGAGCATCCGCCCGACCGCGTAGTGGAATTCCGGTGGCTGGGTGCCGTCGATGCTGAGCTGCACGATCGGGATGTCGGCGCGCGGGTAGGTGTGCACGAGCACCGACCAGGTGCCGTGGTCGAGGCCCCAGTCGGTCGCTTCGCGCGCGTTGAGCGGTGCAAGCAGCGCGCGCAGCTCGGCGGCGAGCACGGGCGACCCGGGCGCCGGATAGCTCACCTCGTAGAGCTCGGGTGCGAATCCGCCGAAGTCGTGGATCGTCGGCGGCGTCACGTTCGCCGTGACGAAGGTACCCCGCGTGAACCAGTGGGCGGATACCGCCACGATCGCGCGCGGTCGCGGCAGCGTGACGCCGAGGTCGCGCCAGCCGCTCGTGTAGGCGTTCGCCTCGAGCGCGTTGGTGGGGCTGCCATGGCCCACGAAGAGCGCCGGAAAGAGTTCGGGGTCTGCCATCGGCGTTTGGTCCTCAGCGCGCGGTCACGCCTGCCCAGCAGGTCGAGCCCGGGGCCGCCGCGGCCACGGGCGTGGTCATTCAGGGGCCGCTAGCAGATTATCGCACCCATGGGATCCGCACCTACCGACCGGGCACCGGGCGTCCTCCGCCGCCGGCAACTCCTCACCGGCGCCGCGACCGCCGCGGCGGGCCTTGCCGGCGGCAGCTTCGCGCTCAACGCACTCGCGCCCCGGATATTGCCGGAGACACCGGGCGTCGATCCCAACACGAGCTACTGGGCACGCGCACTGCCGGCACCGAACGCGGCGCTGGCGACCTCGATCGATGCCGACATCGCCATCGTGGGCGCCGGGTTCACGGGTCTCTCGGCGGCGTTCTACCTGCGCGGCCTCCTGCCCGGTCGGCGCGTGGTCGTGCTCGAGGCGCTTCGCTGCGGCAACGGCGCCTCGGCCCGCAACGGCGCCATGCTGCTGCCATCGACCGGCGATCGTTACCTGCACGCGGGAGAGGATGCCGCGCTCGATGCCAGGATCGATGCGCTCACGCTCGAGAACATCGGCAGGCTGAAGCGACTCGCGGCGACGCTCGGCATGGATGCTGAAATCGACACCCGCGGCGCCGCGCACGCGCTACTGACGCTGGATGAGGCGCGCGAGGCCGAGGACACCGCGCTTAAGCTGCGCAACCGGGGCATCCCGATCGAGTACTGGAGCCGCGAGCAGGTGAGGGCCGCGCTCGGCACGACCGCCTACGCCGGCGCGCTCCACGATCCACGCGCCGGCCAGCTGCACCCCGGCAAGCTCGTCGCGCTCTGGAAGCTTGCCGCCGAACGGGCGGGAGCCGAGATCTACGAAGGCACCCGGGTCGAAAGCGTCGAGGAAGGCCGCGTCCACGTGCTCACGACCGCGCGCGGTGATCGCGTACGGGCTCCCGTCCTCGTGCTCGCGACAAATGCCTATGGCTCGAGGCTCGGCTACCTGCGCCGCGCCGCGGCGCCCGTGTGGAGCTACGCGGCGATCACGGCGCCACTCGAGGAGGCCGACGTCGCCGCGCTCGGCTGGCGCGCGGCCCTCCCGTTCGATGACAGCCGCACGGAGCTTTACTACCTAGGGCTCACTCGCGATCGACGGCTGCACATCGGCGGCGGCAAGGTCGACTACCTGTTCAATGACGGCACCCCCGGGAGCGTCACGGCCGGCGAGCGCCACGGCGCGCTCAAGGCGATGCTCGCGGAGCTCTACCCGTCGCTCGCGTCGGTCGCATTCGACGCGCAGTGGGCGGGCGCCGTCGACATGTCCCTCGATGCCTCCCCGTCCGTCGGCACGCTCGGCGCCCACCGGAACATCCACTACGCGATCGGCTATTCGGGGCACGGCGTCAACTTGACGTCAGTGTTCGGCCGAATCCTCGCGGACCTGGTCGGGGGTAACCGCGACGAGTGGCGCTGGCTCCCCTACCTCGACCGACTGCCGCCGTACCTGCCGAACGAGCCGTTTCGCTGGCTCAGCATCCGCGCGCGGCTCGCGGCTATTCGCGCCCTCGAGTAGGCCCGGCAGCCCGGCTGGTACCATCGCTGTCAGGCCCTTGGAGTGATGGAATAAATGCACCGGCCGGCGCGTCTTACAGTAGAGCGGCGGCCCGTGCCCCGACCGGACCGGAACTCCGCCAAACGCAATGACTGACCTGCGGACCCGCTTCGAGCAGGAGGCCCTGCCGCACCTGGATGCCGCCTACAACCTCGCCCGGTGGCTCACGCGCTCGGCTGCCGAGGCGGAGGACATCGTCCAGGACGCCCTCTTGCTGGCGTTCCGGAATTTCGACCGGCAGCGCGGGCCGAGCACGAAGGCGTGGCTGCTCGCGATCGTCCGCAACTGCTTCCTGTCGCAGGTGCGCCGGTCGGCGCCGCGCGCGCGCCTCACCGACTCCATCGACGCGACGGGCGATGCGCTGACGCCGCCCGCCCTCGTCAGCCTCGCCGACCCGGAGCGAGAGGCGATCGCGGCCGAGCGCGCTCGGTCGCTCGACGAGGCACTGGGGCGGCTGAGCGAAGATTACCGGGAGGTGCTGGTGCTGAGGGAACTGGAGGGACTCTCTTACCGCGAGATCGCGGGAGTCACGGCGATGCCGATCGGCACGGTGATGTCGAGGCTCGCGCGCGCGCGCGAGTCGCTGCGGGTGCACTGGCTGCGCGCAACCGGCGGGAGCGACGATGCCCTGTCCTGAGCCGACGCTCCTGAACGCCTACGTCGATGGCGAGCTCGATGCGGAATCGGCGCTGCGCATCGAGGGCCATCTCGCAAGCTGCGGCACGTGCGCGGCGAGCTTGCGCGAGCTCGCGGCGGAGCGCGCCCAAATAGCGGCCGAGGCCACCTATCACCGCCTCGCGCCGGAGCGCCGCGCTGAGATGGTGAGCCACTTCTGGCGGGCCGCGGAGCCCTCGCGCCGCGCCCGGCCCGCGCGCACGGGCGCGCGGCAGTTCTGGTTCGGCGCCGCGAGCGGGGCACTCCTGACCGCGCTCGCCGCGCTCGCGCTCACGTACCCGACGCCGGACACGAGGAGCGAGGCGCTGGTCGGCGACCTGATCGGCGCGCACGTGCGCTCGCTCCTCTCCGAGCGCCTCATCGATGTCGCTTCGAGCGACCGCCACACCGTGAAGCCCTGGTTCGCGGAGCATGCCGACGTATCGCCGCCGGTCGCCGATCTCGCCGATCACAACTACCCGCTAGTCGGTGGCCGCGTCGACTACGTCGATGGCCGTCGCGCCGCCGTCAGCGTCTACCGGCGCGGCGCCCACGTGATCAACGTGTTTGCGTGGCCGGATTCGGGCGTGCGCCTGCCGCGGGGCATCGCGAGCCGCAGCGGCTACAACCTGGTCTGCTGGCAAGCTTCCGCGATCGACTTCTGCGCGGCGTCGGACGCGGCCGGCGAGGAGCTCCTTGGCCT
This sequence comes from Pseudomonadota bacterium, assembly GCA_025356075.1. Taxonomy (GTDB): domain Bacteria; phylum Pseudomonadota; class Gammaproteobacteria; order Steroidobacterales; family Steroidobacteraceae; genus CAIKZZ01. The sequence continues at coordinate 250,188 of JANXUT010000055.1, read as the reverse complement.
GACGCGGCTGCTGGAACCCGCCGGGCGGCAGGCACCGGTGGAATAAAGGGCGAGCGCCCCGCGTCTAGCCTCCTGTAGCGCCACAGGAGGCCCCATGACCCGCCACGACCCGTCCGTTTCGCGCCGCGATGCGCTCAAGTGCCTCGCCTTCGGCAGCGCCGGCACGCTCTTCACGCTGTCGGGAGGGATCCTCACGCCCTTCGACCTCGCCTCGGCCGGGACTGTGCCCGTGACCGGTACGCCCTTCTTCGTGCAGATCAGCGACACGCACATCGGCTTCACCAAGGAAGCCAATCCCGACGTCGGCGCGACACTCAAGCTGGCGATCGAGCGCGTCAACGCACTCACCCAGGCGCCCGCGCTCGTGCTCCACACCGGCGACATCACGCACCTGTCGCGGGCGGCTGAATTCGACACCGCCGCCGAGCTCATGAAGGGCCTGAATGCCGGCGAGCTGCACACCGTGCCCGGCGAGCACGACGTCGCCGATGCCACGGTCAGCGAGTACTTCCAGCGCTTTGGCGCAGCGTCCGGCAACCGCGGCTACTACAGCTTCGACCACCGGGGCGTGCACTTCATCGCGCTCATCAACGTGCTCAACTTCCAACCGGGTGGCCTGGGTGCGCTGGGTCCCGCCCAGCTCGAGTGGCTCGCCGCCGACCTCAAGGGTCGTTCCGCGAGCACGCCAATCGTGGTGTTCGCGCACATGCCGCTCTGGACGATCTACCAGCCGTGGGGCTGGGGTACCGCGGATGCGGAAGAAGCGCTCGCGGGGCTGCGCCGCTTCGGCTCCGTCACGATCCTGAACGGCCACATCCACCAGATCATCCAGAAGACCGAGGGCAACATCCGCTTCCACACGGCCCGCTCGACCGCCTACCCGCAGCCGGGGCCGGGCGAAGCGGCGCAGCCCGGGCCGCTCGTGGTCCCGGCGGATCGCCTGCGCGCGACGCTGGGTCTCACGACCGCGCGAGGAACCAAGCACGTCTCCGCACTCGAGCTCGCCGATGCCACGCTCAACTAGTCCCGCCGTGGCGACGCTCTCCCCGCGGCGGCGCGGACCGGTCGCGCTGGGCCTAGGGATCCTCGCGAGCCTCGTGCTTGCGACCAGGAGCGCCGCGCCACCGGTGCCCGCGGTCATCGAGCTCAAGGCGTTCATGTTCGCGCCGACCGCGCTCACCGTCACCGTCGGGACGGCGGTCGCCTGGAAGAACCTTGACGCCGAGCCGCACACGGTCGCGAGCATCGACGGCGCGTTCAGGTCGGGCGCCCTCGACCAGGGCGAGTCGTTCACGTTCACCTTCGCCAAGCCCGGTACCTACCGCTACGTCTGCTCGATCCATCCGCAGATGACCGGGACCGTGATCGTGACGGCGCCGCCGTAGCGCGCTCGCGCAAATTGCGCGAGCGCGTGACCGTCGCTATAGTCGGCCGGCGTCAGGTGCCGGCCCGCGGATCGCGGGCTGGAGAATTGGGAAGCCGGTCATAGGCCGGCGCTGCCCCCGCAACGGTAGTGGAGTGCTGAACACGGCGATGAGCCACCGGGTCGGTCAGCGACTCGGGAAGGTGCCGTGTCGATCCGGAGGATTCCGGATCACTCCAGAGCCCGGAAACCAGCCCGACGCAGGTGGCCTGATGGATCGCGGTGGGCGGTCGCTGGCGGTTCGTTGCGATCGTGGGCTCCTCGGCCCGCCGACCGCCCGGATCCGCCCCTCCCCCACGACCCCTCGGCGAAGGAAATACGCGTCCGCAAACCGGGAGTGGGAATGAACGCGCCGTGCCCGACAGTCGATCGATGCCAGAATCGAGGGATCGGGACCGAGGCCGCGGGCCTGCCCCGGTTGCCGCCGCCGCGTGCCGCCGGGCGGGAGGTGTCCCGTGTCGCGTGAAGGAATCCTGTGCCGGGCGCGCGCGCAGGCGCGCCAGGTCGATGAAGCGCTGGCCGCGGGTGCCGGGTTCACCCTGCTCGGCTGCCCCATCGTCGTGCTTTTCCACGAGCGCACGCAGCCTGCCGCCGCCTGGCCTCATGGCGAGCTCGGCGAGCCTAAGCAACCGGCGGCGAACGACGCCGCACCGCCCTAACGGCGTGGCCGTACCACCGATCAGCGCGCTTTGGCCGCCGCGGCGAGCGCGCCGAGCGCGTGCGTAAACGAGCGGGCGATCGTCGGGTGACCGATCAGGGTCTCGAGGTCGAAGCCGCCGCCGAGGAGCGGCACGGCGAGGCACGCCTCCTCGATGATCCGCGCCGACATCGTCACGAGGGTCTCCCGGAGCGCCGCCTGCGCGAGCGTCGCGCGCGGCGATGCGTTCAGGAGCGCGACGGGCTTGCCGACGAACGTCTCGTTGCCGACCATCCAGTCGAGCGCGTTTTTCATGACGCCGCTGACGCCGTGCGCGTACTCGGGGCTCGCGATGAACACCGCATCGGCGGCATTGAGCGCCAGCCTTAGCTCTTGCGCCGCGATGACAGCAGTGGGATCGAGGTCGGCGTTGAAGAGCGGCAGCGCACCGAGGCCCGAATACGCCCCGACACTCACGCCGGCGGGAGCGAGGCGCGCCGCCGCGCGCACTGCGAGCGAGTTGAGCGAGGCGGCACGCAGGCTGCCCGAAAGTCCCAGGATCCTCGTCACTCGGAACCGCCGCGAGCGAGCCTAAATTGGCCCGGGCTAGGCTAGCACGCGGCGCCGCGCACGCCGCCCTCAGGCACGCTCGATCGCAGCCAGATAGCAGCCCTGCCGCGCCGTGTGCACATGGAGCTCGGCATTGGCCGGCGCCTCGAGCATGCGCACGATGACCCGCTCGAGGTCCTCGCCCGCCACGACATCCGCATCGGTCATCATCTTCGCCGCATCGAATGCGCGCACCGACAGGAGCCGACGCGTGAGGTAGGCCGGTAGCTCGCCGACCGCCGGTGTAACGCGGCGGGCACCGTCGCGAACGAAGATCGCGTGGCGCGAGCGGTAGGGCGACTCCCCGCCGAGGTGCTCGAAATTGAGGAGGAAGAGCCGCTCACCGATCGCAGCGTCCTCGAGCGACACCCGGCACGGAAATCCCGGCGACGCATCGGCGAGGTAGGCCTTCAGCCCGAGCGCCGCAAGCTCGGCATCGGTCCGGCCGTAGAGATGCTGAAATGGGGCCGCATCGAGCGCCCGCACGCGAAAGTCCATGATCCGGCTCTGGTTGGTCGAATGACCTCAAGGGCAGCATCGCCCGACGGACGCCGGGCGGCACTCCGGTTCTTGCGCACACGCACCCCGGCCCGGGCAGTTGCCGCTCGGGCCGCGAGCGGGCAAGCTCGCCTGCCACACGATCAGAGCCGACCGGAGAGCCCGTGGCGAAGCCCCTTGAGCCCTACTTCACGCTCGCGACGTTCAAGTTCCTGCGCGCACTCGCCCGCCATAACGAACGCGACTGGTTCCAGGCCCACAAGGCCGCCTACGAGGAACACGTCAAGGAGGCGAGCCTGCGCCTCATCCGCGACCTCGCGGCACCGCTTGCGACGATCAGCCCCTCGCTCGTGGCCGATGCACGCCCGATCGGCGGCTCGCTCTTCAGGATCTACCGCGACACGCGTTTTTCCGGAAACAAGGCGCCGTACAAGACGCACATTGGCATCAGCTTCTTTCACGCGGCGACCAAGAACACGGCGCGCGGCCTCGCCGGCAACGCGGCGATGGGTCGCCTCGATGCGCCGGTGCTCTACCTGCACCTCGAGCCCTCCGGCTGCTTCACCGGCGGGGGCATCTGGCACCCCCAGGCGCCGACGCTGAAGCGCCTCAGGGATTTCATGATCGACAACCCGCGCAGCTGGCAGAAGCTTAGGACGGCGAAGGCGTTCAAGGAGTATTTCGAGCTCAGCGGCGAGACCTTGTCGCGGCCGCCGCGCGGCTATGCCGCGGACCATCCGCTCCTCGAGGACCTGAAGCGCAAGGACATCGTCGCGAGCTCCGCGCTCACCGAGCGGGACGTCCTCGCTCCCGACCTCGTCGCGACGCTCATGAAGCGGTTTCGGGCGATGCGCCCGCTCCTCGAGTGGCTCTGCATGGCGCTCGAGATAGAGTTCTGAGGGGCCCGCGCCGCCTTGGCGGCGCGATTCAGCCGGGACGGCGTGCCGCGTCCTCCAGGTAGTCCTGCAGCGAGGCGACGCCGAGCCGCTTCGCCTCGAACAGGCTCTCGAGGTGCTCGCGCGAATTGATGAGGCCGCGGGCCCGGAGCACGCCCTCGGCATCGATGAGCACCGCGAACGGCAGCCGGCTCACCTGGTAGGCCATGCCGAGCGGCGCCGAGACCACGTAGCGAAATGCCCCGAGGCCGTGGCTCTCGATGAATGCGCGCTGCTCCGCGAGGTCACCATCGCTTGCGAGCGTGATCTCGAGCCACGCCGCCTCGGAGCGGCGGCTCGTCGTCAAGACGGGCAGCAGCGTCTTGCAGACGGGGCAGGTCGGCGAGACGAACATGACGAGCGTGCTCAGGCCATCCGCACGCGCACCGCCGAGCGTGAGCGCGCGATCGTTGAGATCGGTGACGGTGAGCGCCGGCGCGAGCTCGCCGATCTTGAGGCCCTTCGCGAGCATGAGCGCGCCCGCCGGCGCGATCCGCTCGTGCAGCACCCCGACCTGGCGCACCAGCGCTACGACCACGACCGCGAGCACGATCACGAGCACCCACAGGATCGCGTTGGCGACGACGAGCGCGGTCACGCGGGCCTCCTGAGCGCCGCGGCGCGCGGCGCCACCTGGCCGAGCAGCTGGTCGGTGGCGAGGTAGAGAAGCGCAAGGATCGCCACGCCACCGCCGATCGTGAGCGCATCGATGGCCCCAAGCTCGCGCGGCGCGACGGGCACGAGTGCAAGCGCGAGGACAGAGGCGAGCAGCACGTTGCGCCCGACCATCCACGGCGCGATTGGCCGCCGGTCGCGCCGTGCACCGCAGCCGCAATCGAGGTCACGGCGATTGCGCCTGAGATTGATCGCGATCGCGGCCGCGTAGCCTGCGAGGAGGACGATGCCGGCGAGCGCCGCCGCGCTGCGCGCCGCAGGCACCAGCAGCCCGATCGCGAGACCGAGTTCGAGCGAAGGGATGAGCAGCTTGAGCGCGGGGCTCAGCCCGGCCGGGATGAGGCGGTAGTTCAGCAGCACCGATTCAAACTCCGCCGGCGCGCGCCACTTATGCCAGCTCGCGCTCGCAAAGAGGAGCGCGAAGGCGGCGACGATCAATGCGCCGACGTCCGGGTCCATCACGCGGCCGGCCGTCGCGGGCTTCGCATCGCTGCCTGACTCAACCTCGAATCGATCATCGGGACTCCTGCCACAGAGGCACTGCCGGGCGGAACGCCGAACGGTAGGGCCTTCGGACCCGCCGAGTCAATCGCGCGAGCGGCACGCTCATCGCGGGCGGCGATCGAGCACCCGCCGGGCCTTGCCGGCCGAGCGATCGAGCGTCAGCGGGTCGCCGACCACGACGCGCACAGAGATGCCGACACTCCCCTTGATGTGCTTCACGAGCCGGTTCGCGGCGGCTGCGCGCGCGGCGCCATCGGACGCGGCGGTGGCCGGCCACTCGACGTGGACGGTCATCGAATCGAGGTGGCCCTCGCGCGTCACCTCGAGCAGGTAAAGCGGCAGGAACGCGCCGTCCTTCAAAATCAGCTCCTCGATCTGGCTCGGGAACACGTTGACGCCGCGGATGATCAGCATGTCGTCGGTGCGGCCGTTGATCCGGCCGAGCCTGCGCATGCCGCGCGAGGTCGGTGGCAAGAGGCGCGTCCGGTCGCGCGTCCGGTAGCGGATGACCGGCAGCGCCTCCTTCGTGAGCGAGGTGAGCACGAGTTCACCTTCCTCGCCATCGGGCAGCACCGCACCGGTCGCGGGGTCCACGATCTCGGCGTAGAAGTGATCCTCCCACACGACCGGGCCGTCCTTCGACTCGACGCACTCGCTCGCAACGCCCGGTCCCATAACCTCCGAAAGGCCGTAGATATCGACGGCATCGAGGCCCGCGCGCCGCTCGATCTCCTTACGCAGCGTGTCGCTCCACGGCTCCGCCCCGAATATCCCGGTCCTGAGCGATGACGCCGCGCAATCGAGCCCCTGGCGCTCGAACTCCTCGGCGATGGTGAGCATGTACGAGGGCGTCACCATGATGATGTCGGGGCGAAAGTCCTGGATCAGCTGCACCTGCTTTTCGGTCTGGCCGCCCGATATCGGCACGACGCTGAGCCCTAAGCGCTCCGCGCCGTAGTGCGCGCCGAGGCCGCCGGTGAACAGTCCGTAACCGTAGGCGATGTGCACGATCTGCCCGGGCCGCCCGCCCGCGGCGTGGATCGAGCGGGCGACGAGTCCGGCCCAGGTATCGATGTCGGCCCGCGTGTACCCGACGACGGTCGGCTTGCCGGTCCTGCCACTCGATGCGTGGATGCGCACGACCTTCTCGCGAGGCACGGCGAAGAGACCGAACGGATAGTGCTCGCGCAGGTCGTTCTTGACGAGGAACGGGTAGGCCGCGAGGTCGGCAAGCGAGCGCAGGTCGGCGGGATGCACGCCGGCGGCGTCGAACGCGGCGCGGTAGTGCGCGACGTTCGCGTAAGCGTGCGCGAGCGACCACTTGAGGCGCTGCAATTGCAGCGCCTCAAGCTCATCGCGACTCGCCGTCTCGATCGCATCGAGACCCACCCGCGGCGCCGTCCGTCCCTCGGTCATCCTCGCGCCTCCCGCCCGTCTCAGCCGGGCCCCGGGCCCTTGAAATCGGCGGCGCGCTTCGCGCGGACCGCCGCGAGTCCCTCGCGCGCATCGCTCAGGCGAAACCCGAGGAATTCGAACGCGAGCGAGGCATCGAAGCTCGGTCCCGCCATCCTCAGCCAGTTGTTGAGCGCGTGCTTGGTGAACCTGATGGCGCTCGCGCTGCCCTTGGCGAGGTTGCGGCAGACTTCCCACGCCGTCTCGAGCACGGCGGCGTCCTCGACGCACACGCCCACGAGCCCGATGCGCTCGGCCTCCGCGCCCGACAGCGGCTTGTTGGTCAGCAGGTGGTAGCGCGCCTTCGCGAGCCCGCAGAGGAGCGGCCAGATGATGATCGCGTGGTCGCCCGCCGCGACGCCTAAGCGCGTATGCCCGTCGAGCAATCGCGCGTCCTTGGCCGCGACCGAGACGTCCGCGAGGAGCGCAACCGCGAGTCCCGCGCCGACCGCCGTGCCGCGGATCGCGGAGACGACGGGCTTCGAGCAGTTGATGAGGTTGTAGACCAAGTCGGAGGCTTCCTTCCAGACCCGGATCAGCGTGGCCTCGTCCTCGATCATCCGTTCGATGAGCCCGAAATCCCCGCCCGAGGAGAAGTTGGCGCCCGCACCGCGCACGAGCACCACGCGCACCGCGCCATCGGTGTCGATCGTGCGCCACACTTGCGCGAGGTCGCGATGCGTCGCCGCATCGGCCGCGTTCAGGCGCGCCTCGTTGCCGATGACAATCTCGAGGATGCCGGCCTCGGGCTCCTCGAAGGCGAGGCTGCCGAAGGACTGGCGGTACTCGGCAACTTGAATGGCCACGGAAGCTCCTTCGATCTCAGGCGCGGGGCGCCGCGTCCGGGATCGCATGCACGCTCACCATCGTCAGCACGTCGTAGGCGGCGACGGTCTCGCCCGCCTGGTTCGTCATCTCGACATCCCAGGTCACCTCGCCCCAACCCTTGTCGGGCCTGAGCGCCTTTTCCTTGCAGGTCACGCGCACCTTGATGCTGTCGCCCGGCTTCACCGGCTTCACGAAGCGAAGGTGCTCGAGCCCGTAGTTGCCGAGCACCGGGCCGTAGGCCGGGTCGACGAACAATCCAGCCGCCGCCGAGATGAGGAAATAGCCGTGCGCCACCCGCCCGCCGAAGAGCGGATTGCGGGCGGCCTCGGTCTCGCTCATGTGCGCATAGAAATGATCGCCCGAGAGTGCCGCGAACGCCTCGATGTCGGCGATCGTGACGAGCCGCTCGGCGGACTTGAGGGTATGCCCGACCTTGAGTTCGCCGAAGGGAATGCGAAACGGGTGCCGGCCGGGGGCGAGCTCGATGGCGCCCCGCACCCAGCGACCCGTCACCGCCGCGATCGTGGCGGGCGAGCCTTGCAGCGCCACGCGCTGCAGGTAGTGCATCACGCCGCGCATCCCACCCATCTCTTCGCCACCGCCGGCGCGGCCGGGGCCGCCGTGCACGAGCGGCGCCAGCGGCGCGCCGTGGCCGGTCGATTCCTTCGCGCAGTTGCGATCGACGACGAGGATGCGGCCGTGGTACGGGGCGAGGCCGAGCACGAAGCGCGCGGCGAGCGCGCTGTCGGCCGTGAACACCGAGGCGACGAGGCTGCCGCCGCCGAGCCGTGCGAGCGCGATGGCCTCCTCCACGTCCGCGTAGGGCATCAGCGTCGCGACCGGGCCAAACGCCTCGACCTCGTGCACCGCGCGCGCGCGCGCGGGCTGACTGCAGAGGAGGAGCACGGGGGCGAGGAAGGCACCGGCCGCGAGGCTGGCATCGCCGCTCGCGACGGCCGGGTCGCCACTCACGAGCGTCGTCTCGGCGCGAAGCTCCGCGATGCGTGCGAGCACCTCCGCTCGCTGCTCGAGGCTCGCGAGCGGCCCCATGCGCGAGGCGGGCGAGCGCGGGTCGCCGAGCGTCACCTCCGCGAGCGCCACCTTGAGCGCCGGGACGATCGCATCGAGCTGCGCGCGCGGCACGAGCGCGCGCCGGATCGCCGTGCACTTCTGGCCCGCCTTGACGGTCATCTCGCGCACGACCTCGCGCACGAACAGGCCAAACTCCGGCATGTCGGGCGTCACGTCGGGCGCAAGCACCGCGCAGTTGAGCGAGTCGGTCTCGGCGAGGAACCGCACCGCCTCGCGGACGATGACCGGATGGGACTTGAGGTCGCGCGCGGTCGCGGCCGAGCCCGTGAAGGAGACCGCGTCCTGGCAGGTGAGGTGGTCGAATAGATTGCCGAGGCTGCCGCAGACGAGCTGCAGCGCGCCCTCCGGCAGGAGGCCCGATTCGATGATGCGCTTCACGACCGCCTCGGTCAGGTACGAGGTCGAGGTCGCTGGCTTCACGATCGCGGGTACCCCCGCGAGCAGCGTCGGCGCCAGCTTCTCGAGCATGCCCCAGACGGGGAAGTTGAACGCATTGATGTGGATCGCCGCGCCCTCGAGCGGCACGCAGACGTGCTGGCCGATGAACGTGCCGCCCTTGGAGAGCGGCTCGACCTCGCCGTCGACGAACACGTGGCTGTCGGGAAGCTCGCGGCTGCCCTTGCTCGCGAAGCCGAGCATCGTGCCGATGCCGCCATCGATGTCGACCCACGAATCGGCCTTGGTGGCGCCGCTCTGGTAGGAGAGCGCGTAGAACTCGTCCTTGAACTCGGCGAGGCGCTTGCCCAGTGCACGGAGCCTGGCCGCGCGCTGGTGGAAGGTGAGGGCCCGGAGCGCCGGGCCGCCGACGCCGCGCGCGTGCGCGAGCACTGCCTTGAAATCGAGGCCTGCGCTCGAGGCGCGGCCGACGACGGCACCGGTCGTTGCGTCCTTGAGCGCGACACCCTCCCCGGCGCCCTCGACCCAGCGCCCGAGGACGTAGCTCTTGAGCTTCATCGCACCACTCCCTGTCCGGCGGCGGTCGCCGACCGGCGCCGATCCCAGTCCTCGAACGAAAGCCCACCGGCGGCGAGCTCGGCGAGCAGCCCCGCCGGCGTCCAGTCGGGCCCGTGCGTGCGCCGGAAGCCTTCGATGCCCGCGAGCACGGCCGCGAGCCCGATGCTGCCCGCGTAGAACATCGGTCCGCCGCGCAGGCGCGGGAAGCCGTAGCCATTGCACCAGATCGCGTCGACGTCGGCGGCCGAGAGCGCGATGCCCTCCTCGAGGAGTCGCGCGCCTTCGTTGATGAGCGCAAAGGTGCAGCGCGCGACGATCTCCTCCGCCGCGACCTCGCGGCGGACGATGCCAAGGCGCGCGGCCTCGGCAAGGATCAGTGCCTCGACCGCCGGGTCCGGCAGCGGCTCGCGCGATCCCGGCTCGTAGCGATAGGCGCCGCGGCCATTCTTTTGGCCAAGGCGCCCCGCCTCGACGAGCAGGTCCGCGACGCGGTAGTAACGCGGGTCGGTGGGCCGGTCCTTGCGCTCGCGCCGCACGCGATAGCCGATATCAAGGCCCGCGAGGTCGCCGACCGCATTCGGGCCCATCGCCATGCCGAAGGACTTGAGCGCCGCGTCGATCGCGGCGGGAGTCGCGCCTTCGAGCAGCATCAGCTGGTTCTCGCGCCCGTATGCGTACAGCATGCGGTTGCCGACGAAGCCGAAGCCGTTGCCGACGACGATGCCGAGCTTTCCCATCCGCCGCGCGACGGCAAGCGCCGTCGCCATGACCGCGGGCGTGCTAGCCCGGCCGCGGACGATCTCGACGAGCCGCATGATGTTGGCGGGACTAAAGAAATGCATGCCGACCACCGCACCCGGGCGGCGGGTGGCCGAGGCGATCTCGTCGACATCGAGCGTCGAGGTGTTGGTGGCGAGCACCACGCTCGGGCCGCACACCCGATCGAGGGTTGCGAAGACCTCGCGCTTCACGGCCATGCTCTCGAAGACGGCCTCGATAACGAGATCCGCGCCCGCCGCGGCCTCGAGCGTCGCCGCCGTCGTCACGCGCGCGATCGCCTCGGCACCGGCGGCGCTCGCGAGCCGTCCCTTGGCAACGGCGGCCTCGATCGTCGCTGCGATGCGCTCGGCTCCGGCGGCCACCGCCGCTTCTGAAGGATCGATCAGCACGACCGCGTGACCCGAGGTCGCGAGCGAAATCGCGATCCCCGCACCCATCGTGCCTGCGCCGATGACGGCGACCTGCTTGACCACAAGCGCCCCGGCGCTCGCGCCCGAGGAGGGCCGCTCGGCGAAGAAGAGATGCCGCAGGCTCCTCGAGGCGACCGACTCGCGGCATTCTTCGAACCGCCGGCGCGACAGCGCAAGCGCCGCCTCGAACGGCTGCTGCACGGCCGCCTCCACGCACTCGACGATGTAGCCGGGCGCGAGCAGCCCGGGCAGCGCGCGCACGGCCTCAAGACGCCTGGCGGCGAAGAATCCGGGCTCGAGGCCATCCGCCGCAACGCGTTCGTCGCGCAGCCGACGCGGCGCGGCCTTGGCCGCAACGAGTTCGCGCGCGTAGGCGAGCCCGCCGGCGAGTGCATCACTGCCACCGAGCAGCCGGTCGACGATCCCAAGGTCACGCGCACGCGTGGCCGCGATCGGTACGCCGCCGAGCATCAGCTCGAGCGCGGCCGCGGCGCCGACGAGGCGGGGCAGGCGCTGGGTGCCGCCCGCGCCCGGCAGCAGGCCGAGCTTCACCTCAGGCAGGCCGAGCGTCGCGGCGCCGCTGGCGCAGCGGTAGTGGCACGCGAGCGCCAGTTCGAGGCCGCCACCGAGCGCAGTGCCGTTCAGCACCGCGATCACGGGCTTCGTTGCGGCCTCGACCTTGAGCAGCACGTCGTTAAGGAGCGGCACGCGGGGCGGGGCGTCGAATTCGCGGATGTCGGCACCGGCGACGAACTGCTTGCCGGAGCCGATGATGAGGAGCGCGCGGATGGCGGGATCCGCCTCGGCGGCGAGCACGGCCGCGAGTAGCGCTGCTCGCACCGGCTGCGCAAGCGCGTTGACCGGCGGGTTCGCTATCGTGAGGACCGCGACGCCGTCCTCGGTGCGGGACCCAACCAGGCTCGGGGCCGGCGCCTCGCTAGCCACTCAAGTGCGCTCGAGCGCGAGGGCGATGCCCTGGCCGACGCCGATGCACATCGTGCAGAGCGCGCGCCGGCCGCCGCTTCGTGTCAACTGGTTGAGCGCCGTCGTCGCGAGCCTCGCGCCGCTCGCACCGAGCGGGTGGCCGAGCGCAATCGCCCCGCCATTCGGATTGACGTGGGCCGCATCGTCCGCGAGGCCGAGCTCGCGAAGCACCGCGAGCGCCTGCGCGGCGAATGCTTCGTTGAGCTCGACCACGTCGAGCCCCGGCAGCGTCCAGCCGAGGCGCGCAAGCAGCTTGCGCGTCGCAGGCACGGGGCCCATTCCCATGACTCGGGCCGCGACGCCGGCGACGGCGGCGCCGGCGATCCGCGCGCGGGTCGTGAGGCCATAGAGGCGCGCGGCATCCGCGCTCGCGACGAGGATCGCGGCGGCGCCATCGTTGACGCCGGAGGCGTTGCCCGCCGTGACGCTGCCGCCGTCGCGAAACGGCGTGCCGAGCTTGGCGAGCGCCTCGAGGCTGGTGGCGCGCGGATGCTCATCGCGCGTCACCGCCGCGCTTTCGCCCTTCTTCGCCGCCACCGTGACCGCCACGATTTCCGCGTCGAACACGCCGGCCGCCTGCGCCGCAAGCGCGCGCTCCTGGCTGCGAAGCGCAAAGCGGTCCTGGTCCTCGCGGCTGATCCGAAACTCGGCCGCGACGTTCTCGGCCGTCTCGGGCATCGAGTCGATGCCGTACTGCTTCTTCATGATCGGGTTGACGAAGCGCCAGCCGATGGTCGTGTCGAACATCTGCGCGTCGCGCGCGAAGGCGGTGGTCGACTTCGACACGACGTAGGGCGCCCGGCTCATGCTCTCGACACCGCCGGCGATGACGATCTCCGCCTCACCACTGCGAATCATCCGCGCGGCGATTGCGAGCGCATCGAGTCCCGATCCGCACAGGCGGTTGACCGTCGCGCCGGGCACCGATTCCGGGAACCCGGCCAGGAGGAGCGCCATCCGCGCGACGTTGCGATTGTCCTCACCCGCCTGGTTGGCGCAGCCGAGCACGACATCGTCGATCGCCGCGAGGTCGAGACCGGGGTTGCGGCTCGCCAGCGCGCGCAGCGGCACCGCCGCGAGGTCATCCGGCCGCACGGCGGCGAGCGCCCCGCCGTAGCGGCCCACCGGCGTGCGGATGGCATCACAAATGAACGCGTCGCGCATGTCGAGGGATCCTCTTACGATTCCGGTTGGGCCGGCGGGCAGCCGAGGCGATGCGAGCGTCCGCGCACGAAGGCGAGCACCTTGCCACCCTGGCCGGTCACCGTCATCTCATAAAGGCCCGTGCGGCCGCCGAGCCACTGCTCCCGCGCCGTCACCGTCAGCTCATCGCCCACCCTCGCGGGCGCGACGAAGTCGACCGTGACGCCGGCGGCGACCGTCGGGAGCCCGTGGCTGTTGCAGGCGAAGGCGAACGCGCTGTCGGCGAGCGCGAAAATGAATCCGCCGTGGCAGATGCCGTGGCCGTTGGTCATGTCGGCGCGGACCGTCATCGTGACCGTGGCGGTTCCGGCAGCGGCGCTTACGAGGCGCATGCCGAGTGCCTGCGAGGCCTTGTCGGTCGCATAGAGTGCGCGCGCGGCCTTCTCACCCGCCGCATCGGTGGTGTCGGTCACTTTCGCTCCGTCGGCCGCCGGGCCGTCTCAGCTGCCGGTGAATCTGGGCGCGCGCTTCGCGGCGAACGCGGCCACACCCTCGGCGTAGTCCTGCGACCGGCCGAGTTCACGCTGCAGGTCGCGTTCGCGGTTGAGCGCCCCCTCGAGCGTCGACCCCCAGCCGTCGCGGATCGCGGTGCGGGTCGCGGCGAGTCCGCGGGTCGGGGCCGAGGCGAACTGGGTCGCGAGCGCATCGACGACAGTCGCCAGCTCGGTATCCTCGACGCAGCGCCAGATGAGCCCCCACGCCGCCGCCTGCTCGGCCGGCAGCTTGTCGCCAAGGAGCGTGAGGCCGAGCGCCCGGGCGTTGCCGACGAGGCGGGGCAGAAGCCACGTGCCGCCGCAATCGGGCACGAGCCCGAGCTTCACGAAGGACTGGATGAACGAGGCCGAGCGCGCCGCGATGACGATGTCGCAGGCGAGCGCGATGTTGGCGCCCGCCCCGGCGGCGACGCCATTGACCGCCGCGATCACGGGCATCGGCAGCGCACTCAGCGCAAGCACGAGGGGCTTGTAGTTCTTCTCGATCGACTCACCGAGGTCGGCCCCCGTGCCACCGGGCGCGACCGCGCGATCGCCAAGGTCCTGCCCCGCGCAGAAGCCCCGCCCGGCACCCGTGAGCACGAGGACGCGCGCGCCCTCAGGTGCCAGGCGCCCGAGCGCATCCTTGACCTCCACGTGCATCGCGGCGGTAAAGCTGTTGAGCTTGTCCGGCCGGTTGAGGGTGAGGCGGGCGATGCCGGCCGTGACGTCGAGGAGGATATTTTCGTAGCGCACCGGTCGTCTCCGTCCACCCACCAGCCGATCACTTCTCGTCGTAGCTGAGTTCAAGCTCGCGGCTCGTCGGCCGCGCCTGGCAGCACAGGATAAAGCCTGCAGCGAGTTCCCAGTCCTCGAGCGCGACATTGTGCGTCATCGTCGCCGATCCGTTCACGACTCGTGCGCGGCAGGTGGAGCAGACGCCGGCGCGGCACGAGAACGGCAGGTCGAGTCCGGCCCGCCCCGCGGCATCGAGCACCGAGGCATCCTCCGGCAGCATCGTGAAGACGCGCCGGCGGCCGTCCTGGATCACCGTGATCGTGGCGCCGGCCGGCACGGCGGTCGCAGCTCCGGCAGGGCGCGTCGCGGCCGTTGCGAGCGCCGCCGTCGTCGTGAAGCGCTCGAAATGAACCGGCGCCTTCGTGCCGAGCGCGAGCAGCGCCTCGCGGATCGAGCTCACCATGTCGCCCGGGCCGCAGACGAACACCTCGTCCACCGTCGCCGGGTCGAACAGGACCTCGGCGAGCTCGCGGACCTTGGCGCCGTCGAGGCGGCCGTTGTAGATTTCGTTGTCCTGCGGCTCGCGGCTCATGACGAAATGCACGGCGAAGCGCGCGAGGAAGCGGTTCTTGAGCGCGAGCACGTCCTCGAGGAACATCGTCCGCGCCATCGTGCGGTTGCCGTAGACCAGCAGGAACCGGCTGTCGGGTTCGTGCTCGAGGACGGCGGTCGCGATCGAGAGCACCGGAGTGATGCCGCTTCCCGCGGCGAAGGCGACGTAGGCGCGTCCGGCGCCCGCGACGGGCACGTGGATGAACCGGCCCGTCGGTCCGAGCGCCTCGATGCTGTCGCCGACGGCGAGCGAGTGGGCGAGGTGGTGCGAGAGGCCTCCCGGTCCCTGCACGCGGACCCCGAGTCGTAACCGGTCGCGGGCGGAACCGTCGATGATCGAGTAGGTCCGGCGGACCTCTTTGCCATCGAGCATCGCCCTTAGCGCCACGTGCTGGCCGGGCTTGAAGTCGTAGTCGCCGCGCAGCGCCTCGGGGACGCCGAGCGTCAGGCAAATCGCATCGTCCGCCGCTACTTCGCGGCCGAGGATCGGCAGCCGCTCAAAGTTCAGATGCACTTGAAGTACTCGAAGGGCTCGAGGCATTCGTCGCAGCGATGCAGCGCCTTGCACGGCGTTGAACCGAACCGGCTGAGCTCGCGGGTCCGCTCGGAGCCGCAGCGCGGGCAGTTGAGTGCCACGTGCGCCCGCCCGATCTGCCGTGGCGAACTCACCGATTCGGCCGGTGGCGCTATCCCGTAGCGCTCGAGCTTGTCGCGGCCGGCAGGGCTGATCCAGTCGGAGGTCCAGGGCGGCGACAGCACCTCCTGGATCGCGACGGGAGCAAGCCCCGCGGAGCCAAGTGCGGCCTCGACGCTCGCGCGGATGACCTCGGTGGCAGGACAGCCGGAATAGGTCGGCGCGAGCCCGATCTCGACCCCACCGTCCGCTCCGGCGCGGACGTGGCGGATGATGCCGAGGTCGACAATGCTGAGCACCGGGATCTCGGGGTCCTCGACCTCGGCGAGCGCCGCCCAGGCGCGCGCCTCGAGCGCGGCTCCGCTCGTCGCCGCGAACGTGTCAGCCACCGCGTTCACCAGCGCGCGCCGGGATAGGTCCGCGGCAGGTGTTGCATCTCGGCGAGGATGTAGCCGAGGTGCTCGGTGTGGACACCGCGGCGTCCGAACCAGCGAAAGGGCGTGTTGGCGGGCCGCGCGAGCGTCGCCTCGGCGAGGAGCGCACTGACGCGGTCCGACCAGGCGCGCTCGACCGCGGGCAGCGCCGGGGTCAAGCCAGCGACAGCGAGCTCACGATCGGCATCGTCCTCATCGAAGAGTTCGCGCGTGAAGGGCCACAGCCGCTCTAGCGCCGCCTGCACCCGCGCGTGGCTCTCGGCGGTGCCATCGCCGAGCCGGACCAGCCAGCTGCCGCTGTAGCGAAAGTGATAGCGAGTTTCCTTGAGCCCCTTGGCGGCGATCGCCGCGAGGCGGCGGTCGCTCGAGTGCTGCAGCCGCTCGTAGAGTTCGAGCTGCCAGGCATCGAAGAGCACCTGCCGGACGATCGTCTGGCCGAAGTCACCGTTCGGCTGCTCGACCAGCGCCAGGTTCCGGTAGTCGCGCTCCGCGCGCAGGAACGCGAAGTCATCCTCGGTGCGACCGCGCCCTTCGACCTCGGCGGCGTAGCTGTAGAGGTGTCGCGCCTGGCCGATCAGGTCGAGCGCGGTGTTCGCAATCCCCAGGTCCTCCTCGAGCGCCGGCGCGTGCCCAACGAGCGCGCCGAGCTGCTGGCCGAGGATGAGGTTGCTGTCGGCGAGCTGCAGCACGTAGTCGATGCGCGCCTCGGACGGGAGGGCTCGGGGTTGCGCGCTCACAGCGTCTTCACCTCGTCCGGGATCTCGTAGAACGTCGGATGCCGGTAGACCTTGTCGCGCGCCGGTTCAAAGAGCGAATCGGCGTCGGCGGGGTCGGAGGCGATGATGTCGGTCGAACGGACGATCCAGATGCTCACGCCTTCGAGGCGGCGCGTGTAGACGTCGCGCGCGTGCTCGAGCGCCATGCGCGCATCGACGGCATGGATGCTGCCGACATGCTTGTGGTCGAGGCCGCCGCGCGCGCGGATGAAGATCTCGTAGAGCGGCCATAGCTGGGATGCGGTCACGGGTCGGCTCCTGTGGAAGGCGCTCTCAGGCGGCGCGGCCGGCGGTGGCCGGGCGCGATTTCGCGGCATAGGCGAGCGCGGCCTCGCGGACCCAGGCGCCCTCCGCATGCGCCTTGCGGCGGGCATCGAGGCGTTCGCGGTTGCAGGGCCCGTGGCCCTTCAGTACTTCGTCGAACTCGGTCCAGTCGATCGGGCCGAAGCGGTAGCAGTCGGCTCCGGCGTCCCAGCGCAACTCCGGGTCCGGCACCTTGAGGCCAAGGTAGTCGGCCTGCGGAATCGTGAAGTCGACGAACTTTTGCCTGAGCTCATCGTTCGAGAACCGCTTGATCTTCCAGCGCATCGACTGCGTGCTGTGCTTGGAGTCGTTGTCGGAGGGGCCGAACATCATCAGCGACGGCCACCACCAGCGATTCAGCGCCGCCTGCGCCATCTCGCGCTGCGCGGCGGTGCCCTGCGAGAGCTTCAGCATTATCTCGTAGCCCTGCCGCTGGTGAAAACTCTCCTCGCGGCACACCCGCACCATCGCGCGTGCGTACGGGCCGTAGGAGCAGCGGCACAGCGGTATCTGGTTCATGATCGCCGCGCCATCGACGAGCCAGCCGATCGCGCCGACGTCGGCCCAGGTCGGTGTCGGGTAGTTGAAGATGCTCGAGTATTTCGCCTTGCCGGAGAGGAGCTGGTCGACGAGTTCCTCGCGCGACACGCCGAGCGTCTCGGCGGCACTGTAGAGGTAGGCGCCGTGGCCGCCCTCGTCCTGAACCTTGGCGATGAGGATGCACTTGCGCAGCAGCGACGGCGCGCGGGTGATCCAGTTGCCCTCCGGCAGCATGCCGACGATCTCGGAATGCGCGTGCTGCGAGATCTGCCGGATGAGCGTCTGGCGGTAGCCGTCCGGCATCCAGTCCTTGGGCTCGATCTTCTCCTCCGCATCGACCCGCAACTGGAAGCGCTCGCCGGGACCGCCGGCGACAGCGGCCGCGGGCACCATTCGCTCGGGCGGCGGGTTGTCGAGGCCTTGGCTGTACATGCAGCACTCCGCATTTTACGCGGCGCCTATCGTGACACAGAAAACAGTCTTCGACAATTGTTTCTGTGTTATTTCGCGCGGTAGACTCAAGGTGGCATGAGCAGCCCCCTGTCGACCGCCGCCGCAAGCCTCGTCAGCCGCTTCCGGCGCCAGCGCCCGCTGCGCGGGGGCTCCCTCCTCGTGACGATCTTCGGCGATGTGATCGCCCCGCGCGGCGGCGCAATCATGCTCGGCAGCCTCATCGAGCTCGCGGCGCCCTTTGGCCTTAACGAGCGCCTCGTCCGCACCGCAATGGCGCGCCTCGCGGAGGAAGGCTGGCTCGAAAACCGGCGCCGCGGACGCCTGAGCGAATACCGCCTGTCGCGCACCGGAGCCGAGCGGTTCGCGACGGCGACAGGCCAGATCTACGGCGTACCCGCCGAGCGCTGGGCGGGCCTTTGGACGACGGTGATCGTCCCAGGCCCCCGCCGCGGCGCGAAGCAGACGCGCCAGGCGGCGCGCGATGCGCTCGCGTGGGCAGGGTTCGGCGAGGCAAGCGCGGGCGCCTTCGTGCACCCGGCGCTGCCGCCGCGTGAGCTCGAGCACCTGCTCGCGTGCAACGCCGCACTCGCGGCGTCGATCGTGTTCACGACGGCGAGCGCAACCCCGGCCTCCTCCCAACGACTGGCGGCGCTCGGCTGGGACCTCGCCGAGCTCGCCAAGCGCTACCGGCGCTTCATCCTGCAGTTCGCGCCGGCGCTCGCCGCGCTCGAGCGGCCGCAGGCGGAGGAACCCAGGCCTTCGTTCCTGCTGCGCACGCTGCTGATCCACGAGTACCGCAAGATCCACCTGCGCGATCCCTTGCTGCCGGCGGAGCTGCTGCCCGAGGACTGGGTCGGAGCGGACGCCTACCGGCTGTGCCGCGCGATCTACGCGCGCGTGGCGCCCGTCGCCGAGCAACACCTCGATGCGGAGGCCTCCAGCCTCGCCGGAATCCTGCCCGCCGCCACGGCGGAGTTCTGGGCGAGGTTCGGGGGGCTGCGGGAAGCGCGCCGCTGAGCGCGATGCGCCGCGTGCTTACGCGCTCCACGCCTCGATCGCGCCTACCCAGGCGGCTAGGAAGCGATTGGCCTGGTGGCCGTCCATGACCCGGTGGTCAAGGGTCAGCGTGACGTAGCAGCGCGGCCGCACGACGATACGCTCCGCGCCACCCTCATCGACGACGACGGCGCGCTTCTCGAGCTTGCCGATGCCGAGGATCGCTGCCTGCGGCTGGTTGATGATGATCGGTGCCGCGAGCAGGCTGCCGCTGACGCCGTGGTTCGAGATCGTGAACGTACCGCCGCGCACGTCCGCGGGCGTAAGTTTCTCGGTCCGCGCGCGCGTCGCGAGGTCGTTGAGTTTCGCTGCGATCGCCTTCAGGTCGAGCGCCGCGACGTCGCGGATCACGGGC
Source organism: Pseudomonadota bacterium (assembly GCA_025356075.1). GTDB lineage: Bacteria > Pseudomonadota > Gammaproteobacteria > Steroidobacterales > Steroidobacteraceae > CAIKZZ01. The sequence continues at coordinate 230,830 of JANXUT010000055.1, read as the reverse complement.
ACCATGAGTCCGCGTCCTTCCACCGCCGTCGCGATGCCGATGTCGATCTGGCGGAAGAGCTCGAGCGCATCCTCCGTCCAGCGCGAATTCGCCTCCGGCACCGCGCGGATCGCCGCGATGCACGCGGCCACGAAATACGCGGTCAGCGTCAGCGGCACGCCGGCGGCGGCGTAGGCCGCGCGATGGCGCTCGCGGTGCGCGAGCACGGCGCCAAGGTCCGCCTCGAACACGGTCGTCACGTGCGGCGCCGTGCGCAGCAGGCTCTCGACCATCCGCTCGGCGGTGCGCCGCCTGATCGGCGAGTGCGGAACTCGCTCGGATGGCGCGAGGCCTGCATCTGCGGTCGGCGGCGCCGCGGACGCCGCGCCCCGCCCGGCGACGTGGCCGAGGATGTCATCGACCGTGATCCGCGCGCCGCTCCCGCTCCCCTGGATGTCGGTGTCGCGCAGCCGATGCTGCGCGAGGAGGCGCCGGACCGCGGGACTCAAGAGCCCCGCCGCGGATGGACCCGAGGCGGCGTCCACCGCCGGCCTCGCAGGGCTCGCCACGGCGGGGGGCGGAACCGGGGCCGGCGCGATGGCGCCTGCCGCCGCGCCGATGTGGCCGAGGAGATCGCCGACGCTGAGCTCAGCGTCCTCGGCCTTCAGGATCTCGCCGAGGATGCCGGAGGCAGGAGCTGCGATCTCGACCGTCACCTTGTCGGTCTCGACCTCGATGAGCGGCTCGCCGAGGACGACCGAGGAGCCGGCGGGCTTGAGCCAACGCAGCAACCTGGCGCGCGTGCCCTCGAAGGACTCGCTCGGGACGCGGATCTCCACCGCCTGCGTCGCCTCACTCATGCCGCCACCAGGGCGCGCAGCGCGGTCGCGATGCCGGCGACGCTCGGCAGCACCGCCTCGAGGAGCGCGGGGCTGTGCGGGCTCGGTACGTCCGGCATCGCGATGCGCTCGATCGGCGCATCGAGGCTGAAGAACGCCTCCTTCGCGAGGGTCGCGGCGATCTCGGCGCCGAACCCGGCGGTCATGCCGTCCTCGTGGACGATGAGGCAACGACGCGTGCGGCGAACGGACTCGAGCACTGCCTGCTTGTCCCAGGGCACGAGCGTGCGCAGGTCGAGGACGTCGGCGGCGATGCCGGCCTCATCCACGGCGCGCTCGCAGCGCTCCGCCATCGCGCCCCACGTGACCAGGGTCGCGGCATCGCCTTGGCGCAGGCTTCTCGCGACGCCGAAGGGGATCACGAAGTCATCGCCCGGATAGGGCCGGCGGGCCCACGCATAGTCGAGCATCGCGCGGTGCTCGAAGAAGATCGTCGGGTCGTTGCCCCTGAGGGCACTGCGCAGGAGCCCGACCGCGTCCTCGGCGTTGGCCGGCATCGCGACCCGCCAGCCGACGGCGTGCACGAACTGCACTTCGTTGCACTGGCTGTGCCAGGGATCCCCGCACTTGAAATACCCGCCCGGCATGCGTACGACCATCGGCGCCGCGTAGCGGTTGGCGGTCCGCCAGCGCAGCGTGCCGCAGTCGTTCAACTGCTCGGCGGCGGGCTCGGCGTACTTGCGGAACTGGATCTCGGGCACCGGCATCAGGCCCGCGAGCGCCATGCCGACGGCGCGTCCGATGATGCCCTCCTCGGACAGGCTCGTGTCGAAGACGCGTGCAACGCCGAACTTCTCTTGCAATCCTTGCGTCGCGGCGTGCACTCCGCCCTTGCGACCGACGTCCTCGCCGAACACGACGAGGCGCGGATTGAGCTTGAGCTCGCGCTCGAGAGTCAGCCTGATCGCGCTCACCATGTTCATGCGCGGGCCGGCCGGCGCGGGCTCGGTCACGCCGCCGGCTATCCCTGCACCATCCGGCAGGAGCCCGCCCTGCAGCTGCAGGTCGATGTCGCCAAGCTCATCCCGTTCGCTGAAGACGAAGCGCTGCGCCGAGGCGGGCGCGGGGCCCGGCCGCCGCTCGACACGCGCGAGCGCCCGGGCGACGTCGGCCTGCGCCGTCGCATCGATGGCCGACCACTCCTCCGCGCTCATGAAGCGGGGAACGAGATGCGCCCGCAGCCGCTGGAGCGGATCGCGCGCCCGCTCGGCGGCGATCTCCTCGGCCGACTTGTAGGCCTGCGAATCCTGCCCGGAGTGACCCGAGAGGCGCGGCACGCGCAACCTGAGGAGCGCAGGTCCCGCTCCCGCGCGCACGTGTGCGACCGCATCGGCGATGAGCGACGGTGCGACCATCGGGTCGCCGCCGTCGCCATCGAGCACGTAGAGGTTCCGGAACGAGGCGAGGTTCGCCGCGATGTTGCCGCCCGGCGTCTGCAGGTCCGACTTCACCGAGATGCCGTAACCGTTGTCCTCGATGAAGAAGAGTACCGGCAGCCGCTCGGTCGTTGCGATGTTGAGTGCAGCCCAGAACCCGTTGGTGGCGGTCGAGGCCTCGCCGCCGCAGGCGAGAGCGATCGAGCCCCGGTACCGCTCATCGCCGAGTACCTCGGTGTGGTAGCGGATCGCCTGTGCCCAGCCGATGGCCGGCGTGTACTGCGTGCCGACGCCGCCGCAGGCGGGCAGGACGCTCGGTCCCTCGGTCGATGGCAGGTTGAACACGACGCCGATGTCGCGCCCCTCGCTCATGCTGCCGGTGCGCATCATGGTAGAGGCGAGCGCCTCCTCGAGCTCGAGACCTAGCGCGAGCACGAGCGGCCGGGAGCGGTAGTAGGCGGCGATGCCGTCGCGCCGGCCCGTGAGGTGGGGCGCAAGCAGCGCCTGCGTCACGTCGTGACCGCGGGCGCTGAATTGGTAGAGGACCTCGCGCGCGGGCACCAGCCGCGATTCCTCTAGGTCGTCGAGGGCGCGGGAGCGGAACACGGTCGGCAGGATCCGCCGCCAGTCGACGGCGGGCGTGGCGGCAAGGGTCTCGGCGGCTACCGACATGGCGACCCCATAGCAGCGACGCGGCAACCGGCGCCGCGCGTCCATCCTAGGCGTAGTGTGGTGGTGATTTTGACCAATGCTGCGCCTACAGACACTAAATTTTAGTGATAAACTCTAAAATCAGCATCCTGCAGGGCATTTTGCAATGAAACTCGACCGGCGCGACACCCAAATTCTCGCCGCGCTGCAGCAAGACGGCCGGCGATCGGTCGTCGAGCTCGCCGAGGAGATCGGGCTGTCACCCACGCCCTGCGCACGCCGGGTGCGCCAGCTCGAGGAGGCCGGGGTCATCCTCGGCTACACCGCCGTGGTCGAGCCCCGCTCGCTCGGGCTCTCGGTGCAGGCGTTCGTCCAGGTGCGCCTCGAGCGGCACACCGACGACAACGTCGAGCAGTTCAAGCGCTCGCTCGCGCACCTCGACGAGGTCATCGCGTGCTTCGCGATGACGGGGGCGCACGACTTCATCCTGCACGTCGTGGTGCCGGACCTCGAGTCGCTGCAGACGGTGGTGCTAAGGAAGCTCCTCAAGATCCCGAGCGTCCGCGACGTCCAGTCGAGTATCGTCCTCGAGACGGTCAAGCACTCCCCCCGCCTGCCCCTCGCTCACCTCGACGTCGAGGAGGGCTGAGGGACCACCGGCGCGGGCGGCCCGCCGGGCCTTCCCGGAACGCCTGCAGCGCACGGCCCGTCGGGCAATAATGCGGCCCTGCGTGGGCGCGGTTCCGGCGCGACGAGACGCCTTACACTCACCCCTTGCGCGCTGATTCCGGCACGGACCCCATGAACGACGATTCACGCTCCTCCCAGCTCGCCTCCCTGAAAATCGTCCGCCCCGTCGACGCGGACGTGCTGGCCGAGGAGCAGCGCCCCGCGTGGCTGCTGCTCGCGGGCGGCGCCGTCGGCGGCGCTCTCGTGGCCGGGCTCATTGCCTGGCTCCTCTGGGGCCGGACGAGCGCCGAGCAGACCGCCGCTAGTGCCGCGACCGACCCCGCCCCGGCAGCGACGGCGGCGCCCGTGGCTCCCGGCAACCTCGTTGCTTCCGGCTACGTCGTCGCGCGCCGGCGCGCGACGGTGGCGGCCGAGATCACCGGCCGTGTCGCCGAGGTACTCGTCGAGGAAGGCATGGTCGTCGCGAAGGGCCAGCTGCTCGCGCGTCTCGACGACACGCTCGCCGCGACCGACCTTGCGACCGCGAACTCGCGGATCGAGTCGGCGAGCGCGGCGGTCTCCTCCACCCGCGCTCAGCTCGCCGATGCCGACCGGATCCAGAAGCGCACCCAGGACCTCGCGCTCGCCCACCTGGTGAGCGAAGCGGACGTCACCAAGGCCGACACGCAGGCGGCCGACCTGAAAGCCCAGCTCGCGCGATCGGAGGCGGAGCTTACGACCGCGCGCTCGGACGCGAAGCACCAGCTCGAGGTGCTCGGCAAGCACCGCATCGTCGCGCCCTTCGCCGGCGTCGTCGTCGACAAGAACGCGCAGCCCGGCGAAATCATCTCGCCGATGTCGGCGGGCGGGGGGTTCACGCGGACCGGCATCTGCACGCTCGTCGACATGGACAGCCTCGAGATCGAGGTGGACGTGAACGAGGCGTACATCTCGCGCGTCAAGCCCGAGCAGTCCGTCAGCGCAACGCTCGATGCCTACCCGGACTGGTCGATCCCGGCGCGGGTCATCGCGATCGTACCGACGGCCAATCGCGAGAAGGCGACCGTGCGGGTGCGCATCGCGATCCTCTCCAAGGACCCGCGTATCCTGCCCGACATGGCCATCAAGGTATCGATGAGCGCGGCCAAGGCCGGCTGAGCCCCACTTCACAGGACGCCCGCATGTCAGATTTCTCGTTCCAGCTGCGCAAGGTCTCGAAGCGTTTCGTGAAGGGCAAGGAGACGATCACGATCTTCGACAACCTCGATCTCGACATTCCGGCGCAGGACTACGTCGCGATCATGGGACCGTCGGGATCGGGCAAGACCACGCTCCTCAACGTGCTCGGCGGCATCGACCAGGTGACCTCGGGCGAGGTGCTCTTCAACGGCCAGCGCGTCGACACGCTCAACGAAGGCCAGCTGTCGCGCTGGCGGGCGGCCAACGTCGGCTTCATCTTCCAGTTCTACAACCTGATGCCGGTGCTGACGGCAGCGCAGAACGTCGAGTTGCCGCTGCTGCTGACGAAGCTCGGCAGCAAGGACCGGCGCCGCCACGTCGCGACCGCGCTCGACCTCGTCGGCCTCGGCGACCGGAGCAAGCACTATCCGCGCGAGATGTCGGGCGGGCAGCAGCAGCGGGTCGCGATCGCCCGGGCGATCGTCTCGGACCCGAAGGTGCTCTTGTGCGACGAACCGACCGGCGACCTCGACCGGACGACCGCGGATGAGGTGCTCGAGATCCTCGCGCTTCTCAACCGCGAGCACTCGAAGACCGTGATCGTCGTGACGCACGACCCGGAAGCCGCGAACCACGCCAAGCGCACGCTGCACCTCAACAAGGGAATCTTCGTCGAGCGGACCAAGCTCGCATGAACCACGCGCTGCTGGTGACGAAGAACATCGGACGCCGCAAGTTGCGGACGGTCCTCCTGCTGATCGCCATCTTCATCGCCTTCCTGTTGTTCGGGGCGCTGGAGAGCTTCCTGCAGGGCTTCAACGCGGGGCAGAACTCCGCCGCGGCCGATCGCCTCGTGACGGTCAACAAGATCAACTTCACGGTGCCACTGCCGATCAGCTACGTCGATCGCATCCGTGACCTGCCGGGCATCACCCACGCGACTTCCCAGTCGTTCTTCGGCGGGTTCTACCAGGATCCGAAGAACTTCCTGCTGATGTTCGCGACCGACCCGCAGGCCTACCTGCAGGTCTATCCGAAGATCGTCCTGCCACCCGAGCAGCGCACCGCGTGGCTGAACGACCGGCGCGGGATCGCGGTCGGGCGGATTGTCGCCAACAAGAATCACTGGAAGATTGGCGATCACATTCCGATCTCCTCCTCGATCTTCTCGCGTGCCGACGGCTCGCACAGCTGGGACTTCAACCTGGATGCGATCATCAACCTGCCCGAGGATTCGCAGCGCGAGTCGGTCGTGCTGATGCACCACAAGTACTTCGACGAGACCGTGACTTTCGCGCGCGACACGACCAGCATGATCGTGTTCACGACGGCCTCGCCGAAGCTCAATGATTCGATCGAGAAGCAGGTCGATGCGATGTTCGCGAACTCGCCCTACGAGACCAGCACCGACACGGCCGCGGCGTTCAACAAGGCATTCGTCGCCCAGGTCGGCAACATCGCTCTCATCGTCACGCTGGTCGTCTCGACGGCCTTCGCCGCGATCCTGCTCATCGTCGGCAACACGATGGTCATGGCGATCCGCGAACGGACCCGCGAAATTGGCGTGCTCAAGACGCTCGGCTTCAGCGGCCCGGTGATCTCGGCGCAGATCCTGGCCGAGTCGATGCTGCTGGCGCTCTTTGGCGCGGCGCTCGGGCTCGGCACGGCGTGGTTGGCCCTCGCAGCGACGCGGCGGTATCTCGAGGCCTTGATCCCGGGTGTCCACATGACAGGCGCAATACTCGCCGCGGGCCTAGGGTGGGCGATCGTGCTCGGGCTCGTGACCGGCGCGGTGCCCGCGTGGTCGGGGCTCAGGCTCAGGATCGTCAGCGCGCTCGGGCGGAGGTAGCGATGGCCACTTTCGGACGCCAGTCGATCGCGATCGCCGGCATGAACATCCGCAGCATCCCCCAGCGGCTCTGGATGTCGCTGTCGACCGTGGTCGCGATCGCGCTCGTCGTCGCGGTGCTGCTGTCCTTCCTCGCCATGGCCAACGGATTCCGCAAGGCACAGGCCAGCGCCGGCGCCGCCGATATCGCGATCCTGATGCGCGACGGCGCAAGCAGCGAGATCAACAGCGTCGCGTCGCGCGACCAGGCGGCATTGGTCGGTGAGATGACGGGCGTCGCTCGTGCAGGCGGCAAGCCGCTCATTTCGGCGGAGCTCTTCGTGATCGTCGATGGCACCAGCCGCTCGAACGGGCTGCGCGGCAACCTGCCGCTGCGGGGCATCACTCCCACCGGCATCGCGCTTCGCCACGGCATCCGCATCACCGAAGGTCGGGTGTTCCAGCCGGGCACCAACGAGCTGGTGGTCGGTCGGGCTGTTGTCCGCGAGTTCGTCGGCTTCGAGGTGGGCAAGACGCTGAGGCTCGGCCAGAGCACCTGGACGGTCGTCGGGGTGTTCGAGGACGGCGGCACGGTGCGCGAGTCGGAGCTCTGGGCCGACGCTGGCGTCGTACAAAGCGCCTTCGACCGGCAGAACTTCTTCCAGACGATCCGCGTGCGGCTGACCTCGCCCGCCGCGCTGCCCGCATTGAAGGCGGCGGTCGCGGCGGACCCGCGCGTGCAGCTGCTCGCCCAGTCCGAGGCCGATTATTTCGCCGAGCAGGCGAAGGCCTCCGGCGGGCTGATCCAGGCGCTCGGCTGGCCGCTCGCGATCATCATGGCGATCGGCGCGCTCGCCGGGGCGCTCAACACCATGTACAGCTCCGTCGCGACTCGCGGCACCGAGATCGCGACGCTGCGCGCGATCGGGTTTGGCGGATTTCCGACCTTCGTCGGCACACTCGCCGAGGCGCTCTTCCTGTCGGTCGTCGGCGGCCTGGTAGGCGTCGTGGCGGCGTCGCTGATCTTCCAGGGCTTTTCGGCGAAGACCCTGAGCGCTAACTTCACGCAGGTCATCTTCACGTTCCAGGTCACACCGGGACTTTGTGTCACGGCGCTCATCCTCGCGACCGTCGTCGGCCTGATCGGCGGATTCTTCCCCGCCATCCGGGCGGCCCGCCTGCCGATCGTCGGCATGCTGGGCGACCAGTGACGAGGGCTTCCGCCCTCGCTAGCGGCGAATCCGGGCGTTCTTCGGGTCGTACAGTGGCGTGAGTGAGGCGGTCGCCGCAACGCGCGCGCCGCCGGTCGCGATCTCGTAGCGGGCCGCCGTCAGCGCGCCATCGTCGGCGCCGGGAGGTACCGACACGTAGCCGAGTGCGATCGCGGCACCGAGCGTGTGGCCGTACATCGCCGAGCTCGTGATACCGACCCGCTCGCCATCCCGCCAGATCGGTTCATCGTGGTAGAGCAGCGGCTCCGGATCCTCGAGGCGGAACTGCATGAGGCGCCGCGCGAGCGGCCCCGCCTCGCGCAGGCGCACCAGCGCGTCGCGGCCGACGAACCCGCCCGGCTTGTCCCAGGCGATGCAGAAGCCAAGGCCGGCCTCGAGCGGCGAATCGGCTGGACCGATGTCGTGCGGCCAGTCGCGGTACGCCTTCTCCATCCTGAGTGAATTGAGCGTGTGATAGCCGCAGTGCTGCATCCCGTGCGCCGCGCCTGCCGCGACGAGCGCGTCGTAGACCGGCAGCGCGAACGGCGTCGGGACGTAGAGCTCCCAGCCGAGCTCCCCGACGTAGGTGAGGCGCACCGCGAGCACGGTCTGGTAGCCGATCCTGACCTCGCGGGCGGTCGCGAACGGGAAGCCCGCGTTCGAGAAGTCATCGGGCGAGAGGCTCGCGAGCAGCGCGCGCGCGGCCGGCCCCTGCAGGTTCAGCATCGCGTAGGCCGCCGAGACGTCGGTGACGAGGCTGAACGCCTCGGCGGGCGTCTGGTCGCGGATCCATGCCTCGACGTGCGTCTGCGTGAACGCGGCGGTGACGACGAGGAACCGGTCGGCGGCGAGGCGCGTGACGGTGAGGTCCGCCTCGATGCCGCCGCGCGCGTTGAGGAACTGCGTGTAGACGCAGCGGCCGACGGCGACATCGACATTGGCCGCCGCGATCCGGTTGAGCACGGCGGCGGCATCCCGTCCCTGCACCAGGAGCTTCGCGAACGAGGATTGCTCGAAGAGGCCCACCCGCTCGCGCACCGCGCGGTGCTCGGCGGCGTTGTTCGCGAACCAGTTCTGCCGGCCCCAGCCGTAGGCGTATTCGGGGGTCTGGCCGGCCCTCGCGTACCAGTTCGGCCGCTCCCAGCCCGCCGATTCGCCAAAGCACGCGCCCGCCGCCGCCACGCGGTCGTGCAGCACGCTCTTCTTGACGCCGCGCGCGGTCTCCCACTGGCGGAATGGCCAGTGGTCCTGGTAGCCGATGCCGAGCGTCTCGACGATGCGCTCCTGCAGGTAGCGGTCGTTGTCCTGCCACGGGTAGGCGCGGCGGATGTTGACCGACCACACGTCCATCGGCGGGTGTCCCGCGGCGATCCACTCGGCCATCACGTGGCCGGCGCCGCCGCCCGAGAGGATGCCGAGTGAATTAAATCCCGCCGCGACGAAGAAGTTCCTGAGGTTCGGCGCCTCGCCCATCAGGTAGTTGTGGTCGGGCGTAAACGACTCAGGGCCACAGAAGAGGAGCTTGATGCCGGTCTCCAGGAGCCGCGGCACGCGGCGCATCGCCCGCTCGATGTAGGGCGCCATACGCTCCCAGTCGGGCGGGATCTCGCCGAAGGCAAAGCCCTCCGGGATCCGCGGCAGTCCCCAGGGCACCGCGGTCCGCTCGAAAAGGCCGAGCATGATCTTGCCCGCCTCCTCGCGGATGTAGGCGGAGTTGCCGGGATCGCGGAGGATCGGCAGGAGCGGATGGACCTCGGCGATGGGCTCGGAGATCAGGTAGTAGTGTTCCGCCGCCTGCAGGGGCACGTTGACGCCGGCCATCCGGCCGACCTCGCGCGCCCACATGCCGGCGCAGTTGACGACGACCTCGGCGCTGATCGGCCCGGCGGCCGTGAGGACCCCGGTGACCCGGCCGTTCGCGCTCGTGATGCCCGTCACGGGCGTCCCCTCAAGGATGCGCGCGCCGCCCTGGCGCGCGCCCTTCGCGAGCGCCTGGGTGACGTCGGTCGGGTTGACACGACCGTCGTTCGGGAAATGGAACGCCGCCGCGAGGTCGGAGACGTCCGCGAGTGGCCAGAGCGCCTTGACCTCGGCGCGACTGATCTCGTGCCCCTCGACACCGAAGCAGCCGGCCATCGCGAGCCCGCGGCGCATCTCGAGGGCCTTCTCCGGGGTCTGCGCCAGCTGGATGGAACCGCAGTTGATGACCCCCGTCGCCTGTCCCGTCTCGGCCTCGAGGCGCCGGTAGAGGTCCTGCGTGTACTTGGCGAGTTTGGTCTGCGCCTCGGTGTCCCTGAGCGTCGTCAGCAGCCCGGCGGCGTGCCAGGTCGTGCCCGAGGTCAGTTGGTGGCGCTCGAGGAGCACGACGTCCCGCCAGCCGAGCCGCGTGAGGTGGTAGGCGATCGAGCAGCCGATCACGCCGCCACCGATGATGATGACGCGGGCGCTCGAGGGGAGGGTGGGATCGGTCAACTCAGCCTCGCTTCAGCTTCTTCCAGTCCTTCAGGATCTCGCGCGCGGCATTGTGGCCCGGGATCCCCGATACCCCGCCGCCCGGATGGCTCGAGGAACCGCACTGGTAAAGCCCGGCGACGGGCGTGCGGTAGTCGGCGTAGTGCGGCGTCGGGCGCTGCCAGAAGAGCTGGTCGGCGCTCAGCTCGCCGTGGAAGATGTGCCCCTGCGGCAGCCCCACGATCGACTCGAGGTCGGGCGGGACGAGCGATTCGATGGCGATGATGCCGGCGCCGAAGCCGGGCGCCATCTCCTCGATCACATCGAGCGCCGCCTTCACGAGGCGCGGCCTCGCCTCGTCCCAGGTTGTGCCCTTGAGCGTGTAGGGCGCGTGCCCGCCAAAGACGTTGACGACGTGCTGGCCGGCGGGCGCCAGCGTGTCATCGACGATCGTCGGCACGACCGGCGTCAGGAACGGACGCGCCGAGAACGATCCGTACTTGGCGTCATCGTAGGCGCGCTCGAGATAGTCGATGCCGGGACCCACGTGCACGAAACTCGGGTAGGCGAAGCCGGTCTTGGCAGGATCGAAGGCCCGGTACATGGGCGGCGCCTCCGCCGCGATGTTGAGCTTGAACGCGGTCGAGAACGTGCGAAACGCATCGATGTCGGCGAGTAGCTCCGCCGGCAGGTGTCGGGGCGCGAGCAGCCGGCGAAACAGCGTCTTCGCATCGGCGTTCGAGGCGACGCAGCTCGCGGTGAACTCCCGCCCATCGACGGTCCTGACGCCGGTTGCCCGGCCGTCGCTGACGGTAATCTCGGCGACCGCGGCATCGGTCAGCACCTCGAGACCGAAGCGCGCGCCCGAGCGGGCGATCGAGGCCGGGATCGCTCCCATGCCGCCTTTCACGAAGCCCCAGCCGCCGGCCCCCTCGTGCTCGCCCATCAGGTGATGCAGGATCACGTAGGCGGTCCCTGGCGAGCGGGGACCGGCGAACGTGCCGACCGAGGCGTAGTAGGCGAGTACGGACTTCACCGTGTCGCTCTCGAACCAGACCGACAGGTAGTCGTAGGCGCTCTGGCTCAGGAGGTCGATGAGCCGATACGCCCGGTCGCCGACTTTCCGGTAGCGCCAGAGGAGCTTCGCCGTCTCGCGAAACCCCTTCCAGTCGCGCTTCAAGGGATCGACCGGCGTCTCGAACAGGAGCTGGCGGATCAGGTTCGCGGATCTGGCGAGCTCGCGCGCGAATTCGGGGTAGATCTCGGCGTCGTGGCGCGAGAAGCGGGCGAACTCCTGCTGGATCTTGGCGGGATCGTCGCTGAAGACGATGTAGTCATCGCCGCCGAGCGGGCAAAAGAGGTCGTTGGCCGGCAGCACCTCGAGGCCGAACGAACGCAGCTCCAGGTCGGCGATCACCCGCGGGTGCAGCAGGCTCATCACGTAGGAAAACCGCGAGGCGCGAAATCCCGGCGCGAATTCCTCGGTCACCGCGGCACCGCCGATGATGCCGCGGCGCTCGAGCACCAGCGTCTTCAGGCCCGCCTTCGCGAGATAGGCCCCGCAGACGAGCCCGTTGTGGCCCGAGCCGACTACAATCGCATCGTAGTGTGAAGCCATCGCCCGTCGCCCCGCCCCCCGGACCGCGCGTAGCCTACCCTCTCGCCCGCCGGCGGGACACTGGCGGCGCAAACACGCGCTGGGCAAGGCCGTTACCAGGAGGATCGCGCCGATGAGAATCCTGCTGCTCGGCGCCTCCGGCATGGTTGGGCAAGGCGTGCTCCGCGAATGCCTGGCGGCGGCGGTTGTCACCGAAATCGTCTCGCTGGTGCGCTCGCCGACCGGGGTGCGCGACCCCAAGGTGCGGGAGCTCGTGCTCGCGGATTTCGGCGGCATCGGTGCGCTCGAGCCGTCGCTGCGCGACCTGACCGCGTGCTTTTATTGCGCGGGCGTGTCGTCGTTTCGGATGACGGAAGCGGCCTATGCGGCGGTCACCTACGACCTCACCGTTGGCCTCGCGAGCGCGCTTTGCGCCTGGAATCCCGGCTTCACGCTCATCTACGTATCGGGCGCCGGTACCGATTCGAGCGAGCGCGGGCGGTCGATGTGGGCGCGCGTGAAGGGCCGCACCGAGAACGCGCTGCTGGCGCTGCCGTGCCGCGCCTTCATGTTCCGGCCAGGGATGATCCGGCCGGGCGACGGGATCGTCTCGAAGACCGCCGTCTACCGCTTCCTCTACGCGCTGCTCGCGCCGCTGACGCCGCTTCTCGAGCGGGCATTTCCCGATCGCGTGACGAATACCGCCCAGGTCGGGCGCGCCATGCTCGCGATCGCACGCCACGGCGCCGCGCAGCGCATCCTCGAGACTCGCGACATCAACGCGCTCTAGCACGAGCGTCGGCGTGGCGTGCCGGCGGGTGTCGACGGCGACATGGATCGAGCCTCCCGAGGTGTCATTTGCAATCGGCAGAGCAAGACACGCGCGACTCTGGCACATTACGCATGCTCGCCAGCGCGCTCCTGCCTCACCCTATTTAAACGATTGGGTTAGTCCACGGGGGCGCGCTGGTCGAGCGACTGCCCCCGCTGGCAGTCGTTGGCAGCACCGGTGCACCGGTTTTAGAGCCGCAGCGATGACAGCCACCCTCTTCAATTACTCCTTCAGCCATAGCGCCCGGCAGGCTGCGGCGACCCCGCGTGCTCCCGCCCCCGTCAAGCGCATCGTCATCGTCGGCGGCGGCTCGGCGGGCTGGATGGTCGCGCTGATCCTCGCCCGCACGCTGATCGCCAAGGGGGTCGAGCTAAGCGTGCTCGAATCCCCTACGGTCGGGATCATCGGCGTCGGCGAGGGGTCGACTCCGTGGTTGCGGGGATTCTTCGATGGCCTCGCCATCGAGGAGGCCGAGTGGATGCCGGCCTGCCACGCGACCTACAAGTGCGGCATCACCTTCGACGGCTGGTCGACGAAGCCCGGGTTCGAGAGCTATTTCCACCCCTTCGCCTCGATGCTCGACAACCTGACGATGACGCAGTTCGTCCACAACGCCGAGTCGCGCATCAATGGCGCCAACGTGCACGCGCACCCGAACCGCTTCTTCATCGCCGCGCGCCTCGCCGAGCGAGAGCTCGCGCCGAAGCCGGCCAACAACTTCCCATTCGACATCTGGCACGGCTACCACTTCGACGCGGTCCTGCTCGGCCAGTTCCTGCAGAAGAAGGCCATCGAACGCGGCGTCAGCTACTGCGCCTGCCACCTGACGCACGCGACGCTGAGCGCCGACGGCGCGATCCAGGCGGTGTGCACGACGGACGGCGAGGCGATCTCGGCCGACCTCTTTATCGACTGCAGCGGCTTCGCCGGGCTGCTGATCGACAAGGCGCTCAAGACGCCCTTCGTCAGCTTCGCGAGCAACCTTTTCAATGACGCGGCGGTCGCGCTGCCGACGCCGATCGGCGACTCGATACCGTCGGAGACCGTCTCGAGCGCGCTCAAGCATGGCTGGGCGTGGAAGATCCCACTGACCAGCCGCTTCGGCAATGGCTACGTCTATAGCTCGCAGTTCTGCTCGGCCGACCAGGCGGAGACGGAGCTGCGCGAACGGCTCGGGCTCCTCGATTCCGAGACCCCGGCGCGGCACCTCAAGATGAAGATCGGGCGGGTCACCAAGCACTGGAACCGGAATTGCCTCGCGGTCGGCCTTTCGCAGGGCTTCATCGAGCCGCTCGAGGCAACCGCGCTCCTCTTCATCCAGCAGACCGCCACGAGCTTCCTCGAGGTACTCGAGCGCGGCGACCTGGGCGAGCGGGCGCACGATGAGTTCAACGCAGCGGTCAACGCCAAGTTCGAGGGGACGCGCGACTACATCGTCACCCACTACAAGACGAATTCACGCACCGATACCGAGTACTGGCGCGCCAACGCGGCCAACCTCAACCTGTCCGATTCGCTCAAGCAGCTCTACAGCCTCTGGATGGCTGGCAAGAGCATCGCGCCCGGCGTCCGCCAGCAGGCGATCGGGGCGGGCTACCCCGTGTTCTCCTGGTACTCAATCATGGCGGGCATGGGCATCTTCCCGGATGCTGGGGCGCTCAGGGCCCCGACCGCCGAGGAAGGGCGCTATAGCCTCGCGGAGATCGACAACCTGCTCGATCGCAGCGTCGTCAACTACCGGCCGCATCGCGAGGTGCTGCTCGGCATCCCGCCGCGCGACACCGCCGAGTCGTTGCAGGTGTATTTCTGGTAGCGCCCCGGGGCGCTTCAACAACCCACGCTTCATGACGCGAGCCCTCCCCGCCATTCGCGAATTCACCGCCCCCGACGACGAGGCGATCCGTACAGAGGTGCTTGCCTCCGGCAAGCCCGCGGTGCTGCGCGGCCTCGTGCGGCAGTGGCCGGCGGTCGCGCACGCGCTCACGTCCCCGAGCGCGATCGTCGCCTACCTCGCCGGACTTGATAACGGCACTCCGGTCGATGCGATCATGACGGCGCCGGAGGAGCGCGGGCGCGTCTTCTACAACTCCGCCATGAGCGGCTTCAATTTCGTCCGCAACCGCCTGCCGCTCGCTGCCGTCGCCGAGCAGGTGCTGCGGTACTCGGCATTTCCCAATCCGCCGGCGGTCGCGGCGCAAAGCGCGCTCATTCGCGATTGCGTGCCGGGGTTCGCGGCCGCGAACCGCCTCGACTGCCTGCCGCCCGACGTATTGCCGCGCATCTGGCTCGGCAACGCAATCACGACACCGGCGCATTTCGATGAATGGAACAACATCGGCTGCGTCGTGAGCGGTCGGCGCCGCTTCACCCTCTTCCCGCCCGAGCAGATCGGCAACCTGTACGTGGGTCCGCTCGACTTCGCGCCGACCGGCGCGCCGATGAGCCTCGTGCACGTCGCCGAGCCCGACTTCGAGCGCTACCCGAAATACCGCGAGGCACTCGCCGCCGCCACGAGCGCGGAACTTGGGCCGGGCGATGCGATCTATGTGCCGCCGGCATGGTGGCACCACGTCGAATCGCTCGAGCCCTTCAACCTGCTCGTCAACTACTGGTGGCACGCCGGCGCCACGACCGGACGCACGGATTCCGCGTTCGAGAGCCTCATGCACTCCATCCTGAACCTGAGGCACCTGCCGCCCGCGACACGCGAGGCCTGGGGCGCGATCTACGCGCACTACGTGTTCGGCACGGACGCGGACGTCACCGCCCACATTCCGCCCGAACGGCACGGGCTCCTCGGCGAGCTATCCGGCGAGCGCGTCCGGGCGCTTCGTGCGGAGCTCCTCGGCCGACTGACGAAAGGCTAGCCGCCCCGTGCGATCGAAGCGCCCTCGAGCGTTCAGCCTCGCCCTCATCGCCCTCGGCGCCTTCCTCCTCGGGGCGCCCGGCCACGCGGCGCCCGCCGCGGTCGCGGCGCCCGATCCCGACGGCGCCGCGGCCGCCGAGGAGGTACTCAGGGCCGGCGGCAACGCCATCGATGCGGCGGTAGCCGTCGGCTTCACGCTCGCGGTCACCTACCCCGACGCCGGCAACCTGGGTGGCGGCGGCTTCGCGACCGTCCTTTTCGACGGAAAGACGTACTTTCTCGACTACCGCGAAGTCGCGCCCGGCGCCGCGACCGCGAACATGTATCTCGACGCGGCCGGCAACGTCATCCTGGATGCGAGTACCGTGGGGCCCGCGGCCGCGGGCGTCCCGGGGACCGTGGCGGGCCTCTGGGCGCTCCACCAGCGCTTCGGCAAGCTGCCGTGGAAGACGGATCTCGCCCCCGCGATCCGTCGCGCGCGCGACGGCTTTCGCGTTAGCGCAAAGCTCACCGCCCGCCGCGATGAGCGCGCGAAGGACCTCAACGGCCGGACCAACTTCCTCGACTACTTCGGCAGCCTCGCGGCCGGCCGGATGCACCGGCAGAGCGAGCTCGCCGCCACCCTCGGAAGGATCGCGGCGAAGGGTGCGGCCGGCTTCTACACGGGTCGCACCGCCCGGCTCATCGTCGCCGAGATGGCGGGCGGTCGTGGCGCTATCACCGCGGCAGACCTCGCGGCCTATCGCGTCGAGTGGCGCAGGCCCCTCGAGGCCGACTGGCAGGGCTACCGGGTCATCACGGCGCCACTGCCGAGTTCCGGCGGGATCGCGCTCATCTCGCTGCTCGCGATGAAGGCGGACCTTGCGAGCGCGTTCCGAGGTGTCGCGCACAACTCGCCGCAGTACGTCCACCTGCTCGCCGAGATCGAGAAGCGCGTCTTCGCCGACCGCGCCGAGTACCTCGGCGACCCCGCATTCTCGTCGACCCCCGTCGATGCGCTCCTCAGCCCCGCTTACCTCGCGCGCCGCGCCGCGGAGGTGCGACCCGACCGGCCGACGCCGACGGCGGACGTGGCGCCCGGCGTCACGGTGCACCACAACACGACGCATTTCTCGATCGTCGATGGCCGGGGCAACGCGGTCTCCAACACCTATACGCTCAACGACGATTTCGGCGCGGGCCAGGTCGTGCGGGGCGCAGGCTTCCTGCTCAACAACGAGATGGACGATTTCTCGGTGAAGCCCGGGACCCCGAACCTCTACGGCGTCGTCGGCGCGGACGCGAATGCGATCGCCCCGCGCAAGCGCCCGCTCTCCTCGATGACGCCGACGATACTGACGCGCGACGGCAAGGTCGCGCTCGTCATCGGCACGCCGGGGGGCTCCAGGATCTTCACGTCCGTCTTCCAGGTCATCACGAACTGGCACGACTACGCGATGCCGCTCGGGGATGCCGTCGCCGCGACGCGCGTCCATCACCAGCTGCTGCCACCGGACACGATCTTCGAGGAACCGTACCGCCAGCTCGACCGCGCGACGGTCGATGCGCTCATCGCGCGCGGCTACCGGTTCGAGCAGCAGGGCTGGAACGGCGACATCGCCGCGATCGAGATGGGCCGAGCCCGTCCCGTCGCCATCGCCGACCCGCGTGGTCGCGGCGTCGCACGCGTCATCGACTGACCGCCCGATCGGCTAGAGCGCCATCCGCTTCATGATCTCGCCGGCCTTCATGACGAGCGGGATCCGCTCGCCCTGGCCGCACAGCACCGAGATGTCCGCGAGCGGGTCCCCGTCGACGACGATGAGGTCGGCGAGAGCACCGGCGCGCACGACGCCGAGCTCGTTGGAGCGTTGCACGAGCGCGGCATTGATCGAGGTCGCCGAGCGGAGGATGTCGACGGGCTTCTGCACGCGCGCGCGGATCGTGAACTCATCCGACTGGTACTGGTGCAGGGGACCGAGGAGGTCCGTGCCGAAGCCGATCTTGACGCCGACCTCCGCGAGCAGCGCCAGCGCATCGAGGCCCGCGAGGCGGACCTCATCGAGCTTCTCGAGCATGAACGCCGGGGCACCGGCCGCGGCGCCAAAGCGGTGATTGGCCTCGTACGTCACGAGCGTCGGCACGACGAACGCATCGTGATCGCGCACGACCTCGGCCGCCGCCCGGTCGATCAGGTTGCCGTGCTCGATGGAGCGGACGCCGCAGCGCACCGCGCGGCTGATTGACTCGGCCGTGTAGGCGTGGGCAAGGACATAGGTGCGCCGGCTCGCGGCCTCTTCCACCGCGGCGCGGATCTCATCGTCGGTGAACTGGCGCATCCACACGGGGTCACCCGGCGATGAGATGCCACCCGACACGAAGATCTTGATCTGGTGCGCGCCCTTCCTCAGCTCCTCGCGCGCCGCCTTGCGCACCTCATCGACGCCGTCGACGACGACGCCCATCGTGTGGCCGACCTGCGCGCAGGCGCAGGGTTCGATGTGCGTCGCCGAGCGCATGTCGCCGTGTCCGCCGGTCTGCGTCAGCGCCCGCCCCGAGTAGAAGATCCGCGGTCCCTTGATGAGGCCGCGCTCGGTCGCAAGCGCGAGGCCCACGTCCGCGCCCGCCGCGTCACGCACCGTCGTGAAGCCGCGGGCGAGCGACTGCTCGAGCAGCACGTGCGCCTCGAGCGCGTGCAACGACAGGGGCACCGCGCAGGCCTTGCCGAGGTCAAGTGCGGTCGCGTAAGCGTGGAAATGCGCATCGATGAGCCCCGGCATCAGCGTGCGGCCACCGAGGTCTACCACGGTGGCGCCCGCGGCCCTGAGCGGCCGGTCGGCGACTTCCTTGATCCGCGTGCCCTCCACGAGCACCTCGAGCCCATCGCGCAGGTGGTCGCTCGTGCCGTCGAAGATACGTCCGTTCCTGAATAGCAGCGTATGCGATGACACGTGGTATTTCCGTCCGGGAGGGGGAGGGATCGCGGCGGCCGGGAGTTCCCCGGGCCTGCCGTCAAATGGCTTGCCGAAATCCTACCACGCGCCCCGCCGCGCGACGCCCGAGGGCAGGCGCTTCAACCGACCGACTGTGCCTGCCGCCAGGCGCAGTTGGCGACGGTCGTCACGTGCCGCGCATAGTCGCGCGCCTTCTCGCTGACGGCCGTGCCGCGGGCAACCCGTCCCGCGATGCCGTGGAAGATGCCGGCGAGGCGGAACATGGCGAAGGCGAGGTAGAACTCGAGCTCATCGATGCGCTCGCGGCCCGCCCGCTCGCAGTAGTGGCCGACGTACTCCGCCTCGGTCGGGAGCCCAAGCGCCGGCATGTCGCGGCCGCGGAGCCCGGGTATCGAGATCGTCGGCAGACGGTAGAGCATGAGGTGGTAGGCGAAATCGGCGAGCGGGTCGCCGAGCGTCGCGAGCTCCCAGTCGAGGATCGCGAGTACGCGCGCCTCGCGCGGGTGGAACACGACATTGTCCACCCGGTAGTCGCCGTGCACGATCGCCACCCTCTGCTCGACCGCCGGCAGGTGCCTTGGCAGCCACTCGATCAGCCGGTCCATCGCCTCGATGCGCCCGGCCGCCGTGTCCTCGAGGTACTGCTTCGACCAGCGCGCGATCTGCCTCGCCATGTACGCCGCCGGCTTGCCGAAATCGGCGAGCCCGACGGCGGTCGGATCGAGCTTGTGAAGGTCTGCGAGCGCGCCGACGAGCGCGAGCGCGTGGGAGCGCCGCTGCCCCCGCTCGACGGACTCGAGCGCGGGATCCCACAGGATCCGGCCCTCGACGTACTCCATCACGTAGAACCAGGTGCCGATGACCGACTCCGCGGTGCAAAGCGCGAAGGTCTGTGGCACCGGCACGCCGCTGCCGCCAAGCGCGCTGATCACGCGAAATTCCCGGTCGACCGCGTGCGCGGAGGCGAGCAGGGTGCCGGGCGGCTTGCGCCTCAGCACGTAGCGTCGCCGCGGGGTCGTGAGGAGGTAGGTGGGATTTGACTGCCCGCCCCTGAACTGGCGCACCGAGAGCGGGCCCTCGAACCCCGCGACGTGCTCGCGGAGGTACGCGGTCAGGCGCCCGGCGTCGATCTCCATGCCGGCGCGAACCTCGGTCGTCGAGGGCGGCGGGAGCGCGGACTGTCCCTCGGTAGTCATGCTCGATCGTGTCCTCTGGCCGGGCGCGCATTCGGCGTGCGTCGCACCATCGCACCCGTCATGGTGCTTCCGGCGCGCCGGCCATTGTATGGCAGGCACCCGGCCGGGCGGCGGCTCGCGTGGCGCTTCGGCGCCGCATTGCTCCGTGATTCCGGGGAGACGTGGCACACTGTGGTCGTGTCGTCGCTGTACGCACCGCCGGCTCTGGAATCGGGCGTCCCCCGCCCGCTGACATCGTCCGCGGTGACGCTGCTTGCGTTTGCCTACCCGCTCCTCTTTCTACTCGGCTATGCGCTAAAGCCGTGGCCGTCGGCGCCGGCGGCCCTGTGGCCCGGCTACGCGGTTCCGTTCGTCGCCTACCTGCGCTTGCCGCCGCGCTGGTGGCCGGCGATCGCACTCGCGAGCGCCGGTTGGGAATTCGCCTCCTACCCGCTCGTCGACCGGTTCGTGACGGGCGTGCATCCTGGCCTCACGACCGAGGCGGCACTCGCGGCCGCGAACGTGCTCACCTCGCTCCTGCCGGCTGCGCTGTCCCGCTACTTTGGCGTCGGGCGCATCGAGGACCCGTCGTTCCCGAATCTTTCGCCGCTGTGGCTGATCGCCTTTCCGCTCGGCGTGCTGCCGGGCGCCGTACTCGGTACTTTCGCGCACGCGGGCTTCGCGAGCACCGGTACGAGCGCGCAGGATGTCGCGATCTGGGGCGCGGCCGCCGTGCTCGGCATCATCTGCTTCAGCCCGGTCGTCGATGCGCTCATCGCGCGCCCGGGGACGCGGGCGCTGACGCCGGCGCGTCCGTGGGAGCTGCTCGCGGTCGGCGCGTTGACGATCACGTTGAGTGCCTGGCTCGTGTTCGGCCGAACGCCCTGGGCGACGCAGTACCCGCCGCAGTTCCTGTTCGCCGTGCCGCTCGTGTGGCTGGCGCTCAGGTTCTCGCGCGCCGCGGTCTCCTACGGGGTCGTCGTCGCCGCACTCACCGTTTGCGCCGCCTCGGCGCAGGATTTCGGCGCATTCGCCGGCATGGCGACGCCGGGCATCTGGGCGAGCGTCGTCTTTCCGATGCAGCTCTTTCTCGTCACCGCCTGCGGTGGTGCGCACCTCATCAACCTGTTGACGCTCAAGGAACATGCTCTCGTCGGCGAGCTCGGCCGGACCAACGAGCGGCTGCATCAGTACGCGCACGAGCTCGACGAGGCCGAGGCGAGCGCACGCCGCGCGACGGCTTCGGACCTGCACGACGGCGTCGGGCAGCTGCTGGCGGGCCAGGCGATGCTCCTCGGCGCGCTGAAGCCGATGGTCTCCGGCGGCCTCGGGCACACGCTGCTCGATGACGCGGTCGCGGCATCGCACGAGGCGCAAAGAGGCATCCGCACGATGATCCAGGACCTGAGCCCGCCGGAGCTCGAGGAAACCTCGGTCGAAGGCGTGCTGCAGGGGCTCGTGCGCCTGTTTGAATCCCGCTATCGGTTCATCGTGACGGTGCGGGTCGCTGGCAGCGGGGAGATCAGCGAAGACTTGCTCCGGGTGGTCTACCGCGTGGTCCGCGAGCTGCTCTTCAACGCCTACAAGCACTCGCGCACCGATAGGGCGGACGTCATCGTCGACCAGTTCGCGGACTACCTCGACATCGCCGTCGTTGACCACGGTGTCGGCTTCGATGCGCGCCGCCGCACCTCGCCGGTCGCGGCGAGCTTCGGCCTGCTGCACCTCGCCGAGCGGCTACGGGCGGTCAACGGGTCGGTTGAATTCGACACGGCGCCGGGCCAGGGCTGCCGCGCCAACGTTCGCTTGCCGGTCGCGCCAGGCGCCGCCGCGGGTTCCGCTGCGCCGAGCGCACCCGGTCTCTAGCGCGGGCCGCCGGAGGTCAGCTCGCCGCGGAATCGCCGGGGCCGAGTTCCTGCTGGCGAAATGCGTAGTTGAGAAGCTTCTGCTCGACGCCCGAGCGCATCGCGGCGAGGCGACGACCGAGCGCTGTCGAGATCGAGGCCACCGCATCCGCGCGCTCGAGCCCGCGCCCCGGATCGTTCGCCGCTGCGAGCGCGGTCGCCGCGCCACGAATGGCGCGGGCCGCCTCGGGCGATTGGATGGCGTCGAGCCCGTCGGCGAGGGCGAGGAGTTCGGCAAGCGGCGAGTCGGCGAGCAACCGATCGAAGGTCGTGTCCTCGATCGAATTCAAGAGGTGGCTGATCCTGAGGAGGTGCCACTCAACCTCGCTGAGCGAGCGAGCGCCGTGGTCCAGCAGCTTCTTTCGCAACGCGATGCTGACGAGATCGACGACATCACCCACCCGGTTCCTCGCTGCAGCATCGAAGCACTGCTTATAGTTTCGTCGACTGTATAGTCCAGAACCCCCCGGGCCGGCAATGGCACGGCGGCCGGGCCCGCTGCCTCGCCCTGCGTCAAACAGGCGGTTCGGGTCATTCGGACAAACCTTACAATTAGCTTGCGTCTAGTTCCTGACGCTGCCAGCTCGTCGACACGTATGAGGGGACCTCAAATGTTCACTTCACCCGGCCGCTTCGGGTCGTGGCCGACACCACGAACGCGCGTCCTCGTCGCGGCGCTTCTCGCGGTCAGTTGGAGCGCTGGCGCGCAGCCGACGCTGCCGGCGCTGCCGGCGCTGCCGGCGCTGCCGACGATGGAAGCGGATTTTGTAGCGAAGGATTTCCAGTTTCGCTCGGGGGAAGTGCTGCCGCTGCTTCGCCTCCACTACACGACACTCGGCACACCGCACCGCGGCGCGGACGGTCGCGTCGACAACGCGGTCCTCGTTCTCCATGGCACCGGCGGCAACGGCCACCAGTTCCTGCGCGCGCAGTTCTCCGGCGAGCTCTTTGGACCCGGGCAGCTCCTCGACATCTCCAGGTACTTCGTGATCCTCCCCGACGGCATCGGCCATGGGAAGTCATCAAAACCAAGCGACGGCCTGCACGCGCGCTTTCCAAAGTATGGCTACGCCGACATGGTCGCGGCCCAGCACCGGCTGCTGACCGAGGGACTCAAAGTCGATCACCTGCGACTCATCATGGGAACGTCGATGGGTTGCATGCACGGCTTCGTGTGGGGCGAGGCCTACCCGCTGTTCATGGACGCGCTGATGCCGCTTGCGTGCCTGCCGGTGCCGATTGCCGGTCGCAACCGCATGTGGCGACGCATGGCGATCGATGCGATCCGCGACGATCCCGCCTGGGCGGGCGGTGAGTACGCGGGCGAACCCATCGCGGGATTGCGAACGGTGTCGGACCTCCTGTCGATCGCGGGCAGCGCACCGCTCTACCTGCAGGCGACGCTACCGACCCGCGAGGCCGCCGATGCGCGCGTCGAGGAGTACACGAAGAGCTCGCTAGCGACACTCGATGCGAACGACTTTCTCTATCAGGTTAGCGCGTCGGAGGACTACGACCCGTCGCAGCACCTCGAGGATATCGTTACGCCGGTGACGTGGATCAACTCGGCGGATGACTTCGTGAACCCACCCGAGCTTGGGATCGCCGAGGTCCAAGCGAAGCGCCTGCGCCACGGCCGCTTCGTTCTCTTGCCGACGAGCGCGCAAACGCGCGGCCACGGCAGCCACACGTGGGCGGTGTTGTGGAAGGGAGAACTGGCGGCGCTGCTCGAGGCGTCGGCGCCTCGCTAGCCGCCCTGCGCGCTCAGAGCACGTCGGACGCGGCGGCGCGCTGGAATGCCGGCCGCGCCTCGCAGCGATCGGCGTAGGCCGACAGCGCCGGCTCATCGGTGAGGATCTTTAACTGGCGCATGAAGTGGCACGAGGTTCCAAGCAGCACGTCCGCTGCCGAGAACTTCTCGCCGAGTATCCACGGCCCCGGCGCGAGCCCATCCCGCAGCACCGACAGCATTAGCTCGAAGCTGCCCCAGCCGCGCGACACGGTACTAACCGGGGCGCTGCTGAACTTCTCGACCATCGCAGGCTCGATCGCCGCGTTCGTATAGAGGAGCCACTGCAGGTACGCGCCGCGCGCTGGGCTTCCAATCGCCGGGGCGAGTCCGGCGGCCGGGTACTGATCCGCGAGATAGCCGCAGATGGCACCGGAGTCCCAGAGCCGCGTCGTGCCGTCCTCGAACGCCGGCACCTTGCCCATGGGTGAAACGGCCCGGAAGGCCGGGTTCGCGCGAGCATTCGCATCGCGGATGTCGATGAACACGCGCTCGAATGGCACGCCCAGTTCCTCGAGCATCCACAGCGCCCGTATCGCGCGGGTCTTCGGGCACCAGTACAACTTCCTGGCGGACACTCCCCGGAACCGACGCCGAACGGTGCCAAGTATACTGTACGGATATACAGATGCAACGCTCGGTCGCGCGCTCCCACTCCCTAATTAAGAGAGGGTACGGGCGCGGCCGGCGGCGGCTGGCCGCTCTCCTTCGGCAATCGCGGATCGAAGCACGCCCAGCTCGGCGCGGCCGCGGTCCAGATCGTCATCGCCGGGCGAGCCACTTCCGCATCGTCGAGCGAGCCGGCCCGGACGAACAGGAGGTGCGGCCGCGATTCGGCGGCACTGACGAGCGGCGTGCCGCACGCCGGGCAAAACCGGCGGTGCATCGTGTTGCCGCTGCCGGCGACGCGCGTGTAGTTGCTCGTCGCACCCGTCACCGTCACCGCCGCACTCGGGAAGCAGACGTTGACCGTCCCGCTCCCCGCACCCAGGTACTGACAGAGCCGACACCAGCAGACACGTGTCGTGATCGGCGCCGCGCTGATACGAAACCGGACACTTCCGCAAAGACATCCGCCGGTGATTTCCATGCTCGCATCCGTCGCTGCGCAGCAGCACGCTGCGCGGACAGTTTAGTCGAGGCGCGCGCCCGTATTCGACGGCGCGTGCAACTTGCCCGCGCCCGTGCTGCGTCAAACGATGCGTCGATGAGTTGCGATGAACGGCCGCCGGCGCGAGACGAGGACTGCGTTTCCTTGCGCGCGCGCACCTATTCTTTTGGTCCCTCGTGTGTGCTCGGATCATCAAGGAGACTGCCATGTCTGCCCTTACGCATCGTCTCTTCCCCGCCCTCATCGCATCGATCGCGACCGCGTTGCCGCTCGCCGCCTCGCCGGCAGCCGCGGACGCGCCGACGATCCGAATCAGCTACCAGGACGTCAACCTCGCAACGCCCGCGGGCGTCGAGGTGCTCTATCGGCGCGTCCAGCAGGCGGCGTCGGAGTACTGCCAAGCTACGCGCGCGCTTACCGGCACGCGTGTCTCGTCCGCATTCAACCGCTGCCTGAAGGACGCGGTCGCGACGACCGTGAAGACCATCGACCATCCGGGACTCAGCGCGCTGCACGCTGCCCACGGTGGCGGCAGCAGCACCGGCTGAGCGGCGGATCAGGGCGCCGCGTGCGCGGGCGATGACGTCGGCGCGTACGTCGGCGGTTCGATCGGCCGGTCCGAGGTCCGGGTCGATGCACTCGACCTGGGCGCCCACGACACCGGCTGGAAGGCGCTCGTCGGGGTGCAAGGTCTCGGTCGTCTCGGCGCGGAAGCCGAGTCCGTTGACCTCGGCCGGCCGCGGCCGAACTCCGCCTTCGGTAGCGTCGCGACGCGGGCAACCGGACCTGCCGTGTTCGGCGTTGTCTACTTGCCGATACCGGTCCCTTACCTCGGCGTCTTCGCGAAGGCCGGACTCGCCAACAGCCAGCAGCGCGCCGCCGTAACGACGTCCGCGGGAACCTACTGCGTGCCCGGCGTCGGCTGTGATGGATTCAATCGGTCGGAATCGGAATTCGCGTGGGGTGCCGGGGCCGAGCTCAAGGCGAGCTCAGTCGCGGTGCGCGTCGAGTTCGAGCCGTTCCGCGCCCCGGGCGGCTCGCTCGACCTCGGCTCCATCGGCCTTCTCTGGAGCTTCCTCTAGCGCGAGCTCGCGCGGATCCGCTCGAGCGAGGCGGCGAGGTCGGTGGCGTAGCTCGCCTGGACCATGAGCTCGAATCCCGCGCTCGAACGCGTGAGCACGACGGGACAATCGAGGAGCTGCACCGCCGCGCATTCCCGGTGACCGAGCACCGTCGCAACATCGACGCCGCCGGCGAGCAGGCGCTCGGCGCCCGCGCCCGCCACTTCAATCGAGCGCCACTTGCCCGTCACGTTGAAGACCGCACCGACGCCGGCCGCGGCGAGCGCATCGAGATGCCGGATCAGGTCGGCGCCCGGCGCCGGCGCGAGGAAACGCCCGGGCGCGAAATGCAGGAGCGCCGCCCGGCCGGCACCATCCCGCTGCACGGCGCCGGGCGGCGCTGGCAGGTCGGCCGTGGCGCTCCCGACCAGCGGGAACATGAACGTCTTGAACTCGCGCGCCTCGATGGCGAGCGGCCCGTCGATTCGGCAGGGCGCGGCCCCGCTCGCGGTAGTGGGGCTGCTCATGACTTCATGCGCTCTGCGCCCGGATCGAAATGCACGGGCGCCGTCACGCGCACCGGAACGTCGCCGCCGCGCAGCGGATCGCGCGCCACGAGGTTCATTCCCTCGGCAGCATCCGAGCGAGCGACGAGCGCGAGGGCGATCCATTCACCGAGCGCGGGGCTATACGCGCTCGAGGTGATGTAGCCGAGTGACCGGCTCGGCGCACTTGCCCGCGTGATCTGCGCGCCGCCGAGGATGACCGCCTTGCCGTCCGTTGCCTTCAGGCCGACGAGCTTCGGACGACTCGGCTCCCGGAACGCCGGCCGGTCGAGCAGCGCAACGCCGACGCAGGGGTTGCCGAGCTTGAGGAGCCCGTCCATGCCAAGATCGCCGGGCGTCGTCTGGCCGTTCATTTCAGAGCCGACCAGGTAGCCCTTCTCGACCCGCAGGATGTCGAGCGCCTCGAGTCCGTAGGGAGGCAGGCCCGCCTCGACAAGGCCCTGCCACAGTCCAACCGTCAGCCCCGGGCGGCAGTGGAGCTCAAAGGCAAGCTCGCCCGAGAAACTCGCGCGCAGCACGCGTAGCTCCGCGCCCCCGTGCATGCCGTCCGCGAACTCCATGTGCGCGAGCTGTCCGATGCGCGCCGTCCACTCCGGGCCAAGCGCCGCGCCGAGTGCCGCGCGACTCGCAGGACCCGCCGCGACGATGACGCCCCACGCCTCGGTCACGTTGGCGAGCGCCACCTCGGCGCCGCTCCA
This sequence comes from Pseudomonadota bacterium, assembly GCA_025356075.1. Taxonomy (GTDB): domain Bacteria; phylum Pseudomonadota; class Gammaproteobacteria; order Steroidobacterales; family Steroidobacteraceae; genus CAIKZZ01. Next base: position 204,055 of record JANXUT010000055.1, on the reverse strand, counting down.
TTCGGTATCCCGATAACGCTCGAAGTGCGCGAGCATGTGCTCGGCATGCCCCGAGCCCGTCGTCGCGAGAAAGCGGTCCTCGGCGAGCCGCAAGACGATGCCGTCGTCGAGCACCATGCCGTCTTCGCGCAGGTTCACCATGTACTTGCTTCGCCCGACCTTGATCGTGCTCGCCTTGGACAGGTACAGCCTGTCGAGGTAGCGCGCCGCATCCGCGCCCGCCACTTCGATCTTGCCGAGCGTCGAGCCGTCGACGACGCCACCGTGCTTGCGAACGCGGTCGGCCTCGACGATCCCGGCCGCGAACGCATCGATTCCATTGGCGCGGTAGTAGCGCGTGCGCATCCAGAACTCGGCGGGTTCGAGCACGCCACCGTTCGCCTCGTGCCATTCGTGCAGCGGCGTGCGTCTGAGCACCCGGAGCTGCTGGCCGGCGCGATGGCCGACGATAGCGGCGAGCGTCAGCGGGTGGTACGGAGGCCGCGTGCGACTCGCGCCGACACTCCCGAGCGTTTCGCCCTTGAGCTCGGCGAGGATGCCGGCCCCAAGCGCGCCGCCCGTTCGTCCCTGTTCGGTGCCGACGCCGAGCGTCGTGTAGCGCTTAACGTGCTCGATGTCGACGAACCCTTCCGCGAGCGCCTGGCGCAGGTCCGCGACCGTCACGTCGTTCTGCAGGTCCACGAACTGGCGCTTTTCCGCGGCGATCGAGGCCGGCGAGCGCCAGAACGGGACGAGTCTCGGCTCCGGATCGCCGCTCGCGACGGGAACGGGGCCCGCACCCTGGGCGGCGCCCGCCTCCCGCGCCGCCCGCTCGCCCGCGGCGAAGCCCTCGGCCAGGGCAGCGGCAAGCTCGAGCGCGCCGTTGGCAGCGCCCGCGCAGAGGCGCCACTCGGGCTGGGACGCGGCGATGAACGCGCCATTGCCCTCGAGGTAGCGCCGCTCGCCACCCTCGTGCAGGCCCGCATGCACGGACGGCGACCACCCGCCGCTGACGAGCACGCAGTCGCACTCGATGCGGCGCGCGGCGCCGGGCGTGCGCAGCGGCGCGACGGTCGCGGCGCGCACGCCGCCACGGCCATCCACCGACAGCACTGCGTGGGCCGCGAGGCAGAGGACCCCGGCACGCTCGAGGACGCTGCGGTGGCGCGCGAGCGCGGCACTCTCCGTCGTCGCTCCCGCTCGCGTGTCGATGACGGCCACCGGGCGGATGCCACGGCCGACGAGGCGCGCCGCAGCGGCGTAGATCCGATCGTGGTTACCAAAGACGAGCGGTCGCTGCCCGGTGGCGACGCCGTAGCGCACCATGAGTCGCTCGGCGGCGCCGAGCAGCATGACGCCCGGCCGGTCGTTGTCGGTGAAGGCGATCGGACGCTCAACCGCTCCCATCGCGATGACGAACCGGCGCGGCCGGACGCGATACATCGAATCGCGCCCGGCTAGGCCTCCCGGTACCTGGTGCACGATGACGAGTCCATCGGAGCCGCCGATCACGGTCGCATCCGTCAGCACGCGCGCACCCCGGCCCGCAAGTTCCGCCCGGACCGCGCCGATCCAGTCCGACGCGCTCGCGCCGTTGACGGTTGCGGTCTCGAAGTCGAGCTCGCCGCCGAGCTCCGGCTCCCGCTCGCAGAGCACGACGCTCGCGCCCGCGCGCGCGGCCGCGAGCGCGGCACCGAGGCCCGCCGCACCGCCTCCACCCACCAGCACGTCGCAGGCGAGATGCTCGATCGAGGGTGGTGGAATCGCCGCGGCGCCCGGCGCTTCGCCCAAGCCCGCGAGGTTGCGGATCAAGCCCTCGTAGGCGCGCCACGACGGCCAGATGAAGGTCTTGTAGTAGAACCCCGCGCCGAAGAAGCCGCCGCCCGCCTGTAGGAGAGATGCGACATCGAACCTGAGCGAAGGCCAGCGATTTTGGCTGCGTGCGTTCAGTCCGTCCCGGAGGACGAGCTGCGGCGCCGGGACGTTCGGTATGACCGTCGGCGTCTCGCCGACGGTCATGAGCGCATTCGGCTCCTCGGGACCGAGCGCGAGGAGGCCGCGCGGCCGCCGGTATTTGACGCTGCGCCCGAGCAGCGTGACGCCGTTCGCGAGCAGCGCCGAGGCAAGCGTGTCGCCGCGCTGGCCCAGAAACTCGCGTCCGTCGAACGAAAACCGCACAGGCTCCGCCGTCACCCGTGTGCCCGAGCGTGGCGCGCGCGCGCTCAATTGCGCCCCCCGCCGATCATGCGAATTTCGAGGACATCACCGCTCGAGGGATTGCGGCGCACTTCGAGCCACGCGCGACAACCGTGCACGTGCTGCCAGTGCTCGAGGCTGTCATCGAGACGGTTCGTCCGCTCGTAGACCGCCGAGTACTCGCTCGCACCTGCCTCCGGCAGCGTCTTGTGGAACAGGAATTCCTCGAGCTCGCGCGCACCGCAGAACGGGCAGACGAGGCGGTTCACTGGCGCACCGGGAACGGGCCGCCGCCGCGCTCATCGAGCAGGTGGCCGCTCGCGAAACGTCCGAGGTTGTGCGCGCGAATGAGGTCCGGTGCCGTCCCGGTCGCGACGAACGTGGCGCAAGCGGCACCGGAGGCGGGAATTGCCTTGAAGCCGCCGTAGCACCAGCCGCCATTCAGGAACACGTTGTCGTGGCGCAGCCGGTCGATGATGAAGCTGCCGTCCATCGTCATGTCGTTGGTGCCGGCCCAGTGCCTCAGGATCCTGAGCGAGGCGATCTGCGGCAGCAGCGCGACGGCCGCCCCGACCACATCCTCGAGCCGGTACCACTGCCCCTCGCGCGTATAGGACGGAAAGCCGTCGAGGAAGCCGCCCATGACGACGCCGCCCCGATCGGACTGCGTGACATAGACCTCGCCGTGCGGCGGCACGTAGATGAGTACGGAGCCGATGAGCGGCTTGATGGGCTCGGTCACCATCGCCTGCAGGAGGTGCGTCTCGACCGGCAGGTTGAGCCCGAGCATCCGGCCAACCGCGCCCGTGTGGCCGGCGACCGCAAAGACGATCCGCCCGGCGCCCACGAAGCCGCGCGTCGTCTCGACTCCCGTCGCAACGCCAGCGGCGGTGCGCACGCCCTGCACCTCACAATCCTCGATGATGTCGACGCCGAGCGCACTCGCGGCGCGGGCGTAGCCCCAGGCGACCGCATCGTGGCGTACCGTGCCGCCGCGCGGCTGCAATAGCCCGCCGACGATGTCGAAGCGCCTGGGGCCCGCTGCCGCGAGCTCCGGCGCAAACTTCATCACTCCCGGCCGGTCGAGGAGTTCGGCGTCGATGCCGGCGAGGCGCATGGCATTGCCACGGCGCGCGAGCCCGATCATCTCGCCGTCGGAGAGCGCGAGATCGAGAACGCCGCGAGGGCTGTACATGACATTGTAGTTGAGGTCGCGCGACAGCCGCTCCCAGCGACGCAGCGAGTCCTCGTAGAAATAGTGGTTCTCGGGCAGCAGGTAGTTCGAGCGCACGATCGTCGTGTTCCGGCCGACGTTGCCGTAGCCGACGAGGCGCTTCTCGAGCACCGCCACTCGCTTGATGCCGTGATCGCGCGCGAGGTGATAGGCGGTCGCAAGTCCGTGCCCGCCCGCCCCCACCACGACGACATCGTAGCCATCCTTGAGGCGGGCACCGCTCCAGAGCGGCTGCCAAAAGCCCTCGCCGGCCAGCCGCGCCCGTAGCAGCGACCAGGCCGAGTAACGCGGGCTCGCCGCGCTCATGACGTCCCGCCGCGCCGCCCGACAGGCGGGCAGCCCGGACGCGCCAGCCGGGGGATGGGTCGAGTCGCTAGCATGGAGGGCGCCAAGCATACACGCAGCGCCCCGTCCCTCGCTTCGGCGCGGCGGGCGATTTCCTAGGCAATACGGCATGGCGGTCGTCGTCGCGCCGCTTTTGCTGGACAATGCGCGGGACGCGGCTGCCCGCAAGGCTGGCAGCGCATAATGCGGCGTTTGTGTTTTTCGGGGGCGGGTGCGTGAAGAGTCATTACAGGGTTGTCATTATCGGCGGCGGCATTGTCGGCACGAGTGTTCTTTATCACCTCGCGCGCCACGGCTGGTCCGACATCTGCCTGATCGAGCGGGCGGAGCTCACGGCCGGGTCGACCTGGCACGCGGCAGCGGGCTTTCATGCCCTCAATGACGACCCGAACATCGCGGCGCTACAGGCCTACACGATCAACCTCTACAAGGAGATCGAGGCCGAGAGCGGGCAGAACCTCGGCATGCACATGCCAGGCGGCTACAGCCTCGCGACGACGCCCGCGCGGTGGGAGTTCCTGAAGGCCGAATGGGCGCTCTACCAGACGCTCGGCATCGGCACACGGCTCTCAACGCCCGAGGAAATCGTCGCCGACTGCCCGATCGTCGACCCGACCGGGCTCCTCGGTGGGCTCTTCGATCCGCACGAGGGGGCGGTCGACCCGCACGGCACGACGCACGCCTTCGCCGGCGCCGCCAAGAAGCGCGGCGCCGACGTGATCCTGAGGAATCGCGTGCTCGGCATGACGCCGCTTCCCAATGGCGGCTGGCGGCTCGATACCGAGCAGGGCCCGGTGACCACGGAACACGTCGTGAACGCGGGCGGGCTCTGGGCGCGGCGAGTCGGGCGGATGGCGGGCCTCGACCTGCCGCTGACCCCGATGCAGCACCATTACCTCATCACCGAGGACCTGCCGGAACTCCTCGCGCGCAAGGACGAGATGCCGTGCGTGACCGACCTCGAGGGCTTCACCTACCTCCAGCAGGAGCGGAAGGGTGTCCTGCTCGGCGTCTACGAGCGCAACCCGCGCCACTGGAAGACCGAGGGGGCCGAGTGGGATTACGGGATGGACCTCATTCCGGAGGACATCGACCGCATCAGCGAGGAGCTTGCGATCGGCTTTCGGCGCTTTCCGTCCCTCGAGTCGGCGGGCATCCGCCGCTGGGTCAACGGCGCGTTCACGTTCACGCCGGATGGCAACCCGCTGGTGGGTCCGGTACCGGGACTGCGCAACTACTGGACCGCGTGCGGCTGCATGTCGGGCTTCTCGCAGGGCGGCGCGATCGGTCTCGTGCTCGCCAACTGGATCGTCGAGGGCGATCCGGGTGCCGACATCTTCGGCATGGACGTCGCGCGCTACGGCGCGTTCGCGAGCAACGACAAGTACCTCCGGGACATGACCGCGCAGTTCTACGCGCGCCGCTTCGTGCTCGCCTATCCGAACGAGGAACTGCCAGCCGGCCGCCCGCTCAAGACCTCGCCCGTCTACGACCTGCAGGCTGCCGCCGGCGCGCGCTTCGGCGTCGTGTGGGGCATGGAGACGCCGCAGTATTTCGCGACCGGCCGGCCCGACTTCATCGAGACGCCAAGCGCAAGACGTTCGGACGCGGATGCTTTCGTCGCTGCGGAAGTCGCCGCGACGCGCGCAGGCGCGGGACTCCTCGATGCGTCCGTCTACGCGCGCTACGAGGTGTCAGGCCCGGGCGCCGAGCGCTGGCTCGACGGGCTGCTCGCGAACCGGATGCCGCCGGTCGGGCGGATCCGGCTCGCGCCGATGCTGAATCCGGCCGGGCGCCTGATGGGCGACCTGACGGTGAGCCGCCTCGATGCGACGCGCTTCTGGCTGGTCGGCTCCTACTACCTGCAGGAGTGGCACCTTCGCTGGTTCCGCGATCACCTGCCGGCCTCCGGCGTCACCATCGAGAACCTCTCCGAGAGCTGGCTCGCCTTCTCAATCTCGGGGCCGCGCTCGCGCGAGATCCTCGGCCGCCTCGCGCACGGGGATGTCTCGGACGCTGCGCTCCCGTTCCTCGGCTTCAAGCGCATGGACGTCGGCCTCGCACAGGCGATCGTCGCGCGGCTCTCGCTGACCGGTGAACTCGGCTACGAGATCACCGTGCCCGCCATACAGCAGCGCACGCTCTGGAACGCACTGCTGCGCGAGGGCGCAGACCTAGGACTCAAACCCATCGGCATGCGCGCGCAGGACAGCTTGAGGCTCGAGAAAGGCTACGGTGTCTGGTCGCTCGAGTTCGCGCAGTCGTACACCGCGGCGATGGCGGGTCTCGAGCGCTTCATCGCCTTCGACAAGGGCGAGTTCATCGGCCGCGAGGCCGCGATCAAAGAGCGCGAGACGGGACCCACCCAGCGCCTCTCGCTGCTCGCCGTCGATGCCACGAACGCGGACGTGACCGGGTTCGAGCCCGTCTGGGCGGACGGCAAGCGCGTCGGGTTCGTGACCTCCGGCTGCTACGGACATCACGTGAAGCAAAGCCTCGCGCTCGCCTACTTAGATCGGGCGATCGCCGACCGTCCAGTCCCGCTCGACGTGCACGTGTTGGGCGAGCTTCGCCCGGCGCGCGTCCTCCTCGAGCCGCCCTACGATCCGAAGGGCCTTAAGCTCCGTGGCTGAGGCCGCTTTCGTTCCGCCACCGACCCCGAGGACGCCCTAATGCCGATCCTTCGTCATCCGGTCCGGGTCCGCTGGTGGATCTTCACCTACATGTTCCTGTTCGCGATGTTCTCGTACATCGAACGCACCAGCATCGGCATCGCCGGGGAGTCGATCAAGCCCGAGCTCCACCTCAGCGTCTTCCAGATCGGCCTCCTCGAGCAGGCGTTCATCATCACCTACACGCTGATGCAGATACCGGCGGGGGTCTTCGGCCAGCGCTACGGCGCGCGCCTCACCTACGTGCTCGTGGGACTTGTCGGGTTCGCCGCGACCATCGCGACGCCGCTCGCACCCATGCTGCTCGCGGGCTTGCCGCTCTTCCTGATGCTGGCGCTGTCGCAGGCGGTGCTCGGAGTGTCGCAGGCGCCGGTCTTTCCGGTGTTCGCCGGCCTCATCCAGCCGTGGTTTCCCTCGCGCCAGTGGTCGTTTGCAAATGGCCTCCAGTCGAGCGGCATGACGCTCGGCACGGCCTGCACGCCGACCATCGTGGTGCTGCTGACGAGCTGGGTCGGGTGGCAGGGCGCGCTTGTCTGCGTCGCGATTCCGGGGCTCCTGATGACGCTGCTGTGGGGCTGGTACGGCCGCAACACTCCCCAGGAGCATCAATCGGTGACGCCCGCCGAGATTGCCGAGCTGGGAGAGGACGCCGACGAGAAGCCGATGCCGCTCACCTGGGCCCGGCTCGTCAGGGTCGCCTCCGACCGGAACGTCCTGTTGCTCGCATTCTCCTACGCGTGCATGAACTACGTGTTCTATCTGCTGACCTACTGGGTCTTCGTGTACCTGGTCGACGAGCGCCACCTCACGGCGCTCAATAGCGGGCTCCTCGCCGCGATCCCGCCGATTGGCGCTGCGGTCGGTTCGGCCGTCGGTGGCGTCATCAGCGACTACGCGGTCAGGCGGCTCGGCATCAGGCGCGGCTATCACGTCGTGCCAATGATCGCGCTGCCCTTCGCGGGCGCTCTGCTGCTCGTCGCGATCCACGTCGACAGCGCAACCGCCGCGGTGCTCGCGCTCGCGCTTGCCTTCGCGGGCGCCGAAATCACCGAAGGACCGTTCTGGGCCGCGACGATGCAAGTCGCGCGCGCCGACACGATGGCGGCAACGGGCGTCCTCAACACAGGGGGTAACATCGGCGGCCTCGTTACGATCCCGACGGTCGCCTATCTCGCCGGGCACGGTGGCTGGGACGCGGCGTTCATGACCGGAACGGGCTTTGCGCTCGTGGCCGCGGCCACATGGTTCCTCATCGACCCCAGCCGGCGCGCCGTCGTCGAGAGTCCCGCGATCGTGGCGGCCGCCGCATGAGCGCGCTGCCGAAGCGGGACTTCGCGCTCGAAGTCTACATGTCGAAATGGGAGTTCGCGGCCAAGCACCACCTGACCGCCTCCGACGCCGAGAGCATGCCGCTCGTCAGCCTCCTGTCGCTCGCCACCCCGGTCGATCGCGCCGAGTTCGACCGGATGCACCTCGGCTACACCGAGACCTTCGGGGCGCCCGCGCTTCGCGCCGAGATTGCGCGAACGTACGAGCACGTCGTCGCGGACGACGTCCTTTGCTTCGCTGGTGCCGAAGAGGCGATCTATGCCGCCATGCAGGTGCTGCTGGGACCATCCGATCATGCGATTACGATCACGCCGAACTACCAGGCGGCCGAGACGGTGCCGCTCAGCATCTGCGAGGTCACAGGCATCCCGCTCGATCCCGAGAACGACTGGAACCTGGACCCCGACCGGCTGAAGGCGGCGCTTCGTCCCAATACCAAGGTCGTGTCGATCAATTTCCCGCACAACCCGACCGGCAAGATCCTGTCGCAGGAAACCTACCACGCCGTCGTCGAGCTCTGTCGCAGCCGCGGCATCTGGCTCTTCAGCGACGAGGTCTACCGCCTCATCGAGCGCACGCCGTCGATTCGGATGACGCAGGCCGTCGATGTCTACGAGCGCGGTATCTCGCTCAACGTGATGTCGAAGGCGTATGGCTTGCCCGGCCTTCGGATCGGCTGGCTCGCGCTCAAGGACCGCGATCTCTTGAAGCGCCTCGAGCACTTCAAGCACTTCCTGTCGATCTGCAACTCAGGCCCGTCCGAGCAGCTCGCGCTGATTGCGCTCAAGGCTCGCGCGCAGATCCTCGAGCGCAACCGCGGCATCGTGCGCGACAACCTAGCGCTCCTCGATGAGTTCTTCGGGCACTTCCCCGACCTCTTCGACTGGCGCCGGCCGGATGGCAGCTGTGTCGCGTTCGTCCGCTATCGAGGCGCCGATGGCGTCGAGATGTTTACGCGCGAGCTCATCGAGCAGGCAGGCGTCCTGCTGCTGCCCTCGAGCATCTATCGCTCGGAACTGAATCCGGTTCCCGAGCAATACTTCCGGATCGGGTTCGGCCGCAAAGCGGTGCCCGCCGGTATCGCCGCGATGCGCGGCTGGCTCGAGGCGCACCGTCGCTGAGCGGCGCCGGCCCCGCGCGGCGGCAATGGGCCGCCACCACCGGTACTTGAGGAGCATCCGCCCGTGGCCGTGAATTCGCTGACGACCTTCATGAACGTTCCGCTCTACGACCCGAGCGCGGCTAGGCCGGCCGATGTCGTGGTGCAGGGCATTCCGTACGACCTCGGCACTACCATGCGGCCGGGCAAGCGCTTTGGGCCCGACGCGATCCGGATCGCCTCCAGGATCCTGCAGTGGGAGCCCCATCGCTGGCCGTGGGACTTCGCCCTCGCCGAGCGCCTCAGCGTCGTCGATCGCGGCGACATCGAGTTCCCCACCGGGCAGACGCCGCTGATGCTCGAGTCAGTCATCGCCGAGACGACGCGGGTCCTTCGCGCCGGCCAGCGCGTGCTCAGCTTCGGCGGCGATCACTACGTGTCCCTGCCGCTGCTGCGCGCCGTGCACGGGGTCATGGGTCCGGTCGCGCTGCTGCACTTCGACGCGCACACCGACACGGACGTCTCGGCCCACGACCACCACGGCGTGATGTTCCACCACGCGGTGAACGAAGGCCTCATCGAGGCAAGCGCCAGCGTGCAGGTGGGGATCCGCACGTACTACGACCGCCCCACCCACAAGTTCGCGGTGCTCGATGCCGACTGGTCGAACGCGAACGGCGTCGAGGCGGTCGTCGCGCGGATCAAAGCGGCCGTCGGCGGCCGACCCGTCTACCTCACCTTTGACATCGACTGCCTCGACCCCGCGTTCGCGCCGGGTACCGGAACGCCAGTCGCGGGCGGACTCTCGAGTGAGTTCGTGCTGAGGGTGCTGCGGGGTCTCAAAGGCATTCACATCGTGAGCGCGGACGTCGTGGAAGTGAGCCCGCCGTATGATTCGGCGCAGCTCACTGCGCTCGCCGCCGCCACGATCGCGCTCGATCTGCTCTACCTGATGGCGCTCAGGCGTTGACAGTGATCGGCGCGAGGCGCACTGGTCGGAGCCCGGTCGACCGACGCGACGTCGGCTAGACCCGCTGGACGGGCCTGCCCCAGCCGAGCACCGTAACCACGACACCGCACACGACAACGATCGGCAGGATCCCTGTCAGCACCTGGCCCGGCGATCGCCCGGCGCCGATGAACACCGCAGCGAGCAACGGCCCGGCGATTGATCCGATTCGACCGAGCGCGATCGCGGCGCCGACTCCCGCGCCCCGGTGCGCAGCCGAGTAGCAGTCGGCGGCGATGCCGTAGAGGATGCCCTGCGAGGCAATGACGCCGCCGCCGAGCAGCAGCGTCAGCGCCAGCACGACTTCGATCTGTGGAGTGAGGTTGCCGAGCGCGAAGAGCGCGATCAGTACAGCCGTGAATGCGCCAATGATGCCGCCGATGCGAAAGCGCGAGTCAAGCAGCTTCCCGACCAGCACCGAGCAGGCCGCACCCCCGACGTTGAAGGCGATCTGTGCGCCGGCAGCCTGCGACTTGGATAGTCCGCGTCCCTCGAGCAGCGTCGGCAGCCAATTGAGCAGCAGGTAGAGCGTCAGGAGCGCGAGAAAGCACGCCACCCACAGGAGAAGCGTGCGGCCCGCGCGGCTTTCGCCGAAGATCTCCTGGAGCGCAGCCATGACGCCCCGTGGTGTCGCATGCCCGGCAATCTCCGCGCGCGGTAGCGCCGGCATAAACAGCGCCATCAATGGCGCAATCAGGAGCGGCGCGATGCCGCCGGCGAGGAACACCGCCCGCTAGTCCGATATGTCGATGAGCATTACGATCAGGCTCGCGATCGCCCCGCCGAGCGGCATGCCGATGTACATCGTCGCGATGCTGGCGTTGCGTCGTGAAGGCGGGCTCGTCTCCGCAGCGACCGCGATCAGGTTCGGTAGCGCGCCGCCAAGGCCCAGGCCTGTGAGAAGCCGCGCGCCAGTGAGTATCTGCATGGTCGGCGCGAGGGTCGTCAGAATCGAGAAGACGCCAAAGGTCGCAATCGAGGCCAGCAGCACTTTCTTCCGCCCGATCTCGTCTGCGATCCAGCCGCCGAAGATCGCGCCCAAGAAGAGCCCCAGCGTGCTCGCGCTGAAGAACAGGCCCTTCTCGGCCGCTGTGGGCAGGAACTCCCGACCGATGCCGCCCGCCGCGACTCCCGCCGCCTGCAGGTCCACGCCCTCGCAGAGCGCCACGAGAAAACAGAAGACGAGCGCCCGACGGGCCCGCGTGGTCACAACGTCAGCGCTCGACATGTTCCTTCCTTCCCCCTCGACTCCGCCGCACCGAGTCCCGGACATCGCGTCGGATCGGCGGCCTCCGCATCGGTGTCCCCAATGGCCGGCCATCGGCGCCGACGATCATCGCACGCCCGTCGATTTTCACTCGAATCGCCGCGCCGAATGGATCAGTGACTCAACTCTCCGCGGCGGGCATAGTAACGCACCGCAGTGAAGGAGCCGACGTGACCGACCGTGCGCGGAACGTCGGCGACCGACCCCGAGTCAGGGAGCAGCTGAGCTACGTACGCGGGGAATTCGCGCCGAACTTCGCCTGGAACCATGCCTCTGCGCACATCGCCTTCGGCAGTAATCTTGGCGGTGGCCAACGGTATCGGGTAGGTACTCATGCAAACTGTTTGAGTGGCGAGCAGCAAACTCTCGGATCCTCCTTGAATCAAAGTGTTCCGCGCGAAGAAGTAGTCGGACGAGCAGATTCGCACGGGAGCGTCACGCCCCCATTTCAATGCGTCGAAACAGCCGCGCCTTCTCGGCGATCAGTACGCAGCCGAGCGCCGCGATACCACAGACAAGTGCCCCCATCGGCAGGAAGAAGACCGACCCTGACCATTGCTGGCCAATCAGCGATCCGACCGCCGCGCCGCCGATCGTCGAGATCACGCCCTGCAGCGATGCGGCGCTGCCGGCGATCGCACCCATCGGCTGCATCGCGATGGCGCCAAAGTTCGAGACCGCCAGGCCGAACATCGCCATCGTGGCCGCCTGAAAGAGCGCGAACACGACGAGCGGCTCGCTCCCCTGGTAGGCAACGATCGAGTGGCACGCGGTGATGCCGATGAAGCTCACGAGCGCGATGTGCGAGATGCGGTGCATGCCGACTCGCTCGACGATGCGCGAATTGAAGTAAGAGGCGACACCCATCGCACTCGCGCAGAACGCGAACGTGCCGGCCATCAGCTTCGGGGCGTGAAACGCGCCGGTGAAGATCTGCGGCACCGTGCTCACGTAGGCGAGGAGCGAGCCGAACATCGCCGTCATCGCGAGCGTGTACAGGATCGAGGTGGGCTCGGTGAAGACGAACCACGCGGCCTGCGACAGGTGCGCAGCGCTCAAGGGCCTGCGCCGCTCGGGCGGCAGCGTCTCCGGCAGTCGCAACGCCACCCACGTGAAGACACACGCTCCCAGCACCGCCAGCGTCGCGAAGATCCCGCGCCAGCTGACGACGAGCAGGAGCAGCTGTCCGACGCTCGGCGCGAGGATGGGAACCGACAGGAACACGATGAAGATCATCGACATGACGCGCGCCATCCTCGCGCCCGAGTACTGGTCCCGAACGATCGAACGCGTGATGACGTTGGAGGCCGCGACGACGAAGCCCTGGGCTGCCCGGACGACGAGGAGCGATCCGAGGCTCGGCGCCGCCGAGGCAACGAGCGACATGACCACGTAGAGGGCGAGGCCGACGAGGATGACGGGCCTGCGCCCGAGGCGATCCGACAGCGGGCCGTACAGGAGCTGGCCGGCGCCCGCCCCCATCACGAAGATCGTAACGATCCACTGGAGTTCGTTGCCATCCGGCACTGCGAACGCCCGCCCGATATCCGGCAGCGCCGGCAGCATCGCGTCGATGCCGAAGGCGTGCAGCGCCATCAGCGCAGCCATCATCGCGACGAATTCGGAAAAGGAGAGATCGGGGCGAGCCCGAGTCGGGGGAGGTACGTGGGTCAAGCGGGGTGTCCGGGGCTGAAGGCGATCTTAGCGACATTTGCGGCATCGCGATCGGCCAAGTAGCCTGCTACGGACTCCGTCCGGTCGAAACCCGAACGAACGCCCACCGCGCCCCACCGTCGTGGGCGGCCGCACCGGCCGCCGGTCCGCCTCGGCCACCCGAGTGCGAGCCCGGTCGTCGGCGCGGCGGCCAACGGCCGCCCCGTCAGACGTCGCCGAGCAGCCGGCGCATCAGGACGTGGCGGCGCATGGCCGTCTCGAGCGGCCGCGGCGTAGCCGCAGGCAGCGCCGAGGCCTCAGCCAGCTTCATGCGCCGCTTCTTTCTCGCCGAAGGCGAGCATGAACGCGCCAAGCACGACAGCGGCGCAGCCCGCTGCGATCAGCCAGATCGATTGCCACTCGTGCGACAGGACGCCCGCGGCGGAGCGTACGGCATAGGCATCCACGACCCAGCCCGACAGATACGAGCCGACCAGCATGCCGACGCCGTAGGTGATCAGCGTGATGAGCCCCTGCGCCGCGGCTCGCAACGCCGATGGCGCCTGCTGGTCGACGTAGATCTGCCCGGTCACGAAGAAGAAGTCGTAGCAGATCCCGTGCAGCAGGATTCCGGCCCACAGCATCCCCATCAGCGCGCCGGAGTTGCCGAAGGCAAAGAACGCGTATCGAAGCACCCAGGCTGCCATGCCGAAAGCGAGCATGTACTTGACGCCGAGCCGCCGGAAGAACCACGGGATCAGCAGCATGAAGAATAGCTCGGACATTTGCCCGCCGGTCATCTTTCCCGCCGCGTTCACGACACCCACTTCGTTCAGGAACAAGTTCGTGAATGCGTAGTAAAACTGCAGCGGAATGCAGATGAGGAGCGAGGCGATCATGAAGATCGCGACCGACCGGCGGCGGAAGATCTTGCGCGTCTCCGCCGAGAACATGCCGGGCGATGATTGCCCGGCGGCGCGCGCGAGCGGCGGCGTCGGCGGCAGCGTCAGGCAATAGAGGCCCATGACGAGCGAGCAGCCGGCGGCAAGGCGCATCGGCACGCCGGTCGCTTCGAGCCCAAGGCTGCCGACGAGGATCCCGGCAACGATCCAGCCAGCCGTGCCGAGTAGGCGGATCGCGCCGAATTCCAGGCGCGGGTCCCGCATCTGCCGCATCGCGAGCGAATTGGTCAGCGACAGCGTCGGCATGTAGCAGAGCGAGTAGGCGAGCACCGTCACGTAGAACGCGCCGAATGAGGTCTGTTGCGAGGCGAGGTAGAGGAGCACCGCGCCAAGCAGGTGAAGCGCGCAGAGCACTTTCTGCGTTGCAAATGACCGGTCGGCCAGCAGTCCCGCCAGGAACGGCGAGACGATCGCGCCGACCGCGGTGGTGCCGGCAGCGAGCCCGATCTGTTGACCGGAGAACTTGAGTGACATCGACAGCCACGTGCCGAGCGTCACGTACCACGCGCCCCAGATGAAGTACTCGAGGAACATCATGGCGCTTAGCCGCGCCTTCATCGGAAGCGTCATCCCCCTCTCCTCCTCACGCCGAGCCCCCGACGACACCCGGCGCCCGAAGCCGCGCATCCCGGTCCCCGGCAATTTAACGGGCTACACACCGGCTTCTACGCAGTTTACCGATCCGTCACAAGCGGCCCGTGGTCTCGGTGAAATCCCCCCGCGCGACGACAGGGCCCGCTCAGCGTACCGCGGCGAGCCGCGGGGCGACCACGCGCTGCTCGATCACGCCGAACGGCGCCTTGCCGTCCGCGCCACTCGCCTCCATCCGGACGGTGTCGCCGAAGCGCATGTATTGCGTACGCGGCGCGCCCTCGTCGAGCAGCTCAATCGCGCGCCGTTCGGCGATGCAGCTCGAGCCGATGTCGCGGAAGTTGTCGTTCGACACCGTACCAGAGCCGATGACGGTCCCCGCGCAGAGCCGCCGCGACCGCGCAGCGTGCGCGATGAGCTCGGCGAAGCTAAAGCGCATCGCCGCCCCGTTCGCGGCGCCGAACCGCGCGCCGTTCCACCACACGTTGAGCGGCAGCGCGACCCGTTCGTTCGCCCAACCCCCGCCGAGCTCCTCGGGGGTCACCGCTATGGGGGCGACGCTACAGGCCGGCTTTGCCTGGATCCAGCCGAAGCCGGTCTTCATTTCGATTGGTGCGAGCGTGCGCAACGACCAGTCGTTGATCTGCACGAGGAGCTTGATGTGGGCGGCCGCTGCGGCGACGCCGACACCCATCGGGACCTCGTCGGTGATCACGCCGAACTCGCCCTCGAAATCGATCCCGTCCGCCTCCGATGGCAACTCGACGTCGTCCGTCCCCGACAGGAACTGGTGCGACATGCCCTGGTACATGAGCGGCCTGTCGGACTGCGGGTTGTCGATGTGGAAAACCTTCGCCATCAGGTCGCCATGCGACTGGAATGCCGATCCATCGAGCCACTGGTAGCTTCTCGGCAGCGGCGCAGCCGCCGCACCCGCCTCGAAGGGCACCGCCGCCTCGCAACGCCCCCCCGACAGAAGCGCGGCGCGCTTGCCGAGGCGCGACAGCGCGACGTTCCACTCATCGAGCGCGGCCTGTAGCGTCGGATAGAGGTCATCGACGGGGAGCGCCCGCCGGTGATCGGCCGAAAGCACCGCAAGACGCCCGTCGGGCGCTGCGGACTTGAGAGTGACAAGTCGCATGGTGTTCGCTCCGGCGATTGCGCCGGCCTCAGTTGCCGTCCGAGATCACCGTACCGCCGTCGACAACCAGTGTCTGGCCGGTAATGAAAGCGCCGCCGGGCGAAGCCAGGAACAGCGCCGCCGCCGCGGCCTCGCGCGGTTCACCGATGCGCCGAAGCGGCGTGAGTCCGACGCGCCTCTCCGTCGCCGCCGGGTCGCGGAGGATCGCCTCCGCCCAGCTCGTCGCGATGAGTCCGGGCGCGAGCGCATTCGCGCGCCCATTGGAGGGCCCCATTCCACCGCGAGGTTGCGGGCGAGCTGCGCGAGCGCCGCCTTCGGATGAGGGCGGTGAGCCACTGCACCCCCGCGTCGGTCGCCCGGACGTGGTGGTGCTGGATCATTTCCCGCAGCGGCGGGATCGGGAACGGCAACGGCAACGGCAGCACGGTGAGCGGCAGCGCGCGCGCGTAGATGTCGGCGAGCCGCCGATGCATGACGCTGATCCGCTTCGTCCCGACGAGCAGCTTTGGCACCGAAGTGAACGAAGGCGCGATGAGCTCGATGCGCCGCGGCCGATTGACCTTGGCGATCTCCGACTCCGCGTACGAGAGCGCGCGGCTGTGCAGGAACCGGACGACCACGTGCGCCATGTCGAAGAACGCCTCGGTGGTGAGCGCGCCCACGAGGCGCGGGTTCTCGCGCCAGCCGACGACGACGTGCTGCTCTTCGTAGAGGAGGTGCGTGGGGTGGCTGCGGGAGGTGTAGGCCTCCGGCGTGATCAGGAGGTCGACGTCGCCCGTCTCGAGGGTCGCCGCCGGGTCATCGAACGGCGGCACGATCTCGAGGATTACGCCGGGCGCTTCGCGCGCGATGACTTCGGCGACGCGAGTCAGCACGACTTCGGTGATGTAGTCGGACGCGTGCACGACGAAGGAGCCGAGCGAAGTGGCGGGATCGAAGCGCATGCCGGCGCCGACGGTCGCCTCGATCTGCAGCATCAGCTGGTGCAGCGGCGCCGCGAGGCCCTCCGCCGCCGCCGTCAGCACCATCCGCCGGCCGAGCGGAACGAGCAGCGCGTCCTGGAAGTGCTCGCGCAGCCGCGCGAGCGCGCCGCTCATCGCCGATTGACTGAGGAACACCTTGCGCGCCGCCGCCGACTCGTTGCGCTCGGTCAGCAGCGCATCGAGGGCGATCAGCAGATTGAGGTCTAGGCCCTTGAAGCGCACGCGCGCAGCTCCGCCCGGCCGCGGGGTCCTGCCCCGCGAGCCGGTGTACGAACTAAAGGCCGAGAGAATGCGCGGCGCATCAGAACATCGGGTGCGCGTTCGCCGCGTGCGTGGGCATCGGCTGCAGCACATCCCAGTGCTCGACGATCTTTCCGCCTTCGAGCCGGAAGAGATCGACGACCGCCCCGCCAGGCGCATCCGCCGAGGGACGACCGTGCAGGTGCACGGCGGCAAGATTGCCGTCGACGAGGATGCGCTTCACGTCGAACTGCGCTCCGGGGCGGGAAAACATCGGCTTGAGCGCCGCGATCGCCGCCTCGCGGCCGTCGGCGATCGTCGGATTGTGCTGTAGATAGTCGACCGCGACGAACGACATGAAGGCCTCACGGACATTCTTGCGCCTGTAGAACGAATCGACGAACTGCTCGGCCATGCGCCGGTTACTCTCGGTGAGCCGCGCCGCGGCCGCCCTGCCCGCGGCGGATGACACTGCCGGAGGCTCGGCGCCGCGGCGATGCTGCGGGCGATCGGGATACCGGCGAGGACCATTTTCGACAGGCGAGAGGCGATTGTGTTCACGGGCGCTCCGTTTACCTGAGACGTGGACGTTCCGCGGCGAGCGCGGGCAGCAGCCGGCGTGCGTTTCCCGAGGACACTGCCACGAGCTCGCGCGGGCTGAACACCCGAGCTCCCCGGACCGCCTCGGATGACCCGTGCGCATCGCGATAGAAATAGTCGGTGCCGTAGAGGATCTGCGAGGTCGGAATGACGGCGCGAAGCGCCGCGAGTGCCACCGGATTCGCGCATTGAGCCGTATCGAAGTAGAGGCGCCTCAACTCAGCAAGCGCGCCTGCCGGCGGCGCCTTCGGGACGTAGGGACCGGGCTGGCCGGACGTGCGGATCCCCGGCACGATCTCGGCGCTCGCGCCCCCGAGAAACCGTTCGATAAGGTACGGCATCGTCCCCCCGCCGTGCGAGAAGATGAAGCGGATGTCCGGGAAGCGCGTCGTCGCGCCCCCGAACACGAGGCTTGCGATGGCGCGCGTCGTGTCGGTTCCGAACTCGATGATGTTGTCGGGGATGCCGGCTAC
This sequence comes from Pseudomonadota bacterium, assembly GCA_025356075.1. Classification (GTDB taxonomy): domain Bacteria; phylum Pseudomonadota; class Gammaproteobacteria; order Steroidobacterales; family Steroidobacteraceae; genus CAIKZZ01. The sequence continues at coordinate 186,282 of JANXUT010000055.1, read as the reverse complement.
GAGCCCACGGCAGCAATTCGCCGTCGTCGGGTGCACGAACACGACGGCGCGGCGACGATTGAGCTCGGCGAAGAGCGGATCGAAGAGAGCGTCCCCGAGCCAGCGGTCGCCGACGTTCGTGTACACCGCAACGCCGTCGGCGCCGAGCACATCGAGGGCGTGGGCGAGCTCCGCAAGCGCCGCGTCGAGATCGGGGAGCGGCAGCGATGCAAACCGCCCGAATCGCCCGGGATGCTCAGCGGCGAGACGGGCCGCGTACTCGTTGGTCTCCCGCGCGAGGCGCGCGAGGCGCGCGCGGCTCTCGGGCGTGCCGAGGTCATAGGGCACGAAGATCGAGAGCACGGCGACTTCAGTCCCGCCACGTTCCATGTCCTCGAGGTCGGCGTTGACCTCCCACGTCATGGGTGGCGCCGCCGCAGGGGCGCCCGCCGAGGTCCGCGCCGATGCGTAGAACTCGCGGAAGACCGGCGGAATGAAGTGATGATGGACGTCGATCCACGCGCGGCGCGGCCAGCGCCTCATCCGCGAGGAGCGCCGGCACTGTCGCGGCCAACCCGGCGAGCACCGTGCGACGCGTGATCCCGCTCATCGAGCCCCCTCTCAACCGGAAGCGACCGCCCCGCGGGTGATCGCGCGTTCTCGACTTTATCAGAACAGGCGTTCTGGTATATCCGGCGCACGCGGCAGGAACGGTACGCCTCGGTCTCGCCCTGAAGGCCGCGGCTTGCTCAGGGCATGCGTTCGCCGCGCGAGGCGACCAGGACCTGGTACCACTCCTCGCGCGTCATCTCGACGCGATAAGCCCGCGAGGAATCGCGGATCCGTGCCGGATTCTGGCTGCCAATCAACGGGATGGCGCGCGTCGGGTGCGCCATGATCCACGCGTAGGCGACCGCCGGCCGGTCGACTCCCGCGCGCGCCGCAATCGAGTCGAGCGCGACGGCGATCGCCCGCGCGCGGCCGTCGGCCGAGGCCCCCGCGGCATCGCCCAAGCGTCCCTGGCCGAGCGGCGACCACGCGAGCACCGCGATGCCGCGCCTCAGCGCCACGTCGAAGATTCCGTCGGTGAGTGGCTCGATCGCAAGCGGCGAGAACTCGGGCTGGATCGTTGCAAGCTCGAACGGCAGGTGCGCACAAAGCGACTCGATCTGCGTGGCACTGTAGTTCGAGACGCCGGCCGCGCGGATCTTGCCGGACGCGCGCAGCCGATCGAACGCTGCCGCGACCTCGCCCGGGTGCGCGAGGAAATCGGGTCGGTGGATCTGGAAGAGGTCGATCTGCTCGATGCCGAGGCGCCGAAGCGAGGCTTCGCACGCAGCAACCAGGTAGGCGGTCGTCGAGTTGTACGGGACGGGTGGCGTGATCCCCGCCTTGGTCGCAATGACCATCCGCGCGCGCAGCGACGGATCCTCGCGCAGCACCTCCCCGAGGAGCGCCTCGGCGCCGCCAAACCCGCTCTCGCTGCCGAAGCCGTAGATGTCGGCCGTGTCGAAGAGCGTGCAGCCGGCCTCGAGCGCGGCGTCCACCCGCGCGCGGGCTACCGCCCGCTCGGCGCCCGCGAAGCGCCACATCCCCCACCCGAGCGGAGCCACACCCAGCCCGCTCGTACCGAGCGGGATGCGGGTGTCGGCCGTGAATCCGGTGTTCATGTCGGCAGACTCTAGCGGAAATCGGCTCCCGTCCGCCTCTCGCACCCCGGCGATTCAGCGAAGGCGCACCTCGATCCATTCGACCCAGTGCTCCACCTTGGTCGCCGTGCCCGCCGATAGGTGCGCGATGCAGCCGATGTTTGCGGACAGGATCGAATCCGGCCGGTTGGCCTCGAGGTGGCCGAGCTTGCGCTCACGTAGCTGCGAGGAGAGGTCCGACTGGAGGATGGAATAGGTGCCCGCAGACCCGCAGCAGAGGTGGGCCTCATCGACCGGAACCACGGTCGCACCTACCGCTCGCAGCAATCCCTCGAGGGCCCCGGGCAAGCGCTGGCCGTGCTGGTGCGTACACGGCGCCTGCACGGCGACCCGCTCGCCCGGGTCGAGAGCGAGCTGCGCCGCGAGCGCTGCGCTGCCAGGCGCGATGATCTCGCTGAGATCGCGCGTGAGCGCGCTCACGCGCGCGGCGCGCGCGGCGTAGTCGCCGTCGTTCCTGAGCAGGTGGCCGTAGTCCTTGATCGTGACGCCGCAGCCGCTCGCGGTGCTGACGATCGCCTCCGCTCCCGACTCGATCGCCGGCCACCACGCATCGATGTTGCGTCGTGCCTCCCCGAGCGCGCCGTCGGGGTCCCCGAGGTGCTGGCGGATCGCCCCGCAGCAGCCGGCGCTGCCAGCCGAGCGCACGACCTCAATCCCGAGGCGATCGAGCACCCGCGCCGCCGCAACGTCGATGGACGGCGCCATCGCCGGTTGCACGCAACCGCGCGGAAAGAGGACCTTGCGGGCGTGCGGCTGGGCCGGCCACGGGCCATGCGACTTCCGCGCCAGCAGCTTCTCGCGAAGTTGCCGCGGAAGAATCGCGCGGCAGACCTGGCCAAGCCGGTAGAGCGGCGCAAACAGCCGACCCGTCAACCCCGCTCGCAGCAGCGCGCGAAGCGCGCGCGTTCCGAGCGGGCGGGTCACCTGCCGCTCGACCGCCTCGCGTCCCGTGTCGAGCAGCCGCGCGTAGTTGACGCCGGAAGGGCATGCGCTCTCGCAGGCACGGCAGCTGAGGCAGCGATCGAGGTGCAATTGCGTCGCCCGGGTCGCAGTTCCGCCCTCGAGGACCTGCTTCATCAGGTAAATGCGGCCGCGAGGGCCGTCGAGTTCATCCCCGAGCAGGAGGTAGGTCGGGCAAGTCGCGGTGCAGAAACCGCAGTGCACGCACGAACGCAGGATCGAATCCGCCTCCTGGCCACCCGGGGTGCGGAGGAACGCGTCAGTGAGATTGGTCTGCATACATCCGGCCGGGGTTGAAGATTCCCGCGGGGTCGAACTCGGCGCGCAACCGCGCCTCGAGGACCGCGACCGCCGCCGGACGCGGAGTGAATGCGCCAACATCGCCTCGTTCGCCCCGGAACAGCGTCGCATGGCCCCCGAGCTCCGCCGCGCGCCGGCGGACCGCCACCGCGTCCTCGAGCGCGTAGAGCCACCGCAGCGCGCCGCCCCACTCGATGAGCTGAGGCCCCGCGAGCGCGAGCGGGCTCGAATTCGCCGGGAGCGATACCCGCCACAGCGTTCCGTCGCGGTCGAAGTAGGGAGCGGTCTGCTCGCGGATGGCCGACCAGAACCCGGCGGCGGCCTCCGCCGTCATGACCTCGCCTCCGAATTCGCGCTGCGCGGCGCCGACAGCGCTCCTCGCTCCCGACAGCCGAACCGTCAGTCGGCCCCCGGCCCACGCGGTCGCCGACACCGGCCACGGCGAAGCCATCCAGGCCGTGCATTGACGAAGCGCCGCCTGCTCATCGAGCTCGAGCGAGAGCGTCGACTCCGCGGCCGGACGCGGCACGAGCCTGAGCGACGCCTCGAGCACGACGCCGAGCGTGCCGAGCGAGCCCGCAATGAGCCGCGATACGTCGTAGCCCGCGACGTTCTTCATGACCGTGCCGCCGAACGCCAGGATGGTGCCGCGGCCGTCGAGCAGCGTCACGCCGAGCAGCGAGTCGCGGACGCCGCCGGAGGCGACTCCGGTCGCGGCGCGCCGGGGTCCCGCGAGCCCGGCGGCGATGCAGCCACCCACCGTCGCCCCGCTGCCGAAGTGCGGGGGCTCGAAGGCAAGCATCTGCCCGCACTCCGCGAGGGCCGATTCGAGCTCGGCAAGCCGCGTCCCGGCACGGGCCGTGACGACGAGCTCTGAGGGCTCGTAGGCGACGATACCCGCGCACTCGCGCGGGTCGAGGCGTTCGCCCGCGGTTGGATTGCCGTAGAACGACTTCGTGCCGCCAGCCTCGATCGCCAGCGCCCGGCGCGAGGCGGCCGCCGACCGGACCTGCTCGGCCAAGCGTGCCGTGATCGCGACGGGCAGAGTCGAGGCGCCCATCAGTAGCGCGGCAGATCGGGGAACGGCAGGCGGCCGCCGTGCACGTGTGCGCGGCCGTACTCCGCGCAGCGCTGCAGCGTCGGGATCGCCTTGCCGGGATTCAGGCGGCCGTCGGGGTCGAACGCGCGCCTGACGGCGAGAAACGCCTCGCGACTTGGTGCGTCGAACTGGCTGCACAGCTGGTTGATTTTCTCGATACCGACGCCATGCTCGCCCGTCACCGTACCGCCGACCTCGATGCAGAGCTCCAGGATCGCGATGCCGAACTCATCCGCCCGCCGCACGGAGTCGGGATCGTTCGCATCGAAGAGGATGAGCGGGTGCAGGTTGCCATCGCCCGCGTGGAATACGTTCGGGCAACGAAGGCCGTAGGTCGACTCCATACCGCGGATCGCGTGCAGCACGCGGGCGAGCTGTCGCCGTGGAATCGTCCCGTCCATGCAGTAGTAGTCAGGCGATACGCGCCCGGCCGCCGGGAATGCATTCTTGCGGCCGGCCCAGAACCTGAGCCGCTCCGCTTCGCTGGCCGCAACCTGGATTCGCCCGGCACCCGCGGCGCGCAGCACAGCCTCGATCCGTTCCACTTCCTCGGTAACTTCCGCTTCGCTGCCGTCCGCCTCGCAGAGGAGGATCGCGGCCGCATCGAGGTCGTAGCCCGCCCCGACGAACGGCTCGACCATGCGCGTCGCCGCCTGGTCCATCATCTCGAGGGCGGCCGGCACGATTCCCGCGGCGATGATCGCCGCGACCGCCTCCGCCGCGGTCTCGACCCGGTCGAAACTCGCCATGAGGCAGCGCGCGAGCGCCGGGCGCGGCAGGAGCCTCACCAGCACTTCCGTCACGACGACGAGCGTGCCTTCGCTGCCGATGACGAGGCTGAGCAGATCGAGGCCCGGCGTATCGAGCGCGGCGGAGCCCGCCTCGATTGCCTCGCCAGACATCGTGAAGCCGCGTACCGCGAGTACGTTGTGGATGGTCAGCCCGTACTTGAGGCAGTGGATTCCGCCCGAGTTCTCCGCCACGTTGCCGCCAATCGTGCACGCGACCTGGCTCGAGGGATCCGGCGCATAGAAGAGTCCATGGCGTGCGGCGGCTTCCGAGATCGCGGCGTTTCGGACTCCCGGCTGCAGGCGCGCCGTGCGCGCGAGCGAGTCGATGGCGAGGATCCGGTTGAGCTTGGCAAGCGACAGGAGGACGCCGCCCGCATGCGGCAGCGATCCCCCGGAGAGGCCCGTGCCGGCGCCGCGGGGCACCACCGGCACTCCGAGCGAGCTGCACACCCGAAGGACCGCGGCAACCTCCGACTCGGTTGCCGGGAGCACGACCAGCATCGGCGGCTGGCGATAAAGGGTGAGCGCATCGCACTCGTAGGGGAGCGTCTCCTCGTCGGTCCCGAGGATGGAGCCGGACGGCAGCACGCGAGCGAGCGCGGCCTTGGTGCGCGCACGCAGCTCATGATCGATCGAACCGGTTCCCTCGAGGGGAGTGCGCATCGGAATGGCCGGGATCGGCAGTCGGGACGTCCAGTGTGCCCGTATCACCCGGTAGCGTCGACCGGCGGGGTGCCCGGGTCCCTGTCGGTCAGGCGAACGGCAGTCCCACGTAGTTCTCGGCGAAGGACCACGAGGCCGCCGGGGATTCGACGAGGTACTCGAGTTCGGCGACCTGCAGCCGCTGGGCGAAGGAATCGTCCGAGAAACGATGCATGAGGGTCGTGAACCACCAGGAGAACCGCGTTGCCTCCCAGACGCGCGCGAGCGCGCGTGCGGAATACTCGCCGAGCAGCGTGCCGCTACCGGAGCGGTAGTAGTCGACGAGCCCCTCGTACAGCATGCGCACGTCCGCCGCAGCGAGGTTGAGTCCCTTGGCGCCCGTCGGCGGGACGATGTGCGCCGCATCGCCAACGAGGAAAAGCCGCCCGAATCGCATGGGCTCGGCAACAAAGCTGCGTAGCGGCGCGATGCTCTTCTCGATCGAGGGTCCCGTCACCATGCGGCTCGCGTACCCGGCCGGGAGCCGCGCACGCAGCTCGTCCCAGAAACGGCTGTCCGACCAGTCCTCGACCTTGTCCACCGGCGTGCACTGGACGTAGTAGCGGCTGCGCGTCATGGATCGCATGCTGCAGAGTGCAAATCCGCGAGCGTGGTTCGCGTAGATGAGCTCGTTCGACACGGGCGGCACCTCGGCGAGCACGCCGAGCCAGCCAAACGGATAGACACGCTCGTGCGTCTGGATCGAGCCGGCCGGGACGCTCGCGCGGCTTATGCCGTGGAAGCCGTCACAACCGGCGATGAAATCGCATTCGACCTCATCCCTGACGCCCTGGTGCGTGAAGGCGACGCGCGGGTGAGTTCCCTCGAAGCCGTCAAGTGCGACGTCGGTTGCCTCGTAAAGCACCGTGCCACCGAGCGCCGCGTGCGCATCGCCCAAGTCCTTGGTGAGCTCCGTCTGGCCATAGACGGTCATCGCGTGGCCGGCGAGCGCCTTCAGGTCGATGCGCTGCACGCGACCCGCGAAGGCAAGCTCGACGCCATCGTGCACGAGGCCTTCGCGCCGCAACCGTTCGCCGGCGCCCGCGGCCTCGAGCAGCTCGACCGTCCCGCGTTCCAGGAGGCCGGCGCGGATCCGTGCCTCCACGTAGGAGCGCGAGCGCTGCTCGAGCACGACGCTGCTGATTCCATTGCGCTGCAGCAGCTGGGACAGCAGCAGCCCCGACGGGCCGGCGCCGATGATGGCGACCTGCGTGCGAATCATGCCTTTCTCCGCTTGCCGCGGGCGCGCATGGCCCGCGAGACCCCTCGATGGTCACAGCGTACGGATCGCCCGACCGGCGGCAATGGACGCGAGCCTCTAGAATTTGTACTTTTCAACCCATGACACGCCGACGCCCGCTCCGCTCCCCTCGTTCCGAGACCGGCGTCGTCCCCGCTTTTTTCCTCTACGGCGAGCCGCTACGCGCGCCTGACGAACGCACCGTGCACGTTGAGACGATCGCGACGCGCAGCCGGCTGCACGACTGGAAGATCCGTGCGCATCGCCACCGCGATCTCCACCAGGTCCTGATCGTATGGCGCGGGTTGATCGAGGCGCAGCTCGACGGTCGGCGCGAGGCGTTGTCGGGGCCTGCCGTCGTCATCGTCCCGCCGGGCGCGGTGCACGCCTTTCGTTTCGCGAAGGACACGGACGGCGTGGTGGCGACGTTTGCCCCGCAGCTCGTGCGCGACACGCTGCGGCCGACGCCCGGGCTCGCCGAGCTCCTCGATTCACCGACGGCCATCCAGTGCCGGCGGCGCGAGCTCAAGGCAACGGATACCGAGGAGCTGGCGGCGATGCTGCTCAGGGAGTTCTCGCGCGCGGGCTTGGGTCGCGAAAGCTCGTTGCGCGGGCTGCTCGGCGCGTTGCTCGCGCAGGTGCTGCGGCTGACTCAGGGGAGCCGCGCGCCGGCGCCGACGGCCGCCAATCGCGCCCGCGAGCTCGTCGGCAGATTCCGCCAGGCACTCGAGGGTCGATTCCGCGAGCACCTCGAGATCGGCGTGTACGCACGTGCACTCGGCAGCTCCGAGGCGGCCCTGCGCAAGGCCTGCCTCGCGGTCGCCGGCCAGTCGCCGCTCGAGATCGCCCACGCCCGCCTGCTCATCGAGGCGGAGCGGCAACTGAGGTACACGGGCGCGCCGATCACGCAGGTCGCGGACTTTCTCGGCTTCAACGATCCGGCCTATTTCAGCCGTTTCTTCACCCGTCGGATGGGCGTGACGCCGCGTTCGTTCCGCGCGGACCGGGCGGGCTGAGGGCGTCCCGCTCAGCCGCCGGGCGCGAGGGTTGGCGCCGACCGGCGACGGGTAGAGCCCCGCGGCCGCGCGCCGATCTCCGCGGCGACCTTGCGGACCGCTGCCAGGAGGTCGAGCTGCTCGGCCGTCGGCCGCCAGGCGCTTCGCATCGTGAGTCCGATCGCCCGCGTTACGCGCCCACGCGGGTGCGGCAGCGCGACGAGAATGCCCGCCGCCACATCCTGCTCCACCTGGTGGGCGGACAGCAGCATGACCCGGTCGCTGTCGACCAGGATCGCGCGCGCGGCGACCAGCGAGCTGCATTCGATCGGGCACGCCGGGACGGCAAGCCCCGCCTGCTCGAAGAGCTCGCTGAACTGGCGCCGGAGCGGAGATCCCGCGCGCGGTGCGATCCATTCGTAGCGGGGGAGCTCCCGCACCGACGGGGCCCGCCCGCGCGCAAACGGATGCCCCGCGCGTACGACGAGCGCGAGCGGGTCGTCGAACAGGCGCTCCTCGCGTATTCCCTCGGTCGACGCCGGTCCCCGCAACGCACCGATCAGCACGTCCGCCTGCCCGCTCCGCAACGCCAGCAGCAGGCTTTCATAGGTGCCGTCGAGGATCGAAACCGAGTGCCGCGGGTGGTTAGCCGCGAAGGCGAGCACGGCGGTGGGCACGAGGAAGCTGCGCGCAAGTGGCATGGCTCCGATCACCGTCCGGCCCTTCGCGCCGCCGGTCAGTGCACCGACCTCGGCGCGGGCCTGGGCGAGTTCGGCGAAGGCGAGTTGCGCGCGAACCGCGAGGCGTTCGGCCTCGCGCGTCGGGCCGATGCCGAAGCTGGTCCGCTCGAAGAGTGCGACGCCGATGCGCTGCTCAAGCAGCCGCGCCGCCCGGTGCAGCGTCGGGCGTGCCAGGTGCACGGCGCGCGCCGCGCGGCCGAAGCGGCCGTGCTGGACGGTTGCGATGAGCGCCTCGAGCTGCACCGCGGAGATCGACCGATCGAGCCGCGACGGCGAGCCACGATGGCGGCGCGCTTCGGCAATACCGTCCCTGAGCTCATCGAGCGCGCGCTCGATTCGCGTCGCTACGAGCGCGCCCGCCACCGTCAACGCGAGTCCGCGGGCGTTCCGCTCGAAGAGACCCGCCGCGAAATGCCGCTCGACGGCCGCGATCGACTGGGACGCCGAGGGCTGCGAAACGTATAACGCCCTCGCGGCCGCGCTCACGCTGCCGCACCGAGCGGCTTCCCGAAAGACCTGCAGCTGCCGCAGTTTCAATCTCATCGGTTAGCAATTTCTTATACCCCGGCCGGAATTGCAATTGGCGCGCGCGAGGCTCTGCGCTCACAATCGGGCGTTCGCGGGATGCTGTCCCGCAGCAAGGGTGGTGCAGCATGAATGTTGTCTATCGGAATACCCCTCGCGCCGCCGCGGCAACCGTCGACGGACTCGCGGCATTTGGCGTTGCGACCGTGCACGAGGCGCAGGGACGCACCGGCCTCCTCGCCCCGTCGCTCAGGCCCATCTACGCGGGCGCCCGGATCGCGGGGTCCGCCGTGACCGTCAGCGTCGCCCCGTGCGACAACTGGATGATTCACGTCGCGGTTGAACAGTGCTCGCCGGGCGACATCCTGGTCGTCGCGCCGACCTCTGTTTCGGATGCGGGCTATTTCGGCGAGCTGCTCGGCAGCTCTTTACAGGCGCGGGGCGTGCGGGGACTCATCATCGACGCCGGCGTCCGCGATGTCCGGGATCTCACCGCCATCGCCTTCCCGGTCTGGTCGAAGTGCGTCTCCGCGCAGGGCACAGTCAAGGAGACGCTCGGCAGCGTGAACATTCCGGTCGTATGCGGCGGCGGACTCGTCAATCCGGGTGACATCGTCATTGCCGACGATGACGGGGTCTGCATCGTCCCGCGACGCGAGGCGGAAGCGACGCTCGCCAAGTGCACTGCGCGCGAGGAGAAGGAAGCCACGGTGCGGATTCGCCTCAAGGCCGGCGAACTCGGCCTCGACATCTACTCGATGCGCGAACGCCTCGCCGAGAGAGGCCTCGTGTACCGCGACGCACCGCCCGACGCATAGCCTGAATGCAGACCGCCATCCCCTGCTCGTTGATGCGCGGCGGCACGTCGAAGGGCCTCTACTTCCACCGCCGCGATCTCCCCGAGGAGCGGCTCGCCCGCGACCGCGTGCTGCTCGCGGCGCTGGGCTCGCCCGATCCGCGGCAGATCGACGGCGTCGGTGGCGCGCATCCGCTCACGAGCAAAGTCGCGGTAGTCGGCCCATCGTCTCGCCCCGATGCGGACGTCGACTACCTGTTCCTGCAGGTCGTCGTCGACCGTGCCGAAGTGAGTGATTCGCAAAACTGCGGCAACATCCTCGCCGGCGTCGGTCCCTTTGCGATCGAGAACGGCCTCGTCCAGGCCACGGGAGCGACGACTCCGGTCAGGATCCACATGGTCAACACCGCGAGCGTCGCCGTCGCCCACGTGCCGACGCCGGGCGGCCGGGTCGAGTATCAGGGTGATGCGCGAATCGACGGCGTGCCCGGCACCGCGGCGCCAATCCCGATTGATTTTCTCGATGTCGCGGGCTCGAGCTGCGGCTCGTTGTTCCCGACGGGGAACGTCGTGGACGTGATCGATGGCATCGAGGTGACGTGCATCGACAACGGCATGCCGGTGGTCCTTATCGCCGCCGCCGACCTCGGCAAGTCCGGCGCGGAGTCGCCGGCCGAGCTTGAGGCCGACGCCGAACTCAAGGCGCGCGTTGAGAGGATCCGCCTCGCTGTCGGCCCGCGCATGAATCTCGGTGACATCACCAAGAAGACGGTACCGAAGATGACGCTCGTCGCCCCACCCCGCGCCGGGGGAGCGCTGTCGACTCGGACCTTCATTCCGCACCGGGTCCACGAGGCGATCGGCGTGCTCGGCGCCGTCAGCGTCGCAACCGCGGTGGTAGTTGCCGGCACGGTGGCCGCTCGCGTCGCCTCGGTCGACACCGCCGTATCCGCGGGAGCCCGTTCGTTCGAGATCGAGCACCCGACGGGATTCTTCACGGTCGAGATCGAGGCAAGCGGCTCAGGCCCCGCGCTCGAGGTCAGGCGCGCGGCGCTCCTGCGCACTGCCCGGCTGCTGATGCGCGGTGAGGTCTTCGTGCCCGCGGCACTGTGGCCGGCAACGTGAGCGCGCCCCACTCGGTCGCGTTGATCGGCTTTGGCGAAGTCGGCCAGGTCCTTGCGGCCGATCTCGGTTCCCGCGTCGTCGGCGCCTGGGACGTCAAGTTCAGCGATCCCGGCAGCACACCGGCCGTGGCCGCGAGCGACGCCCGGGTGCGCCTCGCCCGCGATGCCGTCGATGCGGCCCGCGGCGCCACGATCGTGATCTCGGCCGTTACGGCCGCCGCGTGCACGGCCGCAGCTCGAAGCGTCGCACCTGCCATCACCCAGGGAACGATCTATCTCGACCTCAACTCGGTGTCGCCGCGTACCAAGATCGAGGCGGCGGAGGCCATCGCCGAGCAGGGCGGTCGCTACGTGGAGGCGGCGGTGATGTCCCCCATCCTGCCGCGCCGGGTCACCGCACCGATCCTGCTCGGAGGCCCGTACGCGCAGTCGCTGCTATCGACGATCCAGGAGCTTGGCTTCAGCGGTGCGGAGATGTTTTCCGAGATCCTCGGCCAGGCATCGGCCGCGAAGATGTGCCGCAGCGTCATGGTGAAGGGGATCGAGGCGCTGCTGACCGAGTCGCTGCTCGCGGCGCGCCGCTACCGCGTCGAGGGGGCGGTCCTCGAATCCCTGGGCGGACTTCTGCCTGCGGGCGAATGGACCACGCTGTCGCGCTACATGATCTCGCGCTCACTCCAGCACGGCCGGCGTCGCGCCGAGGAAATGCGCGAGGTCGCGCAAACCGTCGCCGATGCCGGCATCGAGCCGTGGATGAGCCGGGCGTGCGCCGAGCGCCAAGACTGGGCTGCCAGCTTCGGTACCGAGGCGCGGGAGCAGACGCTCGAGCAACTGCTCGATGCGCTGCTGGCACGTATTCCCGCGACGCAGGGGGACTCCCGATGCTGATCATCGACTGCCACGGCCACTACACGACGGCGCCGCCCGGGTTGCAGAAGTATCGAGATCAACAGCTCGCGCGGCTTACGGACCCGAAGCAGCCGCCCGCGGCGCTCGGCGCGATCAGCGACGAGGAGATTCGGGACAGCATCGAGACGAACCAGCTGAAGCTGCAGCGGGAGCGCGGCGCCGACCTCACGATCTTCTCGCCGCGCGCGTCCGCGATGGCCCATCACCTAGGCGACGAGGCGACGTCCCAGGCCTGGACGCGCGCGTCAAACGATCTGATCGCCAGGGTGGTCAGCCTTTACCCCGACAACTTCATCGGCGTCTGCCAGTTGCCCCAATCCCCGGGCGTCCCGATCGCCCATTCAGTCGCGGAACTCACGCGCTGCATCGTCGAACTCGGCTTCGTCGGCTGTAACCTCAACCCCGACCCGTCCGGCGGGCACTGGACGGCGCCGCCGCTCACGGATCGCCACTGGTACCCGTTCTACGAAAAGATGGTCGAACTCGACGTGCCGGCGATGATCCACGTGTCATCCTCCTGCAACCCGTGCTTCCACGCGACCGGGGCCCACTACATCAACGCCGACACGACGGCGTTCATGCAGCTGATCGAGGGGGACCTCTTCCGCGACTTCCCGACGCTGCGCATCGTGATCCCGCACGGCGGCGGCGCAGTGCCCTACCACTGGGGCCGCTACCGCGGTCTTGCGGACATGCTGAAGCGCCCGCCGCTGGCACGCCACGTGATGAAGAACGTCTTTTTCGACACGTGCGTCTATCACCAGCCGGGGATCGATCTCCTCGTCAAGGTCATCGACATCGACAACATCCTGTTCGGCTCGGAGATGGTCGGCGCGGTGCGCGGCATCGACCCCGAGACGGGACACTATTTCGACGACACGAAGCGCTACATAGATGCGCTCTCGATCCCGGCGGCGGCAAAGCAACAGATCTTCGAGGGCAACGCGCGGCGCGTGTTCCCGCGCCTCGATCAGGGCTTGCGGGCGCGCGGCCTGTGACGCGCTTCAGCATGGACCCCAACTGGTTGTCGTTCGCGGCCGAGCCGTCGCGGCCGACCTTTCGGCTGCCGCCCGGGTCCGTGGACGCGCACTGCCACGTGTTCGGGCCGGGGGACCTCTTCCCGTTCGCACCCGAGCGGAAGTACACGCCGTGCGATGCCTCGGCCGCGCAGCTCTTTGCGCTCCGCGATTTCCTCGGCTTTGAACGCAACGTCATCGTGCAGGCGACCTGCCATGGCGCCGACAATGGCGCGCTCGTGGATGCGCTCGAGCGCTCCGGCGGCATGGCGCGCGGCGTCGCGACGGTCCGGGAGGACATCTCCGACGCAGAGCTCAAGGCACTCGACGCGGCGGGCGTCCGGGGGGTGCGCTTCAATTTCGTCAAGCGCCTGGTCGACACGACGCCGCGGGACACGCTGACGGGGATCGCCCGCCGGATTGCGCCGCTCGGATGGCATACGGTGATCTACTTCGAGGCGGCGGACCTGCCCGACCTCTACGACTTCATCGCGACGCTGCCGACGCCGGTTGTCGTCGATCACATGGGCCGGCCGGACGTGACGAAGTCAGCTGATGGCCCTGAGTTCGGGCTCTTCCTGCGCTTGCTGGCCGAGAGTCCGCAGATCTGGTCGAAAGTCACCTGCCCCGAGCGGCTTTCCGTGAGCGGTCCGCCCGGCTACACGGACGTCGTCCCCTTCGCGCACCGCGTCGTCGAACGCTTTCCGGAGCGGGTATTGTGGGGCACCGACTGGCCCCACCCGAACTTGAAGTCCCACATGCCCGACGACGGCAAGCTCGTCGATTTCATTCCGCGGATCGCACCGACGGCGGATCTCCAGCAGAAGCTGCTGGTCGACAATCCGCGGCGCCTCTACTGGGCCCGCTAGGAGACCCGTTCATGGCCCTCGAGAAGCCCTATGCCGACATCCCAGGCACGACGATCTTCGACGCCGAGCAGGCTCGTCGTGGCTACCACCTCAACATGTTCTGCATGTCGCTGATGAAGTCGGACGCGCGCGACCGCTTCCGGGCGGACCAGCGCCGCTATCTCGACGAATGGCCGATGAGCGAGGAGCAGAAGCTCGCCGTGCTCGCCCGCAACTACAACGCGATGATTTCGCTCGGCGGGAACATCTACTTCCTCGCGAAGCTGTTCGCGACCGACGGCAAGAGCTTCCAGTACGCCGCGGCGCTGATGACCGGCCTTAGCCAGGAGGGCTACCAGCAGATGATGGTGGCCGGCGGGCGCTCACCGGACGGCAATCGGTTCATCGGCGAGAAGCCCAATGGCTAGAATTACTGCCGGCGTCACGACCTCGCATGTCCCCGCCATCGGCGCGGCGCTCGACAATGGCCGCTCGCACGACGCGTACTGGGCTCCGGTGTTTGCGGGCTTCGAGTTCTCCAAGCGCTGGATCGCGGCGAGCCGGCCCGACGTCGTGCTGCTCGTCTACAACGACCACGCAACGGCTTTCAGCCTCGAGATCATTCCAACGTTCGCGATCGGCTGCGCCGAGCGCTTTCAACCGGCGGACGAGGGCTGGGGCCCGAGGCCGGTCCCGGTCGTCGAGGGCCACCCCGAACTCGCCGCCCACATCGCGCAATCCGTGATCCAGAGTGACTTCGACCTTACGATCGTCAACAAGATGGACGTCGACCACGGCCTCACGGTGCCGTTGTCGCTGATGTTCGGGCAGCCGGCCGCGTGGCCCTGCCGGGTCATCCCATTCGCGGTCAACGTCGTCCAGTATCCCCCGCCCTCCGGCAATCGCTGCTACCAGCTCGGCAAGGCATTGCGTGCCGCGATCGAGGCGTTCGACCAGGACCTCAACGTGCAGGTCTGGGGCACCGGCGGCATGAGCCACCAGCTGCAGGGGCCGCGCGCCGGGCTCATCAACACGGAGTTTGACCGCCGGTTCATGGACCGCATTGTCGCGGACCCCGTGGCGCTCGCGATGCTGCCGCATGTCGAGTACCTGCGCGAGGCCGGCTCCGAGGGAGTCGAGCTCGTCATGTGGCTCGTCATGCGCGGCGCGCTCCAGGCCGACGCGCGCGAGCTGTACCGCTTCTATCACGTCCCTGCGTCGAACACGGCCCTCGGGCACATGATCCTCGAGAACCCGCCGGCCGCCCGCCGCTGAACCTTGGAGTAGCCCTGCAATGAAGATCGTCCTCGCCGGCGCCGGCGCCTTCGGCCAGAAGCACCTCGACGCCGTTCGCAAGATCGGCGGCATTGAGGTGGCTTCGCTCGTCGGCCGCGATCTCGAGGCGACCCGCATGACGGCGGAAAAGTACGGCATCCCGCACGTCACGACGAGCCTCGCCGAGGCGCTCGCGAGGCCTGGCGTCGGCGCCGCGATCCTCTGCACGCCGACCCAGATGCACGCGAGCCAGGCGCTCGAGTGCCTGCGCGCCGGCAAGCACGTGCAGGTCGAGATTCCGCTCGCCGACAACCTGGCGGACGCCGAGGCGGTCGCGGCAGCGCAACTCGAGACCGGGCTCGTCTGCATGGTCGGGCATACGCGCCGGTTCAACCCGTCGCACCAATGGGTCCACCGGCGGATCAAGAAGGGCGAGCTCAGGATCCAGCAGATGGACGTGCAGACGTACTTCTTCCGCCGAACCAACATGAACGCACTCGGCCAGCCGCGCTCGTGGACCGACCACCTCCTCTGGCATCACGCGGCGCACACGGTTGACCTCTTCCAGTACCAAACGGGCGAGGCGATCAGCGTGGCGCGAGCCGTCGAGGGGCCGCGGCACCCCGCGCTCGGCATCGCGATGGACATGTCGGTCCAGTTGAAGACCGCCTCCGGAGCGATCTGCACGCTGTCGCTGTCGTTCAACAACGAAGGTCCGCTCGGGACGTTCTTCCGGTACATCTGCGACAACGGCACGTACATCGCCCGCTACGACGACTTGCTGAACGGTAAGGACGAGAAGATCGATGTCTCGCAGGTCGACGTGTCGACGAACGGCATCGAGCTGCAGGACCGCGAGTTCTTCGCTGCCATCCAGGGCCATCGCGAGCCGAACTCGAGCGTCGCGCAAGTACTGCCCTGCTACCGGACCTTGCACCAGCTCGAGGCGTCCGCCGCCGCTGTCGATGCTTGCACCCGGGCTCCTTATTTCGAACGGCCGGGGGCGCGAGCAACTACCCCCCGGTGACGACCTTACCCTAGTTCGCGCGCGATCCGCAGCGCCCGGCTGACGGCCGGCCTCACGGGTTCGTCTTCGCCCAGTCGCGAATCCAGTCGAGGAGGTGTACCGCAAACCCCTCCGCGGCCGGCGAGATCACGCGTCGGGTCGGGCGATACAGGCACACCGCCCGGTGCAGCTCAGGGTCCCGCAACGGCAGACCGAGGAGACCGAGCCGCTTCGCCCAGATGCCGACGTAGGCCGGAGAGAGTGTCGCGGCAAGGCCCGCGGCGGCGATGCCGAGCGCCGTCGAGATGTTGTCGACGATGTCGACTGGGGTGATTCGTTCATCGTCCGTGGCGCCGACGTGCATCTGCGCGACGCTGCGCTCGTGATCGCGCCCCGCGGCGACGAGCGCGTGCTCGTGCAGGTCGCGCCAGCGCAGGCGCCGCCGCCGGGCGAGCGGATGCCCGGGCGCGCACCAGACGACCCAGCGGCTTTCGAAGATGGGGACGCGCGTCACGTCCTCGCCGCTCGCCCGGTCGGGCCCGACGCCAAGATCCGCATCGCCGCTCGCGACCGCGGTGACGAGGCGCTCCACCGACGTGTCCCTGATGCGCGCGACGACATCCGGGTGCTGCGCGAGGCGCGCCTTGATCGCGAGCGGCAGCACGGCGCTCGCGAGGACGAGTGGAGCGGCGATACGCACGAGGCCGGTCGAACGGTTGCGCACGTCCGCCGCCGCGCGCTCGGCGAGCCGCAAGTGCTTCAGCACCGACTCGGCCGACGACAGGAATTCCTGCCCGGCCGCCGTGAGCGCGACGCGGCGCGTGCTGCGCTCGAACAACTTGAACCCCGCCGCGACCTCGAGCTCGTGCACGAGCTGGCTGACCGCGGAGGGCGTGAGGCCGAGCCGCTCCCCGGCAACCGTGAAGCTCAGCGTTTCGGCGACCTGGCAGAACCCATCGAGCTGCCGCAGCGTGTAGCGGGGGAGTGGCACGAGTCCTTCCGGCATTAATTAGCTAAACTTAACAATAGCGGCTTTTTTATCGGTTGTGCGAAGGATTCCCATTCAGGGACACTCTGCAGCCCGCCCCGCTCCGGAGACGCCCGTGCTCGAGCCCGCCGTGCACCTTGAGCTCGCGCGCGAACTCGACCGCGCCGAGCAGACGCGCGTGCAGCTCGAGCAGTTCTCAAAGCGCTTTCCGGCCATCGAGATCGCCGACAGCTACGCGATCCAGCAGGCGTGGACCCGGCTCAAGCTCGCCTGCGGTAGAGGGATCCGCGGCCACAAAATCGGGCTCACCTCGCGCGTCATGCAGATCCAGTCGCAGATCGACGAGCCCGACTTCGGCGCGCTCTTCGACGACATGTTCTTTGACTCCGGCGCGACGGTACCCGCAGGGCGTTTCATACTGCCGCGGGTCGAGGTCGAACTCGGCTTCGTGCTGTCCAAGTCGCTGATGCTGGGGCCGGATGAACCACCGCCGACGATTGAGCGCGTTCTCGCAGCGACCGAGTACGTGATCCCGGCACTCGAGATCATCGACGCCCGAATCGAGCAGTTCGACCGGGTCTCGAAGGCGCCCAGGCGCGTGTTCGATACGATCGCCGACAACGCCGCGAGCGCGGGGGTCGTCACCGGCGGCCGGCGCATCGCACCCGGCAGCATCGACCTTCGCTGGTGCGGTGCGCTCTTGGGTAAGAACGGCAGCATCGAGGAATCGGGGCTCGCCGCGGCCGTCCTCGGCCACCCCGCCAACGGCATCGCGTGGCTCGCGAAGAAGCTCGCCGCCTATGGCGAGGGACTCGCGGCCGGCGAATTCGTGCTGTCCGGCTCCTTCACGCGCCCCGTGGCTGCCGCCGGAGGCGACGCGTTCGAGGTGGACTACGGGCCGCTCGGGCGCGTCGACATTCGTTTCGATCGAGGCTGACATGCAAACACCGGACAACGCCTTCAAGCTCGCGCTCAAGACTGGCGGCACCCAGGTCGGGCTCTGGCTCGGGCTCGCGGACGCCTACGCCGCCGAAGTCGTCGCGGGATCGGGCTTCGACTGGCTCATGATCGACGGCGAGCATGCTCCGAACGACCTGACGACGATCCGCACGATCCTGCAGTCGCTCGCCGCGTATCCGGTCCACCCGGTCGTGCGCGTGCCCGACAGCGATCCCACGTTCATCAAGCAGGTCCTCGAGCTCGGTGCGACGACGCTGCTCGTACCGATGGTCGAGTCACCCGAGCACGCGCGCGAGCTCGTCCGCGCGGTGCGCTACCCGCCGGCCGGTATCCGCGGTGTCGGCAGCGGCCTGGCGCGCTCGTCTCGTTTCGGCCGCTACAGCGACTACCTGGAGCGCGCCAATGACACGATCTGCCTGCTCGTGCAGATCGAGACCGGCGCCGCCGCGGCGAACGCCGCGGCCATCGCATCCGTCGAGGGAGTCGACGGCGTGCTGCTCGGCCCCTCGGACCTCGCCGCCTCGCTCGGGCTCCTCGGCCAGCCCACGCACGCCGAGGTCCGGGCGCTCTTCGAACAGACGATCCGTGCAACCGTCGCCGCCGGCAAGGCGGCCGGCGTCTTCTGTGCTGACGAGGTGCTCGCCCGACACTACGTGTCGGTCGGCGCGCGCTTTGTCGGGCTGGGTGCCGACTCGAGCATTCTCGCCGCGGCGACCGCGGCGCTGGTCCAACGCTTCCGGCAGGCGTCCCCCGCCGCAACGGCGAAGCCACCTGGCGGCGACTAATGAACTGGGAAGCGACATGACCACCGACACTCTCAGCGTCGCCGGGACGGACGTCTCGCCGCATCACTACATCGGCGGGCGCCGCGTTCCCTCCGCGACGAGCTTCGAGCTGCACTCCCCGATCGACCAGCGACTGCTCGGCCGGATCTCCGCGGGCCTCGATGAGCACGTCCAGGCGGCAGTGAGTGCGGCGCGCGATGCATTCCCGGCGTGGGCCGCGCTCGGTGCCGCGAAGCGCAAGCCCGTCCTCGACCGGTTCGCGGCCGAGATCGGTGCGAGAGCGAGCGGCTTCTGCATCCTCGAGTCGAACGATGCGGGCGTGCTCCTCTCGCGCATGCGCCACGGCGTCGTGCCGCGGGCGATGCTGAACCTCACGTATTTCGCCGAGCACGCTCTCGGCCTTCAGAACCGTGCCCTCGAGACCGACCAGGCGACGCACCTCGTGCGGCACGATCCGGCGGGTGTCACGGCAATCATCACGCCGTGGAATGCGCCGCTGATGCTCGGGACCTGGAAAATCGGACCGGCGCTCGCGGCCGGAAACACCGTGGTGCTGAAGCCGCCCGAGTGGGCGCCGCTTACGAGCTCGCTCCTTGCGGACGCGGCCCACGCCGCCGGCCTTCCGCCCGGGGTACTCAATGTCGTGCAGGGCGCCGGTGCCACGACCGGCGCCGCGCTCGTCGCGGATGCGCGGCTTGCGCGGATCTCCTTCACCGGCTCCGTGCCGACGGCGCGCCAGATCGCGCGCGTCGCGGGGGGCAACCTGGTGCCCTGCAGCCTCGAACTTGGCGGCAAGTCGCCGTTCATCGTGCTTGAGGACGCCGACCTCGACAACGCGGCGGCCACCGCCGCGCTCATGTACCGAAACGCCGGGCAAGTCTGCCTCGCCGGCACGCGGCTCCTCGTGCACCGCGGCGTCGCACTGGCCTTCGTCGCCGCGATGCGTGGCTACGTCGAGAAGCTGCGCGTCGGTGATCCGCGCGAGGAGGCGACCGAGGTCGGCCCGATCATCCACCCACGCCAGGTTGAACGGGTGAAGGGTTTCGTCGACCGCGCGCTCGCCGCGGGCGCAACCGCGCTGTGGGGCGGCGCCGTGCACCCGTTCGGCGCGCAGTACTTTGCCCCGACGCTGCTCACCGACGTGAAGCAGGACTCCGAGATCGTGCAGAACGAGGTGTTCGGGCCGGTGCTGACGCTGCAGACCTTTGCCTCGGACGCCGAGGCCGTCGCGCTCGCCAACGATGTCGACTACGGCCTCGGCGGCGTCTGCTACGGCGAGGTCGGCCACGCGACCGCGATCGCCTCGGCCGTCAAGACCGGCTTCATCTGGGTGAACTCCTTCGGGATCCGGGATCTCGCGGCGCCATTCGGCGGCTGTAAGCGCTCCGGTATCGGCCGCGAGGGCGGCGAGTGGAGCTTCGAATTCTTCTGTGACATCAAGGATATCGTCGTGCCGAAGAAGCCCTTCCGGGCCAGCTTCAGCCAGCGATAGGAGTCCCCATGGGTCAGCTAGTCGGCGCGGCGCTCGTATCCCACCACCCGGGCCTGTTCCAGTGCGAGGAGTTCCGCCTGCTGATGGGCAATGGAGTCGATTCCGACCTCATCGCCGGCTACGAGCGCGTGCGGCTGAAGCTCGATGAGGTGAAGCCCGACATCCTCGTCATCATCGACTCGCACTGGTTCACGACCGGCTATCACCTCGTCGACGGCGGCAGCCACTATTCGGGCAAGTACCTGTCGGATGAAATGCCCTGGTACCTGTTCGGCCAGCACTACGACTACCCGGGCTCGCCCGACTTCGCGCGACTCCTCGAGCGGGTCGGTCGCGAACGCGGTGTCCGCTCGAAGGGCGTCTTCGACCCGGATCTCGCGCGTCACTATCCGACGATCAACATCGTGAACAAGCTCCGGCGTTCTGAAAGAATCGTATCGATGAGCTGCTGCCAGAACTGCAGGCTCGAACATTTCCTCGAATCGGGCGCGGTGCTCGGCGAGGCGATCCGCCAGAGCGATGCGCGCGTCGCGATCCTCGCCTCGGGAGCGCTGAGCCACCGGTTCAACGACATCGACTGGGTCCCGAAGAGCCCGCGGATCTTCGATGAGGTGAACGTGTCGCGCCCGGAGAACATAGCAAGCGACAAGGAAGCGATCGCCCTCCTCCGCCAGGGTCGCCACGACCTCGTGCTCGAGCAGTGGCCCGCGAAGTTCCGCGCCGCGCATTGGGAGGCGTCCGGCGGGCACTACCTGCAGATGCTCGGCGCGATGGGGGGCAAGGAGTGCCGCGCCCAGGGCACAACGCTCTCGGCCTATGAGAACGCCCGCGGGACGGGCAACATCCACGTCTGGTTCGACGTCCTCTGACGGGGCCCGCGATGCCGATCATGGATTTCCTGCCGAAGAGCCTGCCAGCCATCCTGCGCGGCCCGCGCCACGAGCGGCGCCGGCTTCTCGTCGGTGGCTCCCCCTGCTGGGCGAGCGTCAGCGAGACCGGCGAGATCGCGCTCGATGACGGGCGCCGGCTGGATGGGCAGTCGCTCGTGCATCTGCCGCCGTGCGAACCGAGCAAGATCATCTGCGTGCACTTGAGTTACAGCTCGCGCGGCATCGAATCGCGAAACACCGCGAAGCCCACCGAGACGCCGACCTACTTCATGAAGCCGGTGACGGCTCTCAACGCCCACGGCGGTGAACTCGTGAAGCCGGCCGACTGCGGCTACCTCAACTACGAAGGTGAATTCGCCGCCGTCATCGGCACGGTGTGCCGCAACGTGACTCCCGAGGAGGCGTGGGACTACATCGAAGGGTTCACGCCGGCGCTCGACATGGGCCAACAGAACTTCCGCGACACCGACCAGGGATCGATGCTGAGGGTCAAGGGCGCCGATGGCCTCCTGCCGCTCGGGCCGGGGCTCGTGCGCGGGGTCAACATCCTCGAGCAGACGCTGCGCACCTACCGGAACGGCCATCTCGTCCAGGAAGCGCACATCGGCGAGGAAATGATCTGGGGGCCGCACTACATGATCGCGGACATCGCCCGGCACATCACGCTGCTCCCGGGGGACGTGATCCTGACGGGAACGCCGTGCCACTCCCGCTCGCTCGCCGTCGGCGACCTCATCGAGGTCGAGATCACGGGACTCGGACGGTTGTCGAGCCGGGTGGTCGCGGGACCCGTGCCGCGCGCCTCGGCGCTCGGTGTCGGGCACGCGCCGACTGATTCCGCCGAGGTCCGCCGCGTCGCGCTCGGCAACGACGAGCGCGTGCCGGAGCGCCTTCGCGCCGGCTACCGCCGGTCGGGACCGGGACACCCATGAAGGTCTGCATCGTCGGCGCCGGCGCGATCGGCGGCTTCCTCGGCACGCGGCTCGCCGCCTCGGGCGCAGCCGAGGTGAGCGTGCTCGCGCGCGGCTCGACCCTCGCGGCGCTTCGCACTCACGGCTGGCGCCTCCTTCAGAACGGGGCGCTGCTGACGACCCCGGCCCATGCGTCCGACTCCGCGACCGAGCTCGGCGTCCAGGACGTCGTCTTCATCGCGGTGAAGGGACCGGCACTACCCTCGCTCGCCCCGGCGCTTAAGCCGCTCATCGGGCCGGACACGCTCGTGGTCCCCGCGATGAACGGCGTCCCGTGGTGGTTCAGCGGCACGATCCCGGCACTCGGCGATGCCCCGCTCGAGAGCGTCGATCCCGGCGGCCACACGGCCCAAGCGATTCCGCTGCCGCAGGTGATCGGCTGTGTCATTCACGCGAGCACGGCGACCAGCGAGCCTGGACTCACGACCCATCGCATAGGCCAGGGGCTCATCGTCGGTGAGGCGGCCGGTGGGGCATCGGAACGCGTGCGACGTCTCGGCGAGGTACTCGCGCGCGCCGGCTTCGAGGTGACCTGTTCGCCGCGGGTACGCTACGACATCTGGTACAAGCTGTGGGGCAACATGACGGCGAACCCGGTCTCGGCGCTGACGGGCGCCACGATGGACCGGATACTCGATGATGATCTCGTGCGCAAATTCTGCACCGACGCGATGCGCGAGGCCGCGGCGATCGGCGAGAAGATCGGCTGCGGCGTCAACCAGACGCCCGACGACCGTCACGTGATCACTCGCAAGCTCGGCGCGTTCAAGACCTCGATGCTGCAGGATGCCGAGGCCGGGCGGATGATCGAACTCGACAGCATCGTGGGCGCCGCGCGGGAGATCGGTCAGCGCGTCGGCGTGCCGACCCCGACGATCGATGCGCTGTTTGGGCTCACGCGGCTCTTCGGGCGTGTGCACGGACTCTACCCGCCCGCCGCCGCGCCGACTTCGCGCTCGTCGGGCGATCCCACGTAGAGATGCCGGAGGCGCGGGTCCGCGCGCACCGCCTGCGCGGCGCCTTCGAGCGCCAGCGTGCCATGCTCGAGCACGTAGGCGCGATCGGCGATCTCAAGTGCCCGGTCGACATCCTGCTCGACGATCAGCATGGTAAGTCCCGCGGCCCTTAGCGCCCGGAGTGCCTCGTAGAGTCGGTCCATGACGATTGGCGCAAGCCCGAGGCTGATCTCGTCGAATACGACGAGGCGCGGACGCGCCATCAGCGCCCGGCCGATCGCGAGCATCTGCTGCTGGCCTCCCGACATTGCCGTGCCGGGGTCCGCCCGCCGGTCGGCCAGCACCGGGAAGAGCGAGGACACCGCGGCGAGCCGACGCTCGACCTCGGCGGCCGGCGTCCGTCGCGCGGCGATGCGCAGGTTCTGCTCGACCGAGAGGTCGGCGAAGATTCTTCGCCCCTCCATGCAATGGGAGATCCCGAGCGCCGTGATCCGGTCGGCGCGAAGCCCCGTCACGTCGCGGCCGTCCACCTCGAGTGTGCCACCGCGCAGTGCGAGTGAACCGCTGATCGCGTGCGCGAGCGAGGTCTTGCCCGCGCCGTTGGGCCCGAGCACGGCGACGACCTCGCCCGCGGCGACGCTGAGGCTGAGGTCATGAAGCGCCGTCACCTGACCGTACGCGGCACTCGCCCCGCGCAAGCGCAGGAGCGGTGTACCCACCGGCATCACGCGCTCGGCGGCGACGAGGCACGCGATCGACTCCGGCGCCGGCGCGCCGGGCAGCGGACTTTCACCGCCGCCGACTGTCGGCGCCGTGGCGATTCCTGACTCGGTCGCGCGCGCCGCGGAGCGGTGAGCCGTGCCCAGATAGGCCGCGGCCACCTCGTCGCTCGCGAGGACCTCGCTCGGCACGCCCGCCGCGAGTTGCCGGCCAAAGTTGAGCACGACGAGGCTCGTGCAGCATTCGCGCACGACGCGCAGCACATGCTCGACGATGACGACCGTGACGCCGGTCGCGGCGATCCCCCGAATCAGCGCCACGAGGTCGGTGATTTCCGCGTCGATGAGGCCAGCGCCCACTTCATCGAGCAGCAGGAGCCTCGGCTCAAGCGCCAGCGCGCGCGCGACCTCGAGGCGCTTGCGTCGCAGGAGCGGCAGCTCCCGCGCGCGTAGAGCCCTCACGTCGAGGAGCGCCGTCCGCTTTAGGATCTCGAGCCGGCGCGCGGCCGGCGGCGGAGTGAGGTCGCTGCGCGGTAGCGGCCTGCGCCACCTCAAGGTTCTCCTCAATCGTCATGTCGAGGAACGGACGGGGAATCTGATGGGTACGCCCGATGCCGCGGCGCGCCCGCTCCGCCGCCGGCAGCTTCGTGATGTCGGCGCCATCGAGCACGATCGTGCCGGTGGAAGGCTCCAGCGCGCCCCCCAGCAACCCGATCAGCGTCGACTTGCCGGCACCGTTCGGGCCGATGATGCCGGTCAGCGAGCCTGGCGGTAGCGTCAAAGACAGACCTTCGAGCGCAACGAGCCCGCCGTAGCGCTTGCCGAGATTCCGGACTTCGAGGAGCGGTCCCGCGCTCACGGCGGGACCCTGCGCGGCCGGCGCGCGCGCGCGATCAGCAGCGCTGCGAGTGCCGCAAGCCCACCGGGCGCGAAGCGCATGACCACGATCAGAAGCACCCCTGTCAGCGCAAGATGTACCTCCGGGTAGTCAGCGAGGAGTTCACCCGAGAGCACCACGACCGCCGCTCCGATCAAGGGACCGAGGCGACTCCCGAGGCCACCGATGACGACCATCGAAAGAGCATCGACCGACCAGCGCAGGCTGAACATCCCGTAGGGTTCAATCGCGCCGAGCTTGAGCGCCTGCACGGCGCCGGCCGCCGCCATCAACGCACTCGCGATTGCAAATGCCGCGAGCTTCACGCGAAAGGGCCGGACGCCGACCTGCGCGGCGACGTCCTCGTCGTCACGAACCGCTCGCAGGAGGAGCGATGCCGCGCTTCGCGCGCAAGCGAACTCGATGACGGTGCTCGCGAGGAGGAGCGCGGCCGCGATGTAGACGAGCCGTGCGAGCTCCGGAGGGTCCCGCTCGAGGATGAGGCCGCTCGCGCCACCGAAGCGCTCGAGGTTGATCATCAGGAGCCTCAGGACCTCGGCGAGAGCGAGCGTCCCGACCGTGAAGTAGAGCCCGCGCAGCCGCAGGAGCGCCGGCGCTACCAGCGCCGCGAGTGCGGCACCGCCAAGCGCCGCGAGCACGATCACGAGGGCGAGCGGGAGGCCCGTGTGGTTGAGCAGCCCGACGAGCGCATAGCCGCCGACTCCGACGGCGGAGGACGTGCCGAGCGAGACGAGCCCGGTGTAGCCGCCAAGGAGATTCCAGGCCTGCGCCAGCACGAGTCCGATCAGGAATCGGAACAGGATCTGCGATCCGTAGTCCCCGAGGAAGGACGGCGCGATGAGTAGCGCACCGAACGCGACGGCAGCCGCAAGCGGCCCGTCGAAGCGGCCGGCCGCCCGGAACTTCTCGACGTCGGTCGTCGAGGGCACGTGCTTCCCGCTCAACGCCGCCCCGCGAGGAGGCCCGGCGGCCGCACTGTCAGTACCACGAGGAAGAGCACGAGCGCGACCGCGTCGCGGTAGCCGTCGCCGAGCAGCACGCCCCCGAGGCTCTGCACTACGCCGATCGTGATGCCGGCGACCAGCGTCCCGAGGACGCTGCCAAGGCCCCCGAGCACGACGACCGCGAAGCTGTTGAGAAGGTAGGAGGCACCGCTCGAGGGCGTGAACGAGAACGCAAGTCCGCTCAGCGTGCCGCCGGCCCCGGCGCACGCGGCGCCGAGCGCGAAGGTCAGCATGTGCACGCGCCGGACGTTGACGCCGACGATCGCCGCCGCCGTCGGGTCCTCGGAGCTGGCACGCAGGTCACGCCCGAACTCGGTGCGTGTCACGAGGAGATGGATGAGCGCGACGGCGGTGACGGAGATCACAAATCCGATCACGTAGATCCGCCCGACGCTCACGGTCCCGAGCGAAAGCGCCGCAGTCGAGTAGCTCGTTTCGATGCTGCGCGTGTCGGCGTGAAAGACGAGCAGGAACAGGTTCTGCAACACGATCAAGACGCCGAACATCGTCATCATCGGTGCCTCGGCACCCCGCCCTGCCAGCGGCGCGATCAGGTAGCGGTAGAGCGGCGCCGCCGCGAGCGCGAGGCCCGCGGCGATGACCGGCAACCCGAGCAGCGGATCGATGCCGGCAACGCTGAGCAGGTAGAAGCCGGCGTACGCGCCGACAACGAGGAACTCGCCGTGCGCGAGGTTGACGAGCCTCAAGACGCCGAGCACGAGAGAGAGGCCGACGGCCGTCAGCGAGAACATCCCACCGAGCAGCACGCCGACGATCAGGCTGCTCGCGATGGCTTCGGGACCGATCACCTCGTTCGGCTCGGCAAGGCGTCAGTCAGGGCAGCGGGAAGAGCAGCTTTCCGGTCGCAACCCTCACCGGCCACACGACGACGGTCTTGTTCGTCTGCCACTGCACCTCGACGATCGGCAGGCGGGCGAAATGCTGACCATCGAACTTGACGGGCCCCACGACAAATGTCGCGTCGGTGCGGCCGATCGCCGTATTTAGCGCGCCCGGCTCGATGCTGCCCGCGGCACCGAGCGCTGCGATGAGTACCTTCGCCGCGGCGTAACTATCGGCGATGTGCTGGCTGCCGGGCTCGTGGGTCTCCCCTTCGAACGCGGCCATCAGTTCCTTCGCGCCCGCGTAGGGAAAGGAGGGATCCCAGTACCCGCCGACAAGAACGCCCTCGGCGAGCGCGCCGAGCGAAGCTCCGAACTGGGCAGGCTCCGCTCCTTTTTCTATCACGAGCACCTTGGGATGGTAGCCGGCGGACGCAATCTGCTTGCGGATCGAGACGGCCTGCGGCGTGATCGCATCGACGAGCACGATGTCGGCGGACTTGGCCTTGGCATCGGCGATGATCGAGGTGAACTGGGCGTTGTCGACCGGGAAGGATGCCGAGACAACTACGTTGAAGCCGTACTTCTTCGCGAGCGCCGGCCACAGCTGGCCGCCGACGACCTGCCCATCCGGGCCATTGTCGTGCAGGATCGCAACGTTGCGGTTCGTGGCAACCACCGCCTCCGTCAGCGCACGAAACGGCGCCTCGGCGAGATCGGCCTCGTCAAAGAAGAGATCCCAGACGTACTTTCACGCGCGCACGGACGTGAACGCCTGACGTGGGTCGCAGGCCGTCACCATCGGTACACGGTGCCGCTCGGCCACGAGCGCACCCGCATTCACGAGCGCCGGCGTGCAGGATCCGAGGAGCGCGACGGCGTGGTCGCGCGAAATCAGCGTTTCGATGTTGCTAGCGCTCACGTTCGCGTCGGTCTTGTCGTCGCGGACGACCAGTTTGAGCAGCTGGCGCCTGCCGCCGAACGCGACGGCACCGCTCTTGTTGGCTTCGGCGACGGCGCGTTCGTAGCCCCAGCGCTGGAACGAGCCGAAACTCGCGAGCGCACCGGAGAGCGGCAGCGAGGCGCCGATGACGACTTCATCGGGCCCGAACGACCGTTACCAGGAGCAGCGTCGAGAGGAGCGCGGTCGCGGATAGCGTGCGGCGCAACATGACAGTCTCCGTCGGATTCGTTGTTCGCCGAGGAGCATGTCACGAATGGGCTTGAATCGAGTAGGCACGCTCACGCGAGCGGCCCGGTGGCGTCGGTTCGCCGCGGTTGTACCGTCGAGCGGTACAAATCACGCTGCGCGGGTCGCGCGGTCGCGCGACCCGCTGCAGCGGGCGATCAGTCCGCCTTGGTCCCCTCGACCTGGATCTGCAGCTTCACACCCATGTCGAAGCCGTAGGCCTGGCCGTAGCTGATGCCGAAGTCGGCACGATTGAGCGAACCCGAGGCGTCAGCGCCGCAGGTGTCCTTCTTGCTCATCGGGTTCTGCTTGCACAGGAACTTGTTGATCGTGAGCGTCAGGGGCTTCGTGACGCCGTGCAGCGTCAGCGTGCCGTCAACCTCGGTCGGGGCGCCGTTCTTGAACTTGCTGAACTTGCCCTCGTACGTCGCCGTCGGGAATTTCGCGACGTCGAACATCTCGGCCGACTTGGTGTGTTCGTTGAGCTTTTCCATGCCGAAATTGATCGAAGCAGTATTGACGGTGATGCTCACGGTGCCGGCCTTGGCCTCTTTGTCGAGCACGATCTTGCCGCTCGAGGAATCGAACTTGCCGCGCCATACCGACAGTCCACCGAAATGGTCGGCCGCAAAGCTCGGGTACGTGTGATTGGGGTCCACGTTGTAGGTCACCGGCGCCGCCAACGACGGCACCGCCGCCAGGGTCGCGATACAAGCCGCCAAAATACGCATAGTCATCTCGCACTCCTTAGGGATTATTGAACGTCTCGGTCCAGGCGCAAGGTCACCGCCAGCGAATGTTCCCGAGCCGGCTCTGGCGGGCGCGAGGGGACGCGCCTGCGATCAGGGCCGGAATCGCGCCAACTATACACAGGGACGCCACCCTTCGACCCAACCAACGGTTAGGTCGACCTCAGCATCGGGTGGCACCACCGTCGATGCAGAAATCAGCTGCCGTCACCCAGGTCGATTCGTCGGAGGCAAGGTAGGTCGCGCACCAGGCGATATCCTCCGGCTGCCCGAGGCGCTTGATCATGCTCTTGGCCATCACGTTGTCGACGAATCCAGGGATCTCGAGGACCGGTCGGGTGGCCCCCGTGACCACGAGCGCCGGCGAAATCGTGTTCGCGCGGATGCCGTGCGGGCCACCTTCGGCGGCGAGCTGCCGGGTCATCGCGAGGACGCCACCCTTGCCCGCGCAGTGGGCAAGCGCCGGCGATCCTTGCAACGTGACGTGGGCGTTCGCCGAGGCGAAGTTGATGATCGATCCGTCGCCACGCCGTACGAGGTGCGGCCAAGCGGCCTTGCAGGCAAGAAACACCACGTCGAGCTCGCCGCTCAGGGTCCTGCGCCAGTCGCGCTCGAAATCCATCGCCTCGATCGGCGCAAACGCGCCCCAGGCCGCCGCGTTGACGAGGACGTCGATGCCGCCGTAGCGCTCCACCGCGTGCGCGATGAGTCGCTCGACGTCCTCGGGGCGGGTCAGGTCACAAGGATGGACGCTGTCGATCGCAAGCCCTTCCTGCCGCGCCAGCGCGAGCGCCTCAGCGGCGGACGCCGCGTCGATGTCGCAGCTCATCACGCGCGCGCCGTGGCGCGCGAACATGAACGCGCAGCCGCGGCCGATGCCGCTGCCGCTGCCAAGCCCCGTAACAACCGCGACCTTGCCGGCGAGCCGATCGGATCGTGGTGCGGCGGCGGTCATGGCGCTCCTATTCGGTAGGGAATGGGCCCCGGGGTCGCAGGCCGCAGCGAAGCATACAAGAGCGGCTGCTGCACCATTGCCCTCCCGCATCGCGATACAGGCGCGCGTCCGTCGACTCGGCAAGCTCATCGCGGGATTCCGCCACTCGGTGCCCGACCTCTACGCTCGGACGCGAGTCGCTACTCAACGTGATTTCGGCGCGGAGCCACTATGGGCAAGATCCTCATCAAGAATGCGATGCTGTTCGATGGCAGCGGCGCGCCGCGATTTGGCGGCTTCGTGCTCATCGACGGCGCCCGAATCGCAATGGTCGGGCGCGGCGCGCCGGTCCCGGCGCCTGCGGACGTCGAGGTGTTGGATGCCGGCGGCGCGACGTTGATTCCAGGGCTCGTCGACGGTCACACGCATCTCGGCTTCGGCGCGACGATTCACCAGATGGCGAAGCCGGCCGAGCGAACGGACGCCGAGACGGCGCTCCTGCTTGCGCACTGCGGCCGGGTTCTGCTCGGCTCCGGCTTCACGAGCGCCTATTCCGGCGGCTCCACCTCGCCGCTCGCGGAGATAGCGGCGAGGAATGCCTTCGACGCCGGCTGGGTGGCGGGACCGCGACTGCGCACCTCGTCCTTCGAGCGCACGCCAGGTGGCGCGATGGGCCTGACGACGCGCTTCCCAGGCTCCGCGGCGCGCGCCTCGGCCCCCGCCGATGCGGTTGATTTCGTGAAGGAGATGGCGGCGCTCGGCGTGGACTCGGTCAAGTTCCTCCTGAACGGGGTCAGCGCGTTCGATCCCGGGTCCAATCTCAGGGACCAGTTCCACGACGAGGAGATCCTCGCCGGCGCCGCCGCCGCACGCGAGGCAGGCCTGTCGCTGACGGCGCACTGCTATACCCCGCACTCGATCCAGCTGGCCGTGCGGTCGGGATTTCGCGTGGTCTATCACTGCAACTACGCCGACAGCGCCTCGCTCGATGCGCTCGAGTCGCGCAAGTCCGAGATGTTCATAGGTCCGGCGCCCGGCATCGTCGAAGCCGATCTGTTGCGCGGCCCTAAGTTCGGGATCATGGCGAGCCCGCCGCAGCGCGAGGAGCAGGCGGAAGCGGCCGAACGCATCAAAAACGTCGGCAAGGAGATCCGCCGGCGCGGCCTGCGGGCCGTTCCGGGCGGTGACTACGGATTTCCGTGGAATCCGGTCGGCCGCAACGCGCGCGACCTCACGCTGTTCGTCGAGTGGTTCGGCTACACGCCGGCCGAGACGCTTGTCGCCGCGACGCGAATTGGCGGGGAGTTGATGGGACGCGGCCACGAGCTCGGGCAGATTCGGGACGGCTACCTCGCTGACCTCGTGCTGGTGCGGGGTGACCCGACGAGCGACATCACGCTGCTCGAGGATCACCAGAACCTCCTCGCGATCATCAAGGACGGACGCGTCCACAAGGCGCCCGCCGCTGCGGGCGCTGCGGGATGAGCGCACGCCCGGTGCCGTCGCGGCTGACGCAGGCGATTCAATACGCGGTGCACGACGGCGTGAGCCTGCAGGGCGACCTCTACCTGCCGGCAAAGCCCGGGCCGCATCCCGTCGTCGTCGCGACGCCGGGTGGCGCGTGGCGAATGGCAAATCGCACCGGCCTGAAGCACTGGTGCGAGTACCTCGCGTCGCGCGGCATTGCCGCCTTCGCGATCGAGTACCGGACCTCGAAGTCCGGCGGCGCCTTCCCGCGCGCCGCGCTCGATGTCATCGCGGCGCTCGAGTTCGTTGCGGGCTCGGCGGGTTCGCTTGGGCTCGACGCCGCGCGTGTCGGATTGCTCGGCGCCTCGGCGGGGGCGCACCTCGCGGCACTCGCGGCGCTCGCGCGCCACGAGGCGCCGTTCCGGTCCGCCTATCCCGCGGATGCGTATTCGGGTGTGGATCCCAGGTTACGCGCCCTCGTCCTCGCCTACGGCGTCTACGACCTCGCCACGCATTGGAACGCAACGCGCGCCGAGGTCGCGGCGGGTTCCGAGGACGTCACGCTCAATTTCATGGGCGCGCCATTCGAGGGCGCCGAGGCGCTCTATGGGAGTGGCTCGCCGATCCACTACCTCGCCGGCGGCCGCACGCTGCCGCCGGTGCTACTCACCTGGGGCGACGCCGACCAGCTCGTGCGCCCGGAGCAGAGCCAGGCATTCGCGAGCGAACTGATCCGTGCGGGAGTCGGGGTGACGCAGGTCCCGATCGTGGGCGCCGGGCATCACTGGTTCAGCCAGCACGCGATCGACGACGCAGGCGGCTTTACCGCGGCGCTCGCGCCGGTCGTCTACGATTTTCTCGCCGGGTCGCTCGCGCGCTAGCCCGGTCGATCAGCGCGCAAAGGCGAGCGGTGCCTCGGTGAGCGCCTCGGCGCCCGGCGCCGCCTCGCGCGAACGGCGTACCGGTACCGCAGAGGGGCGGACCGACGCTCCCAGGAAATGGCTAATTTCGTCGCGCCGTGCCATCGCGTCCTCGCGACCGATGGCGATCAGCTCGCGCGTGTAGCTCGACTCGAACAGCAGATAGCTCAACAGTTCCGAGCCGCCGACGTTGGACGCGCCCATCGTTCGAAGCAGTGCCCGCACGCTGCGCGGCATCGAGCGGGCGTGGCGCGCGGCGATGGCACTGAAGTCCGCCTCCGGGACGATCACCATGGGCTCGATACGCCTCAGTCCATCCGGCGATGGCACTGCGGATTGCTCGACCAACCGGTTGATGCGCTCGAGCTGGGCGATACCCGCGTGCAGCGAGTCGATGAAGAGCGTATCGAGCATGAACCCGATGACCTGGCCAACGCTCGGCGCCGGGGCGCGATCGGTCGCCACGAATTCGGGCGTCTTCGGTACGTCGCGGACCCCGACGACAAAGAGCCGATCCGCGCCGAGCCGGATCGCCGGCGAGAGTGGTGCGATCTGGCGCATCGCGCCGTCACCGTAGTACTCCCCGTCGAGGCGCACGGCCGGGAATAGGAACGGCACGGCGCTGCTCGCGAGGAGGTGCGTGACGCTGAGCTGGGTAGCGACGCCCCGCCGCCAGTCGTCGGCGATGCCCGTCGATGAATCGCGTCGTTCAAAGAACGCGACCGAGCGGGCAGTCCGGTAATTCGACGCCGCAATGGCGAGGGCCTCGAGGTGTCCGTCCGCCATGGCCTGGCGCATGCGTCCGAAATCGTAGTGACGCTCCAGCAGCCGTCCCAGGGGCGAGCTGTCGAATACCGATTCGGGCGGAGCAGCGAGCCGTCCGGCGGACACGAGGGCGAGGGTCCAGCGGAGTCCCGCGCGCAGCATGCTCGCCGCATCCGCGCGAAACACCTGCTCAGAATGGAAGTTCCGCCAGACGCGCTCGAGGGCGACCACCCCCTCGCGAAATCGCGCCGCGTGGCAGGCAACCGCCGCCGCCACGATGGCGCCCGCGGACATGCCCGTCACGATCTGGAAGGGGCTCGGGGCTTCGCGCGGCATCATCCGCGCGACCGCGCCGAGCACGCCGACCTGGTAGGCGGAGCGGGCGCCACCCCCCGTCAGGACCAGCCCGGTCCGCCGCGGCGGCGATGATTCCCGGTCTGTCGAAGTGCGGGGGACGCTCATTTACCTATGGTCGTTGAGCTCCCCTACCCCGGACTGCCGACTGCTGCTCAGTCCTGCGGGAGCGGCACCGATTGCACCGCATCATCGCACCGAGACCGCCGCCCGGCGGGCCGGGAATAGCCCCGACAGCCGCGACCGGGCGGTGGGACTTCGGTATCGTCACGCCGCGCCTATCGGCGCCGGAGACGACAGTGGCACTCGGCGCGACGATCTATAGCTTCGAAATCACGCTCAACGACGCCGATCGCGGCGTCTACGAGGCGTTGTCGTTCCGCGCCGCGCGCCATCCGTCCGAAACAGCGGAATACCTCCTCACGCGCGTGCTCGCCTATTGCCTTGAGTACACCGAGGGCATCCAGTTCTCGAAGGGGTTGTCTGAACCCGACGTACCGGCCCTTGCCGTACGCGACCTCACGGGCGTCCTCCTCACGTGGATCGACATCGGTGCGCCGGAGCCCGATCGGCTTCGCAAGGCGGCGAGCAGTGCGCGCCGGATCGCCGTGTACAGCCACCGCGACGTCGCGGCCTTGCTCGAGCGGCTGACGAGCGCGGCCCTGCGCCGCGCCGAGGAGATCGAGATCTACGCGGTCGACCGCGAGCTGCTCGCCGAGCTTACGGCACGGCTTGACCGGCGCATGAGCTTCGACCTGTCGATCAGCGAACGGCATCTGTACGTCACGCTGGCCGGCGTCACGCTGAGCGGCCAGATCGAGGCGCACCGGCTCCCGCCGAGCCGCTGAGTGCGCGGCGCCTCGGCGCTCAGTGCGTGCCGGTCGGCGCTTGGTAGACCTGGACGCCGCCGACCCAGGTCCCGAGCGCATGGACGTTGCGCAGTTGAGTCACGGGTATCGACAGCACGTCCTCGCTCAAGAGGACGAAGTCCGCGAGCTTGCCAGGCGTGATCGACCCCTTCACGGTGTCCTGAAACTCCGCGTACGCGGAGCCCATCGTGTGGGCCTCGATGGCTTCGGCGACGGTAAGCTTCTCTTCCGGAAACCATCCGCCGGGCAGCCTGCCATCGAGCGTCGCGCGCGTCGTCGCCGCGTAGAGCGTCAGGAACGGATTGAGCGGGGCAACCGGCCAGTCGGTCCCGAAGGCGAGCCGCACCTTGTGGTTGAGGAAGGTCCTGAACGCATACGTGCGGCTCGAGCGGTCGTGGCCGATGCGCGCTTCGGCCCAGCGCCCGTCATCAATCGCATGGTAGGGCTGGACCGAGGCGATCACGCCGAGCTCGCCGAAGCGGTCGAAGTCCTTGGCCGCCATGTGCTGCGCATGCTCGATTCGCCAGCGCCGGTCGCGATGGCCGTGGGCAGCGTCGATCTCCTGGTATAGGTCGAGGATGGCCGAAATGCCCGCATCGCCGATCGCGTGCGTGCAAAGCTGCAAGCCCGTCTCGTCCGCCCGCATCATCCAGGCGCGGATCTTCTCCGGCGGGAGCATGTCCTGCGACAGGATGCCGCGGTTGGTCGGCTGGTCGGTGAACGGCTCGAAGAAATAAGCGGTTCGTGACCCGAGCGATCCGTCGGCGAAGGTCTTGAAGGCGCCAATTCGAAGCTCGGCGCTGCCGAATGCGCGGCCGATCTCAAGATGCGCCTCGTCCTCCACCTCCGCGATGGGCGGTGCAGCATAGATGCGCACCGTCAACTTGCCTTCGCGCAGGAGCTCCGCATAGACGCCGATCGTTCCGTCGGCGACGGCCATGTCCTGCACGCTGGTGACGCCGCGCGAGGCCGCTTCGGCCAGCGCGCGCTCGACGGCCTTCCTGCGCTGGGCGTGCGTCGGCGGCGGAATCACCCGCTCGAGGAGGTCGGTCGCGGCGTCTTTAAGAGCGCCGGTCGGCTCACCGCGCGCATCCCGGACGATCACGCCGCCGGGTGGATCGGGCGTGGCCGCGGTGATCCCCGCAAGCGCGAGCGCCTGCGAATTGACGACGATCATGTGGCCGTCGTAGCGCCAGACCGAGACAGGGTTGTTGCGGGTTACCGCATCGAGCTGCTGTCGCGTCGGCAGCTCCGCCGGCGTCCACTTGGTTTCGTCCCAGTTTCCCGAGCGAACCCATTCGCCGTTCGGGAGCGTGGCTGCGTAAGCGCCGATCCGGCGGACGAACTCGGTGACGCTGCTCGCGTCGTTGAGCTGGACCGCGGCGAGCGAGCTGCCGCCGTCCTCGAAATGGACGTGCGCGTCGTTGAATCCGGGCACGAGGCGCTTGCCGTGCGCATCGACGAGCTGCGTCTTTGCGCCACGCCACGCGTCGACGGCAGCGTCGGTGCCGACGGCGGTGATGCGGCCGTTGAGGACCGCCACCGATTCGGCTTCGGGTTGCGCCGGATCGACGGTCCAGATGCGCGCATGCCGGACGATCAGGTCCGCCGCCGGCGGCGCGCCCGTTGCGGCCGCCGCGACCGCGAGCAACAGGAGTCCGACGAGACTGCGACTGGGACGGACTGGCATACTCAAACTCCCCACTGCAATTTGCGTGGGATCATACCCGAGGCGGCAGCACGGGAAGGCCGCGGCCGGCTGGAGCGATTGCGATGCGCAAGGAGCGTGCACTCAGCGAAACCGAGACGCTCGCACTCAAGCGCCTGCGACGCACGGCGAGTTCACTCGGGGCAGTCACCGAGACTCTGAGCTTCGGGCACCCGACGTTCAAGGTCGGCGGCAAGGCGTTCGCCGTGCTCGATCGCTACGCGGGGGAGGAATGCCTGTGGGTGAGGGTCGATCCGACCGAGCGCGCTGAACTGCTCGCCAGCGACGGCTGGCGCGAGTCGCCATACGACCCGCGCCGCACGGCGCTCATCTGCTGCTTGAGCGCCATTGACTGGCGCCGGATCGGTCGGCACGTCCGTACGAGCCACCGACTGGCGGCGCTCGAAAGTCCAAAGCGCCCTCGCAGCTAGCGCGCTTCAGTCTTTACTTCACCGTGTACGCACGGCCCTGCAGGCAGGCGCCCTCGGCGCGGTGGTAGGCGTCCCCGGCCTCGCCGGCAGTCTCCGGTGCCACACCGCCGTTCGGACGAGTCGGGTCGAAGCCGGTCTGGTCGACAGCCCACCGATGACACTCGTAGCGGTCGGTCGACTGCTGCTCGGCACTTTGGCCATTGTTCGGGTAGACGTAGAAATCAGCCGCCTGCGCCGCTTCCTGCGGGGCGACCGACTCGTCCGCGTTCGCGGGCGGCGGGACTACCTGGTACTGGGCCGCGCTGTCATTCCAGAGATAGTAGGAGCTGTCGGCGTAGTAGTACGGGACGCCGTTCCACCACATCGTCGTGTAGTACCACGGCAGCACGCCGACAAAGGACCAGTACGGGCGATGGCCGTACCAGCCGCCCGGTTGCCCCCATCCGCCGCGACCGTGGACAGGGTTGTACACGCGATGGTCGACATAGCCGCGACCTGTGTTGGCACCCCCCGCATAGCCACGCCCGGACGACCCGCCCGTGTAGCCACCCGAATGCCCGCCGGTATACCCCCCGGCTGCGTGGCCACCGGTGTAGCCGCCGCTATAGCCACGACCGGAAGGCGCCTGGGTCGGCGCAAAACCGCGGTGAATCGTGGACGGGCCACGGTATCCGACGGGGCCGCGCATGGCCGGCGACCCGCCGTAGCCGCCGTGACCGCCGGACGGTCTGCCGCCGCCACCTCCACCGTGGGGTGCGGAATGCCCACCACCCCCCCCGCCGCCACTGCTGGCGTGGGTATCGCCGCGGTGCTCCGCGTTTGCCCCAGCCGACAGACCGAGCGCGGCGAGCGAAAGCATCGCGACGGCGAGAGTTCGGGCTGGATTGATTCGAATGTTCATGAGACCGCCTTCGAGGCCGCCGAGGCTACGGTCTGGTACCGCTGCCGGTAGGAGTGTAGCGACCTCGTTGAATTGGACACTGCAACCTCGCTCACGTTCAGGGTATCGCGCTTCGGCCCGTCGATGCTGTCCCTCGTTCGGCGCCGCCCGAGGCCCCGGGGACCGGGGCTCCGGTAGGGGCATCTGCCCTTAAGTAAACAAACGCCGCGCAGCAGCGGCGGTTGACCCCCCGGCCGATGGGTGCCGCAGGGCGGCATTAAGATGCGATGAATAGGGATCCGAGAGCGCCTCGGACGCCCGCGCCGGCTCAGCGGAACACCCGTTTTGGGAGGCCGTCGAGTCGGTCGCACGGCAGGCCTACTTCGAGGGCAGTATGCCCACGGCGCCGTACACCTTCGCCGGGTCGAAAACCGCCCCATCCTTGAGCACGAGCCGGCCTCGACGGATGTCGCTCACATTCGAGACCGGGTCACCCTCCACGAGAAGGAGGTCAGCGCGCTTGCCGACGCGGATCGAGCCGAGCGACGCTTGCTGCTTGAGCACGGTCGCGGCAAGCCAGGTCGCATTCTGGAGCGCCTTCGCCGCCGGAATCCCGGCCTTCACTTCAAGCTCCAGCTCGCGATGCAGCATGACGCCCGCCATCGCGTCGGTCCCGACCAGAATCGGGACCCCTGCGTCGAACAGCTGGCGGGTCATGCGCAGCATCGCGGCGTACGAGTCGCGGTAGCGCTGGTCGTTGTCCGCCGTGACGGGTAATCCTCCGGTCAGCGCCTGACGCCTCAGCTGCGCGGGGAGCCGGTCGATGACCGGGGCGAAATCCGGGCTCACCTCGCCCGGCCGGCCCGTGAACATGCCCTCGAACGTCGCAAGCGTCACATCGAGGGTGGTGTGGTGATCGCGCAGGAGCTGGGTGAAGTCGCGCACCGGCTGCGAGTCGAGGTCGAGGGTCGCGGCGTATTGACCGGGCACGGTAAAGCGCTCGGGCGTGCGCGTGTCCTTCACCTTGTCGGCGAGGAAATTGAGGAAGATGAAATTGATGTGCTGTAGCTCATCGGCGCCTTCGCGCACGAACTCGGCCGCGACCATCCCGTTAGGCACGTGCCCGCTTAAACGCAGGCCGCGCCGGTGTGCGGCAGCCGCGATCGCGGGCACGAGCTCCGGCTTCAACGAGCTGTAGAGCTTGATCTGCACGTAGCCGAGATCGGCGAACTTGTTGACGGCACCTTCCGCCGCGGCGACGGTCTCGACAAACTGCCCGGTCGGCGCCTGGAACGGTCCCGGGCCGTCGATGAGACCCGCTTTCCAGAGCCGCGGCCCGATTGCAGCGCCGCTGTCCCATTGCGCCTGCAGTCGGCCAAGCGACCCGATGTCATTGCCGACGTCGCGAGCCGAGGTCACGCCGCTTGCGATATTGAGAAGGCCGTCGGCCGGCTGCACGTGCACGTGCATGTCGAAGAGGCCCGGCAGCAGAGTCTTGCCACGCCCGTCGATGCGCTCCGCGTCCGCGGGCGTTGATGTGGTGGCCGCCGGGCCGACCGCCGCGATGCGGTCGTGATCGACGATGACGGTCTGATCGTCAAGGACGCTTGCCGCCTCGGAGTCGAACAGTCGCACGTGCTCGAAAGCGATCGGATGCGTCGGATGACGCGAGAGCGACGCGGCGAGGCGGTGGAAGCGCGCGTCCTCGGCGTCGGACTGCAACTTGAAGAGCGCCTCGTTCGTCTCCTCCCAGCCCGCTCGCAGGATCGCGAACCACGTGCCCGGAATCGCGAACAAGTCGCCGTCGTCGTCGACCCAGACGGGCGAGGGCTGAAGATCGAGACCACTGACCGCCGCTTCCCGCACGTGCAGCTTCCGGCCGTGACTCTCGAGGGTCGTTTCCGCCACGAACTCGACGCGCGCCTCCCCGCCCGGCAATAGCGCCAACTTGCCGCTGGCAGAATGGGCGAGCGCGCGCACGAGCGCCGCGAGCTCCGCGGCACTGGTTCCGTCGGATGTCACGTAGAACGCCGTCTCGGACCCCTCCCCGCGCTCCAGGTTGCTGTGCCAGCGGGAGCCGGCGGCGCCTGCGAGAAAGTGCTCCTCGACCTTTGCCTTGAGGTAGTTGATGCCGGTGACATCGATCCGCACGGGTAGTCCATCGGCGCCGAACTCGTAGTGCGACGCGGTCTTGGGCCCGCGGCCGCGGTCGTTGAATTCGAATTCGCTGTCGATGTTGCCGTTGGCGGAGTAGCGGTCGACTTCCGAGCCCGAGCGGTGGCCGGCGCTCAGCACGACGTAGTCAAGCGTGCGGGCTGCGGATGCCTGCGAGGTCGCCGACATGCCGAGTGCCGCGCACGCAACCAGCACGTTGAGGGACAGCCTCGCTGCCATATATATAGTGGGTGTCACGTGCGCTTCCCCGAGTGGAAGTAAGGACGCCGTCCGTCGCGGACGGCGCGCGATTCTAGCGCGATTCAATCCGCGGCCAGCGAACCTTACCGCAGTGCAACGTAGCTGCCGATGAAGCTGGCGGCGAGGCGGTCGCGACAGGTCACCTTGACGTGCAGCTCGATGCGCGCGCGCCCCCGCGACTTGAGCGCCCGCGCGAACCGGCTCCACGCGAGCGAGGCGGGCGCCGTGCAGGTCGCCGTCAACGCGGCGTCGATCGGCGTCACGTAATCCATCTCCTGGCGTTGGATGACGAGGCGACTGTTCGGCGCGATCTCGGCGAGGCGCGCGTGCAGCCAGCTCCAGCCCGCGAGTATCGCCAGCGAGGCGACGGAGCCGCCGAACGCGGTCTGGCGGTGGTTCAGGTTCGGCGCGAGCGGCGCGCCGAGGGAGACGTGCGAGTCGCACACCTCGAGCACCTCGAGCGCGAGTGCCCGCGTCAGCGGGATGTGCGCGAAGAGGTAGGCCTGCAGTTCCCCGGTCGTCATGGGCGCATACCCTGGGCCGGTGCGCCGGCGGCGGCGAGAAGCGCCGCCGCGGACACGCCAGCGAATTCGCCAATCGAGGAGAGGGCAAGGTCGGGCTTCGCGTAGCGCTCGACATCCGCCGCGGTCGAGTAGTGGCCCTGCCGTACCCAGACGGTCGTGACACGGTTCGTCCACTCGGCCTTGATCGCCTCGAGCAGCCGGCGCTTGTCATCGACCATCACGTAGTGCTCGTCCGGCAGGTGAGCTGCGACGGCGGCGAGCTCCTGTTCCTTATGCACATAGATCTGTACGTTCCCGTCAACCGCGGCCTCGAGGCCGGCGCGGGCGATCTTGATCGGCTGGAAGACCGCATCGCCGTCCGAGAGGATCGCCGCCGTGCCAATGGCGGCCGCGTGCGCGAGCGCCACGAGCGCCTTCGGGTAGAGGCGCCGGGCAAACGGATACTCGATCAGGAAGCGCGAGGCACCAAAGAACGGGAAATCGAGGGGGTGCTCCGCACGGTAGCGCTGCAGGGCACCGAGGTAGTCGGCGTAGCCGAGCTCGGTCCTCAGGTCCTCGAGGATCCTGAAGTACTCGCGCGACGCCGCGGCGCCACCTGAACTCGTAAGGTAGGCGCCGAGATCCGCCGTCACCGTGTCATTGTCGAGCAGCGTGTTGTCGACGTCGAACAGAATCACCATGCCGCATCTTAGCTCGCTAGAATGGCGAGAACCGTCCGTTCGCAGGATCCGTGCAATGACCGACCCCCGTGACGCCGCGCACAGCGCGCCCGCGCGTCCGTCACTCGCATCGACCCGGCCGCGGGCGCAGTCGCTTCCCGGCTGCACGCCGAAGCCCAAGCGCGAGGACCCGGCAGCCCCCGATCGGACTGCCGCGATCCTCGCGAGCCCGAGCTACGCCCCGGCTGACCACGACCTGTCGTTCCTCGCCTCCGACGCGTTGCGCGGGGTGCGGCTGCAGCTCGACTACGAGAAAGCGGAGCTCTTCCTCGAGCGCCATCGGATTGCCCATACCATCGTCGTATTCGGGAGCACGCGCCTGACGGAGCCCGCGAGCGCTACAGCACAGCTAGCCGCGCTCGAAACTGAGCTGGCTGCGGCGCCGGGCGATGCGGAACTCACTCGCCAGGTCGCGGTGGCGCGGCGACTCCTCGTCAACAGTCGCTATTACGACGAGGCCCGGGCGGTCGGACGGCTGGTCGGCGAGGCCTCGACGCGTGCGACCGGCGGCCGCGTGGTTGTCATGACCGGCGGTGGCCCCGGGATCATGGAGGCCGCCAACCGGGGTGCGAGCGATGTCGCCTCGCAATCCGTCGGCCTCAACATCACCCTGCCGCACGAACAGTTCCCGAATCCCTACGTGACGCCGGAGCTGTGCTTCTCGTTTCACTACTTCGCGATCCGCAAGCTGCATTTCCTCCAGCGTGCCCGTGCGTTGATCGCCTTTCCGGGCGGATTCGGTACGCTCGATGAGCTCTTCGAGACGCTGACGCTGATCCAGACGCGCAAGATGCCGGCGGTCCCCGTCGTGCTCGTCGGGCGTGAATACTGGCAACGGGCCTTCGATGCCGAATTCCTCGTCGCCGAGGGAACGATCGACCCCGAAGACCGCGAACTCTTCGGATACGCCGAGACCGGCGCCGAAGCCTGGGACATCGTCTGTCGCTGGCATGCGGCGGCCGGTACCAGCATCTTTTCCCAGGCAGGAGCCTCCCGATGAAACTGTCATTCCACGGCGCGGACCAGGACGTCACGGGCTCGTGCCATCTGCTCGACACGGGCGGGATGAAGATCCTCATCGATTGCGGTTTGTTCCAGGGGAGCCGGACGCTTGCCGCCGAGAACAGCGCCGACTTCGGCTTCGACCCCGCCTCGGTCGACCTCGTCGTCCTCACGCACGCGCACCTCGATCACTGCGGTCGGCTGCCGCTCCTGCTGAAGCGCGGCTACCGCGGCGAAATCCTCACCACCGCCGCGAGCCGCGACCTCGCGGCACTCGTGCTGCTCGATTCGGCGCACCTGCAGGTCGAGGAGGCGCAGCGCAACAACACCGATCCGCTCTACACGCCGGACGACGTCACGGCGACGCTGGCACGCTTCAGGCGCACCGCCGAATACGGCGTCACAACGTCCCTGAGCGAGAGCGTGAAGCTCACCATGTTCGACGCGGGGCACATCCTTGGCTCCGCGAGCCCGCGCTTCGAGGTGACGGCCGCTGGCGTAACCCGGACCATCGCGTTTTCGGGCGATCTCGGCAACGCGGGACGTCCCTTGCTGCGCGATCCGTCGCCGCCCGTCAACTCCGAAATCGTCGTGATGGAAACGACCTACGGCGACCGCCTGCACCGCCCGATCGAGGAGTCGGTGCGCGAACTCATCCAGGTGGTCAGCGAGACGCTCGCCCACGGCGGCAACGTCGTGATCCCGACGTTCGCGCTTGAACGGGCGCAGGAGATCCTCTACTTCCTCAAGGCCGCCGCCGATCGACGCCAGCTGCCGGCGGCGATGCGTGTGTTCCTCGATTCACCCCAGGCGATCGCGGCGACGGAGCTTTTCCGCAATCATCCCGAATCGCTCGTCGCCGATGCGGCGGCGCAATTCAGTTCCGGCAAGGATCCGCTTGCGCCGCCCGGCCTCGAGTGCACGCGCGATCGAGCTGCCTCGCGCACGATCAACGACGTGCGCACCGGCGCCGTCGTCCTCGCGGGGTCCGGAATGGCGACGGGCGGGCGCGTTCTCTATCACCTGCGCCGCGAGCTGCCGCGTCCGGAATCGGCGGTAGTCTTCGTCGGCTACGCGGCGAACGGCACGCCGGCGCGGCAGATCATCGATCGCGCGCACACCGTCAACCTGCTG
This sequence comes from Pseudomonadota bacterium, assembly GCA_025356075.1. Lineage (GTDB taxonomy): Bacteria > Pseudomonadota > Gammaproteobacteria > Steroidobacterales > Steroidobacteraceae > CAIKZZ01. The sequence continues at coordinate 143,703 of JANXUT010000055.1, read as the reverse complement.
GGTGAGCCCGTCCACGTGCGCGCACGCATCGCGACGATAGGCGGTTTCTCGGCGCACGCCGACCGTGACGAGCTGCTGGCCTGGCAGGCGAGGATCGCGCCTCGCCGGACCTTTCTCGTCCACGGCGAGATCGCGACGATGCGCGCTTTCGCGGCGAGGCTGCCGGCGGGCGCCATCGACATGCCGGCGCCAGGCCAGTCGTTCGACCTGTAGGCCCGGGCGCGCGCTACGCTTGGCGCACCGTCGCCGCGATGCCGCGGGACTCGAGGTAGTCGAGGAGCTCGCGCGAGCCCGGGAAGCGCTCGGCCAGGAGCCGCAGCAGGAGCTCGTCCTTCCAGGGGGGCGCAAGCGACAGCCAGACGGCTCTGTTCAACTCCCCGCCCATTGCCTCGCAGAGGGGCGCCGAGTCCTCACCGGATACCACCAGCACGCCGCTCGCCGCCACCTCGGCGCGAAGGTAGCTCGTGCCGTGCTCGCCAAAGCCCTCATTGAATACCAGCGCGTGCAGCGGTTCGCGGCTCGGCGCCGCTGGGTCCTTGCTCGGTGCCACGGTGTCCTCGCTCGAATGGGTCGGCCGGAATTCTCCATGCTACGCTCGACCTCGCGCGATTCGTGCACGACTGCGGGGTAGATGATTGGCGATTCGTCGCTTCACCATTTGGGGCCTGCGAGGCTCGCTGCGGGCGGGCGCGTGCGCGGTTGCGTTCACCGTGGCCGGCTGCACGAGCACAGTCATGACTACACCGGCGCCGTCGGTGCACGCCGCCGACGTGCAGGCCATTCGCGCCGCGCGCTATGCGCAGAACGAGGCGATCGCCGTCGGTGATGCCGACGGAACGGCGGCATTCTGGACGGAGGATGTCGTCATCCGCCGCGGGCTCGGCCCGCTCGTCGTTGGGCGCGAGGGCTATCGGCAGCTGTTCGTTTCCGATCCGGCCGTCATCTACGTCCGAGTGCCGACGGCAGTCGAGGTCAGCGATCAGTGGCCGCTCGCCTTCGAAACGGGTGAATGGTCCGGCCACCCGGGCAGTGCCGGCGCTCCGGCAGTCATTGGCGGGCGCTATTCTGCGCAGTGGGTCAAACGCAATGGCCGCTGGCTGATCCGCGCCGAAGTCTTCGTCGCGCTCACGTGCTCGGCCGTCGGTTGCACGTTCCCGGCGACTCCGTAGCGCGGTGATAGCGCGCCAGGTGGTCGACCCGGATACCGGGCGTCGAGTGCGTTTGCGGCGCTTGGCAGGGGGTGAAGCATGTACCAGCAGAGCTACGACCCGCTCGGGAGCCCACTCTTGTCGACCGCCGTCGCGGCGATACCGATCGCGGTCCTCCTCTATTTCATTGCACTGCACCCAAACCGCGACTCGGCCGGCCTCTCGCGCCGGGGAATACCGGCTCCGTACGCGGCGTTCTATGCGGTAGCGGCGGCCTTCCTCGTGTCGTGCGTGGCATTTGGGATGCCGATCGCCTCCGCTGTCTCCGCCTTCGCGCTCGGCACGCTCTCCGGCCTCCTCGGCATCATCTGGATCGTCGTCGCGGCGATGCTCCTCTACACGATGACGGTGCTGACCGGAAAGTTCGAGATCGTGAAGGAATCCATCGTCCACATTTCCTTCGACCGGCGCCTGCAGTGCGTACTGATCGCATTTTCCTTCGGCGCGATCATCGAGGGCACGTCCGGCTTCGGCACGCCGGTCGCGATCGCGGGCGCCGTCATGGTTGGCCTCGGCTTCAAGCCCTTCCAGGCGGCCGTGCTCAACCTCCTCGCCAACACCGCGCCGGTCGCGTGGGGCGCGATCGGCACGCCGATCGTCACGCTCTCCTCGGTCAGCGGGCTCGACCAGGTCACTCTCTCGGCGATGGCTGGCCGGCAGTTGCCGCTCGTCTCCGTGTTCGTTCCGTTCTGGCTCGTCGCGACGTTCGTGAAGATGGAAGGCGGAACCTGGCGGCAGGTCTTCGAGGTCTGGCCGGCGGCGCTGTGCGCCGGGCTCAGCTTCGCGGTCGTGCAATTCCTCGCCTCGGGCACCGCCGAGTTCCACCTGCTCACCGACGTCGTCGCGGGCGTCGCCTCGGTGCTGTGCACGGCAGTTTTCCTGCGCTTCGTGTGGCACCCGAAGACGCGCTTCCTGCTCCGCTCGGAGCGCGAGGCGGTTACGGGCGAGGCCGGCGCCGGAGTAGCCGCGCGGGACGGCTGGAAGTACCCCTACTCGCTCGGCCAGACCCTGCATGCGTGGCTACCGTGGCTGATCGTGATCGTTTGCTGCGCCACGTGGGGGATGCCGGGCACGAAGAAGCTGCTCAATTCACTCTTTGCCAGCGTGACGTTTTCGACGACGCTGCTGGGCTCGGCATTCAAGGGCACTCTGGCCTTGCCGGTCTGGGATATGCCGGCACTCCACAACCTCGTGCAGCGCATGCCGCCCGTGGTCGCGGCGAACGCGAAGCCGGAAGCCGCCCGCTTCACGATCAACTGGCTGTCGGCGGCAGGGACGGGCGTGTTCGTCGCGGCGATTGTCTCCGGGGCGGTGCTAGGTCTCAGCGCCGCGCAGTGGCGGGCGGCGGTCGCGCAGACGCTGAGTCGAATGCGAATTCCCGCCATCGTCATCTCGCTCGTGCTCGGTTTCGGCTACCTGACCCGCTATGCCGGAACCGACGCGGTACTCGGCCTCGCCTTCACGAGCGCCGGCGGGCTCTATCCGTTCTTCGCCGCGTATCTCGGCTGGCTCGGCGTGTTCCTGACCGGTTCTGACACGGCCTCGAACGCGCTCTTTGGCGGCCTTCAGAAGATCACCGCCGAACAGCTGCACCTCAATCCCGTCCTCACCGTCGCGACCAATTCGACCGGCGGCGTCATGGGCAAAATGATTGACGCGCAATCGATCATGGTGGCCTGCGCCGCCTGCTACGAGGATCCGAAAGAGCGGGCGCACGCGCTCGGGCCGATCTTCCGGACGGTGTTCTGGCACTCGATCGCGGGTGCCGCGGTCATTGGACTCATCGCGCTGCTGCAGGCGTACGTGTTCCCCGGAATGATCCCGTCGCTGCCGCCGGGTCACTGATCGCCGTCGCGACTCGGCCTGCGCTTGCCGCCCTGCGGCCTAACGGGCATCCTCGGTCCGGTCGACGGCGCTCCCGCAGGAAAGCAATGACGACCGACACCGCGCCCGCACGCCCGCTGCGACGGATTCTGGGACTTGGGTTCGGACTTGCGGTCGCTTTCGGCGGCACCGTCGGCGTCGGAATCCTGCGCCTTCCCGGCACGCTCGCTGCCTCTCTCGGCGATGCGCGCCTGATCGTCCTCTTCTGGATCCTGGGCGGCGTCTACGCGCTACTCGGCGCAGTTGCCGTCGCGGAGCTTTCGGCGATGATGCCGACGGCGGGCGGATTCTACGTCTACGCCCGGCGCGCGTTCGGCAACGGCGCCGGGTTCGTGGTCGGCTGGAGTGACTGGCTCAACAACGTCGCCTCGGTCGCCTACGCAGCCATCACGGCGACAACATTCCTCGGCGTGCTGTGGCCGTCGGCCACCGCGAATCCGCGCTTCATCGCCGTCGTGATCGTCGCGTTGTTCACAGCTTTTCACTGGGTCGGGCTCAGGATGAGTCGTGGCATCACGGCCTTCATCAGCGTGGCGGTCGGCGTGATGCTGCTCGCGCTCGTCGCCGCGTGCTTCATAGCGCCCCCGCTCACGCTCGCCGTTACGCCGCCGCTAGCCGCGACAGCCATCTCTCTGCCGTTTTTCTCGATCGCGATGCTGGGGGCGGTCGTGACGGCGCTGCGCGCGGTGCTCGTGACGTTCGATGGCTGGTATTCGCCGATCTATTTCGCCGAGGAGAACACCGATCCCGCGCGCACGCTGCCGCGTGCGATCATTGGCGGAACGGTTCTCATCGCCGCGCTGTATCTCATCATCAACATCGCCTTCCTGCGCGTGTTGCCGATCCCGGTGCTCGCGGCCTCCCAGCTGCCTGCCGCCGACGCCGCGCGCGTCGTGTTGCCGCAAGGGGGAGCAATACTCGTCACGATCATCTCGCTCGCGACGGTACTCAGCCTCGTCAACGCGGCGCTGATGCTGCCGCCGCGCATTCTCCTCGCCATCGGTCGCGACGGTCTCTTCGTGGCCAAGGCGACCGAGGTGAGCGCTGGTGGTACGCCGCGTGTCGCGCTCGCCCTCACGAGCTTAACGACCGTGGCCCTCATCCTGACGGGAACGTTCGACCAGATTGTTGCGCTCGCGGCGGTCCTGTTCCTTCTCAACTATCTCTCCGCGTACGCAGCGATGTTCGTGCTCAGGCGTCGTGAACCCGCTGCGCCGCGGCCCTACCGGGCCGTCGGCTTCCCCGTGACTACCGCGATCGTCCTCCTCGGGTCGATGCTGTTCGAGGTCGCGGCGATCGCCGACGACTGGCGCTACGGTGTCGTCGCTGGGCTTCTGGTCATCGGCTTCGTGTTGTTGTATCTCGCGATACGCCGGAATCTCCCCCGGCGCGACCCGCTCTAGCGGGTCACGCCGCCAGGAGCTCGACCGCGAGCAGCGTCGCTCGCCCGTCCGGCGTCATCGCGACCGGCCCATCGTCCAGCCCGAACCAGAGGGTGTCGCGCTTCCCGACCGTCAGGGTGTCCGTTGCTGAACTTGCGCTGAGGCTCCCCTCGAGGCAGAAAACCAGAGTCGCGGGCCCGCCGGGCATCGCGAGATAGCGACTCGACAGCGTTTCGCGGTGCACGCGCTGCCTCGCGTGTCCGCGCCGAGTCATCACGTTGAAGTCGGTGATCGGGCCAGCGAGCAGCGTCGCGCTCGTCGGGACGTCGGCCGGGAATGCGTACGGCGCCGACGCGGGCGTGAGCTCGACCGCCTCGCGCCCCTCGATCTGCAAGCGAATGCCGGCGCCCTCCAGCACCGTCAGCGTCCGCTCGACACCGGGAAAGGCGGAAAACGGTCCGTCGCCGTCGACGCGCGCCATGCTGACCCGCCACGCGAAAGCCTCGAGCGCGCCGGCGGGGGGCTCGATGGCGATTTCGGCCGTTTCGCCGCCGCCGTTCTTCCACGGCATGCGCCGATAGTCCGCTGCTCGTATTACATGCATGGCGTGAAGATCCTCGGGCCTGCTGGTGAGGTTGGGCTGACCGGTGCCGCGCTAACGGACCGTCGTGGCGCGACGCCGGCTCAGGAAGAGGATCACGACGCCCGCTAGGATGACAAGCGCGGAGAGCCATTCCCACGGCGCGATGCGCTCCCCGCCAATGGCGACGCCGAGCAGCATCGCGATCACGGGATTGACGTAGGTGTAGCTCACCGCCACCCCCGGCGTGGCGCGGCTGAGCAGATACATGTAGGCGTTGAACGCCACCAGGGAACCGAAGGTAGTCAGGTAGAGCCACGCGAGCCAGGCGCTCGGCGGAGCGTCGAGGCTCGCGGGCTCCCCGCGCAGCGCCGACAGCACGAGCAGGACGATTCCGCCGCAGAGCATCTCGCTCGCAAATCCCGTTGCCCCGGCGGCGAGCGGCAGCTGGCGCTGACTAAGGACGCTGCCGAGTGACCATCCCGAGCAGGCCACGACCATCGCCACCAACCCTGCGGCCGAGCTGCGAAAGCCGGTTCCTTGCGTCAGCATGATCACGCCAACGAGCCCGACCAGGACGCCGAGGACTTCCCCGCCTTTTGGACGAATCCCGTACGCGAGCGTGAGTACCACCATCAGCAGCGGCGTCACGGCGATGAACGCGACGACCACCCCCGAGCCTATCGTCTGCTCGGCGATCGCGGTGCAGCCCATGCCACAGCCGAGCATCAGCGTGCCGACGATGAACGCATTCCTCCACTCGACCGGTCGCGGCAATGCGGCTCCGCGCCAGCGCATCCAGCCGAGCAGCAGCGCGCCGGCGAGGAGAAAGCGCGTACCCATCATGAAGAACGGCGCAAATCCCGCGAGCGCGAAGCGTATCGCGAGGTAAGTTGAGCCCCAGATCAGCCAGGTGGCGGCGAGGCATGCGAGAATGAGCGGCGACAGAGGCGAAGCCGATGCCGGTGCGGAAGTGTTCTGCATTGTTGCTAGGCGTGATGGTGAGTCGGTTCGCCGCGAAACCGCGCACTCGCGCCCGGCCTGCACGGTGCTCCTGAGGATGATACCAGCGTGAAAAGGCCGTTCGACGCCGGACGCGACATGCCGTGGACCGTTGTGCTCTCAGGCGCTGCGCTCCTCGCGATCACGACCGGGACGCGCCAGTCGCTCGGGCTGTTCGTCCGCCCGCTTGCGGCCACCGGGATCGGCATCGCCACGGTCAGCCTCGTCCTCACCGTCGGCCAGTTCTTCTGGGGCGCCGCGCAGCCAGCCTTCGGAGTCCTCGCCGAGCGCATCGGCAGCTACCGGGTCGTGCTGATTGGTGGGGCGCTCCTGACGGTCGGTCTCGCCGTGACTCCGCTTGCGACCTCGCCCGCGATGCTGCTCCTGTCGCTCGGCGTCATCTCGGCCGTCGGCGGCGGTGCCGCCAGCTTCGCGATCCTGATCGGCGCCGTCGGACGGCGCGTTCCTCCGACCCACCAGCCGATGGCGGCCTCGCTCATCAGCGCCGGGGCATCGATCGGGCAGCTGATCTTTGCGCCGCTGACGCAGGTGGTCATGTCACTCGCGGGCTGGGCGGTGGCGCTCTGGGTACTCACCGGCGCCGCGCTTCTAACCGTCGTGATCGCCCGGCCGGCCGTCGGGGGCGATCGCTCGGGTGCCGAGCGGAATTCCACCCAGCCACCCATGCCGCTGCGCGAGATTGTCCGGCCGGCATTCGCGAGTCCGAGCTACTGGTATCTGCACCTCGGATTCTTTTCCTGCGGGTTCCACATCGCATTCCTGGTCACCCACCTGCCCGGCGAAGTTGCCGTCTGCGGGCTGTCGCCGTCCGTCGCCGGCATCGCGCTCGGCGTGATTGGCCTCCTCAACGTCATTGGCACGATCGCGATCGGCTGGCTGGCCGGACGGCGCCCGTTGAAGTCGCTACTGGTAGGCGTCTACGCGGCGCGCGTCGTTGCGATCGGCGCCTACTTGCTTGCACCCAAGACCGTGCTGACGCTGTACGTATTCTCGGCGGTGCTCGGCCTGACGTGGCTCGCGACCGTACCGCTCACGGCAGGACTCGTCGGAAAAATCTTCGGCGCGCGCCATGTCGCGACGCTCTTCGGGCTCACCCAGCTGTCGCACCAGATCGGCGGGTTCTTTGGCGCCTGACTCGGCGGCGTCGCGGTGTCGTTGACCGGAAACTACCAATGGATCTGGGGGCTCGACACGGCGCTCGCGGCCGCCGCCGCGATCGCGACGCTCCCGGTCCGTGAAAGCACGCTCGTTGCGGGCGTGCGCGCGGCGGCCGCCGGCTGAGCGCTCACGGCGCGTCCGCGCCCCGCCACCAGACTTCGCCCACCCGGCGCGTGCCCGCCGCACGCTCGCAATGCACGACGACGTCGACGATCTGCCGGAGCAGGCGATGGATGTCGTTGAACGCCATGTCGCGCCCGGGCCCGCTTTCCTTGACCAGCAGCGCCAGTTGTTCAAAAGCGAGCGCCGCACTGCCGGCGTGCACGCTGGTGATTGATCCCGGGTGACCGGAGCTCACGTTGCGTAGGAAGTAGTAAGCCTCCTCGCCGCGCAGTTCTGCCAGCAAGATTCGGTCGGGGCGCAGCCGCAAGGAGGCCTCGAGGAGCTGCTTCGGCGTCACGCGTGCAACGCCCTGGTCATCCTTCGAGTAGAACAAGCGCACAACGTTGCGGTGGCGGTCAAAGCGCAGTTCGGCGGCATCCTCGATGCTGATGAGGCGCTCGTCCTCCGGGATTTCCCAGATGAGTGCCTTGGTGAGCGTCGTCTTTCCGGAGCCAGTTGCGCCTGAGACGACGATGTTGAGCCGACGCCGCACGGCGAGCGCCAGGAATGAGCGCCAGTCCGCCGCAGCGTAGCGCTGCTCAAGGCTCTCCCGCGCGTCGGATGCCGGTATCGTCGCGCCGCGGCAGGCGGCGAACAAGCCACCGCCGCTGAGTTCATCGAGCGACCATGCCCGCGTGCTCGGACGGCGGATCGCAATGACGACGCGGTCCGCCCAGGTCGCCGGCGGCAATACGACCTGCACTCGCTCGCCGCTCGGGAGCGCCGCCGACAGGAGCGGCGTGGCAGCGCCGATGCGCTGCTCGGACGCCGTTGCGACGAGCCGCGCGAAGTGGCGCGCCCACGCGGTCGTTGCCCACGGCACCGTCTCGGATGTCCAGCCGCCCGTTCGCTCGATGAGCGCCTCGCCCGGCCGTTGCAGGCATACCTCCGTGACCGACGGGTCGGCGAGCAGAAGTGCGAGCGGCCGACTGTAGTGCTCGAGGGACGAGGTGCTGTCGCCGGCGCCTGGATCAACGCTCGACACGTGAGGTCAGTCGGTAGACATCCTGGAAGTCGACGTCGCGGGCTACCAGGACCTGGATCCGCGCTCCCGGCGCCACTTTGATCGTCGGCGGGATACCTATCGTGTTGCGCAGCGCCTCGGTTGCGATCGACTGCGTCCCCTGCGCGTTATAGACGACGCCGGGCGATCCCTGGTTGCGGGCGGCAGCGGCGTTGATCGCGCCGTCAATCATCGAAAGGAGTACCGCCGACCCGAAGCGGGCACGAAAATGATTGTCGACGTCGCCCGGCACCCCGGCACGACCGAGCGCGTCGGTCCCGGGCGATGCGAGCGAGACGACCACGCCCGTGGGAGTTCGTGCCTCCGACCAGAGGACCGCGACGCGTGCCTGCCCGGGGCGTGCGTCGCTGCGCGTCTCGCCCACTAATTTGGTACCACGCTCGAGCAGCAGCACCCGTCCGTCCGCCCCGAACACGTCAATCGCGAGCACGCAGGTCGCCATGCCCGGCAACGTTGAATCAATCGCTGTCTCGAGGGTGCAATCGAGGAATGCCCCCTTGGGCAGCAACCATCGCCGACTAGCGAGCACCGCCGCATGCACGGGGACCGTCACGGTCGGTACCAGTGCCTCGGCGAGCCCGGCCGGCGGCGGCGCGCCTCGATCGGGCACGGCGCCCGGCTGCGCGAAAGCGAGCTTGCCGATTGCATCCAGTGAGGCGGCGCCCTCGCCGCGCGCATCGGGCGGCGGATCGACGCTCGCTTGCCGCCACAACACCGGCGAGTTCGTCCGTGCCGGGGATGCCCCCGGCGATGACGGCCGGGGCACCGCCGCCGGCGTGCCGAGGCTGGCCTCAAAAGGTGCAGCCCGTCCCTGGGCTGCGGAGTCATCGACGATCCCTGTCGTTGCGTCAACTGCCTCGCGCGAAACTCCGGCGCCGGCACCGTTCCGTCCGTGCGCAGCGGCCGCCAGCGGCGCGAGCGCCGGGAGTTTCATCTCCGAGGCGATGGCGGCGCCGGCGGAGGCGCGCGCCGGCGCCGCAGCCGCGGCAGTGGCGCCGGACACGTGGGCGTAGTACCAGCCAAGCACGGCCGCGCCGATGACCGCGACGATGGCCAGTGCGAGGCGACGCTGGAGGCGGACCGCGCGGGAGATGGTCTGTCCAACCTGGGCGACTCCGCGTTCGCCCCTGACGGTCTCGACGGGCGTCACGGCTTCACCTCGCGCGTCGCGCGCTCGACACCCGCCCGGACGGTTCCGCTCGTGGCACGACGCGCGGGCGCATCAATCGACCGATTGACGACACAACCGACCAGCGCGCCGCGCCTCAGTACCAGGCGCGCGCTCAGCCGGTGCACGACGACCGTGTCGTTCTCGACGTGGGAATTGACGAGTGATTCGGCGCCGTCCGGGCTCGCGGCGTAAATGGCCGGCAGGTCGGCGTGCGGCGGGAAGGTCAGCCGTGTCTGGAGTCCATCGTCATCGACGCTCGTGGGCCGAAGCTCGGCGCTGCCACAGTACCAGTAGTTGCGGTTGGTCGCCGGCGGCAGCGCGGCAAGCGCCGGTTCGCCGTCGCCGATCGCTGGACTCTCGCCGGCTATATTCGGGGAGAGCGGATACCTGAACGTAATCGAGTAGACGAGTTCGCCCGGCAGCGGCGGCCGCGCCAGCGCGCGGAATTCGATGAAGTAGGAGCGGCGGTTGGTGAGGATCGTGAGATTCGTGCCGACATTTGCGCGCTTTGGCTTGAGGAGAAGATGGTTCGCCTCGGCTCCAACATCAAGGCCCGCCGTGTCGCCCGCCGCGAGCGTCACAAATCGCTCATCCGGCGCAAACTCGAAATGGATGTGGTAGCCGACGAATCCGGTCAGCGGGAGCACAGCGGTCGGGCTGTAATCAATCGTCCGCAGGCGCGATTCGGAGTCGCCGACGGCCGCGTTTGCCGCGATTGGCCGGATCAGAGACAGGCAGGCGAGAAGCGGCGCGGCAACGCGCACGGCCCGCCGGCCGTGCGTTCGGTTGAACCGGCTCACGGAGCGCCACCGGTTGCGGCGGGAGTCGTCGTAATCGCGGGTGTCGCGGCCGTCGCCTCAACGATCTCGGGTTCGCGCCGGTACTCCAGTACCTTGAAGCCGAGCGGGTTGAGTGCGCGAAGTCGCACGTCCGTCGATGGCTTGCCGAAGGCGACCTGCAATGTCGCGACGAAGTGCGCCCGTTCCTCGTCCCCGCCGCTGCCGTGCTGGGCAGCCGCCAGGAACCGCACCTGCACCAGATCGGTAGCGCCCCGTCCCAGGCTCAGAAACGACACCGACTGGACCTGCGCCCGGACGCTCGTGCCATCCGCGTACCGGTTCAGCGGTGAATCCGGGTTGGTCCTGGCCCACGCGCCCGCCCAACGCTGGTTCATCGCCGCGGAATGGTAAGCGCCCACCTGCTCGTAGTCGGCCTCGGCTAACGCCGGGACGTAGCGTTCCCGTTCGGTGACGTACTGAGTCACCAGGTAGCGTGTCACGGCCTCGGGCAGCGGCTCCGCGCCGCCATAGCCCGGAACGACGTCGACGATCCCTGTCGATGAGTCGACTCGGATGACGAACGGCTCGACGCGCTTCAACGGCATGAGGAACGCGATCGCTCCGGTCGCGAGCACGGCGGCGGAAGTCGCCGCGAGTGCGACGATCCAAGCGCGTTGCGCCGAGCGGCGCAATGCCGCCGCCCGGTCGAACTCCCAGCCCGAAGCTTCCGCGAAGTAGTTCTCGGCGTCCTTATTCACGGCTCCCCACCTCGGCGACGGCGTTGACTGGAGTGAACGGACCCCGGCATTCGGGCAGGCGTCGATGCGACGCACAGGCTGTGCTCAGGGCAAGGAGCGCCACGCAGAGAGCGCGTAACAACGACTTCATGGATATTCTCCGGATGCGTGGCTGGGAGTGCCGCGCCACGCGGCCGGCGCGAATGTTTCCGTCGACTCCGTAGCGCTCGCGGCTGTCATGGCGACGGCGCGCGCGGCGCCGCGCAGGCCCTGGCCGGACGCTGCGAACGCGCCCAGGGTCGACAACGTTCCGCCGCCCGCGAGGCGCGCCGCGATCGGCATCACCTGCTGGAGTACCAATGCGACGAGTGCGCAAACTAGCAATAGGTTGAGCGCATCGACCGTGAGAATCCCGTCCCCGCGCGCCGCAGTCTGGGCCGCATAGGCCTCGACGAAGTCGAGCATGAGCGCCGTGACCATGACCGTCAGGACGGTGACGAGCGCGTAGTTCGCGAGTTCCTGGAGCCACGCGTCGAAGTACCGGCGCGTCGAGTCAAACAGCGTCAACACGATGAATATGGGGCCAACCGCCAGCAGTACTGCGAGCGCGATCCGCGACAGCGATATGAGGAACATCGTGTAGACGCACACGACGCCTACCAGCGCGTAGATCGCGATCGCCGCGAAGTAGAATCCGACGTCGCCGGAGAGGACGCCTCCCTTGTCCCAGAGCATCCCTGCCGCCGCGCCACCGCGATCCCAGATCGTGTCGATGAGCGTGACCGGGTCCGCCGCCCCCACCAGCTGGGCGGCGAGCTGCGCGGGGGCGGTGAAGAACGTATCGACGATCAGGCTGTGGTAGAGCCACAGCCTGAGGCCGACCCCAAACACGACGACGAGCGTCAGCAGCCGGACCGCAGCCGTCATGATCGGCTCATCGACCTGCCCGCGCAGGTGCAGGTAACCCCACAGCATCACGTAGATCACGCCGAGAGTAACGGCCGCGGGTTCGATCGCCGCGGCCGTCGCGGCGACGTGCACGCTCACGTACGCCGATAGGCGCGCCGTCAGCCACGTCCAGAAGGTTTGGAACAGCATCACGGCGCCGGCGGGGACGGCTGGAAGCGGCTGCCAAAGGAGCCGTGGTTGGCGATGACCTGCTCGCGGACCGCGAGCTCGCGGGCGGCGGCCTCGGCGCTAGCGCTTTGTGCGAGCGCCGCCAACTTGATGCCATCGTTGGTCAGCATTGCCTGCTCCGCGCCGATGCGGCCCTGCAGCTCGGCGATCGCCTTCGCATCCGGTGTCGCGCCGATCCGCTCGATGAGCGTGGCGAGCGAGGCGAAGCGGTCGCTGGAGTGGGCGTAGGCAAGCCGGGTGACGGCCTGGTTGCCGGCGACGCCCTGGCGCGCACTCGTGAGAAGTCGCTGGAGCGAGCTCGAGAACCGCGCGAGGTCCGCGGGAGTCAGCACGGCGTTGGCGGTCGCCTGGGCGCGAATTGCCGCGGCGAGTTGCGGATAGGCACCCGCCGCTCCCGACATGCTCGCCGCCAGCGCGTTCCAGCTGGGCGGCAGGTAGTTCCGGGCTGCGTCCGAGAGTGGCAGCACTTGCTCCATGCCGCGAAGTCCCGTCATCGACGTGTAGGTCTGCTGCAGCTGCGACAGCTGCGAGCGCATGCTGCGCAGCTGTTCGGACCATGCGCTTATTTGCTGGAGCAACACCTGGATCGCGGCGACGTCCGTTACCGGGATGATCGCTTGTGCGGGTGCTGCTGCCAGTCCGAGGGCGCAGATCGTCGCTGCGGCGATCGCCCGAATGATGCAGGTCTTGGTCTTCATTGAGCCTCCTTAGGATCGTTTGGGTACTCACCAATGAACGAGGGCAGCCACGCGGTCGGCGCGGGTCCGAGTCGCGCGATCAACTGCTCGACTTCGAGAACCGTGGCGGAGCGACCGGAGATGACCTTGAGCTCCTGGTCGAAACCCTTGAGGTCGAGCTCGGCGACGACGCTTTCACGACCCTGCTTGATGAGGAAGCGTCGCGAGCCCGGCGTCAGCTCCGTGCGCACCAGTTCGAACTCGCGGTCAGTCAGCCCGAAGCCGTCAACGTAGTCCCGCCGGTGCGCGTCGGCGTTCGGGAAGAACACCTTGGTGGGTGTTTGCTCGATTAAGGTACGGGCGAGCGGGCTCGCGAGCACATCGTTCGGGCTCTGGGTCGCGAATGCCATGACGCCGTTCCGCTTGCGCCACGTCTTCGTGCCGTCGCTCGCGAGGTCCCGAAACGCCGGGTCGCCGATGAGCTTTGCGAATTCATCGAGCCACGCGACCAGCCGGCGGCCATCGAGCAGCGCCTCGAGCAAATGGAACAGGTACAGAGTGAGCGGCCGGCGAATCGCCGCGTCATCGATGACGTCGGTCATGTCGAAGCCGATAACGGTGGCGCTCGCGAGGAGAGGCGCGACCCGATCGTCCGCCGTGTCGAAGACCGTGGCCAACTCGCCTTCGCCGCGCGTGCACCAGCGCGACAGGCGGGCGTACGGCCCGTCGAGATCGGTCGGGTCGAGGAACTCGAGCACGCGCGACAGCCGGCGCAACCCGGGCGCGAGCGCGAGGACGCCGGCGAGAGCCTGATCAACCTCGGCCTCCTCCCGCACGGAGAGCATCCGCGAAGGCCGTTCGATGAGGAGCAGCAGCCAGCGCCGCAAGAACGCGCGGTTGGTCGGCGTCGCCGGCAGCTGCAGGGGATTGCAGCCAGTCGGCGCACCGCGACGGAAGCTGAGGTATTCACCGCCAAGCGCCCGTACCAGGATCTCGAGCCCGCGATCCTTGTCGAAGATCACCTGGGTCGCGCCGTGCTTCAATAGCAGCGCGACGCAGAACCCCAGGAACACCGTCTTGCCCGAACCGGTGGGTCCGCAGATGAAAGTATGGCCCGTATCGCGGCGGCTACCTCCCTCGGGGTCGCGCGGATCGCTTGCGTGCAGCGAGAAGTGATACGGCGACCCGGCACTCGTCTTGAACACCGCGAGCGCTTCGCCCCAGTGGTTGTTCGCGGCACGCCCGAGCGGAAAATTGTGCAGCGGCGCGAGCCCGGCGAAGTTCCGGCTGGTGATCGGGGCGCGGCGCGGGCGGGCGCTGAATTGGGCCGGCAGTTGCGCCCAGAACGCCGCCTCAAGCGCCATGTCCTCGCGCGCCACCACCATGCCAGACTCGCTCAGCAGTGTTCGCGCCAGTGCAAGCGATCGCTCGAGCGTTCGCAGCGCCACCGACGTGAGTTCGGGGTCGGACACGACGGGTTCCGTCATGACCTGCAATGTCAGGTGATGATCGCCCATCGCAAACTCGTTGCTCGCCAGCCGGTCGAGCGCGATCTTGAGCGCGTCGGCCTGCGAGACGGCGGGGTCGGCGGCGTTCCGCAGTCGATGCCATTGCCGTGACAGGAGACCCATGGCAGTTGACTTCGCCAGGAACGCGAAACTCTGGGTGAGGACGAACGGGAATGGCGCGGTCAGCAGCCGGTTCAGGATTCCTGGCGTCGTCGGCGTCGGATACTCCTTGATCCCAAGACAGGCTCCGAACCGCGTGGTCGTCGGCAGCCGGTATTCGATCGTCTCCCACCCAAACAGCAGGCGGGTGGTCGCGAGCACGTCCTCGAGCGGGGCGCGTGGCAATGGCATTCGCTGCCACTCGCCGTTGACGAGCAGACCGAGGAATTCGAGCAGCCTCGAATAGCGCTGAGCGCCATGAAAGTAGCAACCGAGTGCGATCGGCTCATAGGCGGCGAGCGAGGCCTCCACCTGGCTCGCCAGCTTCTGGATCGCCGTGAGGCACTCCGCGCGTTCGAGCGCATCGGCGTGCTTGTCGCGCGATTTGACGAACGAGTAGGTGCCCGCCGCGGATCGTGCCGCGAGCGGCCTGTAGATGAGCGTCACGTATAGTTCGTTGACCCACAGCGTTTCTGCGGCGAGCCGACTGGAATATCGCCCCGCCAGTCGCCGCGCGAAGCCGGTCGCCGCTGCCTGCACCGGGGCCAGGTACTCGCGGCGCCGAACGACGTGCGTCCAGAGCGCAACTTCCGGGCTCGCGAGGTTGCGAAGCCAGGTATTCAGCCGCTCGTGGGTCGCGTTGATGTCCCGGTCGTCGGCGCACTCGAAGCTGAGCCCGCACACACGCCACGAGCGCAGGTAGTCGCCGGCCGCCGTCTTCACGACGCTGTCGGTCACGTGCGCGCGGTAGGGAATCTGCTGCGCGGCGGCGGCACCGCCGCTGACCGTTACTGCCGGGTGCACGGGCCTGCCTCCCCGCTTTCTACGACCGGCACGAGTGCCCCGGGCGCACGCGCGTCGGCCGAACGCAGGCAGCCGTAGCTGCGCGCGCGCCACGCGCGGCGGCCGCGGTACCCGCCACGGGCCCGAACCTGCACCCACACCGCCAGCAGCTCGAAGAACCGGGGCTCCGCGAGGCACGCCAACCACGCGAAGCCGTGCATCGGCAGGCAAATCAGCAGGCACAGCAGGTTGCGGGTCGTCAGGAAGAGCTCGAGCGTCACGAGGCTGTTCACGAGGAGTGCCGCGTACGGCACGCCGAGCGCGAGCGCGGGCCTCGTTACGCCGAGGAAGAGCGCATCGGCGATCACGCCCGTGGGTTCAGTCCCGCCACCCATCAGACGCCCGCCAGTCCACGTACCCACGACACGACCTGCGGCGCGCCGAACACCAGCAGGATCCCGAGCGCACCTCCGGCCGCCCAGCTCCAGCTGATGCGGTTGAACCAGGCGGCCACGCCGAGCGCCATCACGCAGATGACGGCAACCGGCGTAAGGATCGTCAGAAAGTTCGCCTGGAATGCCGTCGCGCCGGTCGAGAACGGGCTCGTTTGCGCCAGCGAGGCTGTCGCGAACGAGATCAGTACGGCTCCGAGCACGATTCGAACTAGGCCCAGTCGGTTCATCATCTGCCCTCCGTGGTGGGCGCTGAGCATCCGCCGCGGCGTCACCCCAACGTGAGTCGCGAAATCGAGCTGATCGTCCAGTAACGGGATTGCACCTGTTTATACGGACGTATAAACTGCTCCGGTCATGGCTGCCCGCCCGGCACGAATCTCCGCTCGCGAATCGCTCCTGGCCGCGGGGCGCTCGATCGTCGTAGCGGATGGATTTTCAGCGCTGACCGTGCGCCGCGCGGCCGCCGAGGCCGGCGCGAACCTCGGCACGTTCGTCTACCACTACAAGACGCGGGACGCATTCGTGACGGAGCTCATCGAGGCGTGGTACGCGCCGGTCTTCTCGCGCGTCACGCTCGCCGTCGACGGGCGTTCGCCGCCGCTCGAGCGCTTGCGTCGCGCGATCCTGCAGCTCATCGATTTCGGCGTGGAGCAGGACGTGTTCGTCGCACGACTCTTCATGGCGGCGACTGCGGGCGAGCCGCCGGCCCGGCGGTTCCTTGCGTCCATCGCCGCGCGTCATCCGCGGCTGCTGATCAAGCTGATCCGCGCGGCGCAAGCGGATGGAACGCTCGTGCGCGAGCATCCGCTGCAGATCCTCATGTTCATCGTTTCATCCGTCGGCCTGCCACGGCTCCTCTCGAGCGCGTGGCAGGGCCCACCTTTGTTCGGCAAGGCGTTGTCCGCGAGCTTAAGCCGCGTCGCGCGCGACCACGATCGGATCGTGCAGCGGCTCGACTGGGCGCTGCAGGGACTTTCGCCAGGAGCCAAGTGATGGAAATGTCGTCGTCGCAGAAGCGCATCGCCCTGATCATCGCCGTGCTGGCGGTGTGCCTCGCCGTCGGGATCGGCGTGTACCGGCACAATCGCGCGGGGAGGGCGACGCCGCTCTACGGCAACATCGACATCCGCGAGGTCACGCTCGGCTTTCGCGTCGCGGGCCGGGTCGCGAAGCTCTCGGTCGACGAGGGCGATCGGGTGCGCGAGGGACAGGAGCTCGCGCGCCTCGATACTAAGCCCACGGAGATCGATCGTGACGAGGCGCGCGCCAGCGCCGGCGCGCTCGGCGCGCGGCTCGAACTCTTGAAGTCCGGGTTTCGGTCGGAGGACGTCGAGCAGGCGCGGGCAACCCTCGATGAACGCCGCGCGGCGGCGGCGAACGCGGAGCAGCTGCTTGCCCGCCAGGAGAAACTGAAGGGGACCGGCGCGATCGCGCAGCGCACCTACGACGATGCGTTCGCGGCGCGGGACCAGGCGCGGGCGCGATTGGCCGCAGCGACCAGGGCGTTGGAGGAATTGCAGCGCGGCTATCGTCACCAGGAGATCGTTGAGGGTGAGGCCAACCACGCGCGGGCGCTGGCCCAGCTCGCCGCCGCCGAGCAGCGGCTCGCGGATGCGGTGCTCCTCGCCCCCGCTGACGGCGTCGTGCTGACGCGCGCCGCGGAGTCGGGCGCCATCCTCGCGGCGGGGACGCCGGTGTTCACGCTGTCGCTCGTGAAGCCCGTCTGGGCACGGATCTACGTCTCTGAGCCCGATCTCGGTCGCTTCAACCCGGGCAAGGCCGTGCTCCTCTACTCGGACGCCCGCCCCGACCGGCCTTACCACGGGCAAATCGGCTTCGTCTCGCCGACCGCGGAATTCACGCCCAAGAACGTGGAGACGCCCGACCTTCGGACCGCGCTCGTCTACCGGGCGCGGGTGGTCGTCTCGGATGCGGACGAGTCGCTCCGGCAAGGCATGCCCGTGACGGTCACGGCTGAATGAACCCGACGCTCCCCGCCGTCGTCGTCGAGAGCCTCACGCACCGCTTCCGCGGGCCGGCGGCCCCGGCACTCGATGATTTCAACGCGGAGCTGCCCGCCGGAGAGGTGGTCGGGCTCGTCGGCCCCGACGGCGCGGGCAAGACGACGCTGCTGCGCCTCATGGCCGGCCTACTCAAACCGACCGTCGGGCGGATCACGGTCGCCGGACTCGATCCCCTCAAGGACACGGCTGAGCTCCGCGCCCTGCTCGGCTACATGCCGCAGAAGTTCGGGCTCTACGAGGACCTGACCGTCCAGGAGAACCTCGACCTCTATGCGGACCTGCGCGGCGTGGTCGGCTCCGAACGCGAGGCTGACTTTGCCCGGCTCCTCGAGTTCACGAGCCTCGCGCCCTTCACCGGCCGTCCCGCCGGGCAGTTGTCCGGCGGCATGAAGCAAAAGCTCGGGCTCGCCTGCGTGCTGCTCGGCCAGCCGCAGATATTGCTGCTCGATGAGCCATCCGTCGGCGTCGACCCCATCTCGCGGCGCGAACTCTGGCGGATGGTGACGGCGCTCGCGACGGAGGGCCTCACGATCGTGTGGAGCACCTCGTATCTGGACGAGGCCGAGCGCTGCCGGCACATCCTGCTGCTCAACGCCGGCAAGCTGGCCTACGCCGGCGACCCGACTGCACTCGCCGCGCGGATGACCGGGCGCAGCGTGCAGGTGAGCGGGATCGCGGGCAACCGCCGCGCCGTGCTGACTCGCGCGCTGCGTGCACGCGAGGTGATCGACGGCGTCATCCAGGGTAGCCGCGTGCGCCTCGTGCTCAGGGCCGCGGACGCGCCGCCCCCCCTCGGTGCGCTCGAAGCCGGCAACGGCGCACGCCTTGAGAACGTGGCGCCGCGCCTCGAGGATGCGTTTATCGACATCCTGGGCGGCGGACCCGGCGGCGACTCAGAACTCGCGCGCCTGATGCCCCCGGTGACGGTCGATGCCGCGATCACGGACGCCGTCATCGAGGCGGACGGGCTGACGAAGGCCTTCGGCGAGTTCCTCGCGACCGACGGCATCACCTTCAAGGTTCCGCAAGGCGAGATCTTCGGGCTCTTGGGTCCCAACGGCGCCGGCAAGTCGACCACCTTCAAGATGCTGTGCGGGCTCCTCGTCCCGACGCGCGGGCGAGCCCGCGTGATGGGCATCGACCTGCGCCGGGATGCGAGCCGCGCGCGCCAGTGCCTCGGCTACATGGCGCAGAAGTTCTCGCTGTACGGAAACCTCACCGTCGCGCAGAACCTGCGCTTCTTCTCGGGTATCTACGGCCTGGGCGGCGACCGCGCCGCCGCGAAGATCCGCGAGATGGTCGAGACGTTCGGCTTCGCGCCGCATCTCAACGTCACTCCCGACGCGCTTTCGCTCGGCTTCAAGCAGCGGCTCGCGCTCGCCTGCGCGCTCATGCACGACCCGAGCGTGCTGTTCCTGGATGAGCCGACTTCAGGCGTCGACCCGGTGACCCGCCGCGAATTCTGGACGCACATCAACGGCGTCGTGCAGAAGGGCGTGACCGTGATGGTGACAACGCACTTCATGGACGAGGCCGAGTACTGCGACCGGATCGGCGTCGTCTACCAGGGCGAGCTCATCGCCGTCGGCGCGCCGGATGAGTTGAAGCGGGCGGCGGCGACCACCGCCCTCCCCGACCCGAGCCTCGAGGACACGTTCATTGCGCTCATCGAGCGCCATCCGCCACGTCGCGTGGCGGCAGCGTGACCGCGATGGCCGCCCTCTCGCTCCGTCGCCTGGTCGCGCTCAGCAGGAAGGAAAGCTACCAGATTATCCGCGACCCCTCGAGCGTCGTCATCGCCTTCGTGCTGCCGTTCCTGCTGCTGATCATCTTCGGCTACGGCGTCAATCTCGATGCGAGCGCGATTCGCATCGGCCTCCTCGTCGAGGACCAGGGCGCCGAGGCCGCCTCGCTTGCCGCGACGCTCGCCGCGAACGTGCACCTCGAGGTGCACAGCGCGAGCTCGCGCGCCGAGCTCGAGCGCTGGCTGGTGGCGGGTGATGTCCGCGGCTTCGTCGTGGTACCCGGCGATTTCAGTGCCAAGCTCAACCGGCCGGGCACGACCGCTCCCGTACAGGTCGTCACGGATGGGGCCGAGCCCAACACCGCGAACTTCGTCGCCGCCTACGTGCAGGGCGCGTGGCAGAGCTGGACCGAGCAGCACGCGCTCGATCACGGCATTAGCCTGCGTCCCCCGATCGAAGTGATCCCGCGCTACTGGTTTAACTCGGCGGCAGTGAGCCGCCACTACATCGTGCCAGGGTCCATCGCCGTGATCATGACCATCGTCGGGGCGCTGCTCACCTCGCTGGTCGTCGCGCGCGAGTGGGAGCGCGGCACGATGGAGGCGCTCCTGTCGACGCCGGCCACCCGCGCCGAGTTCCTGCTCTCGAAGGTGATCCCCTACTACCTGCTTGGCATCAGCTCGATGGTGGTGTGCCTCATCGTCGCCGTCACTCTCCTCGACGTGCCTTTTCGAGGCTCGCTCGGACTTCTCTTCCTCTACACGACGCTGTTTCTCGGTAGCTCGCTCGGCCTCGGGCTCCTCCTGTCGACCGTCACGCGCAACCAGTTCAATGCCGCGCAAGCCGCCCTCAACGCCGCGTTCCTGCCCGCGACGATGCTCTCCGGCTTCATCTACGAGATCGATGGGATGCCCTGGCCGATCCGCGCCGTCACGTACCTGATCCCGGCACGCTATTTCGTCGAGGCGCTGCAGACGCTCTTCCAGGCCGGCTTCGTCGGCATGATCCTGTTGAAGGACTTTCTGTTCCTGCTCGCATCCGCCGCCCTCTTCCTCGGGCTCACCGCCTGGCGCACGCCGCGCCGCCTTGATTGAACCGTGCTCGATCGCCTCGCCACTCTCGTCGTCAAGGAGCTGCTGCTGGCGCTGCGGGAACCGCAGAGCCGTGCGCTCCTCATCATGCCGGTGGTGCTCCAGTTGCTGCTATTTCCGTTCGCAGCCTCCCTCGAGGTCAAGAATGCGCGACTCGCGATCCGCAACGCCGACTCAGGGGCGGCAGCGACCGAACTGGTCGAGCGGCTCGCGCAGACGCGGGCCTTCCCCGACATTCGCCTCATCTACAGCGAGAGCGAAATGCGCGAGGTCATCGATTCCCAGCAGGCCCTCCTCGGCCTCGAGTTCCCGGCCGATTTCTCCCGCAACGTCTCCGCGGGCCGGCCAGCGAGCGTGCTCGCGATTGTCGATGGACGGCGTTCGAACAGCGCCCAGATCGCCTTCGGCTACGCGAGCGCCGTCATCGCCGACTATGCAACCGAGCAGGCGGCGGCGGCCGGCCGCCCGGTGCCGAGCAAGGTCGTCGTGCGCAACTGGTTCAACGCCAACCTCGAGTACCGCTGGTTCATGCTGCCAGTGCTCGTGTCGATCATCACGACGCTCGGCAGCCTCATCGTGACCGCGCTGTCGATCGCGCGCGAGCGCGAGCAGGGGACCTTCGACCAGCTGCTGGTTTCCCCGCTCACCGCCGGCTACATCATGGTCGGGAAGACCATCCCGGCCATGATCATCGCGCTCGGCCAGGGGACGCTAGTGGCCGCGGCGGCGGTGTTCTTCTACCGCGTCCCGTTCCATGGCTCGGTCGCGCTCCTGTACCTCTGCATGCTCTGCTACGGCCTCTCACTCGCCGGCATTGGCCTTTTCATCTCCTCGCTCTGCGAGACGCAGCAGCAGGCGTTTCTCGGCGTCTTCACGTTCATGGTGCCGGCCGTCATGCTGTCGGGCTTCGTGGCACCGGTTGAGAACATGCCACTCGTCTTTCGTGCGATCAGCTGGTGCGATCCGCTGACGCATTTCATCGTGATCGTGAAGGGCCTGTTCCTGAAGGGCTACGGGTTCTCGCTCGCGTGGCCAAACCTCTGGCCGCTCCTGGTCAACACCCTCGTCACGATGTCTCTTGGTTACTGGATGTACCGCCGCCGTGTCGCCTAGCGGGGAGAATTCTGCCATGTCGTTTGAGCGAAGCACGGTCGCCGCGTGGCAGCTGGTTCGTCTCCGCGGGGTCGCGGTGATCGTGATCGCGCTCGCCGGGTGCGCGGTGGGTCCTGACTACCGCGGACCCGCCCCTAGCCCGCTCCCGGCGCAGTACCAGGCCCTTGATGCCGGGATGTCGGCCGATCCCGCCTCCGATCGGTGGTGGGAACTGCTCGCCGATCCCGTCCTCTCTGCGTTCGTCGCCGACGCACTCGCCGACAATCCGGACCTTGCCGCCGCCGAGGCGCGGGTGCGGGAGTCACGCGCACTCGCCCGTGCGGCGGGTGCGGGATTCCTGCCCTCGCTCAATTCAAGCGGCCGGATCTCGCGCGACAAGCTGAGCTTGAACGGCGAGAACCTCGCGCTCATCCCGATCACGCCGCCGGTGACCGCCTTCACGGACTACCGGATCGGGCTCGACGCGGCGTGGGAGATCGACCTCGCCGGACATACGCATCGCCAGGTCGAGGCGGCGGTCGCGCGCTTTGGCAGTCGCGCCGAGACCAGGAACGACGCCCGCGTCGTTGTCGCGGCCGAGGTCGCGAGCGCCTACGTCGACTACCGCGTCGCGGCTGCTCGCCTCGATGTCGCGCGCCGGACGCTCGCGACACTCGAGGAGAGCGCCCGGCTCGTCGGGCTTCAGCAGCAGGCGGGACTCGCGAGCGAGTCCGACCTCAAGGCCGCCGACGCCGAGCGGCTCTCGAGTGCGGGATTGCCGGCGACGCTCGAGGCCTCGCGGCTCGCGGCGGAACTGCGCCTCGCCGCACTGACCGGCCAGGCGACGACGACACTCGCCCCGCGCCTCGAGGCGGGCAGTGCGATCCCCGGGGTGCCGGCGAAGGCCCCGGTGGGCCTCCCGGCCGAGCTGCTGCGCCGCCGCCCCGACATCCGCGGCGCCGAGCGCGAACTCGCGGCGGCGACGGCGGACGTGGGCTCGGCGATTGCAGCGCAGTTTCCGCGCCTGTCGCTCGTCGGCGATGCGGGGTTTGACTCGGTGCGCTCAGGCGACCTGACAAGCGCCGCGAGTCGCTTCTGGAACGTCGGCCCGCAGCTCACGGTGCCCCTCTTTGCGGGCGGGCGGCTGCATCGGCAGACGGAAGCGGCCAAGGCGGGCCAGGAGGCCGCTCTCGCCGTCTATCGCGGCACCGTGCTCCGGGCGATGTCCGAGGCCGAGACCGCCGTCGTCCGTTTCGCCGCGAGCCGGCGCGACGCCGCAGGACTCGATTCGGCAGCCGGGCAGCTGGCCGGCCGCGCGGCGCTCGAACGCCGGCGCTACGACGCCGGGGACATCTCGATGCTCGAGGTGCTGCTCGCCGAGCGCGCCTCCAACCACGCGGCCGACCAGCGCGCCGAAAGCGCCGGTCGCCTGGCGCTCGACTTCGTGGCTCTGCAAAAGGCGCTCGGCGGCGGTTGGCAGACGGCCGAGGCCCGCTAAGATGGCGGGGCGTGATCGTTTCGGGGGGAGCTCAATGATCGTCGAACTCGTGGGCACGGCGGGCGCGTGCTGTCTATTGCTCGCGTACTTCCTTTCGTCGACCGGCCGCATCGCGACGGACAGTACGCTTGGCAACCTGCTCAACCTCGCCGGTGCCGCGATGCTCGGCGTCAACGCGGTCGCGCACGGGGCCATTCCTCCGGCAACGCTGAACCTCGTCTGGGCGCTGATCGCCCTCGTCGCGCTCATCCGGCAGCGGAAGAAGCTTGGCGTTCGCCCGGGCGAGGCGTCCAAGTGATCCGACCGGGGGTTCTCAGATTCAGCCGGGCGGGCGGACGAGCTCGCGGCGCACTTCATCGGACGCGCCCTCGGCACTGAGTCCGGCACTGACGCCCGCGCGCTCGGCCTCGGTCCGGTTCTGGCTCGCCTTGACCTTCCCGTCCATGCGCTCGACGGCGATTTCAAAACCGACGATCGCACCCAGCATCCGCGCGATGTAGGGCGGCGGCGCATCGGCGACGGCCCAGGGTGCCGGCCGCGGCGCTTCGTGCCGCTCGGTCAGCGCGACGACCAGCGTGTGGACCCACTCCCGGTCATCGATGAAGCGGATGCGGCCGTGCGCGTGCACGACGCTGTAGTTCCACGTCGGCACGACCTCGCCGGTCAGCTTCTTGGTCGGGTACCAGGACGGCGTGACGTAGCAGTCGGCGCCGCCGAATACCGCCAGGACCTCCTGTCCGGAGGGCACGATCTTCCAGAAGTCGTTCGCCCGCGCGACGTGCCCGCGAAGCACCGTGCCACCGCCATCGGCCGGGAATCTAAGGAGCGGGATGTGGTTGGCGACGAGGCCGGCCGCCGAGTTCGCGACCAGCACGGCGAGCGCGTGCGCATCGATGAACGCATCGAGTACGGCGGGGTCGTCTTCGCGGAAATGGGCTGGCCGATACACGTTCCTACCCCGTTTAGTGGGCCGAGATCACACCGGGTACCACACCCCTATAGAATAGCGTGCCACGCGGTCGTCGTGGATTCCGGGCGCGACTGCGCCCCAAACGGGACCCGTCATGCCGATTGTATTTCTTTCAGCGCTCGTGCAAGTAGGCCTCATCGTCCATGTCATCAAGACCGGGCGCAACAGTCTGTGGATCTGGGCCCTGCTGCTGCTGCCCGGGCTCGGCTCGCTCGCCTACGTGCTCGTCGAAATTCTGCCGGAGCTCTTTGGCTCCCCGAGTGCCCGCGCCGCCGCCCGCGGCGTACGCCGCGCGATAGACCCCAACCGGGAGTTGCGCGTCGCTTCCGCGCACGCCTTGGTGACCGACAGCGTAGCGGCCAAGGCGAAGCTTGGCGCCGAGCAAAGCCGCCGCGGCGACTATGCCGGGGCGATCCAGACGTACCAGTCGGGGTTGCGGGGGCTCTACGAGTTCGACCCGACGCTGCTGATCGGGCTGGCGCAGGCGCAGTTCGCCGCGGGCGATGCGGCCGGCGCCCGCGTGAGCCTCGATGCGCTTAACACGCACAACGCGGCGTTCAAGACGGCGGAAACCCAGCTGCTGTATGCGCGCGCGCTCGAGGCCGAGGGCACCACGGCGCGCGCCGAGGCCGAATACCGCGCCGTCGCGGTCTACTACCCGGGCGCCGAGGCGAGGGTACGCTGCGCGCAGTTCCTCCGGGGCCTTGGCAAGACGGACGAGGCGAATGCGATGCTCGATGATGTGCTGAAGACCGCCGCACTCGCGCCGCGACACGTGCGTCGCGCGCAGGCCGAATGGCTCAGCCTCGCCGAACGCGAGCGGGCCCGGGGGTGAGCGCGCTACCCCGACGGGTGCGCCCTCGCCCGGCGGTACGCCCGGCCGGCCGTTGAGCGGGTAGCCGGGTGTCGGATCCGGCGCTCCTCGTCCTCGTGGGTTCCATCGCGGCCTTCCTCATTGGGCTTTCCAAGGGCGGCCTTTCGCTCGTCGCCGCGCTCGCGGTGCCGATCCTCGCGCTCGTCATCTCCCCGGTGCGTGCGGCGGCGATCCTGCTGCCGGTGTATGTCATCAGCGACCTCGCGGGCGTCTGGCTCTACCGCCGGGAGTTCAGCCGGGAGAACGTGCGGATCCTGGTGCCGGCGGGAGCACTCGGGATCGCGCTCGGCTGGGCGACGGCGTCGAGGATCTCGGATCGCGGCATTGCCGCGTTGATCGGGATCGTGGGCCTTGGCTTCGTGCTGAACGCCTGGCGGACGCGCCACCACCCACCGCAGCCGCGGCCGGCGGAGCCCAAGCGCGGCATCTTCTGGGGAACGCTGATGGGGTTCGCGAGTTTCGTGTCGCACTCGGGCGCGCCGCTCTACCAGGTGTACGTATTGCCGCAACGGCTGCCGAAGATGGTCTACGCCGGCACGACGGCGATCGTGTTCGCGCTCGTGAACGTGCTCAAACTGATCCCCTACTGGGCGCTCGGGCAGTTGTCCGCCTCGAACCTCGGCGTCGCCGCGTACCTGCTGCTGCCGGCGGTCGCCGGGACGCTGCTCGGCTTTCGGCTCGTCAGGATCCTGCCGCAGAACCGCTACTTCCTGATCGTCCAGGTGCTCCTCTTCGCCGTCTCGTTGCGCCTCGTGCTGAAGGCCGCGTGACTTTAGAACGCGGCCGCGCGACGGCCTATTTCTCGCGCGAGTGTTGAGATTTGCAGGATCGCTTGCCGCTGCTGGGTCCGCGCCTTAGTCTCACCGCTCCCCGCCAGCGCCGCCGTTGGCGACATCCGAACCCAACGCCGGGATCCATCGCGTGCGCACACAATGGACTGAGGTCGACCGGTACATCGAGGAGCGCGTGCTGCCGCGGGATCCGGTACTCGTCGAGGTGCGTGCCGCGACCGAGCGGGCGGGGCTGCCTTCGATCGCGGTCTCGCCGGCTCAAGGGCGGCAGCTCGAGCTCCTCGCGCGCCTCGCCGGTGCGAGGCGAATCCTCGAGATCGGAACGCTCGGCGGCTACAGCACGATCTGCCTCGCGCGCGCCTTGCCCGAGGACGGCTACCTGCTGTCACTCGAAATCGACTCCCATCACGCCGAGGTCGCCCGCGCCAACGTCGCCCTTGCCGCCCTCGCGGCGCAGGTCGAGGTGCGCGTTGGCCGAGCCCTCGAGACGTTGCCGTTCGTCGAGGCGGAGCGCCTCGGCCCCTTCGACGTCGTGTTCATCGACGCGGACAAGGACAACAATCCGCAGTACCTCGAATGGGCGGTCAAGCTCGCGCGGCCGGGCGCGCTCGTCATCGTCGACAACGTCGTTCGCGGCGGCAAGGTGCTTGACGCCGCGAGCACCGATGCCGTGATCCGCAGCACGCGGCGAACCTATGAACTCCTGGGCTCGCACCCGGCGCTCGATGCGACGATCGTGCAGACGGTCGGTTCGAAGGGCTACGACGGCTTTGCGATGGCGCTCGTGCGGGGCGCTACCCGGAGGGTACGCTCATGACGAACGATGCGAAGAATCCGGCGACGGTCCTCGAGGCCGCACGGCTGCTCGAAGCGGACCCCGACTACCGGGTCATCCGGCGGCTCGTGGTAACCGATGACTTTGGCGGCGCGCCCACCGGCCCGCTCGCCTCGGCGGTCATCGTCGATACGGAGACCACCGGGACCCGGCGCGAGTCGGACCAGATCATCGAGCTTGGGCTCGTGCGCTTCGAGTACGCGGAGGAGACGGGCGAGATCTACCGGGTCACGGGGGTGTACTCGGGTCTCGAGGATCCGGGCCGGCCGATCCCGCCGGAATCGACCGCCATCCACGGCATCACCGATGCGATGGTCGCCGGGCAGCGTATCGATGAGGCCAAGGTAGCCGCGCTTACCGCGGGCGCAAAACTCATCGTCGCCCACAACGCATCCTTCGACCGCCCGTTCCTCGAGGAGCGGCTGCCGGCGTTCGAATCCATGTCCTGGGCGTGCTCGTTCGCGCAGGTGCCGTGGGAGGCCGAAGGCCTGCGCGGGCGAAAGCTCGAGTACCTGGGCTGGATGGCGGGCTTCTTCTTCGATGCGCACCGCAGCGAGATCGATTGCCGGGCGCTCCTCGAACTCCTGCGCCGGCCGTTGCCGAAGTCCGGCCGCATCGCGTTCAAGCTGCTCATCGAGGCGGCAGCTGAACCTGCGCTGCGTCTGTGGGCGACCGGCTCGCCGTTCGAGACGAAGGACATCCTTCGCGAGCGCGGCTATCGCTGGGATGCGGAGCGGCGCTGCTGGAGCCGGGTGGTGCCGAAGTCGGCCGCGAAGGAAGAGAGCGAGTGGCTGAAGGCCGAGGTCTACGGCGGACGCGCCGCGCAGATCGACGTCGAGGTGCTCGACGCGCGCGTGCGCTTCTCCGACCGGCCGGGCCCGCGCAAGCCTCGCGTGCTCTGAACCGGCCGCGGCGCCTGGGCGCCGGCGAATCTGTATCTTCGCGCCCGATTGAGGGCGTGACGCTTCCTCGCCGCCGGCCGGACACTGACGCCCCCGCCCAAGCACGGGCGCGTAATCCGGGTGCCGCCATGCTCCGCGTCGATCTTGAAGTTCCCTTCGCCGACAATGCCGAAGCGCAGCGCCGCGGTGCCCGATGGGACTCCGCGAGGCGCGTCTGGTTCGTTCCTGAGAATCGCGACGCCTCCGCATTCGCGCGGTGGCTCGCGCCGGTCCAGCCGCCGAATGTCCGCGCTCACGGGTACCTGATCGCCTGCGCAACCTTTGCGTGCTGGCGTTGCCGGACCTTGAGTCCGATCCACGGATTCGCGCTCCCGGCCGGCCACGAGACGCTCGAGGTGGACGATGAGTCGGGCGAGGAGCGGTGGGACTTGAGCGACCAACCAACGCTCCTCTGCTACCTCGACTTCGTCGCGCCGGAGGCGATCGAGGTGATTCGGCAAATCACGCCTTACTACTGCTACTCCTACCGTCGGCGGACGCAAACGTTCTACTGGGCCAACCTCTGCGAACGGTGCGGCGCGAAGCTCGGCGACTACGACGCGTTTTGCGAGCCCGGCCAGGGGTTCATGCCGCTGACGCGTCACGAGGCGGAGGACATCCACCTGACGCCGATCGCGGCGCCGTTCGCCGCGAGCGCGGGCGGCTGGTCGCTCGGGGTCGAGCTGTTCGAGTACATGAGCCTCCTGGTCTGAGGGCAACGAGCCCCGGTCGACTCACAGCTCCAGGTCCGCGCCGTGATCGTGATCTTTCGTCCTTGCGGCGCGCGGCGTTGCCTGCCGTCCGGCTTCGAGTTCCTGGCGATAGGCAAGCCAGCGTTCGGCGGCACGCCGCTGCCGTTCGTCAATCGACAGCGTCTCCTCAAGACTCGTCGCCTTCGCGGCAGTCTGTGAGCGCGCCCTCCCCGCCTCGGCCGCCGGCTTCTCCTGTGCCGCGACTTCCGGCGTCGCGCCGGCGGCGTGTTGCCAGGTAGCGGCGGTGGCGGCCGCGAACTCCTGCATCATCTGCGTGCGCGCGGCGTGCTCCTCGCGCAATCGTGCGCCCGCCTCGGTCGCTATCCCGGCACGTTCAAGGGCCATCAGCCGCGGGCCGAAATGCTGTTGGGGGACCTGGGTGCTGCCCCGCTCCCAATAGGAGCGCGGGTCGACCGACAGATCGAGCCCGGCGTCGCGCAAGTGCTCGTTGACGCGCGCAGCCCAACCTATGCGCAATTGCCGTATTTCCTCACTGCCGCTGCGGAGTCCGCGCTCACGGCGCATGGTGTCGTTCAGCGCCAGGTTGGTCTTGCGTCCCAATCCCTCGGCCTCGATCACCCGCGTCGTCGTCAGCACGTGGGCGTGGTGATTGCGCGCGTCACCCCCGGGCGGCGCGGTGTGAATGGCCAGGTCGGCGGCGACGCCGTACCGATCGGCAACGCTCTGCGCGAAGCCCCGCGCGAGTTCCAGCCGCTGCTCGGCCGTGAGTTCGTGCGGCAGGGGGACGACGTACTCTCGCGCGACGCGTGCGTTCGGTCGCGCTTCGGCTTTCTCCGCGGCGTTCCACAGCTTGGCGCGATCGCGCGCCCATGCATCGGCGGCGCTGGGCGCTTTCTCCGGGAGCAGGATCTCGGAGTGCTCGAGGCCACCGCGGGCGGTGTGGTCGAAGCTGCGGTGCAGGCGCTCGTCGCGTAGTTTCGTACGCCCGATATAGGCCGCCGACGCGACAGCGCTCGAGCCACGGGCCCGCGAGATGTTCTTGACGGTAAATCCCATGATCGCCACGGGCCGGTCCTTGGCCAGTCGGCGCGCGGATCAGCGATGCCGATCGCGCGTCGCGAGGCGTGAGTACGCGAAAGATGCGTGCGCAAGCTTTGCGCAGCGGCGCCTGCGGGCCGAGAGGTGAAATTGCGGCGTTCGCGCTGAAAGCGGCCGCGCGGGTCAAGGCGGATGCCGGCAGGCGATCAGCCGGTCGAGGGCGCCGCCACGCTCGCCCTCGTCAGAGGCCCTTTCTGAGGACCAGCATGCCGCGCCGGTCCGGGCGGACCTTCGGGGCATCGAGGCGGGCGCGGCCGCATTCGACGAAGCCGGCATCGAGATAGCGCGCGAGAGGTTTTTGGGCATCGGCCATCGTCTGCAGCCAGACCCACTCCCGGCCGCGACCGCGGGCGGCTCCGAGTGCGCGCTCGATCAGCTGCCGCCCGACACCCTGGCCCGCGACCGACAGCGCCACGTACACCCGCTCGAGATAGGCGGCGTTCGGGGTCTCGGCGCGGTCGCACCGCAAGTGGAGCTTCGCGAACCCGACCGGCGCGTCGCCGCGATAGGCGAGCTCGAAGCTCAAGTTGGGATCGCCAAGTTCGGACGCGAGCCGGACCGGCTCGTAGAGCGCCGTGAGGTACGCCTCCATGCCGCCCTCTTCCCAGAGATCGGCGTAGTAAGGCGCGTAGCACTCGAACGCGACCCGGCGCAGCAGTGCGCCGTCGGTCGGGGTACAGCGGCGAAAGGTCAGCGTGCCGTCCACGGGTGCCGGGTGTCCTTGTCGTTCAAGCCGTCCGCCCAGGGTCGCAGGGAGTAGGAAAAATCTGCAACGCCCCTGGGAACCTTTTCGCATCGCACCAATCGAAATCAGTGCCGGTTCGCTATCCCCTCCCCCCTGCGATCCGGCGCTCAGAGCGGGGCCACGACCGGTAGGTGGTGACCCCGCTTTTTCTTTGCCCGCAAGTCCCGGGCACCCCCGCCGCTCGCCGAGCCTCCCGCGCGTAGCGTCCCCGAACCTCGGGGCGTATCCTCCGCGTTGCCCGGCATCTCGCCCTCCGGTACGTCTTCGCCGCTATCGCGAGCTATGACCATGATCGGCGGCGAATTGTGCCCCGGTGGCGACTTGATATAACATCGGCCATGGTACATCTAAGTGGACTGGGGTTCGATTTGTCCGAGAGCGCCGCGGTAGCCGATTTGGAGGCCTCGCTGGGGGAGGATCTCTCGACTCCGGCAACCCGGCCGCAGCGCGTGGGCATCGAGTCGCTCGGCGCGATGACCACTGTCGCACAGGGCATTCTCGCCCTCGCCCGCCGCCGCGCACTCGCACCGAACCTCGAGAAGACTCCGCGCCGGTACACCCTGACCGAGGTGGCCGAGCTCGTGCCGATGCCTCGCAAAACACTGGAATATGCGATCCAGACCAAGGAGTTGCCAAAAGGCGATACCACCGGTCGCAAGCGCATGTTCACGCTGAAGGACGTCGAGGAATTCCGTCGCTACGCCGGGACCCTGCCGTGGCGGCAGCCGGGCACTCGCCAGGCCGTCGTGACGGTCGCGAACTTCAAGGGCGGTGTCGGCAAGACGAGCGCGGCGATCCACCTCGCCCAGTACTTCGCGCTCAAGGGCTATCGGACCCTCGCGCTCGACCTCGATCCGCAGGCGAGCCTGACGACGCTCTTCGGGCTCCTGCCCGACAGCGACATCCCGGACGAGGCGACGGCGCTCCCGTTCTTCATGGGCGACACTCCGCGCCTCGCCGATATCATCCGGCGCACCCACTGGCACGGTCTCGACCTCATTCCGGCGAACCTCGCGCTCTCGGATGCCGAGTTCGCGCTCGCGAAGCGCCAGGGTGGCGAGACGGGCTTCGTGTTCTACCGGCCGCTCCTCGAGGGACTCGAGGCGCTCGGCGATCGCTACGACATCGTCGTCATCGACACGCCGCCCGCGCAGGGCTTCATTACGATGAATGCCCTCTTCGCCGCGACGGGGCTGCTGGTGCCGCTCACCCCCGCGATGATGGATTTCGCCTCGGCCGCGCTCTTCCTGCGCATGCTGACGTCGAACCTCGATGTCATCAACCAGTACGAAGGACGCGAGAAGAGCTTTGATTTCGTTAGGATTTTGCTCTCGAAATTCGAGCCGAACAACAAGGTCCACCAGCAGATCGAGCGTTGGGTGCGCAAGGGCTTCCCGGGGTCAGTCGTCGCGAAGAACCTGGCGCTCTCGGCTGCGCTTCGCACCGGTCCCGACATGCAGACCGCCTACGAGTCCTTCGTCGGTGACCGGCGGACGCTCCGGCGCGCCATGGAATTCCTCGACGACGTGAACGAGGAGATCGAGGCGCTGGTGCGCGAGCACTGGGTCGTCGAGGGCCGCGACGCCGGGGGTATCTCGTGAGCGCGAAGGACCGCCGCTCGGTGGGCGATGACGTGCTGGAGGATCTGGACGCCGCGATGCGGGCCGGGACCATCGGCGCGGTCGCGCCGGTCGCCCGTACCTACTCGACGCCGACCAAGCTCGGCCACGCGATGATCGAGGGCGCGGGCCAGACGATCGCCCGTCAAAAGGACACGATCGAACGGCTCGAGGCCGAGCGCACGGCCGGCCTCGTGGTGCTCAGGCTCGATCCCCGGCGCATCCGGGCGAGCGAGTTCGCGAACCGCCACGAGCGCAGCCTCGATCCCACCGATCCGGCGTTCATTGAGTTGAAGGACGATATCAGCCGCCGCGGCCAGCTGGATCCCATCCGCGTGCGGCCGCTCGCGGGCTCGCCGGACTTCGACTACGAGATCGTCTACGGACACCGCCGCCATGCGGTCGCGCTCGCGCTCGAGGCCGAGCTCGAAGGCGGCTTTGCGGTGCTTTCGCTCCTCGATGCGAGCGCCGCCGATGCGCGCGAGCACGTCCTCAAGATGCACAGCGAGAATTTCGCCCGCAGCGATCTGTCGCCCTATGAATACGGCCAGATGTACGCGTCCTGGCTCGAGGCTGGCTGCTTCGAGACCCAGGCCGACATCGCCTCCGCGGTCGGCCTCGACCAGAGCGTGATTTCGACGTACGTCAGGATCGCCACCCTCCCCGACCCCGTGCTTGCGGCTTTCGGCGACCCGCGCTCGATCGCGCTTCGCTGGGCGCGTGAGCTCGGCGCTGCGCTCAAGGCCGACGAGGCGCGGGTCCTCGCGGCGGCGGCCGAGATTGCCGGGCGGCCCACGCCCCGCGATGCGTCCCTGGTCCTCCGGGAGCTCGTCGCTTCCGCGACGCCGCGCCGGGAGGCCCGCGCGGCCAAGACCGAGACGGTGAAGGTGCGTGGCAAGACGCTTTATACGATGGGCCAGCGGGGCAACGGCCTCGTGCTTAAGTTCGGCAGCCTCGTCGACAAGCCGCTTGCGGCGGCGGCGGGCGATGAGCTGAAGGAGCACCTGACCCGGTGGCTTACGAAGCGGGTAAAGCCATGAGCGCCGGCAATTATGTACGCGTACATAAACGCGTCCGGGCGGTCGCCGATGGCAATTATGTACGCGTACATAATCGGCCCGCGAGGCCCGAGCCGCCCCCCGACGGGGCCGCTGACACCCTCACCAGAAGGCCGGCTTGTCCGGCCTTCCGCGTTTCTGGGGGTCTCGAATTTGCGTGTTTGGTAGCGGCGCGCCTGCGGGCGCCCAGGGGAGATGCGATGGCACCACCGAAATGAAAAAGGCCCCTTGCGGGGCCTTTCTCACGTTTGGGGATTGAGTAGAGGAAACCGCCACTAACCCGTCAAACCTGGCAGTTAGAAGGTTAGGACCACCGCTTCGGTCGGTCAAGGCCAAAACCCCTCGATTCCCCAGTTTTTTGCAAATCGTCTGCATTGGCGAGGGGAGAGTCATGTCGATCGAAAACACGCGTGATCCTAGAGTCACGCTGGTCCGGGAAAAGTACTTCACGATGCGCCCGAAGCCGCTCGAGCGCTGGGTCTGGCAGCAGGGGATGCCGGCCTCGGCCGAGCGCGTGTACTGGTATCACTGGGATCTCGGCGCCCAGAATGGCACCTGGTGCAGTCAGGTGCCGCTGAGGCTCGTCGCGCGGGACTGCTGCCTCGACCCGGCGACGGTGACCCGGGCGTATCAGCTGCTGAAGCGCCTCGCGCTCGTTCGCCGGCAGGACCCCGGCCGCGATCCGAGGAACCCGTTCAACCAGGCCACCGCCGTGACCGAGGTGCGGGTACCCCGCGATCTCGTCTCGAGCCTCGCGCGCGAGCCTAACCGCCGGCAGGGCGCCCCGGTCGCGACGGTCGACGCTGCCGCGCCGCCGATTGAGCCGGTGAGCCCCGCGGCCCAGGTCCCGCCCGCGACGCTCGACCGGGAGGCGTCGAGGCTCGTCTTTGCGCGCCTCTCGGCCGCCGAACGGACCCGCTTCTCGCAGGCAAGCACCCACCGCCGAAGCTCCGTTGAGTTCGACGAGGGCACGCGCCTCGATCCGACCGAGCGGGCCCACGTGCTCTCGACGCTCGAGTCACTCGCCCGTGCGCGGCCGGTTCCCCGCCAAAGCGCGGCGAATCCGGGTCCCGCACCGCGCCGGCGCCTCGGCGCGCTCGAGGTCATGCGGCTTCGGCAAGGCATCGGGACGCTTGCGGCAGCCCGCGGCGGGACCGTCCCGACGGCGCTTCTCGGCGAGATCGTCTACGCGGTGGAGGAGGGTGCGCTGCTCAAGTTCCCGGTCCCGCTCGCGCTCAATATCGCGCTCAAGAAGGTCCGCGAGGGCCTCTGGTCGAGCCCGAACCGCATGCCGCCCGACTGGGGTATCCGGCGCGCGCTGCCCGAGCTATGCAGCGCTGCAGGAGGGATTTAGGAACAGACTCTGTTCGGGAATTCAGATGCAAAGACGAGAGAGGCCTGCGGCCCTCGAGGGCTCGAGAGCCGGCGGGTCAGATCCGGCGAGAGGAGCGATCCCGCGGCGTCGGGGAGACGCGGGATCGCTCGTGGTACCGCGATGCTGACACGGTCAGTCCTTGGTGGCGGGCTTGCTCGACTCGAGCGTCTCGGCAAGGACGAGTGCCGGAACGCCGATCAGGAACATGCCGCTGATGAACTCGATGATGCCCATGGTGATCTCCTTTGCTGCACTGCGATATCAGGGCGGGCGGCCCGGTTTCAATGGCTGATCACCGCCCGGGCGTGGAACGTTCCGTGGAACAATGGAGGGGTCTATCTATTTGACTTAATTGACTTTGATGGTCCGCAAGGGCCCCGGAATGGGGGCTTGGGATCGTGGCGATGGCGTTTTACGGAAAACTTTCCGTTAGTTCAGCTAGGCTGCCCGGCATGCGTCCTCCGATCCTGACCGAACAGTCGATCCGGGCGGCCATCCGCGAGCTCGGCACGAGCGGGGAGCGGATCACGGGCGTTGCCGTCCGCGAGCTCCTGCTCGCGCGCTACGGCGCCCGCGGCGGCGTCGCTAGGATCTACCGCGTGCTCAACGAATCGCGCTCCGAGGAGCGCGACCGGGGCGCGCGCGCGGGCGTCGGGCCGCCGCGGCCCAAGTCCGACGAATCGCGGGAAGCGGCCGT
Source organism: Pseudomonadota bacterium (assembly GCA_025356075.1). Classification (GTDB taxonomy): domain Bacteria; phylum Pseudomonadota; class Gammaproteobacteria; order Steroidobacterales; family Steroidobacteraceae; genus CAIKZZ01. The sequence goes on along the minus strand of JANXUT010000055.1, from coordinate 108,710 downwards.
GGCCCGCGCCGACCTCGCCGAGCATCGCGAGCGCACCCACCAGGAACGCTGGGCGCGGGAGACGGATGCACTTCGCGCGCGTCTCGCCGCGGCGGACCTCGCGGCGCGGGAAGTGGAGGGCGCGAAACGGCGGGTCGCGGAGCTTGCCCGGGCTCTCGCGAGTGCCCAGGCGAGGATCGCCGAGCTCGAACGGCAGCTGGGCGAGGGCGCCTGATCGCCTCGTCGTCCCGAGGGTCCGGACGGGGAGGGCGGTCGTGACGGCGGCCTGCATCTGGGTCGACGCCGATGCCTGCCCGAACGTCGTCAAGGACATCCTCTATCGCGCCGCCGAGCGCACCGGCGTCGCCGTGACCCTGGTGGCGAACCAGGCGCTCAGCGTGCCGCGCATCGCGAACCTCAAGGTGGTGCGCGTCGCCTCCGGCTTCGATGTCGCCGACAACGAGATCGTCAAGCGCGCCGCGCCCGGCGATCTCGTCATCACCGCGGATATTCCGCTGGCCGCCGAGGCGATCGCGAAGGGCGCCGATGCGCTCAACCCGCGCGGCGAACGCTACTCGGCCGACACGATTCGCGGGCTACTCACGATGCGCGACTTCATGGACACGATGCGCTCGAGCGGCAACGTCGGCGGCGGGCCACCGCCACTCACGCAGGCCGATCGCAAGGCATTCGCCGCGCACCTCGATGCGTGGCTCGCACGCCGCAAGAGCACGTAGCCAGGGACGGCCCAGGCCGTGGCCTCCCCCGTGGCCAGGCGGTACGATACCGGCCTCGCGCCGCGCAGCACTCGATCGAGCCGGCGGATGTTGAGGGGGCGAGACTGATTTCAGAACCGAAGAGCAGCTGGACGGAAGTCGCGGATCGCCTGCTGACGTGGGGTATGGTGATCACGATTCCGTTGATCGGGGTCTTCGGCTTCGGACTGCTGACCACCGTCAAGCATTCGCCGCCCGGGCCGACCGCCGGTGTCTCGGGCTCCGTGCTCGCGGCGCCGGAGGTCACGGACACGCACCCCTCGGTCGAGTTGAAGCACGTGCTCCCACCGTGTGCGGCGGCGGCGGCGCCCACAGCCGCGACCCCGTGCGCGCGACCGGTGCCCATCGATGGTGCGACCATTCATTGAGGGGTAACAGCGCGAAGACTAAGCTTGGCGGGATGCGCACCGAGCACGCACCTGCCCCTGACTCCTCGTTTCGATCCAGAGATCCGTTGACCACCCAGCCCCCCGAAAGCTCGCGCGTTGCGCCGACGCTGATCGCCGCCTACCGGGCGACCCACTACTGCGTCAACGGCGTGTCGCCACCGTTCCTGCTGCGCGTCGATGAGGTAAATGCCGACCTTGCCGCGTGCCACCTCGCGCGCGCGGTCGAGAGCTCCGCGTTCCTCACCGCCTGGAATCCGGGCAGTCGCCCGATGGTGGACGAGGACAACGCGCTCGCCCAGGATCGCCTGCGGCGCACGCTCGAGGCGCGCGGCTACGCGCTCCTCGAGGGTCTCGGCGTCGATCCGACCGGGCAATGGGCCGGCGAGGAAAGCTTCCTCGTGCTCGGCATCGGACGCGAGGCCGCGTGCGAGCTCGGCCGCGAATTCCGCCAGCACGGCATCGTCTGGTCGGGAGCCGATGCGGTGCCGCACCTCGTGATGCTCGAATGAGCGAGGAGCGGGGCAGGGCGGGGCAGCATTTGCCCGAGGCGAGCTACGTGCTGCCGGCGACCGCAGCGCCCTCGGCCGCCGTCGCGGGCGAGCGTGGCCGCTTCCCGGTCCGGCGCATCTACTGCGTCGGCCAGAACTACGCCTCGCACGCGCGCGAGATGGGCACAGACCCGAAGCGCGAGCCGCCGTTCTTCTTCACGAAGCCCGCGACGGCGCTCCTCGCGGACCAGGGGCGACTGCCGTACCCGCCGCGCACCCAGAACCTGCACCACGAGGTCGAGCTCGTCGTCGCGCTCAAGACGGGTGGGCGGCGCATCGCGCTCGCCCGCGCGCTCGAGCACGTGTATGGCTACGCCGTCGGCAACGACTTCACGCGCCGCGACCTGCAGGCGGCGGCGAAGGAGACGGGCCGGCCGTGGGACGTCGCGAAGGGCTTCGACCATTCCGCCGCGCTCGGCCCGATCACGCCGGTCGCGCGCCTCGGCCATGCGGCCCGGGGCGCGATCTGGCTCACCGTCAACGGCCTCGAGAAGCAGCGCGCCGACCTCGACGACATGACCTGGTCGGTCGCCGAAGTGATCGCGGAGCTCTCGACGTACTTCGAGCTTGCGCCTGGCGATCTCATCTACACCGGCACGCCCGCCGGCGTCGGTCCCGTCGTCGCGGGCGACGTCCTTGTCGGCGGCATCGAGGGCCTCGGTACGCTGACGACGGTGGTCGCGCCGGCCGAGTGACCGGGCGGCGTTTTCCTTAGGTGCCGGCCTCGGGTGCTGCCAGAGCACGGCACTGGGTCGAGGCGGGTGAGCCATGCGGGTCGATGTACTCGTGGTCGGCGGCGGCATCGCGGGCGCGTCCGTCGGCTACTTCCTGGCCGAATACCGGACGGTGCTGCTGGTCGAGCGTGAAACGGCGTTCGGCTACCACAGCACCGGCCGCTCCGCGGCCGAATGGACGGCCGCCAATTGCGAGGGCCAGAAGCGCTCGCTCGCGCTCCTCGGCGAGCCGTTTCTGGTGGAGCCACCGGCCGGGTTCACGGACCGGCCGCTCCTCACGCGACGCGGCAACGTCCTGTTCGCGCCGCCGGGCGAGGAAGCGGCGGCCGAGCACTACTATGCGCAGGTGAGCGCGCACTCGCCGCACGTGCGGCCCATCGCAAGGGCCGAGGCGCTGGCAATGGTGCCGTTCCTGCGGCCGGAAATGCTCGCGCGCTGCTACTTCGAACCCGATAACGGCGAGATCGAGGTCGAGGCGCTGCACCAGGGGTACCTGCGCGGCATTCGGCGCCGCGGCGGAACGACACGCACCGCGCTCGAGTTCCTGGGCGCGCAGTGGAGCGGCGGGCGCTGGCGCGTGCGCCTCGGCGATGACTCCATCGAGACGTCGCTAATCGTCAATGCGGCCGGCGCGTGGGCGGACGTGGTGGCCGAGCGATGCGCCGTGAGGCCGCTCGCCGTCGAGCCCAGGCGCCGCACTGCATTCACCTTCGATCCCGGCTTCGACGCTCGCGCCGTGCCGGTCGTCGACGCGATCGCCTCCGGGTTCTACTTCAAGGGCAGCGGCCGGGCGCTCATGGTGTGTCCGGGCGACGCGACGCCCTCGCCACCGTGCGATGCGCAAGCGGAGGACCTCGATGTCGCGATCGCCGTCGACCTCCTCGAGCGCTACACGACGCTACAGGTACGCAAGCTCGCGAGTCGCTGGGCGGGCCTCAGGACTTTCGTCCGGGACGAGCAGCCGGTCGCCGGGTTTGCCTCGGATGCGCCCGCGTTCTTCTGGCTCGCCGGGCACGGCGGCGCCGGCATCCTGACCTCGCCAGGTCTCGGGCAGGTCGCCGCGGCGATCATCGCGGACCGGCCGCTGCCGCCCGCGGCGCTTGCGCTTGAGATCTCGGCCGCGGCGCTCTCGCCCGGGCGGCTCGGCGGTTGAATTCCCGCGAGCAAAAATGCGCCGACCCGTCCAAAATGCCGGCTCCGCCGCGCCGCTTCGCCGGCGCGAGTCCCCCTCGCCACCACCGATCGACCTCGCCACCATGAGCACCGCCGACGACCTCCTGAGCCTCGCACCGGACACGAGCATCTCCGCGCGCGCCTTCGGCATCGCCAACGACATGCAGGTGCCGGCATTCACCAAGCGCACCGAGTACGTGCCCGAAATCGACGAGGCCTACCGGTTCAACCCCGACACCACGCTCGCGATCCTCGCGGGATTTGCGTTCAACCGCCGCGTCATGGTCCAGGGCTATCACGGCACCGGCAAGTCGACCCACGTCGAGCAGGTCGCCGCGCACCTCAACTGGCCGCTGATCAGGATCAACCTCGACGGCCACGTGAGCCGCATCGACCTCGTCGGCAAGGACGCGATCGTGCTCAAGGACGGCCAGCAGATCACCGAGTTTCGCGAGGGGTTGCTGCCCTGGTCGGTGCAGCGCTCGATCGCGCTCATCTTCGATGAATACGACGCGGGTCGTCCCGATGTGATGTTCGTGATCCAGCGCGTGCTCGAGGCGCGCGGCAAGCTCACGCTCCTCGACCAGAACCGGGTCATCAGTCCAAACCCGTACTTTCGCCTGTTCGCGACCACGAACACGATAGGCCTCGGCGATGCGACCGGGCTCTATCACGGCACGCAGCAGATCAACCAGGGACAGATGGACCGCTGGTCCATCGTCACAACGCTCAACTACCTCGAGCACGACGTCGAGGCCGCGATCGTGCTCGCGAAGGCGAAGTCCTACGACAGCGAGGAGGGCCGCCGCGCGATCCTCGCGATGGTGCGGGTCGCCGACATGACGCGAAACGCGTTTATGAACGGCGATATCTCGACCGTGATGAGCCCGCGCACCGTGATCACGTGGGCCGAGAACGCCGAGATCTTCGGGGACGTGGGGCTGGCGTTTCGCGTGACGTTCCTGAACAAGTGCGATGAGCTCGAGCGCGCCACCGTCGCCGAGTTCTTCCAGCGCGCATTCGGCCATGACCTGCCCGAGGCCGCCGCGCGCATCAAGGTCATCTGAGGTCCGCGCGCGCGAGATGGCCACCGCGCTCACGCCGATCGAACGCTTCAAGCGCGCGCTGGCGCAGTCGACCCGCGCGCTCGCCGGCGAGCCTGAGCTGTCGGTCGTGTTCGGCAAGCTTGGACCCAAGATTGCCGACGGAAAGATCCTGCTGCCGGAGCCGGCCAATCCGCTCACGCCGACCGAAGCGCAGCGCCTGCGCGGCCATGCCGACCGTCTCGCGCTTCGGTTCGCCTACCACGATGCCGCGACACACGCGTTCAACCGGCCGAGCGGCAGCCGCGCGCGCGAGCTGTTCGATCTCGCCGAGGACATCCGCTGCCAGGCGCTCGGCGCGCGCGCCATGGCGGGCGTCGCCAGCAACCTGAACGCGGTCGTGGTCGAATCGCTCGAGCGCAAGGGCATTCGCTTCGCGCAAGGCTCGCGCCTCACGACACTGCTCGATGCGCTCGCGCTCCTCCTGCGCGAGCGCCTGACCGGAGCGCCGCCGCCGGATGCGGCCGCGCCGCTCATGACCCGCTGGCGCGATGAGCTCGAGCGGCGTGCGGGCGGCACGCTCGCCGGGCTCGCGGCAGCGGCGGACGACCAGCTCGAGTTCGCGCGCCTGAGCCACGAGCTCGCGCGCGACGTCGATCTCGGCTACGAGCTCGGAGCGGTGGGCGAACGCACGCCCGCGCGGGTGGCCGCGGCCCGGCCGGCGCGCAAGCCCGAGGCGGAAGTCCCCACCGCGCCACCCGGCACGCTGACGCTCAAGGCCGGCAAGGGTGAGATGGAGCAGGACGGCCCCGACGTCCCGGACAACGAGGTGCTGACCGCCCAGCGCGCGGTGACCGACGAGCGCGAGCGCAAGGCCGAGCTCGAGGCGAAGGGCGACCGGCTCAGCCGGGTGGCGGTGGCGCGTGAACCCGGCCATCCGAGCCGCTACTACCGCGTGTTCACGCGCCTGCACGACGAGGAGCTGCCGGCCGAGCGGGTGTGCGATGCGGAGGAGATGCAACGCCTGCGGGTGAGCCTCGACCAGCAGGCGCGGCTGCTGCAGCCGACCGTCGTGCGCCTCGCCAACCGCCTCGAGCGGCTGCTCCTTGCCCAGCAGAAGCGGCACTGGGTGTTCGACCTGGAGGAGGGCGTGCTCGATGCGGCGCGCCTGACGCGGGTCATCGTGGATCCCCTCGCCTCCCTCGCCTTCAAGGACGAGGCGGAGAGCGAGTTCAAGGACACAGTGGTGACGCTGCTCCTCGACAACTCGGGCTCGATGCGCGGCCGGCCGATCATGGTGGCGGCGCTGTGCGCGGACGTCCTGTCGCGCACCCTCGAGCGCTGCGGCGTCAAGGTCGAGATCCTCGGTTTCACGACCCACGAATGGAACGGCGGCCGCTCGCGCGAGGATTGGCTGAAGGCCGGGTCGCCCGCCAATCCCGGGCGCCTGAGTGACGTGCGCCACATCATCTACAAGGCCGCCGACGCCCCGTGGCGGCGTGCGCGCCAGAACCTCGGGCTCATGCTGCGCGAGGACCTCCTGAAGGAGAACATCGACGGCGAGGCGCTCCTGTGGGCGCACGACCGGCTGCTCGCGCGGAGCGAACGGCGCCGCATCCTGATCGTGATCTCGGACGGCGTGCCGCTCGATGAGGCGACGCTCTCGGCCAATCCCGGCAGCTACCTCGAGCAGCACCTGAGGAACGTCGTCGACTGGGTCCAGACGCGCTCCCCCGTCGAGCTCGTGGCGATCGGCATCGGCCACGACGTGACCGATTTCTACCAGCGCGCGGTTGCGATCGAGAACGCCGAGCAGCTCGGCGGCGCGATGATGTCGCAATTGGCCGCGCTCTTCGAGGAGCGCGGCGCGCGCCGCCGCCCGGCCGCCTGAGCGGAGAACGAGGAGCAAGCGGGCTAGCGTGCCGGCGGCGCTCGCCCAACGACCTCGATCGCGGCGGCGAGGTCCTCGAGCGCCGCACCGACCGACTTGAACACGGTGATGTCCGTGGCCGCCTGTCGGCCGGGGCTGCGTCCCCGGCAAAGATCCGCCAAATCCGCGACCGCCCCGGCGGCGAGGACGCCCGCGGCAATGGGGGCGACGATGTCGCCGGCCTCGTTGAGCCCGCCCTCGCGGGTGTCGACGAAGACGCGCGCCTTGGCAATCAGCGCATCGTCGGCCTCGCGCATGAGAGGCGTGTAGCCGCCGACGAGATCGACATGGGTGCCAGGGCGCACCCAGGCTCCGAGGATGAGCGGCGTCATCGACAGCGTCGCGGCGGAGACGATGTCCGCCGCCGCGACCGCCGCGGCGAGATCCGTCGCCACCGTCGCCGTGATCCCGTGAACGGCAAGCTCTCGCACGAGCGTTCTCGCGTTCGCGGCGTTGCGTCCCCAGACGAACACGGAGCTGAGCGCGGGGCGCACGGCGACGTGGAAGCAGGCGAGCTCCCGCGCGATGCGGCCGGTGCCGACGATGAGGAGCGTCTGGGCATCCGCGCGCGCGAGGTAGCGGGCGGCGAGGGCGGAGGTCGCCGCGGTGCGACGCGCGGTCAGTTCGCCGCCGTCGATGAGCGCGCGAACCGCGCCTGTGGTTGCGTCCATGAGCACGTACGCGGCCGACACCGCCGGCAGTGCGCGCAGGACGTTGCCCGGAAAGACCGTCACGATCTTGATGCCGAGCCAGTCGCCCGACCGCCAGGCAGGCATCAGCAGGAGCGTCGCATCGGGGGCGCCTGGTACCGGGAGCGTATGGTGGTGGCGGACGGGAGCCGTGCAGCCGTCGCGGAACATCCGCTCGAGGGCGAGGACGAGGGGGCCTGGCGCAAGGCGCGTGACGACGGTCTCAGCATCGATGATCTGCATGAGGCGATTATTGCATTCGACCAGCGGCCCGTGCGGGCGATGACGGGCGCCGCGGGCCGCGCCACACAACGATCCGGAGCGGAGCGATGTCCGAAGACCGAAGCCGCGGCGTAACGACGCTCATCCTCATCGCCTCGCTCGCGCTGATCGCGCTCACCTCGGTCTGGCTGCCGGAGCGGATCGCGACTCACTTTGGCGCCGGCGGACTTCCGAACGGGTTCATGACGCGCGGCACCTACCTCGCGTTCATGGCCGGGGTCGCGGTCGGGATCCCGACGCTCCTGAGCGCCATCATCGGGGCAGCGATTCACCGCTCGCCAGGATCGATCAACATCCCCCATCGCGACCACTGGCTGGCGCCGGCTGAGCGCGAGGCAACCGCGGAATTCCTCGTCCGGCACACTGCACGCCTCGCCGCGGGGGTGGCGCTGTTCGCGCTCGCGCTCCATGGCGTGCTAATCCACGCGAACTCGCTTACGCCACCGCGACTCGAGGGGGCCTACATCGGCTGGCCGCTTGCCGGGGCGTTCGCCGGAATCGCCTGCTGGATCATCAGCCTGCAGCGGCGGTTCCGGGTGCCGTAGGGCGGCGCAAGGCCTGGTTCGGGGCCCGTCCAACCGCGGTTATCGGCACATAACCACTCGGCACTTCAGCCCGGTCGGGGCCGGCTCGTATGATCCCCTTTGTCGTCGCGGGAAGAGCCGCGGCCGCCCGCCGCCCGTAGCATCGCGGCAACCTTCGAGGATTGGTGATGAGATCGACGCTCGCCCGCTGGCTGCCGCAGGATCCGATCGCCGTCGACGCGCACGATCTCGTGGCGGTCAACGCGGCGTTCGGTTCGCTCGATGCGAGGGCGCGCGTCGCGCGCGCCCTCGAAGTCCTGCCGGGCCGCCACGTGCTCGCCTCGAGCTTCGGCGCGCAGGCCTCGGTCATGCTGCACCTCGTCACCCGCATCGAGCCCAAGATCCCGGTGGTGCTCATCGACACCGGCTATCTGTTCCCTGAAACCTACCGCTTCATCGACGAGCTCACCGATCGGCTCAAGCTCAACCTCAAGGTGTTCCGCTCCGACGCCTCGCCCGCCTGGCAGGAAACCCGCTTCGGGCGACTGTGGGAGCAGGGCCTCGACGGCATCGAGCAGTACAACCGCCTGAACAAGCAGGAGCCGATGCAGCGCGCGCTTGCCGAACTCGGCGGCGAGACGTGGTTCTCGGGACTGCGCCGCTCGCAGGCCGACAGCCGCGCCGACACGGCACCGATCGAGTTCAAGCGGGGCCGCTACAAGGTGCACCCGATCTTCGACTGGACCGATCGCGACGTCGGCCGGTACCTGCGTACGCACGACCTGCCTTATCATCCGCTCTGGGACAAGGGCTACCTGTCGATCGGCGACTGGCACACGACGCGCTCGCTGGCCGAGGCCGGGAGCGCCGATAACCTGCGTTTCTTTGGTCTCAAGCGCGAGTGCGGCTTGCACGAGGCTTGAGCGCCGCAGCACGGCGTGGAGCCTTCCCGACACTTCCGATCACGCGCTCGCTGCCGCCGGCGGCTGGGTTGACTTTGACGTGCCGCGAGCGCTATTCATGATCCATTGCTGCAACGAGCTGCACCACCACGGGCGCGGCTCCGCCGAGGCACTCCGAGGGGCCAGGTCTACATGAGTGATGCGTCGCACGGGCAGGCGAGCGCGCCAGGGCGCCGCTTGCTTACGCACCTCGATCGACTCGAAGCAGAGAGCATCCACATATTCCGGGAAGTCGTCGCCGAGTGCGCGAAGCCCGTGATGCTCTATTCGGTCGGCAAGGACAGCGCGGTGATGCTGCACCTCGCCCGCAAGGCGTTCTTTCCGGCGGCGTTGCCCTTTCCGCTCCTGCACGTCGACACGACGTGGAAATTCCGGGCGATGTACGAGTTCCGCGATGAGGTCGCGAAGCAGCCCGGCATCGAGCTCCTCGTGCACGTCAACCAGGACGGGCTCGCCAGGGGGATCGGCCCCGTCACCCACGGCTCGCAGATCCACACCGATGTCATGAAGACCGAGGGCCTGAAGCAGGCGCTCGACCGCCACGGTTTCGATGCCGCCTTCGGCGGTGCGAGGCGCGACGAGGAAAAGAGTCGCGCGAAGGAGCGGATCTTTTCGTTTCGCACGCCCGCCCACCGCTGGGACCCGAAGCGCCAGCGCCCGGAGCTCTGGTCGGTCTACAACACCCGCACCAACAAGGGCGAGAGCGTAAGGGTCTTTCCGCTCTCCAACTGGACCGAGCTCGACGTGTGGGAGTACATCTACCGCGAGCAGATCCCTATCGTGCCGCTCTACCTCGCCGCGCCACGTCCCGTCGTCGAGCGGGACGGCGCGCTGATTCTCGTCGATGACGAGCGCCTGCCGCTTCGCGCGGGCGAGAAGCCCACGCTTCGCAGCGTGCGCTTTCGGACCCTTGGCTGCTATCCGCTCACTGGCGCCATCGAGAGCACGGCCGGTTCGGTCGCGGCCATCATCGAGGAGATGCTGGCGAGCAGGACCTCCGAGCGGCAGGGTCGCGTGATCGACCACGATGCCGGCGCCTCGATGGAGAAGAAGAAGCAGGAAGGCTACTTCTAGCACGCCCATGACGACGCCCGCCGCCGATCCCGCCGCGAACCTTGCCCGCTATCTCGAGGCCCAGAGCCAAAAGACGCTGCTGCGCTTCATCACCTGCGGCTCGGTCGATGACGGCAAGTCGACGCTGATCGGCCGGCTGCTCTACGAGTCGAGCGTGGTCCTCGAGGACCAGCTGGCTGCGCTCGCGACGGACTCGAGGAAGGTCGGATCGCGGGGCGCCGAGCTCGACTTCGCGCTCCTCGTCGATGGCCTCGCGGCCGAGCGCGAGCAGGGGATCACGATCGACGTCGCCTACCGGTACTTCGCGACCGCGCGGCGCAAGTTCATCGTCGCCGACACCCCGGGGCACGAGCAGTACACGCGCAACATGGCGACCGGCGCCTCGACGGCGGAGCTCGCCGTGATCCTCGTCGATGCACGCAAGGGCGTGCTGACCCAGACCCGCCGCCACAGCTACCTGTGTGCGCTGCTCGGGATCAAGCGCATCGTGCTCGCGATCAACAAGATGGACCTCGTCGGCTACCAGCAGGAGCGGGCCCGCGCGATCGAGGATGAGTACCGCGAATTCGCTGCGCTCCTTGGCGTCGGCGAGATCCGCGTGATCCCGCTCTCGGCGGCGCTCGGCGACAACGTGGTGGCTGCCGGCGGCAACATGCCCTGGTACCAGGGGCCTACGCTCCTTGGCCACCTTGAGTCCGTGGACATCGCGGTCGATGACGGCGCTGCGCCGTTTCGGTTCCCGGTACAATGGGTCAACCGTCCGAACTCGGATTTTCGCGGCTTCGCGGGCCTCGTCGCGAGCGGTCGCATCGCGACCGGCCAGGCGGTGCGGATCGCGCCCTCCGGGCGCGAGAGCACCATCGAGCGGATCGTCACCGCGACCGGCGACTTGCGCGAGGCCGTCGCCGGACAATCGGTCACGCTGACGCTTGCGAGCGACGTCGATGTCAGTCGCGGCGACATCATCACGACGCGCGAGGCGCCGCTCGAATGCGCCGACCAGTTCGAGGCGACGCTGATCTGGATGCACGAGGAGCCGATGCTGCAGGGTCGTCAGTACCTGCTCAAGCTCGGGGCGCAGACGCTGCTCGCAACAGTGATGCCGCTCAAGTACCGCGTCAATGTCGACACGCTCGAGCATGAAGCGGCCGAGCGACTCGAGCTCAACGACATCGGCGTGTGCGAACTGCAGTTCGATCGCGTCACTGGCTTCGAGCCTTACACCGCCAACCGCGCGCTCGGCGGCTTCATCCTGATGGACCGCCTGACCAACGATACGGTCGGCGCGGGGCTCTTGCATTTTGCGCTGCGAAGGTCGCAGAACATCCATTGGCAGGCGCTCGAGATTGACCGGCGCGTGCGCGCGGCGCAGAAGGGCCAGCGCGGCTGTGTGCTGTGGCTGACCGGCCTCTCCGGCGCGGGCAAGTCGACGATCGCGAACCTCATCGACAAGCGCCTGGTCGCACTCGGCCGGCACACCTACCTGCTCGATGGCGACAACGTGCGCCACGGTCTCAACAAGGATCTTGGCTTCACGCCCCAGGACCGCGTCGAGAACATCCGCCGGGTCGCCGAAGTCGCGCGCCTCATGGCGGAGGCGGGCCTCATCACGCTCGTCTCGTTCATCTCGCCGTTCCGCTCGGAGCGGCGCATGGCGCGCGAGCTGATGGGCGAGGGCGAGTTCTTCGAGGTCCACGTCGATGCGCCGCTCGCGGCCGCCGAGGCGCGCGACCCGAAGGGCCTCTACAAGAAGGCGCGGCGCGGCGAGCTCAGCAACTTCACCGGCATCGACTCGCCCTACGAGGCCCCGGAGCACCCCGAGATCCACATCGACACGACCGCGCTCACGCCCGAGCAGGCCGCCGAGCGGATCGTCGAGCACATCGCCCGCGCGGGGGTGCTGGCGCCAGCGCCCCGCGCCGGCTGAGGCGCCCCTCGGTCGTGAACGCCGCGATCCTTGAGCCCGCGACGCTCCTCGAGCCCGTCGTCGGGATCGTTCGCCGCGCCGGGGACGCCATCATGGAGGTCTACGCCTCGAGCGACGCCGGGGCGACGCTGAAGGACGACGACTCGCCGCTGACCCGCGCCGATCTCGCCTCGCACCGGCTGATCCTTGCGGCGCTCGGCGCCCTGACGCCGGGCGTGCCGGTGCTGTCGGAGGAGGCGGCGGCGATTCCCTTCGATGAGCGCCGCCGCTGGCCCGTGTACTGGCTGGTCGATCCGCTTGATGGAACGCGCGAGTTCCTCGCCAGGAACGGGGAGTTCACCGTCAACGTCGCGCTCATCGTCGGTCATGACGCCGCGCTCGGCGTCGTCGGAGTCCCGGCGCGCGCGAGGGTCTACACGGGCGTGCCCGGCGTCGGCGCGACGCGGCGCGCGGGACCGGCGGGTCCCGAGCGAATCGCGACGCGACGGCCGGCGGCGAACCCGGTCCGCGTCGTCGGCAGCCGCTCGCACCGCGGCGATTCCCTCGATGCGTTTCTCGCCCGCGTCGGACCCCATGAACTTGTTCCAACCGGCAGCGCACTCAAGTTCTGCATCGTCGCCGAGGGTGGCGCGGACGTATATCCGCGTCTCGGGCCCACCTCCGAGTGGGACACGGCGGCGGCGCAGGCGGTACTGGTCGCGGCCGGCGGCGCGGTCGTGACGCGGGACGGTGCGGCGCTTCGCTACAATACGAAGGCCGACATCCTGAATCCCCACTTCGTCGCGTACGGTGACGCCGGGCGTGACTGGCTGGCGCCGCTCGGCGACTGACCCGCGGGCGGTCTCGGGCTCGACCGTGCCGCCGCGGCTGCCACTCGATCCACCTAGCCAAGAGGCTTTCGCATGCGCGCCGTCATCTGCCGGGCGTTCGGCCCGTACACCGACCTCAAGGTCGAGGACGTCCCGGTCCCCACGCCGCGGCGCGGCGAACTCTTGCTCGAGGTGCGCGCCGCCGGCGTCAACTTCATGGACGCCTTAATGGTCGAGGGCAAGTACCAGGTGAAGCCGCCGTTGCCGTTCTCACCGGGCGCGGAGGTCGCAGGCGTCGTGCGCGCGCTCGGGCCCGAGACGACGGGACCCAGGCCCGGCACCCGCGTACTTGCGACCGCCGTTCACGGCGGCTACGCCGAAGCGGTCGTGGTACCGGCCGACCAGGCATTCGCAATCCCGGACTCGCTCGGCGATGCGGCCGCCGCCGGGATGTCGATCGTCTACGGCACCTCGTTCCACGCGCTCAAGGACCGTGCTGCGCTCAAGAGCGGCGAGCGCCTGCTCGTGCTCGGTGCCGCCGGTGGCGTGGGCCTCACCGCGGTCGAACTCGGCAATGAGTTCGGTGCGAGGGTGATCGCGGCGGCCTCGACCGACGAGAAGCTTGCGCTCTGTCGCGAGTACGGCGCGGAGGAGGTTATCAACTACGCACGCGAGGACCTGCGCGAGCGCATCAAGGTACTCACCAGTGGCGCCGGCGTCGATGTCGTCTACGACCCGGTCGGTGGGCCGTACACGGAACCGATGATCCGGGCACTCGCGCCGGGCGGGCGCTACCTCGTCGTCGGATTTGCGGCCGGCGACATCCCGAAGCTGCCGCTCAACCTGCTGCTCCTCAAGCAAGCCTCCGCCGTCGGCGTCTTCTGGGGCGGCTGGGCGCGGGCGAACCCGGGCGCGAACGCGAAGCACATGCAGACCGTGCTCGACTGGTGCGCGAGTGGGCGCCTCAAGCCGCACGTGTCGGGGACCTTTCCGCTCGATCGGTTCGCGGAGGCGCTCCGGCAGGTCGTCGACCGGGAGGCGAAGGGGAAGGTCGTCATTTCGATGAAGTGACGGCTCGCGACGCGCCCCTCGGGGGTCGCGGACGGATGAATTGCGCTCACTTGTGCACTGCAAAAAACTCGTTTGTCAGTCCCCGGGCGCGCTCTTAAAGTCACTCCATCGACGAGTCGCCCGGTGCCCGCGCAAGCCGCCCCCGCCACTCGGCCGAGACAGAACCCCCTCGGGGCGGGCTTGGTCCCGCCCTTTTTTTTGGCCCGAAATTCATCGCGGGCCCGGCCGGGGTCCCCGACGGGGGTCCGTATACTGCCCGGCCATGACGATCCGGAGCCTCTTCCCGACCCGCGTCTACACCGCGCGCCTGCGACCCGGTGGCAGCCTCGCGCTCGACCGCCGGCTGCTCGCCGAATGCCACCAGCTCCGGGCCGACGATGCCGCGGGGCGCCGCTGGTCGATTGAGAACTACCACGGTGGCTACACGTCCTACGGGTCGGTCAGCCGCGTGCAGACGGTGTCACCGACCTTCGCGGCGCTCGAGAGGAAACTCGATGGCCACGTCGCGCGGTTCGCGCGCTCGCTCGCCTTCGACCTCAAGGACAGAGCGCTCGCGATGACCGACTGCTGGGTCAACATCATGCCGCGGCGGGTCGCTCACGGGCTGCACCTGCATCCGCTCTCCAGCATCAGCGGCACGTACTACCTCGCAACGCCGCCCGGCGCCCCGGGGCTCAAGCTCGAGGATCCCAGGCTCGAGCGGATGATGGCGGCACCGCCGAGGCGCGCCGGGGCGCGAGGGGACCTCGGGCCCTGGGTCGTGATTCCGGCGCGGGCCGGGACCCTCGTGCTCTTCGAGAGCTGGTTGCGTCACGAGGTGCCGGCCAATCGGGTCGCCGGCGAGCGGGTCAGCGTCAGCTTCAACTACAGCTGGTTCTGACTTCGAGCCTGCGTCGGTCGAGTCCCTAGCGAGGGGTCCCCGGGCGCGCCGCGCGCGATTCGAGCGCGTCCCAGCGTGCGAGGTGGGTGAGCAGGAGGCCCTCGATCTCCGCGATCCGGTGGCCATCCACGGCCATGTCGCCCGCCGGCGTGTGGCGGTAGTCGGGCGAGGCCATGCGCGCGTTGAGCGCCTTGAGCTCGCGCTCGAGCGCTTCGATCGCCGCCGGGAGGCCCTCGAGCTCGCGCTGGTCCTTGAAGGACAAGCGCGCGCGAGCGCGCAGTGGCACGACGTCGGGCGCCTGGGTCGGGGCGGGTGCCTGGGCGAGGATCGCGCCGGAGGGCCGCTGCGCCAGCCAGTCCGTGTAGCCCCCGACGTACTCGTGCCAGCGTCCGTCGCCGAGCGGCGCGATAGTTTGCGTGACGACGTTGTCGACGAATGCGCGGTCGTGGCTGACGAGCAGCAACGTCCCCGGGAATACCTGGATCGCGGCCTCGAGGAGGTCGAGCGACTCCATGTCGAGGTCGTTGGTCGGCTCATCGAGGACGAGCACGTTCGCGGGACGCGCGAACAGGCGCGCGAGCAGGAGGCGATTGCGCTCGCCGCCCGAGAGCGCGGCGACCGGCGTCCCGGCCCGCTGCGGCGAGAACAGGAAATCCGCGAGGTAGCTGCTGACGTGCTTGCGCTCGCCGTTGATCTCGACCCAGTCGGATCCCGGGCTTATCGTCTCGCCAACCGTGCGCGTGAGATCGAGCTGGTCGCGCATCTGGTCGAAGTAGGCGACCTGCACGTTCGTGCCGAGGCGCACGCGACCGGAATCGGGTGCGAGCTCGCCGAGGATGAGGCGGATCAGCGTCGACTTGCCGGCGCCGTTCGCGCCCAAGATGCCGATCCGGTCGCCGCGCATCACGGTCATCGAGAGGTCCCGGGCGATGACCTTCGAACCGAAGGCCTTCGACACTCCCTCGAGCTCGGCGACGAGCTTGCCGGAGCGCTCGCGCGAGTCGATCGAGAGCTTCAGGTCGCCGAGGCGCTCGCGCCGCGCGGCGCGCTCGACCCTGAGGCCCTCGAGGCGGCGGACGCGGCCCTCGTCGCGCGTGCGCCTCGCCTCGATGCCGCGGCGGATCCAGACCTCTTCCTGCGCCCAGAACTTGTCGAACTTGCGATTCGCGACGGCCTCGGCGGCGAGCTGCTCGCCCTTGCGTTCCTTGTAGGCCGAGAAGTTGCCGGGGTACGAACGCAGGTACCCGCGGTCGAGCTCGATGATGCGGGTCGCGACGCGGTCAAGGAAGTAGCGGTCGTGGGTGACGAAGATCGCCGCCGGTCCCTTCAGCAGCAGGTTCTCGAGGAGCTCGATCCCGTCGACGTCGAGGTGGTTCGTCGGCTCATCGAGGAGCAGGAGGTCGGGATCGAGCGCGAGGGCGAGCGCGAGCGCGCCGCGCTTGCGCTCGCCCCCGGAGGCGCGCTCCGGCGCGATGGTCCCGGCCAAGTTGAAGCGCTCGAGGTACTCGGTCAGCCGCGCCTCGATGCGCCAGCGCTCGCGGTCGTCGTGCAGGTCCTCGAGCCCGCCACGCAGGCGCAGGCTCGCGAGCAGATCCTCCGCCGGCGGCAGCACCGGTTCCTGCTCGACCGTGACGATATGCAGGCCGTCGCGCCAGTGCAGTTCGCCTTCCTCGAGAGGCACGCGGCGCGCGATCACGCCGAGGAGCGATGACTTGCCCGTGCCATTGCGGCCGATGAGCCCGACGCGCTCGCCCGCGAGCACCGTGAGGCTCGCGCGGTCGAGGAGCGGGGTCAGCCCATAGGCGAGCTGCCCGTCGATCAGGCTGGCGAGGGTCATCGGCGCTGGGCCCTTGGCGTCAGTGCGCCGCCGGCGCGTGCTCGGGAGCCGCGTGCGGGACGATGAGCGCGCTAGGATGCGCGGAGTCGTGGTAGAGCGTCACGACGACGGGGCGCGCATCGCGCACGGACTCATCTGCGACGACGCCACCGGCGTTGTAGTTCTTCTCGAGCCCGATGGAATCGGCGGCGCCGAGGATGAGGCGCAGGCGCGCGCCCTTGCCGACGAGACGCGAGGCGAAGCTGAAGCGATCGAAGTCGTACTTGAGCGGCGCGCGCGTACGCACGAGCTTCGGCGTGCCCAGGCCCTCGCGGTAGCGGGCCCGCATGACGGTGTTCGCGAGCGGTATGACGCTGCCGTCCGCCGACACCTCGGAGACCGTCACGACGAAGTCGGTGTCGGGCTGGTCGATGCCGATGTAGGCGGTGAAGCGAAAGAATCCGCTCAGCTCCGCGTCTTCCGTGAAGGGTTCGGAGTAGTAGACGAGCTTGGTGCGCGCGGCGTTCACAACGCGCTGGTCGATGAGCGACTGGCCATCGGCGAGCGCCTCGACCGCCGCGATGCTCGTGTCGCGCGGGTCGTAGGTGTAATGATCGGAGCCTGCGGATGAATGCCGCTTCGCCGCCAGGCTGCCGCCGGCGTAGAGGTCGGAGGCCTCGCCGCTCGCCGAGCCGAGATAAAGCGGGGTCGCGGTACCGGTGACGGCATCGAGCGACTCGGCATAGCGCCAGCGCTCGGCACCCGTCACGTAGTAGGCGACAGCGTTTTTGAGGAACTCGGGCCGCGTCCCGCCGCTCATCGTCCACGCGTACCAGTCGAGGTGCAGCTTCGGGAGGTCAACCAGGCTCGCCGGCCCGAACTTGAGGCCACCGAACTCCGCCTGCGGAGTGCGCGTCCCGGCGTGGTCCCACGGCCCGATCACGAGGAAGTGCCGCGCGCGCCCGGCGGATGAGGCGCTCTTCATGTAGCGGCGGTAGTGGGTGAGGGCGCCCGGCTGGTCGCCGTCGTACATGCCGGTGATCGTGAGTATCGGGATCTCGAGGCGCGCGTAGTCGGCGGCGCTCGGGTTGTAGGAGTCCCAGTACGCATCGCCGTCCGGATGGTTGAGCCACTCCTGGAAGATGGGCGAGGGGTTGCCGACGATCCGGTCGAGCACCCGAAACGGCGCGCCCGATTCGTACCAGCGCCGGTAGGCCGACACCCAGAACGCCTCGTCCCCGAAGAGCGCCAGCTGGGATGCCTTGCCGCTGACGAACGTCAGCCACTGGATGTCGTAGGAGGCAAACATGTTGTAGGCCGCCGGGAAATCGATGCCGGCGGCGGGAGCGGCGACCGGCACGATCGTCGCGAGGTGCGGCGGGTTGTCGCGCGCGGCGGCCCACTGGTCGTAGCCGGCATAGCTGCCGCCCCACATCGAGACCTTGCCGTTGCAGTAGGGCTGGCGCGCCAGCCACTCGACGACGTCGTAGCCGTCGTGGGCTTCCTGGATCAGCGGCCGGAACTCGCCCTCGGAATTGCCGCGGCCACGCACGTCGACGGTCAGGAACGGCAGCCCGTGCGCGGCGAAGTACATGCCGCGGTCGTGGTACGACTGGCTGATGTAGGGCGTCAGCGTAAAGATGCAAGGCGCCGCCGCCGCGGCGCCGGCCGGACGGTAGACGGTCGCATTCAGCTTCACGCCATCGCGCAGCGGGATCTTGACGCCCCATTCGAGCGTGACTTTCGCGGCGTCGTTGAGAGCCTCGGCCGTTGCCGCCGATGCGGTACCCGCCTGCGCGAGGGCAGCGATGAAGCCGACGATGACGGCCAGAAGCCTGCTGTGCATGACCAGTTCCTCGCGATGGCGCGGTAGCTGAGCGAAACCTCGGGCGGTCCGCCGGTGCGGCGGCGGACGACCCGTCCTCAAGTTGGCGCGGGCCGGCCGGCGGCCAGCCGCCCGGGCGAGGGCACTCCTGCAAGGCGAAAGCGGAGCCCGCGAGAGGCGAACTCATCCGGCCGCTCGCTCGCCTGCGCCGCGAATCGACCCGTCGCCGCGAGTCTACAATGCAGCGGGAGCGAATGATAACCGCGACGCCCGCGCGCGAAACGTCGGGAAACTGACAAAGTCCGCGCGCCCCGCTACGCTTTGCCGCCGCCGGATTCCGGCCGGTTGTGCCTGTCCCGAACGAGGTTACGCATCTTGAAGTCCGCGCCCGCCTGGAATGAAGAGAAGGTTCGGGCCGCTTTTCCGGCGCTCGCGCAGACCGATGACGGCATGGTCCGCCTCTACGGCGATGCCCCTGGCGGAACGCAGGTCGCCGCGCGGGTGCTCGAGCGCATGCGCGAGTCGCTCATCGAGCATTGCGCCAACGACGGCGGGCTCTTTCGCACCTCGCGCCTCGCCGAGGACACGATGCTGGCGGCTCACGCTACCGCGGCGACGTTTCTCGGCGCCGCCAATGCCCAGGAGGTCGTGTTCGGCCTCAACACGACGAGCCTGATCTTCCACTTCTCGCGCATGCTCGCGCGCGAGTGGCGCGCGGGCGATGAGATCGTCGTGTCGCGCATGGATCACGATTCGAACATCGCGCCATGGCTGATCGCGGCCGAGGAGCGCGGCGTCTCGGTGCGCTGGCTCGAGTTCGATACGGCGACATTCCAGTATCGCTACGACATGCTCGCCGATCTCGTCGGTCCCCGTACGCGCCTCATCGCCTGCAATCACGCCAGCAACCTCCTCGGCACCATCAACGATGTCGAGCGTATCGTTGCGGCCGGTCGCTCGGTCGGCGCGGTCACGGTCGTCGACGCCGTGCAGTCGGCGCCGCACTTCGCGCTCAATGCAGGCGCGATCGGCTGCGATCTCCTGATGACCTCGCCCTACAAGTACTTCGGCCCGCACGCCGGCCTCGCCTACGTCCGCACGGAAATCGCCGAGCGGCTGCGGCCACTCAAGGTTCGGCCGTCGCCGGACACGATGCCCTACCGCCACGCGCCCGGCACGCCCTCGTTCGAAGCGCAGCTCGGTACTGTCGGTGCGATCGAGCACATGGCGTGGCTGGGCGAGGAGTTCGGCGGCGCCGCGGGCGCTTCGCTCAGGACGCGGATCGAGCGCGGCTACAGCGCCGCGAGCGCGCATGAAAGCGAGCTGTCGCGGCAATTCCTGTCGATCGCCGCGGAGCTCCCCAAGATGCGGATCTTCGGTATCTCCGATCCCGCGGCGAACCACGGCCGCGTGCCGACGTTCAGCTTCACGATCGCGGGGCACACGCCGGCGGCGATCGCCGAGGCGTTCGCGCGGCGCAATATCTTCGTCTGGAACGGCTCCTTCTACGCCTACGAGATCGCCGGCGTCCTCGGCGTGCGTGACAACGGTGGCGTCGCCCGGATCGGCTTGGCGCACTACAACACCGCCGCCGAGATTGCCGCCGTCGGGGCAGTGCTGCGGGAACTCGCCGCGTAGGGGCTCCCTGGCCGTGTCGGCCGGCGCGGATGCCCGTACAATGCTGCGTTGAACCTACGGCTGGATGGTGGAGGCGATCATGGGACTCTTTGACGGAATGCTGGGTGGTGTCGTCGGCGCCGCAATGGTGGGCGTGGTCAACCACGTCCTCGAGCAGAACGGCGGCGTGCAGGGCGTGGTCAACCAGTTCGAGAAGCAGGGCTTCGGCTCGACGGTGCGCTCGTGGGTCGGCACCGGACCCAACCAGCCGATTACCGCCGACCAGATTCACCAGGTGCTCGGCTCAAACGCGGTGCAGGAACTCGCCGCGAAGGCGGGCTTGTCGGTGCCGGAACTGACGGCGAAGCTGTCGCAGCTCCTGCCGGCGGCCCTCGACAAGCTCACGCCGGGTGGCGTGATCCCGAAGGCCTGACGCGGGGCTTCAGCGCAGCCGCGCCGGAGCGAGATCGACGGTGCGGATGCCGTGCGAGGCGAGTTCGTCGGGGAGTTGCTTCCCGGCGATCGCGGCACCCGCAAAGGCGCCGAGCGCCGCCGAGGTCTGGATGCCGTAGCCGCCGATCGCGCCGTGCCAGTAGAAGCCCGGTGCCGATTCCTCGAATCCGGACACGGGGTTACGGTCCGGGCCGAAGGTGCGCAGGCCCGCCCACGAGCGCAGCACGCGCTTGATCGGGAAACTGAACGCGGTCTCGATCCTATCGACCGCGATCGCGACATCCAGATCCTCGGGCTGTGCATCGCAGGGGGGCGATGCGGTCTCCTCCGACAGCGAGCCCAAGATCCGTCCCGCGTCAGGTTTCACGTAGAACTGCTCGTCCCCGTCGATGATCATCGGCCAGCGCGAGCCGCTCTCGCTGTTCGGCGCATCGAACGTGAAGGCCGTGCGCCGGTACGGGATGAGCTTCAACGGCGCGATCGATGCGAGCCCGGCGACCTCGTCGGTCCAGGCGCCCGCGGCGTTCACGACGACGCGCGTGTCGATTTCAAGATCTGCGGTCTTTACGCGCCAGCGGCCGCCCAACCGGGTGATCGCCCCGACGGCCTGCCCGGTCAGCACCTTGAGGCCGTGGCGCCGCGCGGCCCTGAGATAGCCCTGCAGCAGGATCTCGACGTCCATGTCCATCGCGAGATCGTCGAAGAGGCCCCACGCGACGGCTTCCGGGCGCAACTCCGGCACGAGCGCGAGCACCTCCGCCGCCGACAGCTGCGCCAGCTTCTGGGCGCTCGCCTTGGCCATCTTCGTGTGCTTCTCGAACGCGGCCTGCTGGTCGGCACGGCCGATCACGAGCGAGCCGCGCGGGCTTAAGATCGCGCCGAACTCGGCCGGCGGGGACTGGTAGAACGCGCTCGAGGCCGCGGTCAGCGAGCGGATCACGGCGCTGCCGTACTGGGGGTGGTAGAGCGCGGCGGAGCGGCCGGTGCTGTGATACCCCACGTGCGGCTCGCGCTCGAGCATCAGCACTCTCGCGGTCGGGGCGAGGTGGTAGGCGACCGAGGCGCCGGCCATGCCGCCGCCGATGATGCACACGTCAACAGATTCCATGGGTGTAGGGCGACTCCGTGCTAGCGCTGCTTGACGCCGGGCAGCACGCACAGCATCTCGTAGAGGAGGGTGGCGCCTAAGAGCGCGGTGTTCCCGGTCGTGTCATACGGCGGGCTCACCTCGACGAGGTCGCCACCGATGATGTCGAGCCCGCGGCAGCCGCGGATGATTTCGAGGCCTTGCGGCACGGTGAGTCCGCCCACCTCGACGGTGCCCGTACCGGGCGCGAAGGCGGGATCGATGCCATCGATGTCGAAGCTGATGTAGACGGGACCGGCGCCCAGCTGCTTCCTGACCTCGACCATGAGCGGCGCGAGCGACTTGTACCAGCACTCCTCGGCCTGCACGACCCGAAATCCCTGGTTGCGCGGCCAGTCGAAGTCATCGGCCGCGTAACCGGTGCCCCTAAGGCCTATCTGCACGACGCGCTTCGGGTCGAGCAGGCCCTCCTCGACGGCGCGCCGGAACGGCGTGCCGTGCGTGATCTTCTCGCCGAACATTTCGTCGTTGACGTCCGCATGGGCGTCGACGTGCACGACGCCCACGGGGCCGTGCCGGCGCTTCAGCGCGCGCAGGATCGGCAGCACGATCGTGTGGTCGCCGCCCATCGACAGGGGCACGGCACCCGTCGCGAGTAACGCATCGTAGTGGCGCTCGATGATGTCGATGCTCTTCAGGAGGTTGAACGTGTTGATCGCCACATCGCCGGCGTCGGCAACCCTGAGCGAGTCGAACGGCGC
This sequence comes from Pseudomonadota bacterium, assembly GCA_025356075.1. Classification (GTDB taxonomy): domain Bacteria; phylum Pseudomonadota; class Gammaproteobacteria; order Steroidobacterales; family Steroidobacteraceae; genus CAIKZZ01. Next base: position 86,361 of record JANXUT010000055.1, on the reverse strand, counting down.
CGCCCGCGTGGCCATGTTGTAGGGCCGGAGCATCCTGGATTCGTCACGGATCTGGCGCGGCGCGAGGCGGGCGCCGGTGCGGTTCGAGGTGCCGATGTCGAAGGGCACGCCGACGAAGGCGACATCGAGGCCGGCGTCGATTCCCAAGGCCGGCAGGCGCATGAAAGTCGCGGGGCCCCCGAAGCGTGGCATCGCGTTGCCCGAGAGCGGCTGAAACAGTTCCTTCGCCATGCGCTTCCCCCCACCGGACCGCGAGCGGCACCCACCGGCCGCCGACGCTCGTAGGGACGCAGTCTACCGTGACTCGGCGGCGGCTTCGCGTGGCGTGGCCCAAGGCTCGCCCGCCCTGACCGGCCGGTGCGAAACATGCTAGATTTCCGCGCCGCTCCGGTGCGCAGCATGTAAAAGAAAGCCGCCATCTTGACGTTCGTGCCAGCGCCCCGCCCGTCCCCATGAGTCGCTACGACGCCATCGTCGTCGGCGCCGGCCACAACGGGCTGACGAGCGCCGCCTTCCTCGCCAAGGCCGGCCTCAAGGTGATCGTGCTCGAGCGCAACCCCTGGATCGGTGGCGCGACGGTGAGCCGCGAGTTGCATCCGAACTGGATCTACTCGAACTGCTCGTACGTGTGCAGCCTGCTGCGCCCGGAGATCTACCGGGCGCTCGAGCTTTCCCGCCACGGCCTGCAGATCGTCCCCTATGGAGGTGGCGTGACCTTCACGCGCGACGGCGACCTCCTCGGCGGCTACGTCGACAAGGAAGTGCGCCGCCGCGAGGTCGCGCGGTTCAGCGCGCGGGACGCCGACGCGTACCTGCGCTACGGGCGCGACGTGATGCGCCAGTGCAAGCTCGTGCGCGCACTCCTCATGCGAACGCCCCCGGACCCGACCTCGTTCCGGCCGCGCGACCTCAAGGAGCTCCTGCACGTCGGCCGCGAGTTCGGCAAGCTCGGCGAGGCGGCGATCTACGACACGATCCGCTTCCACACGATGAGCATCGCCGACTACCTCGGCGAGTACTTCGAGTCGGATGTCGTCAAGGCCACTTTCGCCGGCAGCGGCATCATCGGCACGGCGCTCGGCGTCCAGTCGCCCGGCACCGCCTACGTGCTGCTGCACCACTACATGGGCGATGTCGACGGCCAGATGGGCGCGTGGGGATTCGCGCGCGGCGGCATGGGCTCGGTATCGAAGGCGCTCGCCGCCGCGCTCGCCGCCTACGGCGGCGAGGTCAGGGTGTCGGCTCCGGTCGCGCGGATAAACGTGCGCGGCGGCCGCGCGACCGGCGTCGTGCTCGACAATGGCGATGAGTTCGAAGCGCCGGTCGTGATCTCGGGGCTCGACCCGAAGCGCACGTTCCTGAAGCTGATGGACCCGAAGGATCTGACCCCTAAGCTCGTCAAGAGCGCCAGGGATTTCAAGATCCGCGGTTCCTCCGGCAAGCTCAACATTGCGCTCGACGGTCGACCGACGTTCACCGCGCTCGGTGCCAAGCACCCGCTCTACGCCGGCGACATGCATTTCCTCGATTCGCTCGAGCGCTACGAGCGTGCCTACGATGACTGGAAGCGCGGCACGTGGTCGAAGGACCCGTACCTCGACCTGTTGATGCCCTCGATGACCGATCCGACCATGGCGCCGCCCGGCAAGCACTTCATGTCGGTGTTCGTGCAGTACGTACCACCGCTCGTCGAAGGCCGCGAATGGACCGACGCCGACCGCGAAGGGTTCAAGAAGACGGTGTTCGCGCAGATCTCCCGCTACAGCCCGGACTTCGAGAAGCTCGTGCTGCATGCGGAGGTGAGGACCCCGAAGGAACTCGAGGCGGAGGTCGGCCTCACCGAAGGCAACATCTTCCAGGGGGAACTTACCTTCGACCAGCTCCTCTTCAACCGCCCGTTTCCGGGCTACGCGCAGTACCGCGGACCCGTGCGTGGCATGTACATGTGTGGCTCGGGCACGCATCCCGGCGGCGGCGTGATGGCCGCACCCGGCGCGAACGCCGCTCGCGAAGTGCTGATGGACCTGCGCCGCGCAAGCACGGTGCCGGAGGGCTGGAGCGATGACTGACGCCGGCCGCATCGTCGTCATCGGCGCTGGGCACAACGGGCTCACGTGCGCGGCGTACCTCGCGCGCGCCGGGCGCGAGGTGCTCGTGCTCGAGGCCGCGCACCAGGTCGGGGGCGCCGCGGTCACGCGCGAGCTCACCCGCGGCTTCAGGGTGCCGGCGGTTGCGCACCTGCTGCAGCTCCTCGATCCTAGGGTCCAGAAGGAGCTCGACCTCGCACGGCACGGGCTCGCGCTCGCGCGGCCCGCCCTCAAGACCGTCGCGCTCAACCCGGAGGGCGAGCCGCTCGTGCTCGAGGGCAACCGCATCGTGAGCGGACCTGCGAGTGCCGCCGACCGCGCGGCGTACCCTGACTTCATCGATCGCATGCGTCGCTACGCGGGCGTACTCGCCCGCCAGCACGGCCGCGTGCCGCCGAGGCTCGCCTGGGGGAGCTGGCGCGAAGCACTGCCGGCGGGACTCATCGCCCTTGACATCCGGCGCCTCGGGCGCGAGGACATGCGCGAGTTCCTGCGCGTTGTCACGATGCCCATCCACGATCTCCTCGAGGAGTCGTTCGAAAGCCCTGCGCTCAAGGGCGCGATCGCACTCGATGCGGTGCTCGGCACGAAGCTCGGGCCACGCTCCGGCAACAGCGTGTTCACCTACCTGCATCGCCTGAGTGGTGAGTCGCAGGATCCCGCCCTGCCGCGCGGCGGCATGGGCGCGGTGAGCGAGGCGCTCGCCGCCGCCGCGCGCGCGGCGGGCGCCGAGATCCGCCTCTCCGCGCCCGTCGCGACGCTCATCGTCGTCGATGGATGCGTGACCGGCGTCAAGCTCGAGAGCGGGGAGGAGATCGGCGCCCAGGCCGTCGTCTCGAACGCGGACCCCAAGACGACGCTCCGTACGCTCCTTGGCGCGCGGCACCTCGAGGCCGAGTTTGCGCGAAGGCTCGAGCACACCCGCTCGATCGGCACCGCCGCGAAGCTCAACCTCGCGCTCGCGGGACCGCCGCAATTCACCGGGCTTGCGCCCGCGCTCGCCGGTGAGCGCCTGCTGATCGCACCCGACTCGGGCTACGTCGACGAGGCCTTCAACCCAGCCAAGTACCGCGACTATTCGCGCTCGCCGGTGCTCGAGATCACGGTGCCGAGCGTCGCCGACCCCGAGCTTGCGCCGGTGGGCAAGCACGTGCTGTCGGCGATCGTCCAGTACGCCCCCTACGATCTCGCCGCCGGCTGGGACAATGAGCGCGACGCCTACCGCGAGATCCTCATCGGCGTGCTCGAGCGTCATGCCCCCGGGCTTCGCAAGCTCATCGTCGCGGCGGAGGTCCTGACCCCCCTCGACCTCGAGCGCCAGTTCCGCATGGGTGGCGGCCACTGGCACCACGGCGAGATGACGATCGACCAGTTCATGATGCTGCGGCCGGTCCCGGGCGCGGCCCAGTACGCGATGCCGGTTGCGGGGCTCTACCTCTGCGGTGCCGGCTGCCATCCGGGCGGTGGCGTCATGGGCGCCGCCGGTCGCAACGCCGCCCGCGTCGTCCTCGAAGGAGCGCCGCGATGAGAGCGCCGGCCGGGCACTACCTGCAGACCGTCTGCTACACGCCGTTCCACTCGCGCACGGCGGCGGCGAATTCGCTGAACCTGTGGCACCGCTGGCGCGATCACACGGTCGCGGATGCCTACTTCGACGTCGGGCTCGAGTACACGGCGCTTCGCAATGCCTGTGCGGTGTTCGACCTCTCGCCGATGACCAAGCACCGGATTACCGGACCCGATGCGCTGCCTTTCCTCAATCGCCTCGTCACGCGCGACGTCGCCAAGATCAAGCCCGGACGGGTCGGCTACTGCCTCTGGTGCGACGACCAGGGGCAGGTCATCGACGACGGCACGATCTTCCACTTGCGCGAAAACGACTACCGGCTCTGCTCACAGGAGCGCCAGCTCGATTGGCTCCTGACCTCGGCGCTCGGCTTCGACGTGTCGATTCGCGAGGAGACCGAGGAGGTCGCCTCGCTTGCGCTGCAGGGCCCGACGAGCTGTGCGGTGCTGAAATCCCTCGGCCTCGCCGCAATCGAGACGCTGACGCCCTTCGCGATGCGCTCGTTCGCGTTCGAGGGGACGGAGCTTGGCGTCTCGCGCACCGGCTTCACGGGCGACTTAGGCTACGAGCTCTGGATCGATCCCGCCCATGCCGAGCGGCTGTGGGATCGCCTCTTCGAGGCGGGCGAGTTCCATGGCCTGAAGCCAATGGGCACGCACGCGCTCGAGATGAGCCGCATCGAGGCCGGCTTCATCCAGGCGGGCGTCGATTTTCTGCCCGCCGACCGGGCGATCCGCGCCGATCGGACGCGCTCGCCCTTCGAGCTCGACCTCGCCTGGCTCGTCGATTTCAAGAAGCCGAACTTCACCGGTCGCCGCGCGCTCCTCGAGGAGCAGCGGCACGGCTCGCGCTTCAGGCTCGTGCGCCTCGACGTCGAGGGCAACAAGCCCGCCAAGGACGCCTACATCTACGACGGCAAGCGCAACGTCATCGGTGCCGTCACCTGCTCGATGTGGTCGCCCATGGCCAAGGCCAGCATCGCGCTCGCGAGCGTGAAGGTGCCCTTCGGCGCGCCGGGCGAGGAGCTGTGGGCCGAGATCTACTACCAGAAAGAGCTGAAATGGAGCCGGGTCAACGCGCGCTGCCGCGTGCTGACCGGACCCTTCTTCGACCCGCCGCGCCGCCGCCTGACCCCGGCGCCCGAGCGCTAGGGAACGTTGCTGGCCACGCAAGGTCATATCGAGGCGCCATGAATCGTCAACTCATTGCAGGCCTCATCGTTGCCGCCGCCCTCGTTGCCGGCGGTGGCTACTACTATTGGCAGCAACGCGCCGACGCACCGGCACCGACGCCCGTCGCCGCAGGTCCGCACATCGACAATCCGCTGGCGCCGACCGCGCCGGTGCCGTTGCCGACCCTCGCCGACAGCGACGACCCGTTTGGCGCGGATGTGGCGACACTCTTCCACTCGGCGACGCTGCCGGAGCTTTTCTACCCGACGCACCTCGCGCGTCGAGTCGTCGCGACCGTCGACAACCTGCCGCGCGAGCAAGTGGCGGCGACCGTGCGACTGATGCGTCCGCCCGAAGGGGCGCTGGCCGTGCGCGGTGAGGAGCCCTCGCTCTCGCTCGCACCCGAGAACTCCGCACGCTACGCGAAGTACCTGGAACTCCTCGCGGGCGTCGACAGCCACCAGGCCGTCGCGGTCTACCGGAAGTTCTACCCGCTGCTGCAGCAGGCTTACGATGAGCTCGGCTACCCGGGGCACTACTTCAACGATCGCGTGGTCGAGGTGATCGACCACCTGCTCGCCTCGCCCGAGGTGGCCGATCCGGTGCCGCTGATCCACCCGAGTGTCATGTACAAGTTCGCCGATCCCAGGATCGAGACCCGCTCGGCCGGGCAGAAGGCGATGATCAGGATCGGCCGGGACAACGCCCAGGCGGTGAAGGCCAAGCTCCGCGAGATCCGCGCCCTCATCGCAACCCAGCCGCCGGCATGACGGGCGCGCGGGGCACGCCGGGGCCGGCCACCGCACGGGCGTGATGGAACCCCTGCTCTCGCGCCGCGATCTCGACTTCCAGCTGTTCGACTGGCTCGATGTCGCCGCGCTCGCGAGCCGGCCGCGCTACGCCGATCACTCCCGCGAGACGCTCGGTTCCGCGCTCGATGCGTTCGCGAAGGTCGCGACGGAGTGCTTCGCGCCCCACAACCGCAGCGCCGACCTCGACGAGCCGCGTTACCAGGACGGCACGGTGAGCGTGCACGCGCCGATTCGTGCTGCGCTCGCGGCCTTTCACGCGGCGGGCCTCGGCGCCGCGACGCACGACTACGAGCTCGGCGGCATGCAGCTCCCCTACACGGTCGAGCGCGCCGGTACCGCGCTCCTCGATGCCGCCAACGTCGCAACCGCCGCCTACGCGCTCCTCTCGACCGGCAACGCGAACCTGCTGATCGCCCACGCGACGCCCGAGCTCGTCGAACGCTACGTGCCGGATCTCCTCGGCGGCCGGATCCACGGCACCATGTGCCTGTCGGAGCCGCAGGCGGGCTCCTCGCTCGCCGACATCACGACCCGCGCGGTGCGCGCGCCCGATGGCCGCTACCGGCTCTTTGGCAACAAGATGTGGATCTCGGCGGGCGAACATGACCTCACCGAGAACATCCTGCACCTCGTGCTTGCGAAGGTGGCCGCACCCGACGGCGCGCTGACCGCGGGCGTGCGCGGGATCTCGCTGTTCGCGGTGCCCAAGTTCCTGCCAGGAGCGGGCCAGGCGCTCGGCGAGCGCAACGACGTCGTCGCGGCCGGGCTCAACCACAAGATGGGCTTTCGCGGCACCTCGAACTGCGTGCTCAACTTCGGCGAGGGGCGGCATCGCCCGGAAGGCGCATCCGGTGCGATCGGTACGCGCGTCGGCGAGGAGGGCCAGGGGCTCGCGTGCATGTTCCACATGATGAACGAGGCACGGATCGGCGTCGGCACCGGCGCCGTCGCGCTCGGCTACACCGGCTACCTGCACGCGCTCGACTACGCGCGCACGCGCCGGCAGGGACGACTAACCGCGACGGGCGGGCGGCGTGACGCCGAGGCGCCACCCGTTCCGATCATCCAACACCCCGACGTGAGGCGCATGCTGCTCGCGCAGAAGAGCTACGTCGAGGGCGGCCTTGGGCTCATTCTCTACTCGGCCCGGCTGGTGGATGAGGCGGCGACGGCGCCCGATGAGGCCGCGCGCGCCGAAGCCCACGCGCTCCTCGAACTGCTGACGCCGGTCGCGAAGAGCTGGCCGTCCGAGTGGTGCCTCGCGGCGAACGACCTCGCCATCCAGGTGCACGGCGGCTACGGCTACACGCGCGATTTCCCGGTCGAGCAGTTCTGGCGCGACAATCGCCTGAACGCGATCCACGAGGGCACGCACGGCATCCAGGCGGCGGACCTGCTCGGACGCAAGGTCGGCGCGAACGGCGGCGCGGCGCTCCGTGCGCTCGATGCGAGGGTGTCCCGCACGCTCGCAGAGGCGCGCTCGCGCGCCGCGCTCAGCGCCGACGCCGAGCGCGTCGGCGCCGCCTGGCGCCAGATGCTCGAGGTGACGGAGCGCCTCGCGCGGGTCGGCGATGCCGCACTTCGGCTCGCGAACGCGAGTCCGTACCTCGAGGCCTTCGGCCATGCCCTCGTCGGCTGGCTCTGGCTCGAGCAGGCGCTCGTCGCCGACGCTGCGCTCGCGGGCGCCGCGGCGGACCGCGTGCCGGAGGAGACCGCCTTCCTCGAGGGCAAGCGGCGCACGCTCAGCTACTTCGCGCGCTGGGAACTCCCCAAGGTCGGCGCCTGGCTCGGCGTACTCGACCCGGTCGATCCGACGGTCCTCGAGATGCGCGACGAGTGGTTCTGACGCGCGCCCGGCGTCTCAGTCGGGCTGCATCGCGGCGAGCTCGTTGCCGCTCGGGTCGGTGAAATGAAAGCGCCGGCCGCCGGGGAAGGAGAACGTCGGCTTCGAGACGATGCCGCCGGCCTTCTTGACCGCCGCGAGCGCCTGCTCGAGATCCTCGACCTCGAGGACCGGCAGCGGCGCGCGCGTCACCTCGCCCTGATCGGCCTGGATGCCAAGGTCCACATCGCCGCTCAGCGTGCACGCGTAGGTCGGGCCGAAATCGGTCATCGCGAAGCCGAATGCGCTCGCGTAGAACGTCTTCATCGGCGCCGTCGCGGTTCCTGGCAGCTCGATGAAGTTGATGCGTGCGGGCATGGTCGGGATCTCCGGTGATGTGGGCTGGGCTACTGCGGTCGCGGCTCGCCCGGGGGCCCGAGCAGCCGCTGCATGAACACGAGGTCGAGCCAGCGGCCGAACTTGTGGCCGACCTCGCGAAAGTGCGCGACCGGCTCGAAGCCGAGCCGCGCATGAAAGCGAATCGAGGCGCTGTTGGTAGCGTCAATGCCGCCGATCATCACGTGCTTCCCCTGCGCCCGCGCGCGCGGCACGAGCGCCTCGAGGAGCTGCCGGCCGATGCCCCGCGCGCGCACGTCGCCGCGCACGTGCACGGAATGCTCGACCGTGTAGCGGTAGCCACTCCAGCTGCCGCGCCAGTCGCCGAACGAGGCGAAGCCGGCGACGCCCGCGGCATCCCGCGCGACCAGCACCGGGAATGTCCGCGCGAGGCGCGCGCGCATCCACTCGCGCCGCTCCTCGAGCGTCGTGGGCTCCGTCGCATACACGGCGGTCGAGTTCGCAATGACCTCGTTGTAGATCGCGAGGATCCCCGGCAGGTCGGCGTCGGTCGCGTCGCATAGCTCCATTGCGCACCTTCAACTACGGCGGGCCTGGCCTCACGAGCATCGATAGCCCCGCGAATGATGCCGCCGATCAGCCACCCACGGAAGGGGCGACCGGTGCTGGACGGAAGCGCGCCCCGCGCCGCGGCCACCCCGGCTGCGACGCGCTCCACGGTTCCAACGAACCCCGGCCGGACGGTCAACGGCCGTCCCGCCGTCGCGTTGCAGAACCCATGGGCACCCGACCTGTCATCGAGCGCTCGCCGGCCGCGGGCGCGAGTGGCTTTGCGCTCGCCCTGGCCGCGGCGCTACTCGTGCTTGCGCCCGGCGCCGAGGCTTCGCCCGCAGGCGCGGTCAGCCGCGCCCGGCGCGCCGCCTGCGCCGGGCCTGCGGCGGGCGAGCTCCGAGAGACGAGCGCACTCGATGGCGTTGCCGCCCGGCTCGCGCGTGGCGAGAGCCTGCACGGCGCGCTCGGCTCGCTCACCGTGCGCCCCGAGTTCGCCACCTCGATGCACCTCGTCGGCATCGACGATGACCGCGGCATCGCCAACGCCGTTGCCGGGCGCTTCTGCAGGGACCTGTCCGATCCGCGCCTGCGCGAGATCGGTGTCGCGCGTCGCGGCGGCGAGCTTTTCATCGTGGTCGTCGCGCCCCTCGATGCGCCGACGCCGGGCGAGGAGCCCCAGGTCGCGCGCGAGGTGCTGAAGCTCGTCAACCGTGCGCGCGCAGCGGCGCGGCGTTGTGGCGAGAAGCCGTACGCGGCGACGGAGCCGCTGCGCCTCAATGGCGAGCTCTCGCACGCGGCGATCGACTATGCGGCGGTGATGGCGCGGGCGAGCCGCCTCGAGCACCGCGGTCGCGACGGTAGCCTGCCGGCCGATCGGGTGCGACGCGCGGGTTACGGGGCCGTGCTGGTCGGCGAGAACATCGCCGGAGGCGTGCCCGATGCCGCCGGCGTCGTCGCCGGCTGGCTCGCGAGCCCGGGGCATTGCGCCAACATCATGGAACCGCGCTTCACCGAGATGGGCGTCGGCTACGGGCTCAATGCCTCGAGCGAGTTCCAGATCTACTGGTCGCAGCTCTTCGCGCGACCCGCGTCGCGGCCCGAAGCCTAGCGCGCGGCTGAGGCCTTGTAGACGGTCTTGCCGCCGACGACGGTCTCGAGGACCTTGGTCGAGGCGATGTCCTCGGCCGGCACCGTGAGCGGGTTCCGGTCGAGCACGATGAGGTCGGCGACCTTCCCAACCTTGAGCGAGCCTGTCACATCGTCCGCGTGCAGCTCGTACGCGGCGCTGATCGTCGCGGCCTTGAGCACTGTCTCGCGGCTCAAGCCTGGGTCATCGCCAAGCTTGCCGCGATACTCCGCCGGGGAGGTGGGCGCGTTCGTGCGCGTGACGCCGACCTTGAGCGCGAACCACTCATCGAGCTGGTCGACCGGCCAGTCGCTGCCGAAGGCGATGCGCGCGCCGGCCGCGGCAAGGAGGCCCGAGGGCTCCAGGATCTTCATGCGCGCGGGACCGAAGTAGTCCTTGAGGCCGAGCGTGTCGCCGGCCGGCTTGCCCCATTGCAGCGAGAGCACCGCCGTCGTGTCGAGCGCGGAGTAGCGCGCGTAATCCGCCGGCAGCACGATCTCATCGTGCGCGATCGCCGGGCGGATGTCGGCGCCGGGAAGCGCCTTGCGAAGCGCGGCGACGCCATCGAGCCCGGCATGCACCGCGCCATCGCCGTCGGCGTGCATGTGCGGATCGATGCCGGCGCGACCGAGCGCGATGAGAACACTCGCCAGGGCGTCGGCCGGGAAATACACCGCCGGGCCGCGGCTCATGCCCTCGACCCACTGCGCCGCGGCGGTGCTGCCGACGTTGCGGCGGTAAGGCTCGATGACGGCGCCGGTGAATGCGGGCGCCGCGATCACGCCGTCGAGGAAGAGCTTCGCGTTACGCACCGTGATGCCGGGCGCGGCGTGGGCGGCGCCCTGGTCGTAGCGCTTGCGCAGCGCGACGAGGCGCGCGACGGCCGCGGGAATCGCGTTCGCCTCGGTCGGGGCGATCTCGGGCGCAAAGTGTGCGCGGGCCGTGAGCTTGCCTGCCTTCTCGACCGCCGCGAACGCGGCGATGTCGGTCGCCGGCGCCACGGCATCGAGGAAGCTCGTGACACCCTGCCGGTTCATCGCGACGAGTGCCGCGGCGGCCGCGGCTCGATCCTCGGCGGCGGTCGGCTTCGGCACGAGCGTCGAGAACACCTCGAAGGCGGCATCCTCGAGGAGGCCATTCGGCGCGCCGGAGGGCTCCCGCCAGATCTTGCCGCCGAGCGGGTCCTTGGTCGCGGCCGTGAACTTGGCAAGCTCGAGTGCGCGGGAGTTCGCGAGCGTGGTGTGGCCGAAGGAGGACCTGAGCAGGATGGGTCGCTTCGTCTTCAGTGCATCGAGCGTCGCGCGACTCGTCTTGACGCCGGCCGGCTGCATGCTCTCCTGGAACCAGCTGACCACCTCGAGCCAGCCGTCCGGCTCGTGCGCCACGTCCTTGTCGAGACAGGCCTGGACGCGCTTCTGCAGCTCCGGCACCGTCAGCGATTCGTAGTTGAGGCTGCACTTGAGGAGCTGGCTGCCCGCCTCGAGCGGATGCATGTGGCCGTCGACGAGGCCCGGCATCAGGAAGGCGCCCTTGAGATCGACGACCGTGGTCGCCGCGCCGATGTAGGGCTTCGCGTCCGCGTCGAGGCCGACGAACACGATCCGGCCGCCTTTGATGGCGAGCGCCTCGGCGTGACTCGCAGCGGAATCGGCGGTGAAGATGACGCCATTGCGGTAGACGCGGTCGGCGGGACCGGCGGCGGCTTCCGCGCGCGCGAGCGCAGCGAGCGTGGCAAGGACGAGGATGAGGACGCGAAGCAGGTGGGGCATGGCCGATACTCTTGTCGTGACTGGACGCGATGGCAGGCAAGACTAGCGTATCGCCCTGTCTGCGGCACGGGGTGGCGCGCGCGCGTCGAAGCGCAGGCGTCGCCGGCCGTTCACACTTATACTGTGATGTGCTGCGCTGCACCCACGCGCCGCCCGCCGCACCCGGAAGGACGACCGCCAGCGTCATGAAGACCACGCAGCCAGAGATCCGCCGAACCGCCACGCTCATCGGCAGGCTCATGCTGCTCGCCGCCGCAGCCATCCTCGTAGCCGCGACCGAGCCGCCCGCGACCAGCGCTCCCGCCGCTCCCGCTCCCGCACCCGCGGCCGCGACACCGGCCGCAACGGCCGGCGACACGCTCGAGGAAATCGTCGTCGAGGCGCCGGAGCCGCGCTACGTCTCGCCGACCCGCCGCGACCGGATTGGCCGCGTGTGGGCGCCCGTCTTCATCAATGGCAAGGGTCCGTTCCGCCTCGTGCTCGACACGGGCGCAAGCAATTCGGCGGTGAATGCGCGGGTCGCCGAGAGACTCGGCCTGCCGCTCACCGAGGAGCACACGATCATGCTGCGCGGCGTTACGGGATCGCGCGTGGTGCCAACGATTCCGATCAACAGCCTCATCGTCGGTGACCTCGAGCTCCAGGGCCGCAGGCTTCCCATCGTGACCGACGCGCTCGGCGGTGCCGAGGGCGTGCTCGGCTCCGAGGGCATGCTCGACAAGCGCGTGTTCATCGATTTCGGGCGCGACCGGATCACGATCTTCAAGTCCCACCTCGAGGCGCCGCCGGCCGGATTCGTGACCGTGCCGTTTAGGATCGTCGGCGGGCTCCTCATGGTCGTGAACGCGCGCATCGGCGCGGTCAAGGCGAAGGCGATCATCGATACGGGCGGGCAGGCGACGCTCGGCAATGTCGCGCTACGCGAGGCGCTCGTACGCCGCTATCGCGCGACCAAGGTTGACCAGGACACGATCACCGGCGCCACGCTCGACGTGCAGCGCGGCGAGCGGATCCCGACCCCGCCCATCGAACTCGGTGCGCTCACGCTTCGCGACGTGCGCATCACCATCGGCGACATGTACATCTTCCAGCACTGGCACATGACCGACGAGCCGACGATCCTGGTCGGCATGGACCTCTTGGGTCTCGTCGACACGATGATCATCGACTACCGGACCAAGATGCTGCAGATCCGCCTCAGGAACTCCGGGAGCTAGCGCCCGCGTCCGCGAGCTTCATGCCGCGGCTGACGGGAAGCGTGCGGATTCGCTTGCCACTCGCGGCGAAGATCGCGTTGCAGAGAGCCGCGCCTACGCACGCGGTACCGGTCTCGCCGACGCCGCCGGGGCTTTCCGTGTTCGACACGAGGTGCGTATCGATGAGCGGCGCATCGCCGAGGCGCACGATCGGGTAGTCGTTGTAGTTGCTCTGCTCGACGCGCCCGTTCGCGATCGTGATCTCGCCCGCGAGGATCGCGCTGAGTCCAAACACGACACCACCCTCGAGCTGGGCGCGGATGGTGTCCGGATTCACCGTCTGCCCGCAATCGAGCGCGCAGGTGACCTTGAGGACGTGCACGGCGCCCTCGGCATCGACCTCGACCTCGACGACCTGGGCGAGGAAGCTGCCGAACGCCGACTGCACCGCGACGCCGCGTCCGCGCCCGGCCTTGAGCGCGCTGCCCCAAGCGGATTTCTCGGCGGCGAGGTCGAGCACCGCTATCGCACGCGGCAATGACAGGAGCGAGCGACGGTAGGCGATCGGGTCCTGGCCCGCGGCGTGCGCGAGCTCATCGATGAAGCTCTCGACGACGAAGATGCTGCGCGTCGGTCCAACGCCGCGCCACCACGAGGTCGTGACGCCGGTCGGCTCCTGCTGCACGAAGCGCACGGTTAGGTTTGGCACCGTGTAGATCATGTTCTTCGAGCCCTCGACCGCATCGTCGTCGACGCCGTCCTTGAGGGGCTTCCCGTCCCACGACACCATGACCGAGGAGCCGGCGATCGTGTGCGTCCAGGCGGCGAGCGCGCCGTGCTCATCGAGCGTCGCTCGCAGCCGGTCGACGTAGTACGGCCGGAAGCGATCGTGCTGGACGTCCTCCTCGCGCCGCCACAGGAGCTGCACCGGCGCATCGACGTGGCGCGCGACGCGCGCGGCGAACTCGATGCCGTCCACCTCGAGCCTGCGGCCGAAGCCGCCGCCGATCAGCTGGTTGTGGATGCGTATCTGGGCGGGCAGAAGCCCGAGCGCACCGAGCTTGGCGACCGCCCGATCGGGTGCCTGGGTCCCGGCCCACACCTCGCAGATGCCCTCGTGCCAGTACACGGTCGCATTCATCGGTTCCATCGTCGCGTGTGCGAGGAACGGCTGGTGGTAGATCGCCTCGTGCACCGTTGCCGCCGCCGCGAGCGCCTGCTCGGCGTCGCCGACGCGATTGGCGATCGCCCCGTCACGCGCGACCGCCGCCTCGAGGTCGGCGACGATCTGCGACTGCTGCACGGTGGCGTTCGGGCCGCTTCCCCACTTGACGCCAAGCGCCTCGAGGCCGCGCATCGCTGACCAGCTGTTGGTCGCGATGACCGCGACGAAATCCTCCTCGGCGACGATCTGGTGGACGCCGACGATGGCCTTCGCGGCCGTGCGATCGAGCCCCAGGACCCGGCCGCCCTCGACCGGCGAGCGCGCGATCGCGCCGTAGCGAAGCCCCGGCAGGCGCACGTCGATGCCAAAGCGTGCCGTGCCGTCGGTCTTGGACGGTGAATCGAGCCGTCGCTGCGTGCGGCCGATCAGCCGGAAGTCCTTCGGCTCTTTCAGCGCGACGCTGGTGGGGACGGGCAGGCGAGCGGCGGCGGTGGCGAGGGCGCCGTAGGACTTGCGCCGACCGCTCGCGGCGTGGATCACCTCGCCGCGCGCGGCCGTGCAGCTGCCGGGCTCGACACGCCAGAGGGCCGCGGCGGCGCCGATGAGCATCGTGCGAGCGGTGGCGCCGGCAGTGCGAAGCGGCAGCCAGCACAGCATCACGGACGTCGAGCCGCCGGTCGACTGATCGCCATCGAAGCCGTAGACGGCCGGGTCTGCGGGCGACTGCTCGGTCCTGATCTGGTCGAGCCCGACCTCGAGCTCCTCGGCGAGCAGCATCGGGAGCGAGGTGAAGGTGCCCTGGCCCATCTCGACCTTCGGCATGATCAGCGTTATCTCGCCGCTCGCGGTGATCCTGATGTAGGCGGTCAGGCTCGCCGCCGCGGCCGCGGGGTGCGCCGCGCGGTGCGGCCCGCGGTGCGTGGCCGCCGCGCCGAGCGGGATGGCGAGCAGCCAGCCACCGCCGGCGAGTACCGTCGCCTTGATGAACTCGCGCCGGCCGAGTGGAACGGGATTCGTGGTTGCCATGATCTTTCCCCGCGAACGTGCTCGCGCCCTATCTTGCCGCATCCGCACGTTCCGGAGGGAACCCATCGAGGGTGCGCGGCAACGCGCCCCCTTGGATCAACGCCCTCGCCCGGCCCGTTCCTGGTCGAGCAGCGCGCGCTTGCGCTCGAGGCCCCACCGGTAGCCGCCGAGGCTGCCGTCGCCCCTGAGTACCCGGTGGCAGGGGACGAGGACCGCAACCCGGTTCGCGCCGCAGGCGGAGGCGGCCGCCCGCACCGCCTTCGGCGCATCGATGCCGGCGGCGAGCTCCGAATAGCTCACGACATCGCCCGCCGGGATCTTGAGCAGGAACCGCCAGACCGTTATCTGGAAGGCCGTGCCCCTGAGGTCGAGGGGCAGGTCCGGTCGCGGCGCGTTGCCCTCAATATGCGCATCGAACGCCTCGATCCATGCGTCGAGCTCGGGGCTTCCGGTCATCGTCGAGGCGATGCGCGTCGCCGCCGGGAACTCCTCCGTGAGGCGCCCGGTGAGTTCCGCTTCGCTCGAGCCGAACTGCGCGAAGCACACGCCCCGGTCGGTCGCCGCCATCAGCACGAGGCCGAGCGCGGTCGCGCGGCAGGCATAGGCGATCGTCTCGCCCGCCCCGCCGGCGCGGTACGCCGAGGGGGTCATGCCGAGGCTCCGAGTCGCGTTGCCATAGACCCGGCTCGTCGACTGGAAGCCGGCGGCGGCGATCGAGTCGAGGACGCGCTGGCCGCCCTTGAGTCCCGACTTCAGGCGCTCGAGGCGCTTCTGGTCCTGATAGGCCTTCGGCGAGACGCCGAGCACCGCCTTGAACGTGCGCTGCAGGTGCGCGCTCGAGAGGTGCGCCGCCTGCGCGAGGCGCGCCAGCGGCAGTGCCTCCTCGGCATGGGCCTCGATGTAGCGTGCGACGGCCTTGATGCGCCGCGTGCTCGCCGCGTCCGTCGCGTTCGGCTGGCAGCGCTTGCACGCACGGTAGCCCGCGCGCTCCGCGGCGGCGGGGCCTTCGTAGAACCGCAGGTTCGCGGGCTTAGCCGCGCGCGAGGGGCACGAGGGCCTGCAATAGATGCGCGTCGTCGCGACGCCGTACACGAACGCGCCGTCGTGGCGCGGGTCGCGTTCGGCAACGGCGCGCCGCATGGCCGCCTCGGTCAATCGGGTCATCGGGTGCTCGCTCGGGGTGTTCATGGTAGTCCTTGGCCGGGGGATCGAGTGGACCGAACGCTACGCTCGCGGCCCCGCGGCGACGCTCCGGTTCTTGTCGTGTCAGCGCAGGCGCTGATGCTGCAACGCGGGCCTGCGGCGCCCGGCGCGGGGTGGCCGTGCGGCGGGACGTCCCGTGCATTAGAGTCGGCGCGGGCTCGGGCAACTGAGGGGGACGGGAATGAGCGTTACCAGGCGGGATCTCGTGTCGGGGCTCGCGCTCGGCGCGCTCGGCGGAATGGTCGGCGCCGCCGGCGCGGTTCCGCAGCCGGCAGCCAAGCAAGCGATGCGCGCGGGCGCCCTGCCGATCCTCGTCTCCGCCGGCAACGGCTATGCCTTCCTCGAGGACGCGTACCAGGACCTCCACGGCGGCGGCGACACGCTCGAGGCCGCGCTTCGCGTGGTGCGCGGCGCGGAGGACGACCCCAACGATCAGAGCGTCGGGCTCGGCGGACTTCCCAACGAGGAGGGCGTCGTCGAGCTCGATGCCTGCTGCATGCACGGCCCGACCCGGCGCGCGGGCGCGGTCGGGGGCGTGCGCAACATCAAGAATGTGTCGCTGCTCGCACGCGAAGTCATGCAGCACACGGGCCACGTGATGCTGGTTGGGGAAGGCGCCGAGCGCTTCGCCATCGGGCGCGGCTTCAAGCGCGAGGACCTGCTGACGGACGCATCGCGCAAGGTGTGGCTCCTGTGGAAGGAGTCGCACGCCGACTGGTGGGGCGAGGGGATCACCGATCCCGGCTGGAAGGAGCGGCATCACCAGCGCCAGCACGCTGGTGATGCCGCCGCCGAGATCGAACGGCTCGAGTCACTCGCGGCGAACCTCGGCATCGAGCCCGCTCATCGCCTGGCGGCGGTCGGGCAGGTGCTCTTTCCGCCGACGGGCACGATCCACTGTTCGGCGTTGAACGCGAAGGGCGAGATCTCCGGCTGCACGACGACGAGCGGGCTCGCCTGGAAACTGCCCGGGCGCCTCGGCGACTCGCCGATCATCGGCGCCGGCTGCTACACGGACCAGGACGTCGGCTCGGCCGGTGCGACCGGCAGCGGCGAGGAGAACATCAAGGTCCTCGGCAGCCACACGATCGTCGAGAACATGCGCCGCGGCATGAGCCCGTTCGATGCGGGGATCGAGGCGCTGAAGCGCATCGTCAGGAACTACTCCGGCGACATGGAGCGGATCCGCTACCTCGACATGACGTACTACGTGCTGCGCAAGGACGGCGCCTACGCCGGCGTCTCGATGTGGACGGGGTACACGCCCGACCGTCCGCACACGATCGCGGTGCACGACGGGATGCTGAGGCTCGAGAAGACGGTCAGTCTCTACGAGGGCGCGTCGCAGGCGTGGCCCCCGGTGGTCGAAAAAACGAGGAGCAAGACATGACGACGCTACGGCGCGATGCATCGAAGTCGGTACTCGGGACACTACTGGCGGGACTACTCTTCGCCGCGACGGGCCTTGAGGCCGCGGAGGCACCGCCGCCCGCGGAGCGCACCCTCGTCATTCTTGCCGCCTCCATGATCGATGGACTCGGCGGGAAGCCGCGGAGCAACGTCGCGGTGGTGGTCCGTGGCAAGCGCATCGTCGCCATCCGCGAGCAGGGCTCGCGCGACCTGCCGCCCGATGCCGAGCGGATCGACCTCGGCCACGCAACGCTGCTGCCCGGCCTCATCGACGCGCACACGCACGTGTTCCTGCAGGGGGAGATCCCGGCCGAGGGTGGCTACGACATCCAGCTCCTCAAGTACCCGGCCTCGTTCCGGGCCGCCCGGGCGGTCGTCGCCGCGCGCCGCGCGCTCGAGCAGGGGTTCACGACGATCCGCGACGTCGAGACCGAGGGCGCCGGCTACGGCGATGTCGGTATCAAGCAGGCGATCGAGGCGGGGTTCATCCCGGGTCCCAGGATGTTCGTCTCGACGATCTCGATCTCCTCGACCGGCGGCTACAACCTCGAGGGATATGCACCGGAGATCAGCGTGCCGAAGGGCTCGCAGCTCATCGACGGGCCCATCGAGGCGCGCAAGGCCGCCCGCGAGCAGCTCGACCACGGCGCCGACTGGCTCAAGGTCTACATGACGCACCGCTCGTGGGTCGACCACGACGGCAACCTCGTCTCGCAGCCGACGCTGACGGTCGATGAGCTGAAGGCGATAGTCGATGAGGCGCACGGCTGGGGTCACAAGGTTGCCTGCCACGCCTACAACGGCATTGGCCTCAAGCGCGCGCTCGATGGCGGCTGCGACTCGATCGAGCATGGCCTTGAAATCACCGACGATGAAATCCAGCAGATGCTGAAGCAAGGCACGTGGTACGTGCCGACGCTCGCCGTCTACTACAAGGACTGGGATCCCCCCGACACGCTCGCCGGCCAGCGCGACCGAAAGCGCACCGAGGTCCACGCCGTCTCCTTCGCCAAGGCGCTCAAGGCCGGCGTCAAGATCGCCTTCGGCACCGACGTCGGCGGCTTTCCGTGGAGCGAGTCGATCGCACAGGAGTTCACGCGCGAGGTCGAGCTCGGCATGACGCCGATGCAGGCGATCCAGTCGGCGACGGCGAAGGCGGCCGATCTCCTCGGCATGGCCGGCCAGATCGGCGTGATCGCCCCCGGCGCCGTCGCGGACCTCATGGCCGTCGAGGGCGACCCGCTCGCGAATGTCGCCGCGCTCGAGCACGCCTCGTTCGTGATGACTGCCGGGCGCGTGTTCAAGGGACCCGGGCACGAGCGCGACTGACGCGCCCACGCGGAAGCGCACGCCACCCGGTCGCAAGCGCCGGGCGGCGGGGCGCTGCCATCCATCACAACCAGACCGAGCCAGCCACACCCCATGCCCACCACAGTCTCCGCCGTCGGCCTGATCGGGCTCGCCGTCATGGGCGAGAACCTCGCACTCAACATGGAGAGCAAGGGCTTCCAGGTCTCCCTCTACAACCGCACGCACGCGCGCGTCGAGGCATTCCTCGCCGGTCGCGGACGGGCCAAGCGCTTCGTCGGCGCCGCGAGCCTCGCGGAGCTGGTCGCGGGCGTCGAGCGGCCGCGCCGCATCATGATGCTGGTCAAGGCGGGGAGCGCGGTCGATGAGCTCATCGAGCAACTCCTGCCGCTGCTGTCACCGGGCGACATCCTCATCGACGGCGGCAACAGCCTCTACACCGACACGACCCGCAGGCTCGAGACGGTCGAGAAGGCGGGGATGCTCTACGTCGGCACCGGCGTCTCCGGCGGCGAGGAGGGCGCGCTCAACGGGCCCTCGCTGATGCCGGGTGGCAGTCGCGCCGCGTGGCCGCGCATCCAGCCGGTGTTTCAGGCGATCTGTGCGCGGACGCCGGAGGGCGACCCCTGCTGCGAGTGGATCGGCGAGGGTGGCGCCGGGCACTACGTGAAGATGGTCCACAACGGCATCGAATACGGCGACATGCAGCTGATCGGGGAGATCTACGACCTCATGAAGCGCGGCGCGGGTCTTTCGAACGAGGACATGCGTGCGACCTTTGCCGACTGGAACAAGGGGGAGCTCGACAGCTACCTCATCGAGATCACGCGCGACATCCTCGGATTCCGGGAGAAGGACGGCACGGCGACGCTCGATGGCATTCTCGACACGGCCGGCCAGAAGGGCACCGGCAAGTGGACGGTGGGCGCCGCGCTCGATGAGAGCCAGCCGCTCAGCCTCATCGGCGAGGCCGTGTTCGCGCGCTTCCTGTCATCCGCCAAGGAGGAGCGCGTCGAGGCCGCGAAGCGCATCAGGGGCGACGTCGAAGCGCCGCCGATCGAGCGCGTCGCGTTTCTCGCTGACCTGCGCGCCGCACTCTACGCCGCCAAGATCGTCAGCTACGCGCAAGGCTATCAGCTGATGCGTGCAGCGGCGCAGAGCCACGGCTGGAACCTCAACTACGGCGGTGTCGCGCTCGTCTGGCGCGGCGGCTGCATCATCCGCTCGGCTTTCCTCGGCGACATCAAGCGTGCCTTCGATCGCGACCCGACGCTCGTCAATCTGCTCATCGACCCGTTCTTCCGCGAGGCGGTCGAATCCCGCCAGGCGGGCTGGCGCCGGACGGTCATCGAGGCCGTGCGGCGCGGGCTGCCGGCGCCGTGCCTAGGCGCCGCGCTCGCCTATTTCGACGGTTATCGCTCCGAGCGCCTGCCGGCGAACCTGCTGCAGGCGCAGCGCGATTACTTCGGCGCGCACACCTACGAGCGCATCGGCGCGCCGCGCGGAAAGTTCTTCCACACCGACTGGACCGGCCACGGCGGCGCGACAACGTCTGAGTCCTACTCCGCCTGAGCCTCGCGCCCAACTGCGCGAACCACGCAGCACGCCCGCATTTGCCTCGGGCGGCCGCCCGGCGCATCCTGACCCGGGGTTCGAAGCCGAGCGCATGAATAACAGCAACGACGCAGCGCCGCCGCAATCGATGGCCAAGCTCGCGCTGATGGGCCTCGCCGGCACCAGCATCGAGTGGTACGACTTCTTCCTGTACGGGATCGGCGCGGCGCTTGTGTTCCCGACGGTCTTTTTCCCGGCGTGGCCTCATTACCAGGCGCAGCTCGCGTCGTTCATGACGTTCACCGTCGGATTCCTCGCCCGGCCGGTCGGTGCGCTCGTGTTCGGTCACGTGGGTGATCGCATCGGACGCAAGAGCGCGCTTGCGGCGGCGCTGGTGCTGATGGGCGTATCAACGACGCTGATCGCTTGCCTTCCGCCCTATGGGGTCGCCGGCGCCATTGCGCCGGTGCTGCTCGTTGTGTGCAGGTTCGCACAAGGCCTTGCGATCGGTGGCCAGTGGGGCGGGGCGATGTTGCTGGTGGTCGAGAACGCGCCCGCGCACCGGCGCGGGTTCTACGGCAGCTTTGCGCAGGCGGGTGCGCCGATGGGGGTCGTGCTCGCCAATCTCGCCTTCCTCGCGGTGAGTGCGCTGTCGCCGCCGGACGCATTCCTCGTCTGGGCCTGGCGCTTGCCCTTTCTCCTGAGCGTGCTGCTCGTCGGGCTCGGGCTCTACGTGCACTTTCGGATCGAGGACACGCTCGCGTACCGGAAGATGCGCGAGCAGCAAACACCGCTGGAGGCGGGCACGCGCTCGCCCATCCTCGAGGCATTTCGCCGGCACCCCCGGCAGATCTTCCTTGCGGCCGGTTCCTTCTTGTCGACCAACGTCATCTTCTACATCCTGATTGCGTGGTGCGTGTCGTATGCGACCAAGCCCGATGGGCTTGGCGTCTCCTCGACGCTGATCCTGACCGCGGTACTGATCGGTAGTGCGTCGATGGCGCCGATGCTCATGCTGTTCGGCGACATCTCGGATCGATTCGGGCGGCGGCGCATCTACATGGCGGGCGCAGCGCTCTCGGCCGTGTTTGCGTTCGCGATCTTTCCGCTCATGGAAACCCGCACTCTGCTCGGGATGTCCGCGGCCGTCGGCGGTGCGTTCGGCTTTACCTCGATGATGTACGGGCCACAGGCGGCGCTGCTCGGCGAGCTCTTCAGCACGAAGGTGCGCTATTCGGGGGCGTCGCTCGGCTACCAGATCGGTGCGATCTGCGGTGGTGGGCTGGCACCCTTGATCGCAACGGCGATCTACACGCGCACGCACTCGACCTTCGGGATCTCGGTCTACCTCGCCGTCGTCTCGCTCATATCGCTGGTTTCGGTGGCATGCCTCAGCGAAACCTCGCGCGTCAACCTGCACCACGAACTCGTCGCGGTCCCCTAGCAGCCGGGCGGCGCCGCGCCGCCCGTGCGGAGTGCACCATGCTCGAATCAACTGTCCGGCGGCTCTCGTCCGTTTTCGCGATCGGACTTCTCACTGTCACCGCCGCGACGGCGGCCGCGGATCCCCTCAGGCTCTCGACCTGCCTCGAGCCCGCCGCCGCGCAGGCGCCCGCCTGCCGCGCCGTGCGCGGCGATCGCGCCTCCGGCTGGAGTGAGCAGACGCGCTCGGAGGTCCTCGCGACCCATGGCATCGTGAGCACGAGCCACCCGCTCGCCGCTCAGGCGGGCCTTGATGTGATGAAGCGCGGCGGCAATGCCATCGACGCGGCGATCGCGGCTGCGGCGGTGCTCAACGTCGTGGAGCCGCAGAGCACCGGCATCGGTGGCGATCTCTTCGCGATCGTCTACCTTGCGCGCGAGCACCGGCTCGTCGGGCTCAACGCAAGCGGCTGGGCGCCGTCAGGCGCCACTCCCGCGCGCCTCAAGGCCGCGGGCTTCGATGCCTCGAGCGGCATGCCGCCGTTCGGGATCTTCACCGTCGATGTGCCGGGCGCCGTCGACGGCTGGGTCGAGCTCGCCAAGCGCGGCGGCAGCCGACCGCTCGCCGAGCTCATGGCCCCCGCCATTGAACTCGCCGAGCACGGTTTCCCGTGGTCCGAGCGCATCGCGGCCGACATGGCCGAGGCCTTCAGCTACAACACGAGCATCAAGGGCGATCCGGATACGCTCGCGACCTACTACCCCGGCGGGCGCTTGCCCGCCGCGGGTGTCATGTTCAGGAACCCGGCGCTCGGTCGGGCGTTGCGGCTGATCGGCAAGGCGGGACGGGCCGGGTTCTACGAGGGCGACCTAGCGCGCGCGATCGTGGCGAAGTCGACGGCGCTCGGCGGCACGCTCAACGCGCGAGACCTCGCCGACTACCACGCCGAGTGGGTCGAGCCGCTATCGACCAACTACCACGGCTACGACGTCTACGAGCTCCCGCCGAACGGGCAGGGCTTCGCGGTGCTCGAGCAGCTGAACCTGCTCGAGGCCTGCGTGCCCGCGGGGGGCAAGCGCCTCGCGGACCTGGGTCCCACGAGCCCGCTCTACTGGCACTACCTCGTCGAGACGAAAAAGCTCGCCTTTGCCGACCTCGCCCGCTTCAACGCCGACCCGCGTTTCGCGAAGGTGCCGGTCGAGAAGCTGTTGTCGAAGTCCTACGCCCAGTCGCTCTGCGCCAGCATCGATCCTTCGCACGCGAGGCCCGCGCCGCACGGCCCCGATGTCGGCGGTGGCACGATCTACCTCGCCGCGGCGGATCGCTTCGGCAACATGGTCTCGTTCATCTACAGCATCTACGACCACCTGGGATCGGGCGTCACGGTGCCGGGCTACGGGTTCGTGCTGCAGGACCGGGGCGCGCTCTTCTCGCTCGACCCCGCGAGCCCGAACCTGATCGCGCCCAGGAAGCGCCCGTTCCACACCATCATCCCTGCGTTCGTGATGAAGGACGGAACGCCGCTCATGGCGCTTGGCCTCATGGGCGGGGCGATGCAGGCGCAGGGCCACGTGCAGGTGCTAATCGACCTGATCGATCTGGGGGCCAACTTGCAGGCAGCGAGCGACATGGCGCGCTTCCAGCACTTCCAGGGCTCGGACACCCTCGCGCTCGAGACCCCGCTCTACCGTCTGCTTGGATCGGAGCTCAGGCTGCTCGGTCACAAGGTCGAGCCCGCCTCCGGCGCACAGATGGGGGGTTACCAGGCCATCCTGCGCGTGCCCGCCGCCGGTCCCGACGGGACAAGCCGGGCGGGCGCGCCGCTCGGCTACTACCGCGCCGGCTCCGATCATCGTCGCGACGGGGCGGCCGTCGGCTGGTAGCGCGCCACAAAATGGGGCACGCACGCCCCGGATGAGTGCAACCCTGGCGCTCCGACGGTTGCCGTCATCCGCAGGTCGTTGATTCCGGATGGCGGCGCGACGGTACGATCCTTGCTGGAGTAGCCTCGTCTCCCGCCAGTACCGAACATCATGCGAGTTTCCCGCCAGGCGCTCTTGGATGGCCTCCGGGCCTTCAGCGTCGCCGCGCGCGAACTGAGCTTCAAGGCCGCCGCCGATTCTCTCTACCTGACACCGTCTGCCGTCAGCCACCGGATCCGTGACCTCGAGAAGCACCTCGGGCAGCGCGTGTTCGTCCGAAAGACCCGTGCGATCGAGCTCACGGACGCCGGGCGCGCGCTCCTCGCCGACGTCGATCCGCTCCTCGCCTCGCTCGATGCGGCGGTCGACCGGGCGACGACGCGTGCCTCGCGCCGCACGCTCAGGGTCGCGGCGCCGCCTTTCTTCGCGAGCGAGCTCCTCATCCCGAGCCTCGTGAGCTTCTACGGCCTGCAGCCGAGGATCGACCTCGAGGTGACCGGCACCGAGGCGCGTCCGACCGAGCATCGGGCCGCCGCGGATGTGTCGATCATCATCAGCGCGACGCCGCCCGAGGGCCTCGTCGCGACGCGGCTGTTCGCGCCGCGCTTCGTCGCCGCGACCGCGCGGGCGCTTGCGCCGGTTGCGAAGGAGCAAGGCCGGCGCCTCTTCGAGCGCCAGCGGCGCATCGTGTACGCGCCGCGCGCGCAGCTCTGGACGCGCTGGTTCGAGGCAACCGGCCTTCCCGCCGGCACGAGCCGCGGTGTCATCGAAGTGGACCAGTTGCCGGCGGCCGTCGCGGCGGCCGAACGCGGGCTCGGCATCGCGCTCGTGCCGACCTTCGTCTGCGAGCGGCGCTTGCGCGGCGGGCGGCTGCAGAGGATCTCCGAGACCGAGATCGAGTCGGGCGATGCGTACTACCTTGTGTGCCGTCCCGAGGATCGCAGTCGCGCCGAAGTGCGCGCCCTCACGAGCTGGGCAATCTCCGAACTGCGACGCTGAGGTGAGCTTTGTTCATCCGTGAGCGGCACGAGGATTCGTTTGTCGCGGTGCAGCATCGCTCCTAGAGTCGCTCCGTCGTCCCACTCGGAGCTTGAGCCATGAATACCCGAACACTTCTGATCGCCGTCCGCGCGGCCTCGCTCATTTGCGCGCCGCTCGCCGGGGGCCCCGCTGACGCGGTGGCGCCCGAGGCGCCGAAGCTGACGCTCATCCGCCTCGAGCTTGCACCGCTCGATTCCCCGAGCGCAGCGACCCTCGCGACGGAAAGCTGCATCGCCTACGTGAAGGCCGGTGACTTCGCGGCGGCCAGCCGCCCGTGCGATTCGGCGATCAACGCCGCGGAGCGGGAGGTCTGGGAGTCGCATACCGGACCCGTCGCGAGCCGCGGTTCGGACCTCGATGTCGCGGCGACGTACAACAACCGCGCGGTGCTTCGCTATCTCAGCGGGCGCATCGACCTGGCGGCGGCGGATGCGAGCCGCGCGAATTTCCGCGCCCGCAACGAGGCGACCAAGAGCACCGCCGCGGCGATCGATGCGGGGCGAAGGCGCAGCCTCGCGAGCGGCCAATGAGCCGGGGTCCGTCGCCTAGGGCTCGCTAGCCTCGGGCTCGGTGGTCGCGCGCGGCCGGATGAAGCCGCGCCGGCCGCCCTCGAAGAAGCGCAGGAAGAGGAGCGCCTCGGGCGCCGTGTAGCCGCCGCCCGCGAGCGCCGCCGCCGCGAGCGTGCGCAGGTTGCCGGTCGGCGCGAACACCGCGCGATACGCGCCCTTGAGCTCGGCGAGCGCGGCCGGGTTGAGCCCGCGCCGCTTGAGCCCGACCACGTTGAGCCCAATGACCTCGTCGCGCTCGGCGGCCATGATGAACGGCGCGATATCGCGCGTGATGCGGCTCAAGCCGCTCAGCATCGCGCCCGCGCCGATGCGGCAGAACTGGTGGACGCCGGCTCCACCGCCGAGGAAGGCGCGCTCGCCGACCGTGACGTGACCGGCGAGGAGGACCGTATTGGCGAGGATCACCCGGTCGCCGAGGGTGCCGTCGTGGGCGAGGTGGCTCGCGGTCATGAGGAAGCAGTCGCTGCCGACCGTGGTCGCGCCACCCGGCTTGGTCGCACGATTGACGGTCACGTGCTCGCGCAGGATCGTGCGCGAGCCGATGACGACGCGGCTCGGCGTCGCGGGATCAAAGCCCAGGTCCTGCGGGTCGCCGCCGATCACCGCGAAGGGATGAACGACGACACCCTCGCCGAGGACGCAATGGCGCGTCACGTGGGCGTGGGCGTGCACGATGCAGCCGGCGCCGAGCGTGGCGCCGTCCTCGACGATTGCGGTCGGATGAATCATGGGGCAGAGGGTCCGGGTACGCGGCCGCTGGGTCGATTGTAAGGCTCGCCGGTGACGGTGTTCGCCCCATCCGCGGCGCGCCTATTGTGCCGGTCCCGGCCACGCTTGCCCACGTGCGCTCGATTCGGCCAACCCAGCCTCGTCCGGAGTACCATGCGCCGCGATCGGTTGCCATGCGGAGGCGGGCGTAGGGATGCGGACGGACGTCGTCGTGATCGGTGGCGGGATCATGGGGTCAGCGCTCGCGTACTGGCTGACCGCGCTCGACCCGTCGGCCGTCGTGACGGTTATCGAGCGCGACCCGAGCTACGCGCGTGCGTCCTCTGCGCTATCGGCGGCCTCGATCCGCCAGCAGTTCTCGACGCCGGTCAACATCCGCGTGTCGAGCGAGAGCATCGCGTTCCTCCGAAACGCGGGCGACTGGCTCAGTGTCGGCGCCGATCGACCGGACATCGCGCTCACCGAGCGCGGCTATCTCTACCTCACGGGCGAGGGCGGAGTCGCCTCGATGCGCGCGGCGAACGCGGTACAGCTCGCGACCGGCGCCGAGGTTTCGCTCCTCGACCCCGCCGCGCTGCTCGGGCGCTTCCCGTGGCTCGATGTCGCGGGGATTGCGTTGGGCTCGCTCGGGACGAGCGGCGAGGGCTGGTTCGATGGCTATGCGCTCCTGACCGCGCTCGCTCGCAAGGCACGCAGCCAAGGCGCTACCTACCTTCGCGGTGAAGTTACCGGCATCGACGTCGAGAGCCACCGCGTCAGGCATCTCTCGCTCGCCGATGGCACGCGGCTCGACTGCGGCGTCCTCGTCAATGCGGCGGGTCCCTGGGCCGGACGCATCGCCGCTCTCGCCGGCATCGAGCTACCCGTCGAAGCGAGGCGCCGCACGGTGTTCGTGATCGGCTGCAAGGCAGAGCTTCCGGGCTTTCCGCTCCTGATCGACCGGTCGGGGTTCTGGATCCGGCCGGAAGGGCGGAACTACATCGGCGCACTCGCTCCGCCCGCGGAAGCGGACGATCCCGACGAGCCACCGCTCGAGCCCGAGCTCGACCAGTGGGAGTCGCAGCTTTGGCCCGCGCTCGCCGCGCGCGTCCCGGCGTTCGAGGCGGCGAAGCTCGAGCGAGCCTGGGCGGGCTACTACGAGTACAACACCTTCGACCAGAACGGCATCCTCGGCCTGCACCCCTCGCTCGACAACTTCGTGTTCATGAACGGGTTTTCGGGCCATGGCATCCAGCAGGCGCCGGTCATCGGCCGCGGCATCGCCGAACTCATCCTGACCGGGCGCTACGCGACCCTCGATCTCAATGACCTCGGCATCGGGCGCCTGATCGACGGGCGGCCGCTGCGCGAGGAAAACGTCATCGGCTGAGGGCGCCCGCCCGAATGGTCAGCGCGACGTGCCGCTCACGCGCGCGCAGATCTCGCGCCGGAGCGCGGAGGAGCTCGCCGCGACGACCGAGGACTGCCGGACGAGCTCGCGCGTGACGCCGGTGAGGCTGCTGATCGAGCCGCCCGCCTCGCCGACGCATACCGCGAGCGCGCCGATGTCCCACGGCTTCATCAGCGGATCGACCGCGGCATCGAGCGCGCCGCGGCAGAGGAGTGCGTACTGCACGCAATCGCCGACGAGCCGCAGCCGCCCGGCGCTGCGGGCGAGCGCGGACAGCTGCCAGCGCCCGCCGGTGCGCGCGAGGTCGCTTTCCTTCACGCTCGTGAGACCGACCTGCGCCTTCGCAAGGCTCGTCGCGCGACCCACGTGCACCCGCCGCGCACGGCCGCCACCGCGGCGCAGCCAGCAGCCGAAGCCGCGCGCCGCATACGTCGTCTCGCCAAGCGCGGACAGGTGGATGCAGCCAAACACGGGCTCGCCGTCGATGAGGAGCGACACGAGCGTTCCGAACATCGGCAGCCCGAGCACGTAGGACGCCGTGCCATCGATCGGATCGAGGAGCCAGCAGCGGCCGCTCGCTGCGAGCGTGCCGCCGTATTCCTCGCCGAGCACCGCATCGTCCGGCCACGCTGCCGCGAGGTGGCGCCGCAGCAGCCGCTCGGCGCCGCGGTCGGCGACCGTGACTTCGCTGCCGTCGGCCTTGTGGTTGATCCGCACGCCGTGCAGGTGGCGGAGGATGATGCGGTCCGAGGCGGCGAGCGCCTTCTCGATCCGCGGCAGGGTCTCGTTGAACTCGCGACGGCTGAGGCGGGGGGAGGCGGTGGGCATCGGCGCAATGTACCGCACCCGAACCCCGCCATTCGATCGCAATGAAGGCGCATGCGCCGCATCGCGCCGCCGCGCGCCGCCGCGCGTCGACGCACGGCCCGGCAGGCCCTTGGGATCGGCTACGGCACGCCGGGCGCCCGGACACGCCTCGCTCAGTTGAGCGTTTTCAGCCGCTCGACGACGGCCGCGCGGCAGCGTTCGACGGCTTCCGAGATCGCATCGGCGTCGGCCTCGTCGGTGCCGAGTTTCTCCCAGTGGTCGCGCCACGCATCCAGGAGCTCGTGCGCGCGCATGGGCACGGGCTCCGGCATCGTCGCGCTGAAGTCGTTGATTGCCGCGACGTAGACCCAGCCCGTGCGCGGGTTGCCGCGCGTCGTGTCGCGGTCGTAGTGGGCGTGGTAGACGACCTGCTGCATCTCCCCGAGCGCCGTCAGCAGCTGGAACGACGCCTGGCGGATCGTGCGGTTATGCTCGCTGCGCTCGTTGCGCCAGGTCGAGTAGCTGAAGCTCGCAAGCGCGACGACGAGGCTGATCAGCGCGACGGTGTTGGCCTTGAGCTGGGTTCGGATCGACATGGCGGCGCTCGCGGTTGCTGGGAAGGCGCCGTCACCGGCGCGCGGGATCGTACCTTGCAGCGGTGATTGTGCAAGCATGACCCTGGAAATAGGCGGGAGGCGACGCCGGTCTACTCGAGGCGGCGGGGAGGAGGAGACGGCGGACCCGACCCAGCAGTCGGCCGGCTCGCGCGCCTCTCGCGATTCAATGTTGCGCCGCGGCAGCTTCGGGGTTCGACAATGTCGCAGGAGTTGCTATGAGCGGGTCGGCTGGTCGCACGGCGTTCGTCCTCGCGGGCGGGGGCAGTCTCGGCGCCGCGCAGGTCGGCATGCTCGCCGAACTCACCGCCGCCGGCGAACGGCCGGCCATCATCGTCGGGGTTTCGGCCGGGGCGATCAACGCGGCGTTCTACGCGGCGGACCCCTCGGCAGCGACCGTCGAGCGAATGGGACGACTGTGGCGCTCATTCACGACGCGGCGAGCGCTCGGGCTCTCGTGGCGCTCCCTGCTCGGCGTGATCGGGTTCAAGGATCACATCGCGAGCCCGGCGGGGCTACGCGGACTGCTCGGCGCCGAGCTCGGCTACTCCGAATTCGCGCACGCGGCAGTACCGCTGCATGTCGTCTGCGCCGACCTTCTGACGGGCCACGAGGTCGTTCTGTCCGAGGGCCGCGTCATCGAGGCGGTACTCGCGAGCACGGCGATCCCTGGCGTGTTCCCGCCGGTATCGATAGGAACGCGCCTCCTTGTCGACGGGGCGATCGCCGCCAACACGCCGATCGCTACCGCGATTCGACTCGGCGCGAGCCGCGTCATCGTGCTGCCCGCGGGATTCTCGTGCGCCGTGACGCGTGTCGCGGGCGGGGCGCTCGGTCGCGCGATGCACGCGATTACGCTCCTCGGCGCGAGGCAGCTGCAGCAGGACTTCGCGCGCTACTCGGCCTCGACACCGATCCACATCGTCCCGCCGCTCTGCCCGGTCGGGCACTCCTCCTACGACTACGCGCATGCGGCAGCGCTGATCGAGCGCGGCAAGCTCTCGACGCGCGCGTGGCTCGAGGCGGGCGGCCTTGGCCGCGTCGAGTTTCCGGGACCGCTCGAGGTGCATTCGCACTGAGCGTGCGGCGTCCTCAGGGCCTCGGCGTCGTGCCGAGGAACTGCTCGATGAGCGCGACGGAGCCTGCGGCGTTGCCGGCGAGCTCGGCTCGCGCGAACTCAACGAGCAGCTCCTCGTGGGCCACGACCAGTGCGCCGATCACGGCGAACTCGGGGGCTAGGGTGGCGGTCCCGAGGCGCATCGCTGCGAGCGCCTCCCGCGCGATCTCCCCGAGCCACTGCATCTGCTCGTGCCACGGGCGAGGCGCGTTCGCCTCGGCGCGGCTGCGGGCCCACTCGAGCGAGCTCTCCGTCGCCGGAACCGGCAGGTCGTGTGTCACGAGCACGTGCAGCAGGCGCTCGGCGATGCGCCCCTCGACAGAGGCGAGCGCGAGCCATTTGCGGGCGGGGCTAGGCTCTGCAAGCTCGGCCAGGCGCCAGAAGAGCGCCTCGCCGCCGACCTCGCCCGCGTACCACCCGGCGAGGATCGCCGCCGCCGTTGTTGCGGGAACGTGATCCGTCATGCGAGATCGAACAGCAGCACTTCGCCGCCGACCGGAGTCGTGAGCGTGATCGATGCCTCGCCGCTGATCGCCGCGCCGTCGCCCTCGCGCAGCTCATCGCCCTCGAGGCTCACGACCCCGCGGGCGACCTGCAGCCAGCCGAAGCGACCGGGTGCAAATGAGTGGTGCACGCTGGCGCCCGCTTCGAGGTCCGTGGCGTAGAGCGTCACGTCCTGGTGCACGCGGATGGCGCCGTTCGTGCCGCCGCGGTCGGCGATGAGCCTGAGCGCGTTCACTCGCTCCTCCCGCGGAATGGCTTTCTGCTCGTAGCTCGGCAGAAGCGCGGCCGTGTCCGGCAGGATCCAGATCTGCAGGAAATGGACCGGAGCGGACTTGCTGTGGTTGAACTCGGCGTGGCGGATGCCACTGCCGGCGGTCATGCGCTGCACATCGCCCGGGCGGATCACCGAACCCGTGCCGAGGCTGTCCTCGTGCGAGAGCTCGCCCTCGAGCACGTAGGAAATGATCTCCATGTCGCTGTGGCCGTGCGTGCCAAAGCCCGCGCCCGGGATGACCCGGTCGTCGTTGATGACGCGGATGCTGCGAAACCCCATGTGGTTCGGGTCGCGGAACTCGCCGAAGGAAAAGGTGTGCCAGCTGTCGAGCCAGCCGAGCTGGGTGTGGCCTCGACGGCCGCGATCACGGACTAGGATCATGAACGTCTGCCGGAAGGAAGAGTGGAGCGCGCAGGATACTTCATCCAGGCCCCCGGCCATGCGGCCTGTCGCAGGCAGCGTGGTAGCATCGGAGCCGTCCCCGTTCGAGGATTCCGCGATGTACCGTCGTCTCATCGCCCTCAGCGTGCTGTCGCTCGCGAGCCTCGTTGCCGCGGGGCAGGAGCGGGACTTAAGCAACGCCGAGATCAAGGTCACCGCGCTCGGCAGCGGCCTCTACCTGCTGCAGGGCGAGGGCGGCAACATCGCCGCCTCCGTCGGCGCCGATGGCAGCGTGCTCATCGACGATGAGTTCGCGCCGCTCGCGGAGAAGATCACGGCTGCGCTCGCCTCGACCGGCGCGACCACGAAGCCGGTCCGGTTCATATTCCTGACGCACTACCATTTCGATCACGTCGGCGGGAACCTGCCGTTCGCGAACGCAGGTGCCACGATCATCGCGCACGAGAACCTGCGCTCGACGCTGCTCACCGACGGCTTCGCCGGCAACGGCGGCTCGATGCACATGGCGCGCAAGGCCGCGGAGCCCGGCGCGCTCCCGGTCGTGACTTTCGACCGGACGCTGACGGTGCACTTGAACGGCGAGGACATCCGCGCCGAGCATTTCGCCGGCGCCCACACGAGCGGCGATTCGATCGTCTTCTTCAACCGCGCACACGCCGTGCACATGGGCGATATCTTCGTGCGCTACGGCTTCCCGTTCATCGACGTCGAGAACGGCGGCAGCGTGCAGGGCATGATCAGTGCGTGCGAGGCGGTGCTGGCGCGCCTGCCCGCCGATGCGAAGGTGATCCCCGGGCACGGCGAGCTCGCCGGCATCGAGGACCTGAGGACCTATGTCAAGGTCCTCAAGGACACCACCTCGCTCGTCTCGCAGGCCCTCAAGCGCGGCCGGACTCTGGAGCAGATGAAGAAGGACGACCTGCTCGGCGCCTTCAGCGAGAAGTACACCGGCAAGTTCGTCAACACCGATGCCTTCCTCGAGTCCCTCTACTACTCGCTCGCCAAGCACGCGCGGGCACCGACCTCCACCGTTCACTAAGGCGCGCACGCGCGAGGCTGCCATGAAGGATTCTCACGGCCACGACCTACTCGTTGGCGTCAGCGCGGTCGATCACGTGCGCGGCGCCGAGCGCGCGACGGTGACGATCGTCGAATACGGCGACTTCGAATGCCCGATGTGCCGGCAGGCGGAGCCGGCAGTGCAGCAGCTCCTCGTGCACCATCCAAGCGCGGTCCGGCTCGTGTTCCGGCACTTCCCGATCGAGAGCGCGCACCCGAACGCGCTGCTCGCGGCCGAGGCCGCCGAGGCGGCCGGTGCTGACGGCAAGTTCTGGGAGATGCACGACCTGTTGCTCGCCGACGGCGCGCGCCTCAGGCGCGCCTCGCTCGAGGCCTACGCCGAGCGGCTCGGGCTCGACATGCCGCGCTTCACGGCGGCGCTCGATGATGAGGTCTACCGCCAGCGCGTACGCGAGCACATCGACGGTGCGCTGCGCAGCCACGTGCGCGCGACGCCAGGGTTTTTCGTGAACGGCACGGTCTGTGACGTCTCGGGTGGGATGCAGGCGCTCCCGGCGGCGGCGCAGAAGCTCCTCTCCGCCTAGCCTCAGAGCTCCGGGCGCTTCTCCGGCAGCGGAATGAACTCCGCGTCGCCCTCGACGCGGCCCATCGCCTGCGCCTCCCAGGCGGAGGCCGCCTCGAGGATGCGTTCCTTCCGGGATGAGACGAAGTTCCACCACATGAGCCGGCGGCCATCGGGCGGGTCGCCGCCAATGAGCACGACGTGGGTCGGCGCGAGCGCGCGCAGGCGCGTCGGGCGCTCTGCGTCGAGCACCGCGAGCACGCCGCGGCCGACGGTGCGATCGTCGATGGCGATGTCGGCGTCGACGGAGTAGGCGGCGAGCTGGTTGGCGAGCGCGGGCACCGTGAGCGCGGCGCCCGCCGCCATCTTGAGCGACACGTACACGGTCGGAGATGCGGTCGCGACCGGCGAGCGGCGGCCGAAGGCCTCACCCACGAGCACGCGGATCTCGGTGTCGCCCTCGCTGATGAGCGGCAGCTCCGCGGCCGGCGTGTGCGTGAAGGTGGGCTCGGACTCCTCGGCCGCGCGCGGCAGCGCGACCCAGAGCTGAAGGCCGTGCGTCACGTAGCGCTCGCCGCGCAGGTCCTCCGGGGTCCGCTCCGAATGGACGATGCCACGACCGGCGTTCATCCAGTTGATCGCGCCAGGTTCGATGCGCCGCGAGTTACCGAGGCTGTCCCGGTGCATCATCGCGCCCGCGAACAGGAACGTGACCGTCGCAAGCCCGATGTGCGGATGGGGCCGCACGTCGAAGTTCGAACCGGGCTCCACCGTCACCGGCCCGAAGTGATCGAAGAACACGAACGGGCCGACCGACTGGCGCGCGAGTGAGGGCAGCAGCCGGTTGACCCGAAAGCCGCCCCCTAAGTCCTTCTCGTGCCCGCGGATCTCAGTGACGACGCTCATGGGTTCCTTCGCAGCCGGCGCCGGCGTGCGTTACAGGCCAAGGTCCGAGAGGCCCGGGTGATCGGCGGGGCGCGGACCCGGCGCCGGCCAGTGAAACTTGCGCTCGGCGGCCGGGATCACGAGGTCGTTGATCGAGGCGATGCGCCGCTGCATGTAGCCCGCCGCGTCGAACTCCCAGTTCTCGTTGCCGTAGGAGCGGTACCACTGGCCCGAATCATCGTGCCACTCGTAGGCGAAGCGCACCGCGATGCGGTTGCCACTGAATGCCCACAGTTCCTTGATGAGCCGGTAGTCGAGCTCGCGATGCCACTTGCGCGTCAGGAACGCGGCGATTGCGGCGCGGCCCCGCAGGAACTCGGCGCGATTGCGCCAGACGCTCTCCTCGGTGTAGGCGAGGGCCACCTTGTCGGGATTGCGGCCGTTCCAGCCGTCCTCGGCGGCGCGGACCTTCTGCGCGGCGGTCTCGGACGTGAACGGTGGCAGCGGCGGGCGGGGAGTCACGGGCGATGCATTCATGGCGGACCTCGCGGGTCCCCAGACTACTCCAGCATCAACCCGGCCGGTACGGCGCGCCGGGATCGCCCGGCGGCCTCGCGCTACCATTCGCGCACCGACCGCCCGGAGCATACGCATGCCAAGCCGCGACCCGCGCATCGACAAGTACATCGCCTCCTCCCCGGCGTTCGCGCAGCCCATCTTGAGCGCGCTGCGCGCCGCGGTGCACGCGGGCTGTCCGTCGGTTGAGGAGACGATGAAGTGGGGGCGGCCGCACTTCACGCACCACGGGCTCCTCTGCGGCATGTCCGCGTTCAAGGCGCACTGCGCCTTCGGCTTCTGGAAGGGATCGCTGCTGGTCCCGAAGGGCGCGCCCGCCGAGAGGGATGGCATGGGCCAATTCGGCCGCCTCGCGCGCGTCGCGGACCTGCCCTCGCGAAGTGCCATTGTCGCGCTCGTGCGCGCGGCTGCCGTGCTCAACGAGAAAGGCGTGCCGTCGCCCGGCCGCGCCAAGGTCGTGAAGCGTGCACCGCCGCGTGCGCCCGACTACCTCAAAGTCGCGCTCGCGGCGAACGCCAAGGCGCGGGACTTCTTCGCGACGTTGAGTCCCTCGGGCAAGCGCGACTACATCGAGTGGCTCGCCGAGGCGAAGCGGCCCGAGACTAGGGCCCTGCGCCTGAAGACGACGCTCGCGTGGCTTGCCGAGAGCAAGTCACGCAACTGGAAGTACGAGCGACCGCCACGCGGCTAGGCCTGACGGGGGCGCTGTCGTTCCTGATCGGCTAGGGGTTTGGCGGCGTCCGTGTCCGCGATCGAGGGGTCGCCCGTCCAGGCGACACGCAGTGCCGAGCCGCCGATAGGGCGGCCGGCGTGCGCTTTAGCGGGCGTAGTCGAGGAATTCGACCGCGATGACGAACACGGCGGCGATTCCGGACAGTATTACGAGTTCCATGATGTTCTCCTCTGGGCAACTGATCACCGGAATTATCGCACCGCAGCATTTCAGTTGCGCTGCACTGCGTCACAGTTTTTAGTCGATTGATTTCATTGTGAAAATTCCGTTTTTCCGGGCCGATTCGTCGATCCGCGGCCGGGTAATGCTCGCACCGGGGCCCAATGCGGCCCGAAAGCGCCGCGAGACCCGGCCCCGCGAGCGATTTCGGGTAGCCGGTTCGCCTCGAGTGCCGCGGCGGGGAGGCACTGCCCCGTCGGCAATGAACGCCTATCATCGAGACACACACGCAGCGCCCGCCGGCGCGAGGCGTGGGCCTGACACTCCGGGGGATCTGTGCGCCTGACCACACTGCGGTTCGTGTTCGTGCTGGCTCTGATCGGCGTTGCAACGGGTTGCGAGCGCAAGGCGCCGCCACCACCTCCGCCGGCGCCGCCGGCCGGTCAGATCGATGCGGCCCGCCTCGCCGGCGCGCCGGCCGAGCCCGACCAGTGGCTCGCGACCGGACGCGATGGCAACGGCAGCTACCACTCGCCGCTCAAGGACATCGACGCCGGCAACGTGACGCGGCTCGGCTTCGCGTGGGAGTACAAGCTCGGCACGCGGCGCGGGCTCGAGGCGACGCCGGTCGTCGTCGACGGCACCCTCTACGTATCCGGCAACTTCGGGCGCGTCTATGCCGTCGATGCCGCCACCGGCGCCGAGCGCTGGCGCTATGACCCCGAGGTCAACGGGCAGTGGGGACGCTATGCGTGCTGCGATGCCATCAACCGCGGCGTCGCTGTGTGGCAGGGGCGTGTCTACGTCGGCACGCTCGATGGCTACCTGCACGCGATCGATGCGGCGACCGGCAAGCGCATCTACAAGGTGGATACGCTGCCGGAGAGGAGCCCCCAGCATCCGTACACCACCTCGGCGACACCGGTGATCGCCGGCGACAAGGTCATCGTCGGCAGCGCCGGCGCTGATTTCGCGGGCGTGCGCGGCTATGTCGCGGCGTTTGAGCTTGCGACGGGCGCGCTCAGCTGGCGCTTCTACACGGTGCCACGGAATCCCAAGGAAGGCCCGCAGGACCAGCCGCACCTCGCCAAGGCGCTCGCCACCTGGGATCCGCGCCATCGCTGGGAAGCGGGCAGCGGCGCGACGGTATGGGACGGCATCAACTACGACCCGGATCTCAAGCTCGTCTACATCGGCACCGGCAACGGTGCGCCGTACAACATCAAGGAAGATGGCCGCAAGGGCGGCGACGATCTGTACGCCGCCTCGATCGTCGCGATCCACGCCGAGAGCGGGGAGCTCGCGTGGTACTACCAGACGACGCCCGGCGATCGCTGGGACTACGACAGCACGCAGAAGATGATCTTCGCGGAACTCGACTTCGGCCAGGGCGCGCGCAAGGTCGTCATGCAGGCGGCGAAGAACGGGTTCTACTACGTGCTCGATCGGGCGACGGGTGAACTCCTCTCCGCCGATCCCTATGCGTTCATCAACTGGACCAAGGGCATCGACAAGAAGACCGGCCGGCCGATCCCGAACCCGGCAGCCGAGTACGAGAAGGATCCGAAGCTCATCTTCCCGGCGACGTCGGGCGCGCACAGCTGGCAGCCGATGTCGTACGACCCCGTCAACCACGTCACGTTCATCCCGTCGATGGAGTGGCCGATGATCTACATCGAGACCTCGCATCGCCGCGCCGGTCTCGTCGAGGGCTGGTTCACCGTCAACGCGTTCCCACCCGAGATGTACGACCGCGCGGGGCTCAAGAGCCTGTACGGCGACCTGCCGTCGATCGAGACGCTGGACAAGGGCCTGCCACCGGCGAAGTCGCGCGGGTACCTCCGGGCGTTCGACGTGCTGAACCACAAGGTGCTGTGGGAAGTGCCGACCGCGACGAGCTGGGACGGCGGCGTGCTCTCGACGGCTTCCGGCCTCGTGTTCCAGGGCGATGCGGCCGGCTTCCTGAACGTCTACGCGGCCGCGAGCGGCAAGCAGCTCGCCAAGGTCGAGCTCGGCACCGGCATGCTCGCGGCGCCCATCAGCTACCGGGTCGGCGGCGTCGAGTACATCGCCGTGCTCGCCGGCTACGGCGGCAATGCCGTCAACTATCCGCTCGGTACCGACACCGCCGCGTACCGCTACGACAACGAAGGCCGCATCATCGCGCTCAAAGTCGGTGGCGGCGCGGTGCCGATGCCACCGGCGCGCAAGGACGAGCCGTTCGCCGAGCCGCCGGCGCACGAGGGAACGCCGGTGACGATCGCGCACGGCGAGGTGCTCTACAACCGGTTCTGCGGGCGCTGCCACATCCTCGGCCCCGGCATCCTGCCGGACCTAAGGCGCCTCACGACCGCGAAGCACCAGATCTTCTACGACATCGTCCTCAACGGCGTGCTCGCGCCGAACGGCATGGGGCGATGGGACGACGTGCTTAGCCGCGCCGATGCCGAAGCGCTGCACGCGTACATCGTCGATGAGTCGTGGAAGGCGTTCGCGCCGGCACCCGCGCACTGACTACCGGGACCCATGTCGCCCGACACCGCGAGCGCGACCGGCCGGATCACGATCCTGGACGGCGGGACGGGGCGCGAACTCCTGCGCGCAGGCGCGCCGTTCCGCCAGCCGGAATGGTCGGCGCTTGCGCTCCTGGAGGCGCCCGAGTTCGTGACGCGCGTGCACCAGGCCTATGTGGAGGCGGGGGCTGAGGTCATCACGACCAACAGCTATGCGCTGGTGCCGTTCCACCTGGGTCCGGAGCGCTTCGCGTCGGACGGCGCGCGCCTCGCCGCGCTCGCCGGACGCCTCGCGCGCGAGGTCGCGGATGCGGCGCCCGGGCACGTCCGGGTCGCAGGATCGCTGCCACCGATCTGCGGCTCGTACCGCGCGGACTGGTTTGATCCCAAGTTCGCGCGCCCGATCCTCGAGGTACTCATCGAGGGGCTCGCACCCAAAGTCGATCTCTGGGCGGCGGAGACCTTAAGCGCGATCGCCGAGGCCAGGCTCGTGCGCGAGGTGCTCGGCCCAGACCGGCGGCCGCTCTGGCTCTCGTTCACGCTCGCGGATGAGCGGGCGATCGCGGGCTTGCCGCGGCTGCGCTCGGGCGAGCCCGCGGGCGAGGCGGTCACGGCGGCGATCGGGCTCGGCGCCGCCGCGGTGCTCTTCAACTGCAGCCAGCCGGAAGTCATGTCGGATGCGGTCGAGCGTGCGCGCGAGGTGCTCGCGGCGGCGCGGCGCTTTGGCAGCGGCGGAATCGAGATCGGCGTCTACGCGAACGCGTTCGCGCCGCAGGACACGACCGCCGAGGCAAACACTGGCTTGAGCGACATCCGCGCGGACCTGACGCCGGCAGGGTACCTCGGCTGGGCGCGACAGTGGGTGAAGCGCGGCGCCACGATCGTCGGGGGCTGCTGCGGCATCGGCCCCGAGCACATCGCGGCGCTTTCGGCGGAGTTTGCGCCGGGAGTGGCGCGTCGTTGAGCGGCAACGTTGAACGGGGGCGGGCATGCGATTGCTGAAGCGGCTTCTCACGGTCATCGTCCTCGCGCTACTCCTCGTCCTCGCGATCTTGGTCGTGCGAACAGTTCGCCTCGAGTCGCGCTTCGCCGCCCTCCCTGACGTCCGCACGCTCCCGGCCGCACCACCCTTCGACGTGGCCGTGGCCGCGCGGCACCTGGGTGAAGCGGTGCGGTTCCAGACGGTGTCGCACCAGGATCCGGCCGAGGATGACGCTGCCGAATGGAATCGGCTCCACGACTGGCTCGCGACGAGCTACCCGGCAACCCACGCGGCGCTTCGTCGCGAGCTCATCGATGGCCGGACGCTCATCTACACGTGGCCGGGACACAAGCCAAGCCTCGCTCCCGTGGTACTGATGGCGCACCAGGACGTCGTGCCGGTCGCGCCCGGCAGCGAATCCGGCTGGCATCACCCGCCCTTCGGTGGCGAGCTCGCCGACGGCGCCGTCTGGGGTCGCGGCGCGGTGGATGACAAGGGCTCGCTGGTGTCGATCTTCGAGGCACTGGAGGCGCTCCTTCGCAACGGCTTCAACCCCGAGCGCACGCTGATCGTCATCTCCGGCGCCAACGAGGAGGTGCACGGCAGCGGCGCGCGGGCCGCGGCGGCCGCGATGCTCGCGCGCGGCATCCACGCCGAGTTCGTGCTTGATGAGGGACTCCTGGTGCTCGCGCGGCATCCCGTCACCGGCGGCCCGGTCGCGCTCGTCGGCGTCGCCGAGAAAGGCTACGCGACGCTCACCCTGACCGCGCGGGCCGCCGGCGGGCATTCCTCGATGCCGCCGCCCGAGTCCGCCGTCAGGACGCTCGCGATCGCGATCGAGCGCGTGACGGGCGCCGAGGCGCCGATGTCGCTCGCGGGGCCCACGCGCGAGATGCTCGAGGCGCTCGCGCCCTCCGCGCCGCTCCTGGCCCGCGTCGCGATCGCGAATGAGTGGCTGCTCGGTCCCGCGCTCATCGACAAGATGCGCGCGACGCCGGCGGGCGCCGCGATGCTGCACACGACGATGGCGCTCACGATGCTGTCCGGGTCGCCGAAGGAAAACGTGCTGCCGGAACGGGCGAGCGTGACGATCAACTACCGACTGTTGCCGGGAGATGCATCCGCTGCCGTCGAGGCGCGGGCGCGCAGGACGGTGGCGGGATTGCCCGTTGATGTCGCAATCCAAGGCACACCGCTCGAGGCCTCGGTCGTGTCCTCCACGAGCTCGCGCGGCTGGTCCCTGATCGCCGCGCTCGCGGCCGACGTCGCCCGGAGCCCGGTAGCACCCGGGCTCATGATCGGCGGCACTGATGCCCGTGCGCTCCAGGCGGTCGCGGCCGACGTCTACCGCTTCCAGCCGATCGTGCTTGCCGCCGCCGACCTTGCGATGCTGCACGGGACGGACGAGCGCATGACCACGGCGAACCTTGAGTCCGCCATCGCGTTCTACGCGCGGCTCATCGAGGCGGCGACGCGCTGAGCGCGGCCGGCCTGCTTCACGACGGGAGATCGAACGATGCGAGCGGTGTACGTCAGCCTCGTGCCCATGCTGTGGGGCATCTGGGCGATCTACTGGTGGATCGCGGCCCGCGGAGTGAAGGCCGTTGTGCGCCGCGAGTCGCTCGCCTCGCGCCTCGGCCACATACTGCCACTCGCGGCGGCGGCGCTCCTCTTCCTGCTGCCCTCGGCACCGGGGTGGCTCGGCGAGCGGTTCATCCGGCCGGGGGCCGCCATCTACCTCGGCGGCGTCGGCCTCGTGGTGGCGGGACTCCTCCTCTGCGTGTGGGCGCGCCTGGTGCTTGGTGGCAACTGGAGCGGAACGGTGACGCTGAAGCGTGACCACGAGATCGTGTGCACGGGGCCCTACCGGTGGGTCCGTCACCCGATCTACACGGGGCTCCTCGTTATGTTCCTCGGCAGCGCGATCGCCGAGGGCGAGTGGCGCGGCCTGATCGCGCTCGTGCTCGTGTTTGCGGCGTTGTGGCGCAAGCTCAAGCTCGAGGAGCGCTGGCTCGGCGAGCATTTCGGCGCGGCCTACGCCGCCTATCGGGAGTGCAGTTCGGCGCTCATCCCGTTCATTCTTTGAATGACGCGGCGCGGGATCGACGCCTGCTTGCCACGCGCCGTCCGCTTGCTGCAAAGTAGTCCGTCATGAGCCTCGGGAATCACTGGCGGGACGGCGGGTGGAGGCGGGCGGTTGGGCTCCTTGCGCTCACGGCCGCGCTCGCGCGCGCGCTGATCCCGGTCGGGTTCATGCCGGCGTCCGTGCACGGCACGGTCCAGATTATGTTCTGCGAAGGCGGTAGCCACCACCACGACGGTGGCGCCTCGCCCGGCCACGACGACCCGGTGGGACGCCACGCGTCCGACCAGGGCCCGTGCCCGTTTGCACTGAGCGGCGCGGCTCCGCTCCTGCCGGAAGCCCTGTCCGCCGTCACGCTGGCGGCGACGGTCGATGAAGTTGCGGTATCTCCCCCCACCGTAGTCACGCGCGACGCACCGAATCGCTACGCCGCGCCCCGAGGACCCCCGGCGCGCGCCTGAGCTCGCGTCCCGTACGGACCCGGTACCGTCGCCAATCAAGATCGGCGCGGAACGCCGGGCCCTCACTCGGCATCGAATGTGGGGTCCAGCATGTCTTCCTTCTCAAAGCGCCACGCTCGCGCATCAAGCGCGTGCAGCCGCGTTTCGCTCCTGTCCCGCCTCGGCATCCTCGCCGGAGCCGGCGTCCTCGGCATCCTGCCGGCCACGGCGTTCGGCTGCGCGTGTGGCTGTGGCGTGTTCGACGTCGGTACCGCGTCGATGTTTCCGACGCACTCCGGCGTCCTTGGATTCATCGAATACGACGGCATCGACCAGGACCGGAACTGGAGCGGCACCTCGCGCGCTCCCGCCGCCGACAATTCCGACAGGCACATCAAGACGGATGCGATCAACGTGGGCGTCCAGTACCAGATCAACCGCGAGTGGGGCATCGCGGTCGAAGTGCCCTACCTGCACCGCTCGGCCACGACAGCGGACATGGACACCGGCATCGTCAGCACGTACACGCGCGGTGCGGTCGGCGACATCCGCATCAAGGGGATCTACACGGGATTCTCGCCCGACATGTCGACCGGCATCACCTTCGGCATCAAGTTCGCGAACGGCGATCACACCGATCCGGGCCTGGAGGCCGACACGCAGATCGGCAGCGGCAGCACCGACGTGCTCCTAGGGGCCTACCACCTCGGGAACCTCACCGAGAACAAAGAGTGGCGATACTTCCTGCACGCCCAGTGGGATGAGCCTGTCAGCCACGCGGCCGGCTATCGGCCGGGCCGCGAGCTGAACGGGAACGCGGGGGCGTACTACGAGGGCTGGGCGCTCGGGCCATCGGTCAAGATCGCGCCGGTCTTGCAGGTGAGCGTGAGCTATCGCGATCACGACAGCGGCGACACCAGCATGCCGGGGGACACGGGCTACAGTCGCGTGCTGCTCACCCCCGGGGTCGAGGTCGATGCGGGCAAGGTCACGGCCTACGTCGACGTCGGGCTGCCGCTCGTCACGAACGTCCGGGGCAACCAAGTCGTGAGCTCGCAGTTCTGGCGCCTCAACCTGAGCTACCGGTTTTAGCGCGGGGCGAGCCGTGATACCACGCCCGCACGCGCCCCTCGGCCGGCTGATCCTCGGCGCCCTCGCGTTCCTCGCGACGCTAAGCGCGCTCGCGGCGGGCGATGAGGTCGGCCAGCCGGCGCCCGCGCTCGTCGTGACGACGCTCGACGGGCGCTTGCTCGATCTCAGGAGCCTGCGCGGCACCGTCGTCGTGCTCAACGTCTGGGCGACCTGGTGCGCGCCGTGTCGCGCCGAGATGCCGATGCTCGACGCCTTCCACCGCTCGCACGCCGCCCGTGGGCTCATCGTGCTCGGCGCGAGCGCGGACGATGCGCACGATCGCAAGGACGTCGTGCAGGCGATGCGCGGGTTCACCTACCCCGCCGCGCTTCTCGCCGAGGCGAAGACGAACGGGTTCGGCATGCCGACGGCGCTCCCCATCAGCTACGTCATCGATGCCGCGGGTGTTATCCGGGCGCGGCTGCCGCCAACCCGGGAGGCGCTGACGGAGGCGAAGCTCGAGCAGCTCGTCGCGCCGTTCCTGCCGCCCGCCGAGGCCGCGACGCCCTAGAGCGAAGCCCGCATCGACAGGCGCTTCGGTACACTCCGCGAGCGGCACCGCCGCCTTAGGAGCCCGAGCCATGGATTTTGCGCCAACCGCGCGGACGGCCGCCCTGCTCAGTAGGCTCGAGGCGTTCATGCTCGAGCACGTCTATCCCGCCGAAGCCGTCTACGACGCCGAGCTCAAGGGCTTCGGCGCGAACCGCTGGCAGGTGCTCCCCGTCGTCGAGAAACTGAAGGAGGAGGCGCGCCGGGCGGGCCTCTGGAACCTGTTCCTGCCGGAGTCGGACCGGGGTGCGGCACTTTCGAACCTCGAGTACGCGCCACTGTGCGAGGTCATGGGGCGCGTCATGTGGTCGCCGGAGGTGTTCAACTGCTCGGCGCCCGACACCGGCAACATGGAAGTCCTCGAGCGCTACGGCAGCGAGGCGCAGAAGGAGCGGTGGCTGAGGCCACTGCTGGCGGGCTCGATCCGCTCGGCGTTCCTGATGACCGAGCCCGACGTCGCCTCCTCCGATGCGACCAACATCGAGACCAGCATCCGCCGCGAGGGCGATGAGTACGTGCTGAACGGCCGCAAGTGGTGGTCGTCGGGCGTCGGCGACCCGCGCTGCAAGATCTACATCGTCATGGGGAAGACCGATCCGCGTGCGGACGTCCACCACCAGCAGTCGCAGGTGCTCGTGCCCGCGGACACACCGGGCGTCAAGGTCGTGCGGATGCTGCCGGTGTTCGGGTTCGACGATGCACCACACGGCCATGCCGAGGTCGTGCTCGAGAACGTGAGGGTGCCCGCCACGAACGTGGTCCTCGGCGAGGGCCGGGGCTTTGAGATCGCCCAGGGCCGGCTGGGGCCCGGCCGTATCCACCACTGCATGCGCACGATCGGGGTCGCCGAGCGAGCGCTCGAACTCCTGTGCAAGCGGCTGATGAGCCGGCGCGCGTTCGGCAGGCGGATTATCGAGTTCTCGGTGTGGGAGGAGCGGATCGCGAACGCGCGCATTGACATCGAGTGCGCGCGCCTCCTGACGCTGAAAGCCGCGTGGATGATGGATGTCGCCGGCAACAAGGCGGCGCGGTGCGAGATCGCGATGATCAAGGTGAAGGCGCCGCTGATGGCACTTAAGATAATCGACGACGCGATCCAGGGATTCGGGGCCGCCGGGGTTACGACCGACCCGAGGCTCGCGGCGATGTACGCGGGGGTCCGGACGCTGCGGCTCGCCGACGGTCCCGACGAGGTGCATCGCCGCGCGATCGCGAACCTCGAGATCAGGAAGTACTCCGCGCACGCGGCACCCAATCCGTGACGCTGCCGGCACTCCTTCGCGGGCGGCTCAGGATCCCGGTCGTCGGCGCGCCACTCTTTATCATCTCGAACCCCGCCCTCGTCATCGCCGAGTGCACGAGCGGGATCATCGGTTCCTTCCCGGCGCTCAACGCCCGCCCGGCCGAGCGCCTCGCCGAGTGGCTCGCCGAGATCACCTCCGCGCTCGCGGCGCACGACTGCGCGCATCCGGACCGGCCGGCGGCGTCCTTTGCCGTCAACCAGATCGTGCATCGCTCGAACGACCGCCTCGAGCACGATCTTGGCATCTGCGCCGAGTTCAAGGTGCCGATTACGATCACCTCGCTCGGCGCGCGCCGCGAAGTGAACGATTCCATCCACGCCTACGGCGGCATCGTGCTGCACGACATCATCAACAATGGCTTCGCGCACAAGGCGATCGAGAAGGGCGCCGACGGCCTGATCGCGGTCTCGGCAGGCGCCGGCGGCCACGCCGGGGTCCAGTCGCCGTTCGCGCTCGTGCACGAGATCCGCGAATGGTTCGACGGGCCGCTCGCGCTCTCAGGCGCCATCTCGAACGGCCGCTCGATACGGGCGGCCGAGGTACTCGGCGCCGACCTCGCCTACATCGGTTCCGCGTTCATCGCGACGACCGAGGCTAACGCGCCGGATGCCTACAAGGAGACGGCGGCGCGAA
Organism: Pseudomonadota bacterium; assembly: GCA_025356075.1. GTDB lineage: Bacteria > Pseudomonadota > Gammaproteobacteria > Steroidobacterales > Steroidobacteraceae > CAIKZZ01. The sequence goes on along the minus strand of JANXUT010000055.1, from coordinate 41,873 downwards.
GCGCCGCGGGGGACATCGTCTATACGAACCTCTTCACGGGCGTCCACGGCAACTACCTGCGCCAGTCGATCCTTGCGGCCGGGCTCGACCCGGACAACCTGCCGGTTTCGGACCCGAGCACGATGAATTTCGGCTCGGGCCGCGACAGTGCCTACAAGGCGTGGCGGGACATTTGGGGTGCCGGGCAGGGACTCGCGGCGGTGAAGGCGGTCGTGCCGGTCGCGGCATTGGTCGAGCGGCTCGCGCGCGAATATGCTGGGGCTCGAGCCGCGCCATGAGGGAGAGGACAGTGTCCATGTTTGATCTGACTGGGAAAGTCGCGCTGATCACGGGGTCGACGCGCGGCATCGGCAAGGCAATCGCGGTCGCGATGGCGGCGGCGGGCGCACGCGTGACGGTGTCGAGTCGCAAGGAGGATGCCTGCCAGGCGGTCGCGGCCGAGATCACCGCCGCGGGCGGCGAGGCGCTCCCCTTCGCCTGCAACATCGGGCGCAAGGCGGAGCTCCAGGCGCTCGTCGATGCGACGCTCGCGCGCTTCGGCCAGATCGACGTGCTCGTCTGCAACGCCGCGATCAACCCGTACTTCGGACCCGCTCTCGGCGTGTCGGACGATGCGTTCGACAAGATCATGAACACGAACGTGCGCAGCAACTTTTGGCTCTGCAACATGGTCGTGCCGCAGATGGCCGGGCGCAAGGACGGCGCGGTCGTCATCGTCTCCTCGGTCGCCGGGCTCGCCGGCAACGGCAAGATCGGCGTCTACGGCATCTCGAAGGCCGCCGAATTGCAGCTCGCCCGGAACCTCGCCGTCGAGTGGGGGCCACACAACGTCAGGGTCAACTGTCTGGCCCCCGGCGTCATCCGCACCGATTTCGCCAAGGCGCTCTGGTCGGACCCGAAGCTCTATGAGCAGCTCGTGCGCCAGTATCCGCTCAGGCGTATCGGCGAACCGGAGGACGTGGCGGGCGCGGCGGTGTTCCTCGCCTCGGCTGCCGGCCGGTTCATGACCGGCCAGACGCTCGTCATCGACGGCGGCGGCAGCGTGAGTGGCCCGGAGAACGCGCTCGAGTAAGCGCGCCGGATGTCAATCGACGATCGTAGTGTCGATCGCAAGGCCCTGCAGCAGCGTGCGTGTGACGGGAGTCTTGCCGGCGATCTCGATGAGCCGCGCCTTCTGCTGCGCTGTCAACGGCTTTGAAAACGACATGCGCCGGTCGATCCGCTCCTTCTTCTCGGCATCGCGGGTGAAGCGAAGCCCGACCGTGATCTTGCCGAGTTCCCACTCCTTGCGGCCGGCATACATGCGAAGCGTGATCGACGTGCAGGCGCCGAGGCTCGCGAGCAGCAGCTCGTAGGGCGAGGGCCCCGTGTCGCCGCCGCCGATGTCGACCGGCTCATCGGCACTCAGGCGATGGCGTCCGGCGACGACCTGGACCCCAAACTTGAACTCACTGATGACCGTGACGTGTGCCATGCAACTTCTCCCGGATTCGTGCCGCCGCGCCCGCTACTCGCTTGCCCCGGCGCCGACCGCCACCCACGCAAGGTCCGAGTTCGAGACCGACTCGAGCTTGAAGCTCTTGGCGGCGGCCGTCATGCGCGTCAACGCCTGGCCGATCGGCATCGCCGGGCGCTTGTCGCCGGGCTTTTGCTTGATGAACCGGACCGGGTTCAGGCGCGCGACGACGTAGTTACGCAGGTACGGCGACTTGAAGCCACGCTCCTGCAGCGATGCGATGATCTTCTTGACCTCGGTGTCGATGCCGAGCAAACGGTCCGCATAGCCCTCGCGCTCGCGCAGGCTCGCCGCGAGCGTGCGGTCGGCGAAGCGATCGACCTTGCGAAGCAATGAGCTGTAGGCGCCGCCCGCGAACCGCGGCGTGGATTCGTACACGACGCCGAGCGTGATGAGCTCCGCGGCCTCGAACTGGTCGGCGAAATCCGTCTCCTTCGAGCGCGGCTCGCGCTTGGCGAGCGTGCGGGCCATGCGGATGACCTCAAGGCTGCGGTCCTTGAGGTTGTGCGCCTTCTCGGTGTTGAGCGCGAGAATCCGGTAGGCGAGCGCCTCGTCGGGCGAGATGAGCACCGAGATCTGCTTCAAGCCGAGCACCTTCGCCGCCGCGAGCCGGTGGCGGCCGTTCGGCGTCCAGAAGCGCCCGTCGTGACCCTGCACGACGATGAGCGGGTCGAGGAACGCACGCGCCTCGTCAATTTTCTGGGCGAGGCGCGTTGTGTGCGTTGGCGAGAGGTCGCGCTGGAACGGCGTCGGCTGGACCTGCGCGAGCGGCAGCGTCGCGAGCACGAGCGGCCGGCTGCCGAGCGGATCCCGGTAGGCGCCGATCGGCGAGCCGCCGGCGGTGCGGATGAGCGCAACGAGAGCGCTCACGTCGCCGTGATCGAGCCCGATCGCGATCTCGGCCGCGGACAGGCCGCGGCTCGTCTTCGCTGGCGCAAGCCGGCGGCGGGCCGCGGTGCGTGTGCTCGCGGGCTTCTTGGCGGACTTGGATTTGGCCGGCGTCCGGGCGGCCTTGCGCGTTGCCATGTGAACTCCAGGGCGGTCGGGCGGCGGGTCCGGCGGCACGCGCGCGTGCTATCGGCCCAGCCACGTAGTGTTTGCCGGGAAGTGTACCTGAGCCACTGCAGCCGGGCCGAGTGCGCCGGAAGCTCTGAGGGGGCCTGTCGACTCAGGCGGCCGGATGCGGGCAGCGGCAGATCACCGTCGTGCCACGTCCGCTGCGGCATTGCAGCTGCAACCGTCCGCGCAGCGCGGTCGCGCGAAGCCCCAGCGACTGGAGCCCGAGGCCGGTCGCGCGGCCGCGGGCAGGATGGATGCCGATGCCATCGTCCTCGATGGTGAGCGAGATCGTGGCGGTATCGACGATGAGCGTGACGGAGATCCGGGTCGCCTCCGCGTGCTTCAGCGAGTTGTTCACCGCCTCGCGCGCGATCTGGTAAAGGTGCTCGCGCATCGGCAGCGGCAGGCGCAGGGCCGTTTCGGCGCGGATCTCAATAGTGAGGCGATCGCGGACGCCGGGCGGGAGCTGCGCCGGCAGGCGCCTGAGCGCCGCGATGACATCGCCGTCGGTCGAGTGCAACGGCGACAGTCCAAGGACGATTTGCTCGCACACCAGCCGCGCGTCGCGGATGGCGCCCGAGATAAAGAGAATGGCCTCGACCTTGGCGGTACCGTCCCGCTCGGTCGTACGCCGGACGCTCGCGACACCGAGGTGCAGTCCCGTCAGGCTTTGTCCCAGGCTGTCGTGCAGATCCTGCGCGAGCCGACGCCGCTCGAGGTCGGAGGTCTCGAGCACTCGCCTTCGAAGCTCGTTGCGCTCAGTGACATCGGTCGCGAAGCACAGCCGCTCGATGTCCTCGCCAAGATCAACCCGCGTCAGGGAGAGCTCGACGTCGAAGATTTCCCCGCTGCGGGTCCGGTGCACGCGTGGCAGCACGGCCCGGTCGGGCGAGCCTTCCGAATCCGGGCCGAAGCCGCCGTGCGCGGGCTCGACGGCAAGCATCGCAGGATCGAGGCCGAGCAACTCCTCGCGCGAGTAGCCGTACTTGTTGAGGGCCTCGATGTTGGCCATCGTGATGCGCCCCGCTGGCTCGCTGAGCGCGAACAGTGGCCGCGGAATCGCCTCGAACAGCACCTCGTAGCGCGCCTTCAGGAGCCTGAGTCCGCGCATCGTCGCTTCGTGCTCGACGACGACGGTCGTGAGGAAGAGTCCGGTCGCGCCGAGGAGGCCGATGAAGCCCCACAGCACCTCCGGGCCCTCGCCCGGGCTCGCCGCCGCGACCGGCCCGAGGCCGAGGCCGTAGCCAACGGTCGCGGCGAGCGATAGCGCGAGCGTCGCGGTCGAGGCGAGTGCAACCCCGAAGCGGACCGCGCCCCACGCGACGAGCACGACGCCGAGTCCGAGGAGCGACAGGCGCCAGCTGGCCGGCGGGCCGCCGCCGATTGCGATCGCGGTGACGGCGAGCGCGGCGAAAAAGAAGCTCGCCTCGCGCCAGCGGCGCCTCAGCGTCCGGCCGAAGTCCGCCGAGATCGGCAGTAGCACCGGGACGACGAGCGTTACACCCGCGACGCCGTTGATCCACCAGCGCAGGTAGCCCTTGAGCTCGAACCGGGTGAGTCCAAGCAGGCGCGGCGAGGTGGGCGAGAGCCCCTCGAGAAGTTCAGGCGTCAGTGTCCCGGGCGCGACGGCGCCCGCGAAGTGGAGCCCGGCCGCGTCGAAGATCGCGGGCACCAGCCGGCCGATCGCGGCGGCCCCGAGCAGGAGCGCGAGATCCCGGAAGCGGTCGAACTGCGCCCGAAAGCCATAGCGCCGCAGGAGCTCGGCCACCAGCACCGTCGCAAGAGTCTCGCCAAGTGCATCGGCGAGGACGTTGATCCACGGGTCGTGCTCGAGCCCTCGCCACACGGCGACGGAGGCGAGGAATACCGCCGGCGCGAGCCGGTTGCCGCGGAGCAGGAGCCCCGCGACCGCGACGCCGCTCGCGACCCAGGGCAAGGCGACCGCGGGGATGAGCGCGAGATGGTGCGAGTCGATGTGCTCCAGGAAGCGAAGGCCGATGGCACCGGCGAGGAAGTAGGCGAGGAAGAGCACGCCGCCATCGAGCCACGGGCGTATCCCCGCCGCGTAGCGGCGCGGCTCTGCGGGTGGCGCGGAACGCGAGGGCTCGTTGAGCGCGCCGGCTGCCATCGGCCGCCCCGATGGCGCCTCGTCCGCGGACTGCGGCTGGTCGACCGACTGCCGGCACTCAAAGTGGACGCGGTTGCCGCCACCCGCGAGCACCCCGACCTCGAGGCGGGCGCGCGCCGCCGCGGCGCGCACATCCATCGGCCAGATCTCGGGGCGATCCGCGAGCGGCGCGCGTGGCGGGGTGGCGCCGTCATCATCGACGGTGACCGTGATCGCATCGGTCGTGACGTCGATCGCGACGTAGACGTGGGCGGTCCCGGGGCGGATCAACGCCGCGCGCACGGCATCCTGGGCGATACGGTAAACGTGCTCGGCGCGCTCGAGCGAGAGGCGCACCGGCGCGAGCGAGCGCACCGATACGCTGACCTTGGGGCCGTTCCTATCCACCAGGACCTCCGGCATGCGCCGTAGCGCCTCGAGCAGGTCGCCCGAGGCGAAGTGGATCGGCGACGCACCGCGCGTCAACTGCCGGCAGATCGCACTCGCGGCGACCGCATCCGCCTCCGTGAGGCGCGCGAGCTCAACGTCGATCGGTTCGTTGCAGGTCGCGGCCACCGCGAGCTCCTCGACCCGCACGGCGAGGCGAGCCAGCACGCGGCCGAGGCCGTCGCGAATCTCCTGCCCGAGGCGATGGCGCTCGAGGTCCGCGGCGCTCAGTACCGCGAGCCTGAGGTCATTCCGCTCGCTCAGGACGTCGATGAAGGAGACCCTGAGTGTCGCCCCATCGAGCTCGACCTCGACCGGAGTCACCTCGACATCGAGATCGCGGCCGAGAGCGGTGCGGTGCGTCGTCGGGTACGAGCCCGTCGCCGGGAGCGGCGCGTGATCGTCCGTTGCCGTGCCGCCTGGCTCGTTGCGCAACCCGCGGCTACCGAGTCGCATGAAGTCCTCCTTCGAGTAACCATACGTGCGCAGCGCCGCATCGTTGACGAGGACGATCCGCCCCGTCGCGGGATCCTCGGCCCACATCGGGCTCGGGTTCGCGTAGAAGAGGCGTCGATAGCGCTCGACCGAGCCGAGCAGCCGTCGCTGCGCCCGCGCGCGTCCCGCGAGCAAGGGCGTGAGGAAGAGCCCCGCGCCGACCAGGAGGCCAATAAAGCCCCACGCCACCTCGACGCTCTCGCGCCCGGCGATCCCGGCGAAGGCACCGAGCTTCAATCCGAATCCGATCGTTGCTCCGGTCGAAAACACGAGCGTGCCCGCGGAGGCGACTGCCGCGCCGAAGCGAAGCGCCGCCCACACGACGAGCACGAGCGCGAGCGCCAGCAGCGAAACACGCGGCTCGAGGACCGGCAACAGGAACGCGGCCGCCAGCCAGCCAGTGGTCGCGCACCCCCATAGCAGGAGCTCGCCGCGGGAGCCCGGGCGCTCTCGGGCGCCGCTGCGCGCGAGCGCTGCGAGGAGTGGCACGATGAGCACGACGCCGGCGGTCGAGTTGAGCCACCAGCGGGCGGTTGCGGCGAACAGCGTCGGGTGCACGACGAACACGTTCCCGTCCCGATAGACGCCCGCCTCCTCGAGGATGGCGCGCGTTTCGGGGGTCGTCATGAACCAGGCGGTCGCGAACGTCGCGACGACATCGAGGCTCGCCGAGATGAGCCGGCCGATCGCCGCCGCCGCGACCAGGATGAGTGCGTCCTGGTAGCGCTCGAGCGAGGGCCGGTAGTCCCAGCTTCGCAGGAGCCAGACGATGGCGGCGACGCTCGCGACCTCGCCCGTCGCATCGATTAGGACCGGGATCCAGGGATCACCCTGCATCACGCCCCAGGTTAGGCAGGAACCTACCAGCACGCCCGGCGCCGCGCGCAGGCCGAAGACGAGCAGACCCGCAACCCCGATGCCGACCGCGAGCCATGGCACGCCGAGCGTCGGCGCGATCGTTGCGAGGTCGGGGCCGAGGACGTGGTGCAGTAGCCAGAGCCCGAGTGCGCCGGCGCTGGCGTAGGCGGCCGCGACCACGGCGCTGGCGCTCAGCACCGAGATTTCGCCGCGCAGGAAGCGCGCACGCGAGCCGACCTCCGCGAGGCGCGTGCCGAGCGGACCCCACAGGACCAGATCCGGTCGCGGCGGCGGTCGGCTAGCCACGGCGGCCGCCGGGGGTCCGGCCCGGGTGTCCGCCCCGGCATGCCCGCGTCCTTGAATTGGGGGGAGGCTGTCTGATGGTGATCTGCCAGGACTGCGCCCGGTGGACGCTAGCGATTCCGGGGCTGCGGTTCAACCGGGAAAACCCGGTCATAGGCCGGTCGCGGGCGCATTCAGCGCGCCTGGACGGCGTGCTGGCGCGCTTCGTCCGCGGCCATCGCCGAGGCGTGCGCCGCCCGTGCGGCGATCTCCGTCGCCATCCATGCCATCCGCACGCCCTCGAGCAGCTCCGGTCGCGGCACGTCCTCGGCGCGTTCGAGCGCCGCCGCCGCGCGGGCGAGGCGCGTCGCGCGGACGTTGGCGGCGGAGCCCTTGAGCTGGTGGGCGATGCGCCGCCTCGTCTCGGGTGACGGATGGTCGGTGAGCTGCTCGACGAGTGCCGCCGCCGACTCGAGGAACGTCGTCAGGAGTTCCGCGACGAAGCTGAAGTCGCCATCGAGCTGGTGCAAGAGCTCATCGAGGTCGAGCACGTCGGCGGACGGTGCCGCCGCCACTTCGACATCGGCCGCCACCGCCGCGCTTGACGGGCCGATGCCGAACGCCCGCTCGAGCGCGAACCTGAGGCGCGCCAGCTCGACGGGCTTGGAGACGTAGTCGCTCATGCCGGCGGCGATGCAGGCCTCGCGATCGCCGGCGAGCGCGTTCGCCGTCATCGCGATGACCGGCACGTCGCGATTGGTGCCGCCCGAGGCGCCACTTCGAAGCGCGCGGGTCGCGGCGTAGCCATCGAGCTCAGGCATCTGGCAGTCCATCAGCACCGCATCGAACGGCTGGCGAGACAGGTGCTCGAGCGCCTCGCGGCCGTTGTGTGCAACGACGAGGCTTATGCCGAGCGGCTCGAGCAGCCGGACCGCGAGCTTCTGGTTGACGGGGTTGTCCTCGGCGAGAAGCACCCGTCGTCCCGCGAACCCGACCGGCGCCTCGGCGGCGACGAGCCCGGGCGCGTGCGCGCCGCCGCGCAGCTCCCCGAGCATGCGAAGGAGCGCGGAGCGCTTCACGGGTTTTGTCAGCAACTGATCGAAGCGGCCCCGCTCCTCGCCGTCGAGCCGGCTCGCGAGCGAGGTCAGCAGCACCATCCGGCAGACGCCTTCCGGATCGCGGCGGCGGATCTCGGCCGCGAGCCAGGTGCCATCGCGACCTCCCAGCTGCTGGTCGAGGACCACGAGCGGGGTGTCCTGCCGCGCGCCCGGGCGCTCTCCCAGGCGATGAGTCCTTCCTCGGCGCTCGCGGCGGTTTCGAGGAGAAATCCGGCCGATTCGAGCTGCGCGGCGAGGATGCGCCGACTGATCGGGTGGTCATCGACGAGCAGCGCCTGCAGCCGCGACTGGGGGCGCGGCGGCGCCTCGGGCTCCGGCGTCGAGCTCGGTCCGAGCAGCACCTGAAACGTGAACGTTGCGCCGGCGCCGACGACGCTCTCGACGGCGATGCTGCCGTCCATGGCCTCGACCAGCCGCTTGCTGATCGAAAGGCCGAGTCCCGTCCCGCCGTGGCGGCGCGTCGTGGAGGCATCGGCCTGCGCGAACGCCTTGAAGAGCCGTGACGCCTGCTCGGGCGGGATGCCGATGCCGCTGTCGCGGACCGATCCTACGAGCCCGAGCCGCCCGACCGGCGCGGGCGCGGGCGCGATGGTAAGCAGCACTTCGCCCCGCTCGGTGAACTTGACGGCATTACTGAGGAGATTCAGGAGCACCTGCCGGAGCCGGGTCGGATCGCCGCGATACATCGCCGTGCAGCTTCGGTCGATGTCGATGAGGAGCTCGAGCTCCTTCTCGGCCGCGCGCAGCGCCACCGCATCGACCGCTTCGTCGACGATCGCGTGCAGGTCGAAATCGATGTCCTCGAGCTCGAGGTTGCCTGTCTCGATCTTGGAAAGATCGAGCACGTCATTGATGAGCACCAGCAGCGACTCGCCGCTCGAGCGGGCGATCTCGGCGAATTCCCGCTGCTCGGGCCCGAGCGGCGTGTCGAGGAGGAGGCCGGTCATGCCGATGACGCCGTTCAGGGGCGTGCGCAGTTCATGGCTCATGTTGGCGAGGAACTCGCCCTTGGCGCGGCTCGCCGCCTCCGCCGCCTCCTTCGCTTCGCCGAGCGCGTGGGCGGCGTTGCGGGCCTGGGTGACGTCCTGGACTACCCCAACCACGCGCGTGCAGCGGCCCTCCTGCATCTGCGGCTCGCCGATCGCCCGCACCCAGCGCGCGCCGCCGGCCGCCGTCACGAGCGGCCAGGTCTGGTCGAACGCGATGCCCTCGGTGATGGCGCGCCTCAGCGTCGCGCGAACTTCCTCGTCGATGCCGGTCGGGTAGCTCTCGCCGAGGCGAGCGACCGACAGGCGATCGCCTCGTGGCAGGTCGTAGATTTCGTAGACGACATCCGAGCACTCGAGGCGCGCCGTGGCCGGATCGTACTCCCAGCCACCGACGCGCGCGATGCGACTGGTGCTGCGCAGCAGCGTGTCTTGCCTGACGAGCCGCTCCTCGACGAGCTTGCGCTCGGTGATGTCGGTGCGAATCGACACGAAGCGCTCGATCGTTCCGTCGGGGCGCTTGAATGGCACGATCGTCGTGTCGGTCCAGTAGACGTGGCCGTCCCTGGCGCGGTTGGAGAGCTCGCCGCGCCACACCTCGCCGTTGTCGAGGTGCGTGCGGATCTCGGCATACAGGCTCTCGGCGTGCAGGCCCGGCACCTCGACGAGGAAGCTCTGCCCGAGCAGCTCCTCGCGCCGGTAGCCGGAGGTGATGCAGTGCCGGTCGTTGACGTAGACGATCTTGCCGTCGAGATCGGTGACGACGACGTGCGCGTGCTGGTCGAGTGCGTACTGCAGGCTCTCGACGCGCTGCAGCGCCGCCTCCGAGCGGCTCTTCTCGTCGAGCAGGAGGTCCCGCGCCTGCGCGGCGCGCGTCTCGTCGAGGAGCACGCCGGCGAGCCGTAGCGGGCGGTAGTTGTCATCGAGCTCGAACAGGCCGACCAGCGTCAGATGCCGGTTGGGCGCGGCCTCGAGGCTCGTCCTGAAATTGATCCGCAGCTCCCCCTGGTTCCTGAGCGCCCGCTGCCAGGCTTCCTCGACGCTGCGCCGGTCGGCCGGATGCACCCGTGCGTGCAGGCCCTCGAGGGTGAGCACGTCCAGGTTCTCGGCGAGGCCGAGCAGACGCCGCGCGGTGGGATCGAGCCAGATGAGGGAGGCATTGACCGACCACTCCCAGAGCCCTACGCCGCCCGCTTCGGTCGCCGCCGTCAGGCGCCGCGTCGTGATCGCGACGAGCTGCTCGGCTTCCTTGCGAGCGGATACATCGAGCTCGAGCAGGATGTAGCCCGCGAGCTGCCCCGCGGCGTCGCGCACGGGCTTGCCGTCGACGAGCGCCCAGTACGAGCGGCCGTCCTTGCGGTAGTTGAGGAACTCGTCGCGAAAGTCCGCTCCCTGCTTCTGCGCCTGCCGCATGCGATAGCGCGCCTGCGGGTCGGTATCTGGCCCGCACAGGAGCTCGGTCGGCATGCGGCCGAGCGCCTCGGCGGAGGAGTAGCCCGTCAAGCGCGTGAAGCCCTCGTTGATCCATTCGATGCGACCGTCGGTGTCGGTGATGACAACGGCGTTGTCGGTCCGCTCAGCGACCGCCGCGAGGCGCGCGCGTTCACCGGCCATCGCATCGAGGGCGGCGCGTTCGTTCCTGAGCCGCCGGATGGCGGGCACGAGCACGAGCGCGAGGAGGAGGAGGGCGGCGGCGGCGGCCGCCGTCGCCATGACCGCGGCGAAGCGGATCCGCTCGACCGCACGCGCGCCCAACGTCTCGAACAGCGTCCCCGTCCACTCCTCGGCATCGATGGCGTAGGCCGTCTTGAAGGCGTCGAAACGCCTGAGCTGCGCCGGTCGCTGCAGGGCGCTCGCGCCAAAGAAGAGCCGCTCCGCGACCTCGGTCGCGGCCTGCTGGCGGTCCTTCAGACCTGCGAAGCCCGCGCACAGCGGCGCGTTCGACAGGCAAAGCGGCGCGAGCAGCGGGTCGAGATGGCGTGCCGCGGCCGCCCAGCGCTCGAGCGCCTCGTCGAGTTCCTGGGGCGGGTGATGTGCCGGGTCGACCGAGACCCGCCACGCATTCTCATTGGCCTGGTCCGCGAGCTGCCGCAGGCGCCCCGCCGAATCGACCAGCGCTAGCTGCCGGGCGCTACCCTCGAGGTGCCGGTAGAGCCCGATGCCCGCCGAGGCGAGCGGCAAGCCGATGACGATGAACAGCGACGCATACGTAAGTCGGATGCGACGGCCCAGGCTACGGGCGGCGGATGACGGGGCTGGACGCATGCGGCGCTAGTCGGGCGAGGGCTATCCCGGACTATCGGCATTCGCGGGAACCGCTGAACGTCGTGGCGGCGAGGGCCCTCCGGAACCCGGCCAAAGTGTGCGCCAGTCGTCGTTTTGCGGCTGCTTCCGTGTCTACGAGCCTGCTGCGCTGCAGTGACTCGCCGGGCAGGACGTCAGCCCGTTCCGCGCTTCACGGCTCCCACCCGGGCTGCTGTGGAGCGCCGTCGGCAATCGTGTAGTAGTCCGATTTGTCGGCGACGAAGATGTGCCGCTCGATCTTAAGGTGCGTCGGCGGATCGAGCGTTCCCGCCATGATGCTCGTCCACGAGCGGTCGTTGCCGGTCGGTCGCCAGAAAAGACTGCTGCCGCAGCGCCGGCAGAAGCCGCGCTCCGCGTGGGCGGACGAGGCATACCAGCTGAGCGTCGCGTCGCGCCTCAACGTCAACCGGTCGGACGGCGCGCCGGTCGCGGCGACGAAGTGGCCGCTGCTCCGGCGGCACTGCGAGCAGTGGCAGGCGATCACCTCGCGCAGCGGCCCGCTGACGCTGTATTGAACGCCGCCGCACAGGCAGCGGCCGGTCGCGGTATCCGCGGACGTCATGAGTTGGAACCTCGAGTAGCCCGGCAACGGGATGCCTCGCGCCCGTGGGACCCGAAGATGCACCACCGTCGGCCGGGCGCGCCCGTTATTCTAGACGCGCGTTCCCAACGCGTCGATTCGCGCCGCGCGGGAGCGCGAGGAGAAACGGATGCCTACGACGAGTGACGGCTGGGCCCTGGTGACCGGCGCCGGGAGTCCGACCGGGATCGGCTTTGCGATCGCCGCCGCGCTCGGTGCGCAGGGACGGCGCGTCGCGATCACATCGACCACGGAGCGCATCCACGAGCGCGTGCGGGAGCTCGAGAGCCGCGGCATCACGGCGAGCGGCTGGGTTGCCGACCTCATGAAGCCCGCGACCGCCGAGACACTGCTGGCCGGCATCGGACCGATCGACGTGCTCGTTAACAACGCCGGCATGGCGGTGCTCGGCGTGCTCGATACGCCGGCGCCCCTCGAGGACATGCCCATCGACGGCTGGCGGCGGGCACTCGACCGGAACCTGACCTCGGCCTTCCTGATGACGCGCGCGGTACTTGCCGGCATGAAGGTACGCCGCTGGGGGCGCATCGTGCACATCTCCTCGACGACCGGGCCGATCACCGGGATCGCGGGCGACGCCGCCTACGCGGCCTCGAAAGCCGGGCTCGTCGGCCTCACGCACGCGCTCTGCCTCGAGGTCGCACCGTTTGGCATCACGGTCAACGCGATCGCGCCTGGCTGGATCGCGACCGGCTCGCAGACCGAGTCGGAGGCGCGCGCCGGGCGTGCCTCGCCGACGGGACGCTCGGGAACGGCCGCCGAAGTCGCGGCGGCAGCGGCGTTCCTTTGCAGCAGCGGGGCGTCCTACGTGAACGGCCACCTGCTGGTGGTCGACGGCGGCAATCGCGTGCTCGAGAGTCGCGCATGACGGGGGCGCCGAAAACCGTCCTCGTCACGGGCGCGGGCGGTGGCATCGGCTCCGCGGTCGCGCGGCGCTTCGCCTCGGCCGGCTGGCACGTCCTCCTCACGGACGTGAACGAGGCCTCGCTCGAGCGCGTGTCGCGTTCGATCGACGGAGCTGCCTATCGCCGCGCGGACTTAAGGCTTCGTGCCGAGTGCGTCGCGACGGCGGCATGGGCCGAGGCGGTGCATGCGCGTCTCGATGGGCTCGTCAACGCCGCCGGGATCTGGCGCGAGGGGCCGACGGCCGATTGCACGGAGGAGGATTTCGACGCGGTCTTCGGAGTCAACGTCCGCGGACTCTATTTCATGAGTGCCGCCGCGGTCCCCGCGCTGCGCCGCACCAGTGGCTTTATCGTGAACCTGTCGAGCGATGCGGGCGTGCAGGGCAACACGGGTGCCGCGCTCTACTGCGCGTCGAAGGGGGCGGTGTCGCTCTTCACGAAGGCGCTCGCGCTCGAGCTCGCGCCGCAGGGCGTGCGCGTGAATGCGGTGTGTCCGGGCGATGTCGCAAGCCCGATGCTCGAGTTCCAGGCCAACACCTACGGGGACGGCGATCCGGAAGGCTACTACCGGCGACTCCTCGCGGGCTACCCGCAGGGGCCGGCGCGGGCGCGCTTCATCAGCCCCGACGAGGTCGCGGGGCTCATCCACTACCTCGCCCAGCCCGAGGCCGCTCCGATCACCGGTGCGCTCCTGTCGATCGATTTCGGCTACGCCGCCGGGAAGTGACGGGCGAGCGCCCGACTCACAGCAAGCCCGCCTGCCTTAGGACCTCATCCGGCGGGCCCTCGAATCGATCGAGGGCGACGTTGCCGACGAAGCCGAGATCCTTCGTTCCGGCCGGGGTCGTGTAGAAGCCGCCCGCCGTGAGGTCCCGGAACCGCGCGAAGAAGCGAGCCGCGGCCTCTTGGCCGATGGGCGCCGTCGGAACGTAAGAAATCGGATCGCAGACCTTGCGTTGCTGGGCGGGGTCGAGCGAGGCGAACTCCTGGCCGAAGACGTGCCTCGCCGCGGCGTCGATGGCGGCGAGCCCTGCTGTCACGAGGGCGCGATCGGACACGTGCACGGGGTAGGGGGCGCTCACCCACTCGTCGATGAAGTCGACCACGCCGACCTGGGATGCGGCGGGCGAGACTTCGTCGGCCGGAATGATCACATCGCAGAGCGCGGTCGCGATGCGTCGCTCGGTCGAGGACATCGTGAGCGGCCAGAGCTCACCCGGCTGGTAGGTCCGCGTCAGCAGCGGATCGCGCCCGTAGCCGGTCGCAGGCGCCATCGCGGGCGGAAGCGCCGCGGTTGCCGCTTTAAGCTCCGGCACGAGCAGCGGCAGCGTCGAAGCCGCGGCGAGCACCCATTTCAGCGTCGTGCGCCGGTCGATCCGGGTTGGGTCGGTCACGCTAGATCTCCCGCCGTTTCATCAGCGACACCAGATGGTCCGCCGATCGCCAGGCGAGCGCCATGATCGTCAGCGTCGGATTCTTGTCGGCATTCGAGCAGAAGACGCCGCCGTCCGCGACGATCAGGTTCGGCACATCCCAGGTCCTGCCCCAGGAGTTGGTGACGGAGGAACGCGCGCTCGTCCCCATCATCGTGCCACCCACCTCGTGAATGACCTTGCCGCCCGGCAGGATCGCCTCGCGGCCGCTCTTGGCGATCGCGCCGACCACCCGGCCGCCGATCGAGTCGAGGATCCCGGCAAAGGTCTGCTGCATGTGCGCGGCCTGGCGGGTTTCGTGCTCGGACCACTGCCAGTGGAAGCGCAGCACCGGGATCCCCCAGCGATCCTTGAGGGCGGGGTCGAGCTCGCAGAAGCAATTCGCGTTCGGGATCATCTCGCCACGGCCGGAGAACTCGAGGAACGAACCGTAGTAGCGGCGCACGTCGGACTTGAACTCGGCCCCGTAACTCCCGTGCATGAGCGACTCGAGCCCGCGGGCGGTGCCAAATCCCGGCTGGCGACGTCCGCTGTTGAACTCGATGTGGTAGCCGCGCGCGAACCCGAGCCGCGCAGTGTTCCGCTCGCCGTACTGCCACCACGGCGCGTACAGATGCTCGCCGCCCGCGCCGTCCTCGTTGTGGGCGGGCAGCGACTCGAGCCGCGGCACCTGGCCGTCGAGGTCGGCACCGACCGTGTCCATGATGTAGCGACCGACGAGGCCGCTCGAGTTGGCGATCCCGCCGCCACCGGAACCCGAGTTAAGGAGAATGCGCACGGACTCGCAGGCCCCCGCCGCCAGCACGACGGCGCGCGCGCGGGCGTGGCGCTCGAGGTGCGTGTGCTTGTCGATGAAGCTGACGCCGCTCGCGCTGCCGTTCTTGCCGAGGACGACTTCGCGCACCATCGCATCGCAGGCGATGTCGAGCCGGCCGCTCGCGAGCGCCGGCGGCAGGTGTACCGTCGTCGACTGGTAGGTCGCGCGGATCGAGCAGCCACGGCTGCAGGGCGTCGCGAAGAAGCACGCCGCCCGTCGCTGCATGTCCGTGGCGAGGATCCGCTGCGCCCTGGCATTGCCGGGATGGAGCAACGCCGGCAGGCGCCGGTGGTCGAGCCTCTCGGTCATTACGGCCCGGTGCATCGCGATGAACGGGACGCCGAGCCCGCGTCCGCCCTTCTGCACGAGCAGCTCGCCGACGCGGGGCTTCGGCGGCGCCATGAGCACGCCGGGCGATGAGTTCGGCGTGTTCTCGAGGCCCTCGTTGGCGCCGTAGACGCCAATCAGGCGCTCGACGCGATCGTAGTACGGCGCAAGCTCCTCGTACCCAATCGGCCAGTCAAACCCGAGCCCGTCGCGTGAGTGGGGCTTGAAGTCGTAGGGACCGTTGCGAAGCGCAATGCGGCCCCAGTGGTTCGTGCGACCGCCGAGCATCCGCGGCCGCCACCACCAGAACTGCCGGGCAGGGTCGGACGAGGCGCTCGTATAGGGCTCGCCCGGCACGTCCCAACCGCCCCCGATCGTCGCATCGTAGAAGCCGAACGCCTTGTCGGGAGTCGAGGCGGCCCGGAGCGGCGCCATCGCCGGCGTCTGGAACATCGGCGTCTCGGTCTCGGGGACGTAAGCGCGACCGGCCTCCAGCATCAGCACGCTCAAGCCCTCGAGCGCGAGCGTGTAGGCCACCTGGCCGCCGGCGGCGCCGGAGCCCACGACGATCACGTCGTAGCGTTTGTTCGTGGCGGTCGCGGCATCGATGATCGGCATGGGCGATCCCTGGGAGAGTCCGGCTTCGCAGGCACCGGGTCGCTATACCCGGTCGGGTATTGCGCCCGTGGCCGCGCCGCCCGGGGACTCTAGCAGTTCGGGTTCCCGGTCGCTTGCCGCGCCCGCGGCGGTCACGGATACTTGCCCACCGCGCGGGCCCGCCAGGCCGACGCCGACATCGAGTCCTCATGTCCGTTCAAACATCGTGCGGCGACAAGCCGCAGTGCCGCAAGCTGTCGCTCGAACGGAGCGCCGTGCTCGCCTTCGTGCTGGGCGCGCTCCGTGCGCTCCCGGCCGCAGCCGACCCGGTCGGCGTCGAGCATCCCGAGGTGCAGGTGACGGCGACCCGCCTGCCTTCGCCCGCCGACCTGTTGCCGGCTTCCGTCACGATCATTTCCGGCGTCGACCTGCGCGCGCGCGGCGCGAACTCGCTGAGGTCGGCGCTTGCGCTCGTGGCCGGTGTCGATGCGCCGCCCGGTGGCGACGCGGGCCCGTCGAGCTCGGTCCCCTCGCTCTGGGGCTTGCACGAATTCGACGCGTTCCTCCTCGTGGTCGACGGAGTTCCTTGGGGCGGCGCGTTCAACCCGGCGCTCCCGATCCTCGATCTCAATGACGTTGAGCGAATCGAGGTACTGAAGGGACCGGCGCCGGTGATGTATGGGGCGACCTCGTTCGTCGGGGTCATCCAGGTCGTGCGCTACGCCGCGGGAAGTAGCAGCGATGAGCTCAGGCTCGCGGTGCGCGGCCGCGAGGGCGGCGCGGTTGATCTCGCGATGGTCCTGCCGAACGTCGGCGACTACAAGCAGTCGATGGTGCTCGGCGCCGACCGCAACCGCTTCACGGGTCGCGATCAAGGCGCCAATCGCGGGCACTTCCTCTACCGCGGCGCCGCGCCGCTCGCGGCGGGCATGGCGACGGTCGACGCGGAATACACGACGCAGACGCAGCTGCCGACGAGTCCGGAGGTGCGCACGGCGACCGGCCTCTCGACTCTGTCCCCGCTCGATGCAAACCTCAATCCCTCCGATGCCGCGATCATCGAGCACCGGGCGCGCCTGACGCTCGGCTACAGCCGTCCCTTTGGCGGCGGCGAGTGGGACACCCGTCTCTCCTACACCCGCTCGAGCGTGCACGACGTGCGCGGCTTCGTGCGGCCGGAGCTCGCGATCGGCGATGACGGCAACAACGCGGACGGGTTCAACCAGGTCCGTACCATCGATGACCTCTGGTTCGACAGCTTCGTCGCGCTCCCGCTCGCCCGTGGCGTCGACCTCACGACGGGCGTCGACTGGCTGTACGGCCGCGGGGTGCAGCAGAGCTACAACTTCGCCTACGTCGCCGCGCTCGATGGCAGCAGCGTTGCGGCTCCGTCCTCGACCTATCATGTGGATGAGGTGAATGGCCTTCACAACACCCGCAACTTCGGCGGCCTCTATACGCAGCTCAACTGGGCGCCCACGGATGCGATCACCGTGCTCGCGGGATTGAGGCTCAATCACACGCAGGAGCAGCAGGATTCCGGGCATATCGACACGATCGATTCAAGCGCGAGCTTCGCGGGCTCCGATTCCCGAGCCGCGACCCGCCTGAGCGGCTCCGCGGGCGTGACGGTTCGCATGTGGGGCAATCGCGCCGAAGGCGAGGACGGAAGGTTCTTCGTCGACTACCGCAACACCTTCAAGCCCGCGGCGATCGATTTCGGGCCGGACGTGAACGTCGCGATCCTGACGCCGGAACAGGCGAGCGGATTCGAGGCGGGCCTGCGCGGGCACGCGCTCCGCGGCCAGCTAGAGTGGGAGATCGCGGCGTTCTCGCTCGACTTCGCCAACCTCGTCGTCCATACCGTCGATGCGCTCGGCGACCCGATCCTCGCCAACGCGGGCACGGAGCGGTTCAAGGGCATCGAGGCGGAGTTGCAGTGGCACTTGAACGATGAACTCCTGCTGAACGGCGCCTTCAGCTACCACGATGCCCGCTTCGGCTACGCGCAGGAGGCCGAGGGCGGCGTGCTGACCGAGCTCAAGGGCCACCAGCTCGACATGTCGCCGCACGACATGGGCTCGATCGGGCTCCTGTACGCGCCGGCAGCGGGGCTACAGGCCTCGGTCCAGGTCGCCTACATTGGACGACGGTTCCTCGACCGGCTGAATACGACGGCGGTCGGCGGCTATGCGACGGCCGATGCCTCCCTCGGCTATCGCACGGGGCAGTACACGTTCAGCCTCACGGCCCGGAACCTCACCGACCGGCGCGCGCCGGTGAGCGGCAGCGAGTTCGGGGAGCAATCGTTCTATCTGTTGCCGGCGCGGCAGCTGGAGGCCGCGTTCACCGTCCACCTTCGCTAGCGAGGTTCCCGCACCCCGAAGTTTGCGGCGGCGGCGCGGCGTCGCAAGGCAAGGAGTGGGCGGGGCGAGCCGGATAACCATGCACATCGTTGCAGTCACGAACATCAAGGGCGGCGTCGGGAAGACGACCACCGCCGTCAATCTCGCCTACCTCGCGGCGCGAAGCGGCCTGCCGACGCTGTTGTGGGATCTCGACCCGCAGGGTGCCGCGACCTGGCTCTTGCAGAGCGCGCCCGGCGAGCAGGGCTCGGCCCGCAAGCTCGTGCACGGCAAGCGCGAGCTCAACGAACTCGTCGTGCCGTCCGGCTACCCGAACCTCGACCTCCTGCCAGCGGAGTTTTCCTACCGCAACTTCGACATGCACCTGCAGGAGCGCAAGCGACCGACCGAGCGCCTCCTGAAGATGAGCGCGGCGCTTGGCGACCGGTATGCGTACCTCCTCCTCGATTGCCCACCCGGCATCTCGCTCCTGACGGAGAACGTGCTGCGCGCCGCCGATGCGATCGTCGTGCCGATGCTGCCATCGCCCCTCTCGGTGCGGATGCTCGCGACGCTGCAGGAGTTCGCCGCGCGCGAGGGCTGGCTCGACCTGGTGCTGATGCCGTTCTTCTCGATGGTGGATCGTCGTCGTTCGCTGCACGTCGAGGTCATCGAGACGACGCGTGCCCTCTTCCCGGTCACGCTCGCGACGGAGCTCCCCTACTGGAGCGAGATCGAGCGGATGAGCGTGCGCCGGGCGCCGCTGCCGGCGTACGCGCCGCGCAGCGAGGCGACACGGCTCTATGAATCGCTGCTCGCGGAGATCAGCGCACGGCTCGGGGCGACGCTGCCGCGCCGGGACGAGCCCGGGGCCGATGGCGCGAGCCACGAGGCGCAGCCGATCGGCGCGCCCGAGGGCTCGGCGCCGATCCAACCTTGAACCGCTAGACGGTCGGACGGCGGAAGCGACCGGTCGCGGTGAACTCGACGGGGCCGGTGAGGTTCTCGGCAAGCACCTCGCGGCGGCGGGCCGCGTGGCAGGTCATGAGTTCCGCGAGCGGCATGGGCTTGCCGAACGTGAAGCCCTGGCCCGTCTGGCAGCCGAGCTTCAGGAGCGCCTCGCGCTGCGATTCGATCTCGATGCCCTCGGCGACGGTGTCGAGTCCGAGGGCCTCGGCGAGCGTCAGGATCGCGCGCGCCAGAGCGGTCGCGTCCCTGACCTTGTCGTCGGCATCGCCGCTCAGCTGCTGGATGAACGAGCGGTCGATCTTGAGCACGTCGAGCGGGAAGCGGTGCAGGTAGGCGAGGGACGAGTAGCCGGTGCCGAAGTCATCGAGGGCGAGGCGAATGCCGAGCAACTTGAGTTCGGCGAGACGCCGCTCGAGCTCCGGGGACTCCTGCAGGAGAAGGCTTTCGGTTACCTCGAGGACGAGCGAGTCGGCGTCGAGGCCGCTGTCGCGAAGCGCTGCGCGCACGTCCTCGATAATTCCCGGGTGCTGCAGGTAGCGCCCGGCGATGTTTACCGAGAGCCGCAGTCCCTCGCCATGGTGGACGGTGCGCTTGAGGCTCGCGGCATCGAAGCAGGCCTGGCGCAGGATCCACTGCGTCATCGGCACGATCTGGCCGGTCTCCTCCGAGATGGGGATGAACTCGCCAGGCATCACGATGCCGCGCGTCGGGTGGCGCCAGCGCATCAGCGCCTCGACACCGACGAGGTGGGCGCTCTTCAGGTCAACGATCGGCTGGTAGTGGACGAAGAGTTCCTTGCGCTCGACGGCGGCCGCGAGCTCCTGCTCGATGAGCAGGCGCCGGCGTGCGGCCTTGGCCATCTCGGCCTCGAACATGACCGCCCGGCCCTTGCCCAGCGCCTTGGCGCGGTACATGGCGGCGTCTGCGTTCCTGAGGAGGTGCTCGGTCGTCGTCTGCGGCCCGCCGAGGCAGATGCCGATGCTCGCCGTTACGTGCAGCTCGCGGCCCTCGACCTCGATCGGCGTCGTCAGTGACTTCAAGATGTGGTTTGCGACCGCCTGGGCGGCGTCGGGGCCCGAGGCGTTGTCGATGAGCACGGCGAATTCGTCGCCGCCGAGCCGGGCGACGGTGTCGGCGGCGCGGGTGCCCTGCACGATGCGCTGCGCGCAGGCGCAGAGGAGCTTGTCGCCCGCTCCGTGCCCGAGGCCGTCGTTGATCGTCTTGAAGTTGTCGAGGTCGATGAAGAGCACGGCCGGCGTCAGGCCATCGGCGATCCGGTCGACCGCGTGGCGCACGCGATCGGAGAACAGCGAGCGGTTCGCGAGCAGCGTCAGCGGGTCGTAGAACGCAAGCGCCCGCAGCCGCTCCTCGAGGAGCTTGTGCTCGGTCACGTCACGAATGGTGAGGGTGAGGCCGGCGATTGCCGAGCTCATGCGGTGGTCGCTGCCACTCACCTGCAGGTTGCGGCGGTCGCCGGCGGGTGTCAGTACCTCTATCTCGAGATCGGCCGTGCCGACCCCATCGCCCTTCAGTCCCTCGAGGAACTCGCCGAGCCGCTGCTCGTTGTCGGGCCCGAACAGCGTGAGCGCCGGAGTATGGTGCAGCACTTCCGAGGGCACGCCGAGCACGCGCTCGGCGGCCGGGCTCACGTAGGCAAGCATCCCGTCGATGCTGACGACCGCGATGAGGTCGGACGAGCGGCGCACGAGTTCGGTGAGCCGTGCCTCGGTCTGCCGCGCGGCAAGCGCGCGGTTGAGGCGCATCACGTCGTGCCGCACGCTCATCTGCCGCGCGACGACGAGCGCTGCGCCAACCGCGACGACGGCGAGGAGCACCGTCGACTCGAAGCCGTGCGTGCCGACCTGTTCGCCGAAGAGCAGCAGAATCGCCATCAGCACCGCGAACACCGGCAGGAAGCTGTAGACGTTCCCCTCGTTGCTCGTTTCAGCCTCCACCGTGCGCACGCGGCTGTGCTCGAGGAGGGCGGCGCTCGCGACGAACGCGGAGTTGACGCAGTAGCCCATGTCGATCAACGCGCCGAGCACGTAGGTGCCCTTGATCTGCGCGATGACCCACCAGACGTCGGTGATGAGCGTGCAGGCGGCCGAGGCGAGCAGCAGCATCGTCGGCCGCTCGTTCCGCCAGTTCATGACCTGCATGAAGAGGATCGCCGCAGCGACCATGGTGATCGTGTTGCCGGCGCTGTAGCCGAAGGTCGCGATCACCGATGCGTCGGTGTGGCCGGCCGCCTTGGCGGCAGGACCGAAGATCAGCACCCAGAGCGCGGTGCCGAGCCCGAGCGCGAACGTCGCGACGTCGAGCCAGATGCGCCGTCGCCGGAACGAGCCGCCCTGCTCCTTGAAGAGCAGCAGGCACGCCGCGCCGAAAAGCGGGTAGTAGAGAACGTACAGCGCATCGACCCACGTGCCGTAGTAGCTGTTGTCGAAAAGCGCGAGGTAAGCCCACGCGGAGGTCGCGCAGAAGTCGCTCGCGAGCGCGACGAGCACGAAGTACCAGGCGACGCGCCGGTAGCCAGTCAGGGTCTTGCCGGCGAGCAGCCGCACGATGACCGCCATCGCGGCGAGCTGGGCGAGGAGGGGGTTGTAGGAGGCGACGACGCTCGTGATGCGCTCGCCGCCCCAGGAGCCGAGCAGCCAGGCGCCGACGAAGATCGGGTAGAACCAAAGGCCAGCAACCGCCAGCTTGGACCCCCGCAAGTTAGACGCTGACCCCATGGGCTACGATTCCGACGCCGTCCGGCACTGAAGGGACACTGGATAGGCGGCCCCCCGCCGGACCGGCCAGGGTCGTCCTTTTAACCTTATCCAAGGGGGCGGCCTCCAAACTGTGACGCAGGCAACGCTTAGCGATCGGGCGTTCCGGCCGATAGCAGAACTGAGGCGCCGGTTTCCGGCCACCGGACCCCTGGGTGGGTGACCGGGCGGACAGCGCCGGGGAGTAGCGAGGGCTAGCGGACGTCCTCGTCGGGCGCTGGCGTGCCGCCGATGATCTTGAGGACGACGACCGCGCGGCGCGGCTCGCCGAACGTGGTCGCAATCTCCGCCTCAAGGGCGGCAAAGACGGTCGCGAATTCGCCGCGCACCTGGGTGCTGAGCGAGTTGTACTCGAGCGTGATTCCCGGCCGGCGCGAGATCCGCGCGATGAAGTCCTTGATTGGCGGGACGTAGTCGCCGCTGAGCGGATAGAGGCTGATATCAACGGCGACGTCCATGCGGATTCCTCGGGTGGTGGACAGCGCGCCGCGGAGGCGCCACGCGAACGGTTCAGTTCGACTTTGCGATCATCGCGTGCAATCGCTTTAGCATCGGCGCGACGACGGGCACGGTCAGCATCGTGCTCGCGACCGCCATCAGCAGGAGCGCCGTAAACGTGTCGGGCGTGATGATGCCCTTGTCGAGCAGCACGTTCGCGAAGATGATCATGATCAGTGCCTTCGTCTGCAAGAGCCAGCCGACGAGCGACGCCTCGCCGGGTCCCCAGCGGAGGATCCGGCCTGCGATGTGGGTGCCGGCGAGCTTCCCGGCAACGGCGGCGACGAGCAGGATAGCCGCGACGATGAACACCGAACCGCCGCCGAGTGCCCAGTTCGTGCGCAACCCCGTGCTCAGGAAGAATACCGGCATGATCAGGAGGAGCACGTGGTGTCGCAGCGAGTCCATGTCCTCCTGGTCGAACCATTCGCGATCCATCAGTGCGCCCGCGAGGAATGCGCCGACCATGAAGTGCAGCCCCGACCAGTCGGCGCCGAAGGCAACGAGCGCGAGCCAGATAAGCCCAACGTACCACCGGTCGCGCTCCGGGATCCGCACCATCAGGTAGCGAAACCCCGTGCCCACGATCGCGAACACGAGCAGGAACCCCAGCTGGCGCCCGACGCGATTCCAGTCCATCAGGATGAGCGCGAGGACGCCCCAGATCGCAACGTCGTCGAGGCTTGCGTAGCGCAGCATGCGCTGGCCGATCGGCTCGCGCAGGATCTTGAGCTTCTCCATCAGGAGGATAAGGATCGGCAGCGCCGTCACCGCGCACGACATGCCGATGCCGAGCGTGAACTGCCACGGCAGTGCCGTCGGCCCCATCCATCCCGCGTATCGGCCGATGCCAAGGGCGGCGAGGCAGCCGAAGGCGAGCGGCATGCCGAGCGCGAGCCCCGCGGTGATCGCGCTCTCGCGCCGGTGGGCCCAGGTCGTCTTGAGGTCGAGTTCGATGCCGGCGATCCACACGAAACTCATGACCGCCCACCAGGCAACGCCATTGAGTGCCTGGGTGACCGGCGGCGCGAACACGAACGCGTAGTACGTCGGGAAGAGCGCACCTAGGACGCCCGGGCCGAGCAGGATCCCGGTGACGATCTGGACGACGACGAGGGGTGCGAAGTAGTCGGTCCGCGCAAAGCGCCAGATCAGGTACGGGACCGTGAAGATGATCCCCATCGCGATCAGGAAGAGTTCGCTCGTATTCATCGTTCTGCTTTTCGTCCCCGAGGCGAAGTCTACCGATGAGCCGGCGCGCCCGGCATCCCTAGCAGGCTGTTGAAAAACGCAGCATTTGATGCAGAGTAAGGCATTGGGGTTGCGCGAGGCGAAGCAAATGCGCGGTACGGATGTTCAGCAGAACGGGCTGTTTAGTTACGTCTCGCTCGAGGAGCGGATTCCGGCAGAGCATCCGCTGCGCGGGGTTCGGGCGCTGCTCGATGAGGCGCTTGCGAGCATGAGCCGTGACTTTGCGCGGGTGTACGCCGAAGGCGGCCGGGCGTCGATCCCACCGGAGCGCCTGGTGCGAGCGCTGACGCTGCAGATCCTGTACTCGATCCGCAGCGAACGGCTGCTGTGCGAGCAGCTGGAGTACAACCTGCTGTTCCGCTGGTTCGTGGGCCTGTCGATCGACGAGCCGGTGTGGGACCACTCGACCTTCACGAAGAACCGGGAACGGCTGATCGAGGCGAAGGTAGCGCGCAAGCTGCTGCGTCGGGTGGTGCGCAACGCCAACGCCGCGAAGCTCCTGTCCAACGAGCACTTCAGCGTCGACGGCACGCTGATCGAGTCGTGGGCGGCGGTGAAGAGCATGCGCCGTCGGGACGGTATGGACGAACCACCCGGGCCGGGCCGCAACCCCATGGTCGACTTCCACGGCGAGCGGCGGACGAACGAGACGCACGTCTCGCCGAGCGACCCGGAGGCGCTGCTGGCCCGCAAAGGCAAGGGTCAGGCGGCGAAGCTCAACTACATGGGTCATGTGCTGATGGACCACCGGCACGGGTTCCCCGTCGACGTCGAGGTGACGACCGCGACCGGCTATGCCGAGCGCGAAGCGGCGCTGACGATGCTCGACCGGCTGCCGCCGCGTGCCGGACGACGCACAGTGGCCGCTGACAAGGCCTACGACCTGGCCGACTTCGTTCGTGGCTGTCGCGAGCGCGGCGTCACGCCGCACATCGCCTGCAACCACAACCGGTCGGGGGGTTCCTCGCTCGATGCGCGCACAACCCGACATCCCGGCTACCGGCTCAGCCAGAGGATCCGCAAGCGGATCGAGGAGGGCTTTGGGTGGGGCAAGGACGGCCGGCCGTTGCGCAAGATGAAGGTCACCGGCAAAGCTCAGGTCGGGTTCATCGCGACGCTCACCGTCGGCTGTTACGCCTTGGTGCGGCTCGCCAATCTGCTCGCCGAGCCGCCGCTCGTGCCGGCGTAGCATCCGTGACAGCGCAAACAGGTCACTCAACGCCTCGAGAAGCATGAGCCCGGATCCGTCGACCGAAACGACAACCGTAACCGTTCCGCGCAGCCTCGATCTCCAGACAAATCGATAATCAGCGCCTTCATGACCGTTCCATATCTGCCTTTTTCAACAGCCTGCTAGGGATATCCGGCACCGGCCGATCGCCCGAACCACTGCGCTCAAGCGCTGCGACGTTATGACACCTTTTGGCGACAGTTTCCGCGCCGCCGGCTTTTTCGAGCGGCCCGATGAACCATAAGCCGGTTTCCGATTGCGTCCCGGCCGGAGCCGGTGCATAGTTTCTCCCGTGTAAACGGCAAACCCGTCGAAAGGCGGGGACGCAAAGCCACCGGTCGTCGGGACGCAGTCCAACGACAGCGGGGTTGCCACAGTTGAGCTCCTTCGCAAACCCGCGGAACCCGCGGACGCGCTGGAGATAGCGGGCGCAGCCAACCACAGGGCTCGCGCACTGCGCTGGCAGGCAATTCCCCGACGACTGGTGCATGGGAGCGATCTCTAGTCGCGGGGGACTTGCGATGAATAAGCGTGCTGAGTCATTTGGCTTCGTTCCGTCGAGCGCGGACGCCACGGCCCCGAGGGCGGCTGTCGGCTGGCAGGACGCACCCGACGAATCGGGGCCACTTCATGTGATTACGTTGCTGGCGTCGGTCGCGCCGATTCCGCTCAGGGCGCCGACGGCGCCCGAGCTCGCGGGACTCGCGATCTTCCGCTCGCGCACCGTCGAGGACGGACGCGAGCGGTTCAGGCTGCACATCGGCTACTTCCCGACGGCGGCCGCCGCGGAGCAGGTGCTGCCGATCGTGAGGCGAAGCTACCCGGCCGCGATCGTCACGCTCGCCCCGCAGGGCAGCATGGGATCGCTCGACGACACGGCGATGGCGCGCTTCAGCATCCTGCGCCACGCCGACAAGCCGGCGACCGAGCCCGTGAGTCCGGCCGCGCCGCCGCGCGCCGTAGCCGAGGTGGCACCTTCGCGCCCCGCCCCGCGCCCCGCCCCGCGGCCCGCCGCACGGCCGGTGTCACGGCTTGCGCCGCCGTCCGCTCCCGTCATCCGCTCGATGCTCGATGACTCACCGTCAATGACCGCGGCGCCGCTGCCGACGCCGCCGCTGCTGCGTCGCGTCGATGCCGTCGTCGCCGCGCCGCCGATCCCGCCGCTCGCGGAGCCCGCCTCGCGCGAGTCGCAGCACTACGCCGTCCAGCTCGTGTGGAGCCGGGAGGCGATCGACCTCTCGAAGATCCCGCTCCTCGCGATCTTCAGCGGCTACCTCGTATACGCCGTCGAGACCGAGCCGAGCGCGCGGCGGTACTTTGGCGTTCGTCTTGGCTTTTATGCTGACGCGCTGTCGGCCCGACTCGTCGCGCAATACGTGCGCTCGGACTTCAAGAACGTAGCGGTCGTGCCGGTCAGCCAGCGCGAGATGACACGCGCTTCGACCGCGGCGATCAGGCTGAGCGCCGCTCGGAGGTCTCCATCGGACGCGCGTACCCGCTGGCCTGCGTCGGCGCTTGCGGTCGATGCGGCGAACCTGGGTCGCGCGTTCAGCCCCGGAATGGTCTGAGCGGCCCGGTTTCGCGCCGCCCGCGCGGCGCGAGGCTCAGGGACGCAGCCAGCGCAGCCGGTGGATGCGGGTCTTGCCCGCGTCGGTCTCGCTCGCCGAGAGCGTGAGTTCCGAGCCTGCGAGCTCGGCGCGGCGCCGCTGCTCCGTGCCGATGAGGACGGGGTTGAGCGACAGCATGACGCGATGGACGACCGTCTCGCCCTCGAGCGACCAGCGACCCGAGTAGGCGAGGTACTCGGTGGCGACACGCGCGCGCGTCGCCTCATCCGCCTGGCGCATGCTGGCGGCCGAGAGTGCCGAGCGCGTGCGCTCGGACAGCGTCGCGCTCATCCAGCCGTTCGCCGAATACACGATGAGCCCCTCGGCGTCTCGACCGAAGGGCCACGCGATGCGTCCGGACTCCGCGGACTCGACCTGCCACTCGAGCAGCGTCCACGCGCCTACCAGCGATTGAGCCGTCAGCATTGGGGTGGCACCGGTGGATGGTGGAGGGCGTCCTGGAAGGCGAGGTAGTCGATCGCGACGCGGCGCGGTCGCTCGACCATCGGCAGGTGGCCGACGCGAGGCATCACGATGAGCTGGCTGCCCGCGATCAGCGTGGCCATGACCTCGGCAGCGGCGGGGTTGAGGACCCTGTCCTCCGCGCCCCAGACGATCAGCGTCGGGGCGCGGATCGTCGGTAGGATGTGCTCGAGGAGCGGCGACTCCTCGCGGATCTGCCGGAAGATCGAGGTGTGCAGCTCGAAGTCGCCAACCGCGCGCCGGGCGAGCACCCGCGCGACGGAGTGCGGGACAAACGACCGCCGGTGAGTCGCGACGTCCAAGAGTTCGCGGTAGTCGGCCATCGTCGGCACCAGCAGCGGGATCCGGCCGGTTGCGAGGAAGTGGCGCATCAGCGGCGTCTCGAGTGCGACCTTCGTGCCCGCGGGGTCGAGGAGCCAGAGGCTCGCGACGCGCTCGGGGTAGGTGGCCGCGTACTCGGCGGCGATAAAGCCGCCCATCGAATTGCCGCCGAGGTGGACGCGCCCGAGGCCGAGCCGCTCGATGAACTCGTGCAGGCGCCGCACCTGGTCGGGGATCCGGTAGCGGGGAGCCGGGTCGCGCGAGGAGTCCCCGAATCCCGGCAGGTCCGGCGCGATCACGCGAAAGCGACGCGTCAGGAACGGAGCCGTGAGTACGAAGTTGTCCTTGTCACCGCCAAAACCGTGGATCAGCACGAGTGGCTCACCCGCGCCGCCCTCGAGGTACTCGATCGACGCGTCGCCAAGCACGATGCGGTGGCTGCGAAAGCCGGCGCTAAGCCTACCGAGTGAGATCCACGTACGTGCCGCTGTCCGCGGCAGCAGGTACTCGACGGCGAGCGCCGCCGCGGCGAAGCCGAGGAGCGTCCCGAGCGCGACGAGGAGGGTCACGTGCGCGGCGCCCCGCCCGTCGTCGAGATCCGCAGGTCCGACAACTTCGGGGTGCGCAGGTCAAGTTGGAAGCGCGTGCCGTAGCCGGGATAGATTGCGATGATCTTGCCCGTCGCGGTCTTGTACCAGCTGCCGCACGCGGGCGATGCCCAGACGGTGGGGGCGAGGCGGGCCTGCAACGAGAGGTTGTAGTCGCGCATCGCCCGCGCCGTGACCTCGAGGCTCACGGCGCCCTGCGTATCGAGGCGCCGGATGCATTTCACGATGTAGCCCGCCTGCGCCTCGACGGCGATCAGCGCAGAGGTGTGGCCGGTCGCGGTATTGGGGCCGAGCAGCATGAAGAAATTGGGAAATCCCGCCACCAGCGTGCCGCGATAGGCCTCGGCGCCACCCGGCGTTGCATCGCGAAGCGTCGTCCCGGTCGCGCCGACGACCGTGGTTCCGGCGAGCAGCTCGACCGTCTCAAAGCCCGTCGCACACACGATTGCGTCGACCGGACGGACGGCGCCATCCGCCGCGACGACGCCCTCGGCCGTGAATCCCGCGACCGCCCGCGGAATGAGCGCGACGTTGGGGCGCGACAGGGCAGGGTAGAAGTCGCTCGAGATGAGCACGCGCTTGCAGCCCATCGGGTAGTTGGGCCTCAGTGCCTCGCGGAGCGCCGGCGTCGCGACCTGGCTCTTAAGGTGCCGCTCGGCGAGTCCCACCATGGCCCGGTGGATCAGGCCACTGCCCCGGAAGGCGGAATAGCGGACGTCGTGGACCCAGTAGTGCCACCAGCGGTTGAGACGCGCGAGGGCGCCGATCCTCAGCAGCGCCTTTTCGATCGGGCGCACCGCGCGGTCGGGGCGGGGCAGGATCCACGACGGGGTGCGCTGGAAGATCGTGAGGTGCCCGGCGGCCTCGGCGAGATGGGGCGCTATCTGTACCGCGCTCGCGGCGCTCCCGATCAGCGCGACGCGCTTGCCGCGGAAATCGTAGCCGGCATCCCAGCGGGCCGAGTGCATCACGGTCCCCTTGAACGCGCCGATCCCCTCCGGCAGCCGCGGCCGGTTGAGCGGGCCGATGCTGCAGATGAAGATGTTGCTCGCGAGCGAGCCACCGTCCGCGAGGCCGAGTCGCCAGCGCGAGGCCGCGCCGTCCCAGCGAGCATCGGTTATCGTCGTGTTGAGCCGCAAGTGTCGGCGCAAGTCGTACTTGTCGACGCAGTGCTCGACGTAGCGCTGGATCTCCGCGCTCGGCGCGAACGCGCGCGACCAGTCGGCGTTCGGCTCGAACGAGAAGCTGTAGAGGTGGGAGCGGACGTCGCACTGCGCGCCCGGGTAGACGTTGTCCCACCACGTGCCGCCGACGCCCGCTGAGCGCTCGATGATCACGAACGAGTCGATGCCGGCGCGCTTGAGCAGGATTCCCATGCAGACGCCGGACATGCCGGCGCCAAGGATCACGATGCGCGGGTCACCGTCCATCGGTGCATCCCGCGGCGCCGCGGGCGCGAAGCGTACACCGTGACCTCGCGTCGAGGATCGCCGTGCGCCGATCCATCACGGCGCCCCGAAGGTCCCGGCGTAGCGGGCGCGCAGCTCCGCCTTCTGGACCTTGCCCATGATGTTCCGTGGCAGCTCCTCGACGACGAAGACGACCTTCGGCACCTTGAACCCGGCGAGGCGAACCCGCGCATGCTGGAGCACGGTCTCCGGGTCGAGTGCCGTTGCGTTCGGGCCCGCGCAGATCGCCGCGGCGACGGCTTCGCCGTAATCCTGGTGCGGTAGCCCGAAGACCGCGCTTTCGACGACACCCGGGATGCCATCGAGGACCATCTCGATCTCCTTCGGGTACACGTTGAGCCCGCCGGAGATGATCATATCCTTCGCGCGCCCGACGATCTGGAGGTAGCCGTCGGAATCCAGCCGGCCGAGGTCGCCGGTCGAGAAGAAGCCATCCGGCTGGAAGTCCGGGGTCGATTCGAGCGACCGTCGCCAGTAGCCGGCGCAGACATGGGGACCGCGGACCTCGATGTTGCCGGTCAGGTCCGCGGCGACCCGTCGGCGCGCCTCATCGACGACCCGAAGCTCGACGCCTGGCAGCGCCCGGCCCACCGATCCGGGCTTGCGCGCGCCGGCCAGCGGGTTCGAGGTGATGATTCCGCATTCGGACATGCCGTAGCGCTCGACGATTCGCTGCCCCGTCGCGGCCTCGAAGTCGGTGAAGGTCTGGGGCAGGAGCGGCGCCGACCCGCTGACGAAGACGCGGACACTGGCGGTCGCCGCGCGGTTGAGCGCGCCGCTCGCAAGCAATCGCGTGTAGTACGTCGGCACGCCCATGAACAGCGAGGCGTCGGTGAGACCCTCGATGACGGCGGCCGGCTCGAAGGCCGGCAGTAGCCGGATCCTTCCGCCCGCGAGCAGCAGCGTATTGAGCGCCACGAAGAGTCCGTGGATGTGAAATAGCGGCAGCGCGTGCAGCAGCACGTCGCTTGCCGTGATCTCCCACGTCGCGACGAGGGCTCGTCCATTCGCGAGGAGGTTCGCGTGCGTCAGCATCGCGCCCTTGGAGCGACCGGTGGTGCCGGAGGTGTAGATGATTACCGCGAGATCGCCGGGCGCAACGGCCGGCGCCTCAGCGAGCGCGCGGGATTCCTGCACCGCTGCGGCGAGCGTTCCTCCGCCCTCCTTGTCGAGCGTCAGGAACCCGGCGCCGACCGCGGCCGCGAGTGGCCGGCCCGTGCTCTCCCGCCCGGGGTCGCTGACGAGGAGCACAGGTTCCGCGTCGCCGAGGAAATACTTGAGCTCAGCGGCGCGGTAGGCGGAATTGAGCGGCACGTAGACAGCGCCGAGCCTGAGGCACGCGAGATAGAGGAGCACCTGCGACAGCGATTTCTCGGTCTGCACGGCGAGGCGGGTGCCCGGGCGAAGCCCGAGCGAGGCGAGCGCTGCCGCGAACCGGTCGACCTCGGCGAGCACGTCCGCGCCCGTCAGATGCGCCGGTCCGGCCTCGAGTACCACCGCGTCCGCCCGAGTGCGGAGCGTCGCGGCGATCGCACCAACGAGGCCACCGGTGGCCGCCTGCTCGATCATCGGATCCGGGCGCGGATCGAGTGCCGGTGCGGGCTAGCGCGCATGCGTTCGCCCGCGTTGGACTGCCGGAACTGCCAGGCGCACTAGAGCGACTTCAAACCGTCAGATTCGCGTCGCAGGTTCCTGAGGTACCCCTCGAGCTCGGCCTTGCGCGCCGGAACGAGCGCGCGGCCCGCCGGGGAAAAAATCCGGGAAGGGACCTTCGCAAGGTTGTCGGCGAGCATCGCGGCCGCCTTCGGGCCATCCGGGTCACCGCCGTTGGGATCGACGAGAGCGGTGATCCGGGCGATACCGATCGCGCCGAGCCAATCGAGCGCGTCGGCATCGTGGAGGTACACGGCCTCGGGTCCCACGGGATCACGCTCGAACATGTGCGTGCGGATCGCGCCGCGCACCGCATCGATCTTGCCCATCGGGAAGCCGGCGTCCTTCAGCACCGTATCGACGATGCGGGCTGCTTCGTCGGCGTGGTCGACCTTCTCCTTTTCCCACGGCGCGAATGCGGCCATGTCGTGCAGGAATGCGGCGGCGTACAGCACGTCATCGTCGAGGACCGCGTGGTCCGCGGCCGCGAGCTCACGCGCGAGCGCATAGTCGCGTACCGAGTGCGAATAGCCCCACGCCGGCTGCTTGAAGTGCTGCTTGGCAAAGGCCCGGACCGTCTCGCGCCATCCGGATGCCGCCGACGGTGCCGGCGGCGTGGCAGCGGTCGCGCCGATGGCCAATCCTAAGCCGGTTGCACCGATCAGTAGCCTGAGGCCGCGCCCGACGCGCCGTGACTGGATCTTCACCATAGAAACTCCCCTTCGGCTCCGCCTGCGGAGTCGCAATCCTAGGTTGATGGACGGCAAGGATACCGTGGCTTCGAGGGGGGAGGCGACCAGCCCCGCTGGCGGATGGCCGGATGGCTGTCAGGCAGGGTACGCTCTGACGTCCCCCGCGCGGAGCAGCCCATGATCACGGTCCATCACCTCAACAATTCGCGCTCGCAGCGCATCCTCTGGCTGCTCGAGGAGCTCGGGCTGCCGTATGACATCCGCTTCTACGAGCGCAATCCCGACACCATGCGGGCGCCGCCGGAGCTTCGCGCCGTGCATCCCCTCGGCCGGTCGCCGGTCATCACCGACGGGGACATCGTCGTCGCCGAGACCGGTGCGGTGATCGAGTACCTGCTCGACAGCTACGCGGGCGCGCGGCTGCGGCCGGTGGCCGGCTCGCCCGAGCGGCGGCGCTTCACCTACTGGCTGCACTTCGCGGAAGGGTCGGAGATGACGCCACTCCTCATGCGGCTCGTCTTCGATCGCCTCGCCGCCTCGCCGATGCCGTTCTTCGCGCGGCCGATCGCAAAGGGCATCACCAAGAAGGTGCGCGATTCGTTCGTCGATCCGCAGATCGCGGCGCACCTCGACTTCATCGACGCGGAGCTCAAGCGCTCCGAATGGTTCGCCGGCGATGAGTTCAGTGCCGCCGATATCCAGATGAGCTTCCCGCTCGAAGTGAGCGCGATGCGTGCAGGACTTGGCGAGGATCGCCAGAAGATCAAGGCGTTCCTCGCCCGCATCCACGCGCGTCCCGCTTACCAGCGGGCGCTGGCGCGCGGCGGTCCCTACCTCTACGGCAACTAGCGCGACCCGGTCGCGCGATGTAAGCCACCGCCAGGCGACCCCTGGCCTCGCACAACGACGGACGGATGGGGAGATCGACATGCGAACTCAGGGGACCGGTCGCTGGATTGTTGGCGCGCTGTCGCTCCTTGCCACCGCGGGATCCCTCGCCGCTGCCGGGCATGCGGCGGATCTCGTCGTTACCGACGCGCGCATCTACACCGCCGACCGCGCGCATCCGATGGCCGAGGCGTTTGCGGTGACGGGCGGCAAGATCCTCTACGTCGGCACCGCGGCGGGAGCTCGTGCGCTCGCGGGACCGAAGACCCGCATCGAGCGCCTGGGCGGACGGCTGGTGCTCCCGAGCCTCATCGACTCGCACCTCCACCCGACCGACATTCCCCAGTGGGACGTCTGCGACCTGCACAACCGGCCGTTGAGCCTCAAGGAGATTTCGGCGTTCGTCGGCGATTGCATCAAGCGTTACCACACCGCGCCCGGCCAGTGGGTGAGCGTGCGGCAGTGGAACTACAGCGAAGGCAACGACGTCGATGCGTCCCATCCCAACCTGCGGACGGCCCTTGATGCGGCCTCGACCGAGCATCCGATCCATCTACTCGGCAACGACGGCCACCACGGCGGCTTCAACAGCAACGCGCTCGCGGGAGCCCGCAAGGCATCCGGCCGCATAGTCGGCCTCACGGCGGCGACACTCGCGACGGATTTTGCCGACCGCCGCATCATGGTCGGCGTCGATGCGCGGGGCGAACCGGACGGTGCGGTGAACGAGACGCTGCAGTACGCAGTGGACGGACCCGACGCCTATGCGTCCGAGGCGGAGGATTTCGCGGCCCTGATGCGCGAGCCGCAGAAGGTCACGCAGGCGCTCAACCGGGTCGGGATCACCGCCGTGCTCGATGCGGCGGTGTCGCCGCGATTGCTGCCCTTCTACGAGACGCTCGCCCGCTCGAAGGAACTGTCGGTTCGGATCGCGCTCGCGCAGTTCTACGATCCGGAGGAGCATCGCGGAGTCGACGGGCGCATCGAGTGGCGCCGCATGCTCGATGAAGCGGAGGCTACGCGCGCGAAGTTCGCAACCCATCCGCTCATGCGCGCCGATGTGGTCAAGCTCTTCGTGGACGGCGGCATCGAGGGCAACCCGAACGCCGAGCCGCCGTCGCCCCCGAACGGCGCGGTGCTGCGCCCCTTCCTGCAGCCGCGCTTCGGTCATGACGCGGCTGGACACCCGATCGTTGTCGGCTACGTCGACACCGCCTCGGCGGCCTGCCTCGACGTGCGCCGCAACCCGGCGAACTACGCGAGCCAGGCGGCGATCGATGAGTTCCTGCGCTCTCACGGCCACCATCCGAACCAGTGTGCCGTTTCGGACGGGCACCTCTACCACTCGCGCGAGGACACGCTCGAATTCGTGCGGCAGTTCCACCGCGACGGCTTTGCGCTGCACATCCACGTCATCGGCGACCGGGCGGTGCGGACCGCGCTCGACGCCATCGAGGAAGCGCGCGCCGCCGGCGGCCCTGACCTCGGCCGCGACGGCTTCGCGCACCTGCAGCTCGCGCATCCCGATGACGTGGCGCGCATCGGCCGCGATCGCATCTATGTCGCATTCACCTACGCGTGGGCCTATATCGATCCTTCCTACGACCTGATGGTGACGCCCTTCCTCGAGAAGATCAGCGGTGGCAGCGCCACGGATCTGCACCCGGCGGGCAGCTACTACGACGCCAATGCCTATCCGGTCCGCGGCGTGCGCGATGCGGGCGGCATCCCGGTCGGCGGATCGGATGCGCCGGTCGACACGCGCGATCCGCGCCCGTTCATCAACATGGCGAAGGCAGTCAGCCGGCAGTTGAAGGGCCAGCCGCCGCTCAACCCCGCGCAGAGCATCTCGGTCCGCGACGCGATCGACTCCTACACGATCAGCGGTGCGCGATTCCTCGGCTGGGGCGACCGGACCGGCTCCCTCGAGGTCGGGAAATCTGCAGATTTCATCGTCCTCGACCGCGACATCCTCGCGCTCGGGGACCAGGGACGCACCGGGGCGATCGAGGAGACCCGCGTACTCGAGACCTGGTTCATGGGCCGCCGTGTCTACAAGGCGACCGCGAACTGATGCGGGCGACGCGGCGCGACTGACGCCGCGAAGCGACATATTGTGTCCTCCTCCCGAGCGGGCCCGGCGCCGCGAACGCGCTAGACTATCGGCGGGGGATATCGCCGTGATCCAACCAATAGCTCGGGCGCCACGCGGCGGCCTGACCGTCTGGCTGCGCGCTGTATGGCCGCGCGAGCCGACGCGTCGCTGGGGCACGGTCCTGGTCGCGGGCCTGTGGATCTATGCCGCCGGCCTCGCGGGCTGGCTGGCCCGTCAATGGCTCTCGGGACTGACGGGCGAGGCGCCGGCGTGGACGTTGATGCTGCCGCCGCAGGCGGCGACGGCACTCGTCATCTGGGCGCTCCTCAGCGACCGTCGGCTGAGTCGCGCGCGACGCATCGGCTGGTGGTGCCTGCTCGCCGCAACGATCGTCGAAACGCTCGCGATAGTCGACTGGAGCTATGTCGTCTCGGCGACGGGTCAGCCGTTCGGCACGTGGGCCGACGTCCTCTACATGCTCGACTACGTCTTCTTCGCCGCGGCGCTGGCGGCGTTTTTCGTCAGCTGCGGCGGAAGCTTTGCGCGGCCGCGCGTATGGATCGACGCCGCGACGCTCGTTCTCGGCGCGATCGCGGCGCTGCTGCCGTTCCTCCTGAGCCCCGTGCTCGATCCCGCCGCGAGCTTCCACGCGAGCTTCGTCGCGACGCTCGGCTACGCGCTCGGCATCGGTGGAACCGGGACCGTTGCGCTTCTCCTCTTCATGCAGGTCATGGACTGGCGCCGCAATTCCGCGATGCTGATGGTCCTCTTGGCCATCGCGGCCGAGCTTGGGACGGACGTCTTGAGCGTTGCCGCGAACGTGCGCGGGCAGTTCCACCTCGGCAACCTCGATGACCTCGGCTATTGCTGGTTCTACGTGTGGATCGCGACCGCCGCGCTCGCCGAGCAGCGCCGCGAGCAGTGCGCCGAGTCGGTGGTCGCGCCCGAAGGCAACGTCTACAGCTTCCTCCCCGTCGTTGCGATCCTCCTCGCCATCGCGATCCTGCTCGGCGCGGGGACACGCCGCTCCGACTTCAGCCTGCTGACGGGCGCGGTGCTGCTCGCCGTCGGCGGCGCGCTTCTCGTCGCCCGGCAACTCGGCGTCCGCCACGAGGTGCGCCGGCTCAACACCGCGCTCGCGATCCGGGTCGCCGACGCGCGGCTGACCGAGCTCGTCCGCCGCTCGGCCGACATGATCGCCGTCGTGTCGGCGGACGGGAGGATCTCGTATGCGAGCCCGGCGGCGAATTCCGTGCTGGGGCGCCCGCCCGATGCACTCGTCGGCAGCGACGTCACGAAGCTGCTCGGCCCCGGCAACGAAGGGCGCCTGTGGACCGTGCTCAACGACGCCCGCCGTCGCCTCAGCGACACGGTCGAAGTTGAGCTCAGCCACCAGTCGGCGGCGGGCGAGGCGAGGACGCTTCACCTGAGCGGCAGCAACGAGCTCGCCAATCCGCTCATCAACGGCTTCGTGCTGACGCTGCGCGACGTGACCGAGCAGCGGGCGACCGAACGCGAGGTTCTCGAGATCGCGAGCGGCGAACGCCAGCGCATGTCGGGCGAGGTGCACGAGGGCATCGGCCAGGACCTGACCGGCATCGCGCTGATGCTGAAGAGCCTGGCGACCTCGACCGACGGCGATTCACGCGCAGTGCGAAGCGCGCTGACGCCCATCGTCGAGGAGGTCAACCGCACGGTCGGCTCGGTGCGCGCCCTCGCACGCGGCCTCTCGCCGCTTGGCGTCGTCCAGGGGTCGCTCGTCTCGGCGCTTCGCTCGCTGGCGGCCGACATCGAGGACCGGTACCGGATCCCCGTGCGGCTTCGCTGCGAGACGACGCCGCTGGAAGGCACGCCCGCCGCCGAGCACCTCTACTATATAGCGCACGAGGCGGTCTCGCGGGCGGTGCGCCGGCGCTGCTGCACGCGGGTGGACGTGGACCTTCGGGCGCTGAGCGCCGCGACGGTCCTTGCGGTGTCCGACGATGCGCTCGGGGGATCGGCCGATGAGGAAGCGGCGGACCTCTTGCCCAACCGGCTGATGGGGTACCGGGCTCGCCTCATCGGTGGCACGCTGCGCATCGTGCGCCGGGTCGACGCCGGCAGCCACGTCGAGGTCACGGTGCCCACGGTCGCCTCGCCCCCCCAGATATAGCGGCGCGGCACGGCGCCGGGCGCGCGCGCAGCACCCAGAACTTGTTCGACGGGCGTCCGACGTCCGAGGAGATGGATACGTGATCGATTCCGGCGAGTCGCCGCCCCACGATTCGAGCCTGAGCCCGGAACGCGCACGGTCGCTCAAGTGGCGGCAGGCGGCAACGGTCGTGCTCCTGCTGGCCGGCTACGCGGCCTACTACTTCTGCCGGGCGGACCTCGCGGTCGCGACGCCGCTGCTCATCGAGGAACTCGAGTCCCACGGCGTCTCCTCCGCGGATGCCCTCGTGCGGATCGGCGGCATCTCCTCTGCGGGCTTGCTCGCCTATGCGCTCGGGAAGATGCTGCTTGGAGGACTCGGGGACTACTGGGGTGGACGGCCGAGCTTCCTGCTCGGCCTCGGTGGCGCGACGCTGTTCACGCTGCTCTTCGCCGCCGGCGGAACGCTGCCGGTCTTCACGATCGCCTGGGTCGGCAACCGGTTGACGCAGTCGATTGGCTGGGCGGGCCTCCTCAAGGTCTGCTCGCGCTGGTTCGACTTCTCCTCCTACGGGATGATCGTGGGAGTCCTCAGCATCAGCTACCTGATCGGCGATGCCGTGGCGCGGCCCTTAATGGGCATGCTGATCGAGCACGGTTACAACTGGCGGGCGCTCTTCTATTTCGGCGCTGCAACGACTGCGGTGCTGTTCGCGGCGAATTTCTTCCTGCTGCGCGAGTCGAGGACCGAGAGCGGATTCCCGGAAGCCAAGCCCAACCCGATCAACCTGTTCGCCGGCGTCGCCGCGCGCCCCGCGAGCATCGGCGCGGTCCTGAGGCCGTTGTTGCTGAGCCGCGCGTTCGGCCTGGTATGCCTGCTGTCGTTCGGCTGCACGGTGGTGCGCGAGACCTTCAACAACTGGACGCCGGAGTACCTCGACAAGTACGTCGGCTACAGCGCCGGCGGCGCCGGCACCCGCAGCGCCATCTTCCCGCTCGTCGGCATCGCCTCGCTCGTGCTGACGGGCTGGCTCAGCGACAAGTTGGGTACCCACGGGCGACCCATCGTCCTGTTCCTCGGGTTGCTCGCGACGGCGGTCGCGCTCGGTTTCCTGAGTGTGGCGCCCGCGGGGCTTGCACACTCGGTCGTGCCGCTCGTCCTCATCGGCGCCGTCGCGTTTTGCCTGCTGGGGCCCTACTCATACCTCGGCGGCGCGTTTGCACTTGATTTCGGCGGCAAGCAGGCGGGCGCGATCTCCTCGGGACTCATCGACGGCGTCGGCTATATCGGCGGCACCATCGCGGGCTTCGTCGTTGCGCGGATCGCGGTAAAATGGGGCTGGCAGGGCGTCTTCATGACGCTTGCGGTCGTGAGCGTGGCATCGGCCATTGCGGCGGGGTTCCTCTACGTGGAGCAGCGCCGGCTGGCGGGTCGGGGAGTGACTTGAATACCGCGGTAGAGAACCTCGCCAAGAGCGTGACCTTCAGCCCCGACAGCCTGCGCATCGAGTGGCGGGTCGGCGGGCATGTCGAGTTCGCGAGCCTGTGGCTGCGTGACAACGCGCCGGCCGGCCGCGACGCACAGAGCGGCCAGCGACTCGGCGACATCGTCGATCTGCCGGCGGATCCGAAGATCCGCAGCGTCTCGACCATGGCAGACACGCTCAGGGTCGACTGGCTCGATGAAGCCTCGCCAACCCTGTTCGATCTGAATTGGCTGCGCTCGCACGGACCTGGCGCGATGCGAAGCGCCCCCGAGCTTAAGGTGACGCGGTGGCTCGAAGGCGCCAGGCTCGATGCGGCGCGCGACTTTGCGTGGCTGCGCATGCGCGACCTGCACGCCGACAGGCCGGCGCGCCTCGCGTGGATGACGCGCCTCGTGCAGGAGGGCATCGCATTCTTAAGCGAAGTCCCGTCCGAGGAACTCGCGATCCTGGAAGCGGTGGCCCCGCTCGGGCTCGTCGTCGATACCAACTACGGCCGCGTCTTTGACGTCCGCGCCGTCCCGCAGCCGGAGAACCTGGCCTACTCCGATCGCGGCCTCGGGCTTCACACCGACAACCCCTATCGCGATCCGGTGCCGGGCTTCCAGGCGCTCCACTGCCTCGTCGCCTCGCGCGACGGCGGCGAAAACGTGTTCGCGGACGGTTTCGCGATCGCCGAGTACCTTCGCGAAGCCGAACCCGCCACGTTCGCAAAGCTGACCGGGACGCCGGTTCTCTTCCACTACCGGTCGAAGGATGCGGAGCTCCTGTCGGAGAAGCCGCTCATCCAGCTCTCAACCCGCGGCGAGATCCGGGCGGTCCACTACAACAGCCGCTCGATCGCGCCGCTCCAGTTCGCGGCAAGCGAGGCGCGCGAGTTCTACGCGGCCTACCGGCGCCTCGCCGAGCTCCTGCGCGAGCCGCGCTTCCAGCTCGGCACGAAGTTGCGCGACGGCGACCTGGTCGTCTTCGACAACCGCCGCATACTGCACGGGCGTACCGGTTTCTCGTCGGCGAAGTTCCCGCGGCACCTGCAGGGGTGCTACCTGACGCGCGACAGCGTGCTCAGCGAGACGGGACTCCTGCGCCGGCGGCTGGCGGAGGAGGGGAGATGATGGAAACCGCCGATGAAGTGATGGGACTCTTCGCCGGCCGCGGCGGTGGCGCCTACTTCGGCGAGAGCGTGTCGATGCTCGAGCACATGCTGCAGGCGGCGCACTTCGCCGAACGGGTGGCCGCGCCGCCGGAGCTCGTGCTCGCGGCGCTCCTGCACGACGTCGGGCACTTCCTCGAGCCAGTGCCGGAGGATATCGCCGAGTGGCATTCGGACGCCAAGCACGAGGAGTTGGGTGGCCGCTGGCTGGCGAAGCGCTTTGGACCTGCGGTCAGCGACCCCGTGCGCCTGCACGTCCCCGCGAAGCGCTACCTCTGCGCGACGGACCCCGGCTACTTCGCGAAGCTGAGCCCGGCGTCGGTCATCACGCTGAAGCTCCAGGGCGGGCCGATGAGCCCTTCCGAGGTACAGGCATTCGAGCACGAGCCTTACTTCCGGGAAGCAGTGCGCGTGCGCACCTGGGATGACGAGGGCAAGGTGCCCACGCTCGTCACGCGCGAGCTCGCCTCCTACCGGGCGATGATCGAGGCGGTGGCTGCGCGCCGGTCCTGAGCCGTCGCGACTCATGGCGTGATGGGGGAGGGGAGCGGTGACGGTCAAAATCGATCAGCCGAGCGAAGTCGGCGAATACGACGAGGCGATGCAGACGCTCCTGCAGCTCGTCTGGGGCGACGGGTTCCTGTCGCCCGGTGGCGCCGAGGAAATAGAGCGCCTGCTCGAGGGCTCGGATATTTCCGGTTGCACGGTCCTCGACATCGGTTGCGGACTCGGCGCGATCG
Organism: Pseudomonadota bacterium; assembly: GCA_025356075.1. GTDB lineage: Bacteria > Pseudomonadota > Gammaproteobacteria > Steroidobacterales > Steroidobacteraceae > CAIKZZ01. The sequence goes on along the minus strand of JANXUT010000055.1, from coordinate 1,630 downwards.
ATGAGCTACTCGTGACCCGGCACGGCGCGGGGAGCGTCGTCGGCATCGACATTGATCCCGCGCTCCTCGCGAAGATGACGGTCCGCATCGAGGCGGCCGGGTTGGCAGGGCGGATCGAAGGCGTGCTCGTGAGCCCCGGCCCGTTGCCGTTTGCGGATGCGCGCTTCGACGTCGTCTTCTCCAAGGACTCGCTCGTCCAGATCCCGGACAAGCCGGCGATCTTCGCCGAGGTGCGCCGCGTGCTGCGGCCGGGTGGCCGGTTCATCGCGAGCGACTGGCTGCGCGGCGGCACCGGTGCCTACTCGCCGGAGATGCTCGAGTACTTCCGCCTCGAGGGCATCGCCTACAACATGGCGTCCCCGGCCGAGAGCGAGCAGGCACTTAGGTTCGCCGGGTTCGCCGACGTCGCGCTGCAGGACCGCAACGCCTGGTACCTCGATCTCGCCGAGCGCGAGGTCGCCGCCATGGAAGGGCCGTGGAAGCCGCTCATCACCCGCCAGATCGGCCAGGCGCGCGCCGAGCATTTCGTCGCGAACTGGCGCCAGCTCGTCGTGGTCCTGAAGCGCGGAGAGCTGCGCCCCTGTCACCTCAAAGCCATCACGACGGTGAGTTGAGCACGAAGGCTCCCGTCGGCGCGTTCGATTCGGGAGTCGGCGGGCTCTCGGTGCTCGCCGACATCCGCCGCCTGATGCCGGACGAGACGCTCCTGTACGTCGCCGACAGCGGGTTCGCGCCGTACGGCGAGCGCTCGGTGGCCTATATAGAGCATCGCAGCGGCGCGATCGCCGACTTCCTGGTCGGCGCCGGCGCGAAGGCGCTCGTCGTCGCCTGCAACACCGCGACCGCGGCCATCGCCCCCGTGCTCAGGGGACGCTTCAGCTTGCCCATCATCGCGATTGAACCTGCCGTGAAGCCCGCGGCCAGCGCCTCCCGCTCGGGCGTCATCGGCGTGCTCGCGACCGAGCGCACGCTCCTGAGCGAGCGCTTCGCGGGGCTCGTGAGCGCCCACGCGAGTGGTGTCGAGGTCGTCTCGGAACCGTGCCCGGATCTCGTCGAGCTCGTCGAGCGAGGGATCACCTCAGGTCCCGAGGCCCTCGCGACGGTCGAGCGACACGTCCGAGTGCTGCGCGAGCGCCGCGCGGACACGATCGTGCTCGGCTGCACGCACTTTCATTTCCTGCGTGCCGTCGTCGAGGCCGTGGTCGGGAAAGACGTGCGCGTCCTGGATCCCGGTCAGCCGGTCGCCGAGGAGCTGCGCCGCCGCCTGGCGAACGCATCGCTACTCAGCGAGGACCCGCGCACGACGCCGGATCGGATCTGGACGAGCGGCGATCCCGCCGCCGCCAACGCCGTCATCGGCAGGCTCTGGCCCTGGCCGCACGAGCTCGCGCCGCTGCCGGCGGCGTATTGCCTGCCGCCCGGGGAGTAGACTTGGACGGGCGATTCATCCAGAGTAAGCGAAGCAGAAACTCTATAATAATTAACAACTTGCTCTAGCTAAGTTCAGATGTCCGCCTGCTGGCTAAGTTGAGATGTCCGCTTTCGGTCCATTCTCCAGCGACCTTCCGTCGCTCCTAGCCCCGCGGATTCAGCGCTTTTTGCAGATCCTCCAGGCTCAGCTGCCGCTGGG
>JANXUT010000047.1 GCA_025356075.1 Pseudomonadota bacterium | reverse complement strand
GACACCTTTTCTTTCGAGGTGTTACGAGACTTATTTGAAGGACTTACTTCGGAGTCACCGACAGGCGAAACCGTTCCCGGGGTCGCCGACAACTGGACGGTCGGGGACGGTGGAAAGCGGTATCAGTTCCATCTGCGACCGGACGCCCGCTGGTCGAACGGCACCCCGGTCGTAGCCGATGACTTCGTGCGGGGTCTCCGGCGAGCGGTCGACCCGGCAACCCAAAGCCCGAATGCGAGCCTGCTGGCCCTGGTTCGGGGTGCCCCGGAGGTCGTTTCGGGCGGCGCCCCGGCGGACACCCTAGGGGCCCGGGCGATCGACCCCCGGACCCTCGAAATTGACCTGAGCGCGCCCGCTCCCTACTTCCCGGCAATCCTGAGCAACCCCGTCGCCTACCCCGCGATCGCGACCCCGGCCGGAGCGCCGGGCGAGGCGCGGGCATCGCCCCCGGTCTCCAACGGCGCCTACCAGCTCGTCAAATGGGTGCCGGGCGGCGGCGTGACGCTCGAGCGCAACCGCTACTACTGGGACGCGAAGAACGTCGCGATCCCCCGCGTCCAATTCGTCGCGCTCGCCGACTCCAACACCGAGCTCGCCCGCTACCGTGCCGGGCAGCTCGACATGACGAGCTTCGTGCCCGCCCAGCAGGTCGAGGCGCTCCGGCGCGAGCGGCCGGGCGAGCTTCAGATCCGCGCGCAGCTCGCCGTCGTCTACTACGCCTTCAACCTGACCCGCCCGAAGGTGAAGGACGCGTATGCGCTCCGCGAGGCGATGTCGCTGGTCATCGACCGCGAGCGTCTCATCGAGAGCGTGCTCCACGGCGGGCAGCTGCCGGCCTACGGCTTCGTGCCGCCCGGCATTGGTAGCTACCAGGGCGCGCTCTACCCGTGGCGGACGGACACGCAGGCGCGACGGGTGGAGCTTGCCCGCACGATCTTCCACGCGGCCGGCTTCTCCGAGCACCGGCCGCTGCACCTGAAGCTGCTGTGCCCGGAGGACGACACGCTGAAGCGCGTGGCACTTGCCGTCACCGCGATGTGGCGCGAGGCGCTCGGCATCGAGGCTGAGCCGGTGTTCCTCGAGTACCGGGCGTTCCTCGCGGCGCGCGAGCAGCGCGGGGAGTGGGACGTCATCTCGCACGGCTGGAACGCCGACTACCCGGACCCCGGCAGCTTCCTTGGCATCTTCACGACGCCAAGCCCGCAGAACGATGCCAGGCTCAGTGACAAGGATTTCGACCAGCTGATCTCGGCGGCCTCGGCCGAGGCGGACGGGGAGCTAAGGCTCGCGCTCCTTGCGCGCGCCGAGCGGCGCCTCCTCGATGACTACGCAATGGCGCCGATCTACTACGCGGTCAGCCGCCGGCTCGTGAGCCCGAGGCTCGCGGGCGCCGTGCTGTCACCGATGAACCACAACTACTCGAAGTACCTGTCGTTCCGCGACAAATGAAAAAGCGCGCCGCACCTCGTCGGTGCGGCGCGCCCGTCAGGTCAGCGTCCGGCGTCTAGAGTCCCTGGATCGTCGCGGCCTTCCGCAGGCCCTCGATGTACTCGCGCAGCTGGCGCTGCTGGACCATGGGACCCAGGCGATCCTTGACCGTCTCGAACGCGGGCGGGTTGTTGGGCCGCGTGTCCTCGAGCCTGATCACGTGCCAGCCGAACTCGCTCTTGACGGGCTCCTTGGTGTACTCGCCCTTCTTGAGCTTCTCGAGCGCCTCCGAGAACGGCTTCACCATGCGCTCGGGGGTAAACCAGTTGAGGTCGCCACCCTGCGCCTTCGAGCCGTCGATGGAGACCTTCTTGGCGAGCTCCTCGAACTTCGCGCCCTTGGCGAGCTGCGCGATGACGTCCTTCGCCTGTGCCTCTTCCTTCACGAGGATGTGGCGGGCGTGGTACTCGAGCTTCGGCATCGCGGCGATCTGCTTCTCGTACTCGGCCTTCAGCTGCTCCCCGGTCGGCGTCTTGTCCTTCGTGTACTTCTGGACGAGCGCGGAGGCGAGGGCATTGGCCTTCTGGAAGTCGATGCGCGCGAGGACCTCCGGGTCCTTGCCGAGGCCTTCCTTGTCGGCCGCCTGCGCCGCGACGTAGAGGTCGACCAGCTGGTCGAGCACCGCCTTGTGCTGCTCGGGGGTGATCTCGGCCGGCTTCTTCTGGAACTGCCCCTGCACGACGACGGCGAACACCGACGCCGGGATCGGCTGGCCGTTCACGGTCGCGACCGGCGCCTCGACGGCCGGGGTCGCGGCGGCGGTTGCGGACTTGGTGGCCTCACCGTCCTTGTTGCAGGCGCCGAGGATCAGCGCCGAAATGGCGATGGACGCCACGGTCCACACTCTCTTACTCATTGGATGCCTCATGTGTCGATGAACGTAGGCGGGGATGCGCGCTCGCCAGGGGCGTCTGCCTCGATGCCGAGCGCATGGATTTCTTCGGGGATCAACGGCCGCAAGGCCTCGTACACCAGGCGATGGCGGGCGAGGACCGGCAGGCCCCGGAACTTCTCTGACAGGATCCGCACGTGATAGTGCCCGGCGCCGCCGGCGTTTCCGGCGTGGCCGACGTGGGCCTCGCTGTCATCGACTATCTCGAGGTGCAGGGGCTCGAGGGCCCGTGACAGGAGCGCCTCGATCTTTATCCGGCGGTCGATCATGGCAGCACCTTCAGGAATGGCCGCACCTCGACCGAGGCGTACACGCCGCCGGTCACGTAGGGATCCGTATCCGCCCACGCGCGCGCGGCCTCGAGCGAGGCGAACTCGGCGACGATGAGGCTGCCGGTGAAGCCGTTGGGGCCGGGGTCGGGTGAGTCGATCGCCGGGAGCGGCCCCGCGAGCACGAGCCGCCCGGCCTCGCGCAGCGCCGCGAGGCGCGCGAGGTGATCCGTACGGGTCGCGCGGCGCCGCTCGAGCGAGGCCGGGACGTCGGTGCCTATGATCGCGTAGAGCACCGATCAGCTCGCGACCGTCGTGGCACGGGTCGACAGCCACAGGCTGATGCCCATCGTGAACAGCACCATCACCACGTAGCTCACGAACTTGCAGGTGGCCCACGCGTCGGCGCTGAACCTGTAGACGAAGACGAGGTTGACGGCGGCGCTCGCAAGGAAGAAGAGCGCGAGGCTGGTATTGGCGATCCGCCAGCTGCGGTCATCCGTCTGAAGCACGTGGCCCATCATCTTTTTCAGCAGCGGCCCGTCACCGAACACCTGGCTGGCGAGCAGGGCCGCCGCGAACAGGACGTCGACGATCGTCGGCTTCCACATGATGAAGAGCTGATTATGGAAATAAAGCGTCAGGCCGCCGAACACGAGCGCCAGGCCCGCCGAGACCATCAGCATCGGGCTGACCGTGCGGCGCTTGAACCACTGCGCCGCGGCGACGCCGACCGTCACGACCATCAGGACGCCCGTCGCCCAGTAGATTCCGGCGAGTTTGAACGTCGTGAAGAACGCGATGATCGGAAGAAAGTCGTAGAGCGCCTGCACGGGGGCTCGGGGCGGCCGAAGTTGGCCGCGTATGATAACGGAAAGAGCCGGCCGCGCCGTTAGTTGATGCCATGAGCCAGTTACTCGAACTGCACCCCAAGACCCCGCAGCTGCGGCTGGTCCGCCTCGCCGCGGACGCGGTCCGCGCCGGGGGCGTCATCGTCTATCCGACGGATTCGTGCTACGCGCTCGGCTGCGCGCTCGGCGACAAGGCCGCGATGGGGCGGATCGCGAAGATCCGGGATACCGACAAGGACCACCACTTCACGCTCGTCTGCCGCGATTTGTCGGAGATCGCCCGCTACGCCCGGGTCGAGAACTGGCAGTACCGGCTCTTGAAATCGTGCACGCCAGGGCCCTACACGTTCATCCTCGAGGCCACCCGCGAGGTGCCGCGCCGGCTCCAGAACCCGAAGCGCCGCACGATCGGGCTCAGGGTCCCCGACCACCCGGTGCCGCTCCTCCTCCTCGAGGCACTCGGCGAGCCCCTGATGAGTTCGACGCTGTCGCTGCCCGGGGACGCCTATCCCCTCACCGATGCCGCCGACATCTACGCGCGCCTGAAGCACCAGGTCGAGATCGTCCTCGACGGCGGCAACTGCGGGCTTGAGCCGACGACCGTCGTCGACCTCGCGGGCGGTGCTCCGGTCATCGTCCGCCAGGGCAAGGGCGAGATCTCGCGCTTTGGCTGAGCGCCACGGAGGCGGGCCCCGACCGCTATACTCACCGCCTTCATCGCAAGCGCCGGTCGGATCGCGAGGACGGACCGGATGCGTGCCCCGAAGCCTCTAATCATCTTGTTGTAAATCAATGGATCTGCAAGACATCCCTCGCGCGATTTCTATTGGTGCGATTCCGGTCGTGCTCGCGATCACGGTCCCGGCGATCGCGGCCGCCTACACCGCCTACGCGCTCGGCGATGACACGGCGAAGCTGAGGGGCCTGCTGTCGCCGAACCCGCTTCGCTACGTGACGCCCTTCGGCACGCTCCTCGTACCCGCGATCCTCTTCTTCTCGGGCTCGCCCTTCCTGATCGGCTGGCCGAAGACCGTCCCGATCGACGCCCGCAAGTTCCCGCACCCGCGCCGCGACGTCGCGCTCTATGCGGCTTCCGGTCCGATCTCGAACCTCGCGATGGCCATCCTCTGGGCGGTCGCCTACGGCTTCGTCGTCCGAAACGCCGGCCGCGCCGGCGCCGCCGGGTTCTGGCTGAGCGACATGGCGGTGGTCGGGCTCCTTATCAACGTGCTGCTCGCGGTCTGGAACCTGATTCCGATCCCGCCGCTCGCGGGCGGCCAGGTGCTCATCGGCGCGCTGCCGCTCCCGGCGGCACGCGCGCTCGCGCGCCTCGCGCCTTACGGCATCTGGATTATTCTGGGGCTCATCCTGACGATGGGCGCCGCCGGCTGGTCGTTGTCGCCGCTCATCGCCCGGATCATCGATCTCATCGTCACGATCTTCGCCTGAGATTCAAGCCGGAGTCTCCCGTTGCCGACCGCCCCCGCCAATCCCCGCGTCGTGTCCGGCATGCGCCCGACGGGACAGTTGCATCTCGGCAACTTCCACGGCGCGCTCAAGAACTGGGTGGACCTGCAGTTCCAGTACGAGTGCTTCTTCTTCGTCGCCGACTGGCACGCGCTCACCACGGGCTACGAGGACACCTCGCAGCTCGAGGAGAACACCTGGCAGATGGTCATCGATTGGCTCGGCGCCGGCTTGAGCCCCTCCGCCTGCACGCTCTTCATCCAGTCGAAGGTGCCCGAGCACGCGGAGCTGCACCTCCTGCTGTCAATGATCACGCCGCTCGGCTGGCTCGAGCGCGTGCCGACCTACAAGGACCAGCAGGAGCAGCTGAAGGAGAAGGACCTCGCGACCTACGGCTTCCTCGGCTACCCGCTCCTCCAAAGCGCCGACATCCTCATCTACCGCCCGCGCTACGTGCCGGTCGGCGAGGACCAGGTCGCGCACGTCGAGGTGACGCGCGAGGTGGCGAGGCGCTTCAACCACGTCTACGGGCGCGAGGCCGACTTCGAGCAGAAGGCCGAGAAGGCGATCAAGCAGTTGGGCTCCAAGAACGCGGGCGTCTACCGGACCCTTCGCAAGTCGTACCAGGAAACCGGCGATGCGACGGCGCTCGAGAAGGCGCGCGCGCTGCTCGGTAGCCAGGCGCGCCTCACGCTTGCCGACCGCGAGCGGCTGCAGGGCTTTCTCGAGGGCACCGGTCGCTCGATCCTGACCGAGCCCGAGGTGCACCTGACCGCGACGCCGAAGGTGCCCGGGCTCGACGGCCGCAAGATGTCGAAGTCCTACGGGAACACGATCGGCCTCCGGGAGGACCCGGCCGAGGTCACGCGCAAGATGAAGGCCATGCAGACCGACCCCGCGCGGGTCCGGCGCACCGACTCCGGCAATCCCGACATCTGCCCGGTCTTCGACCTCCACAAGATCTACTCCTCCGACGAGACTCGGCAGTGGGCCGCGGCGGGCTGCCGCTCGGCCGGCATCGGCTGCCTCGATTGCAAGAAGCCGCTCATCGAGGCGGTCGTGACCGAGATCGAGGGAATCCGCGCACGCGCCAAGGAATACGAGGAGAATCCGGACGTGGTCCGGGCGATCATCGCCGCGGGCTGCGAGAAGGCCCGCGACGCCGCCCGCGATACCATGCACGAGGTACGCACGGCCATGGGCCTCGAGTACCGTTGAGCGGAGCGCCATGGTGAAGCCGGACCTGAAACTCGTCGAGACGGGAACGCTGCCGGGCGTCGAGCCCGCCGTCCTCCCGCCGCGTCAGGAAGAAATGCCGTTCGCGATCGTGGACGGGGAAGCGCTGACCGAGCCGCCGAGGGACCTCTACATCCCGCCGCAGGCGCTGCAGGTATTCCTCGAGGCGTTCGAGGGGCCGCTTGATCTCCTCCTTTATCTGATCCGGCGCCAGAACCTCGATGTGCTCGACATCCCGATCGCCGAGATCAGCCGTCAGTACGCGAAGTACATCGACCTGATGCAGGAGCTCGAGCTTGAGCTCGCGGGCGAGTACCTGCTGATGGCCGCGATGCTGGCCGAGATCAAGTCGCGGATGCTGCTGCCGCGCTCGAGCCTCGACACCGGCGAGGAAGAGGATCCGCGCGCCGAGCTCGTCAGGCGCCTGCAGGAGTACGAGCGCTTCAAGCGCGCGGCCGAGGACATCGATCACCTGAAGCGCGTCGAGCGCGACGTGCACGTGGCGAGCGCCGAGCTCCTCGAGCGCAAAGTCGTGCAGCTGCGCCCGGAAGTGAACCTGCAGGAGATGCTGCTCGCCTTCACCGACGTCATCCAGCGCGCCGCGATGTTCGCGCACCACCACGTGCAGCGCGAGCGCCTGTCGGTGCGCCAGCGGATGAGCGACATCCTCGAGCGCCTGCAGGGCGGGGCGCTCCTGCCCTTCGCCCGGCTCTTCACCGTCGAGGAAGGCCGCATGGGCGTGACGGTGACGTTCGTCGCGCTCCTCGAGCTCCTCCGGGAGGGGCTCCTCGATCTCACCCAGGCGGACACGTTCGCGCCGCTTTACGTGCGCGCGGCGGCGCCCCGCGCCGACCTGCCCGCTGCCAATGACGATGCGGTCGAGGCCGCATCCTGACGCTCGGAGTACCGATGAGCGATGACAACCTGAAGAATGTGGTGGAAGCGGCGCTCTTGGCTGCCGGCCGGCCGCTCGATGTGGAGGCGATCCGCGAGCTCTTCGATGAGTTCGAGCGCCCCGACGCCCTCGAGGTGCGCACTGCGCTGGCCGCGCTTGAGTCCGACTACCTCGGCCGCGGCATTGAGCTCAAGGAAGTCGCGAGCGGCTTTAGGATCCAGATCCGCGATGCGGTCGCAACCCCGGTGTCGCGCCTCTGGCAGGAACGGCCGCAGAAGTACTCGCGCGCGCTGCTCGAGACCCTCGCGCTCATCGCCTACCGCCAGCCCATCACGCGCGGCGAGATCGAGGACATCCGCGGCGTGCAGGTGAACCCGAACATCATCCGCACCGTGCTCGAGCGCGGCTGGATCAGGGTCATCGGCCACCGCGACGTGCCGGGGCGCCCGGAGCTGCTCGCGACGACACGGGAATTCCTCGACTACTTCGGCTTGAAGAGCCTCGATGAGCTCCCCCCGCTCTCGCAGCTGCGCGATGTCGAGTCGCTCGGCGTGCAGCTCGAGTTCGCCGGCACCCAGGGCGACGCGCCGCCCGCCGCGATCACCGCTGCGTCGGAGCCGGTCGAGGTCGACGGCGGCGATGCGGGGGACTCCTCCGACGGCGGCGCGGCGGACGATGAGGGCTCGGAGGCCGAGTACGCGGCGAGCCCCGACGGCAAGGCGCCGTCGGTCGCGGCCCGCGGCCCCGGCGACTGAGGGTGACCGAACGGCTGCAGAAGGTGCTGGCTGCGGCCGGCGTCGCCTCGCGGCGCGAAGCGGAAAGCTGGATCCGGGCGGGACGCGTCAGCGTCAACGACCGCCCGGCGACGCTCGGCCAGCGCGTCGGCGATGACGACAAGATCGCTGTCGACGGACGGCGCATCAGGCTCGAGCGCGCGGCGCCCGGCGACCTCGTGCTCCTCTACCACCGCCCGCCCGGGGAAGCGCTCAAGACCGCGGGCGAGGGCGCCGACAGCGCGGCCGCCTCGGTCTACGAGCGCCTGCCCGCCGTCCGCGGCCGACGCTGGCTGCCGCTTTCGCCGCTCGCGCCGACCGACGGCGGGCTCGAGCTCTTTACGACCGACGGGACGCTCAGGGCCGCCGCAAGCCGCGCCGCCGCCGCCGCGCTCAATATTTCCTACGCGGTCCGGGTGAACGGCGAGCCGACCGAGGCACTGATCGCAGGGCTGGCGGCCGAGGCCAGGCGGCGCGAGCCGCCCTTCGAGATCGAGTCGGCGCGCGCCGCGGGTGGCGAGGGCCGCAACCGCTGGTACGAGTTCGACACGCGCCGCGCGCGCGGGCGGGACCTGCGCGAGCTCCTCCTCGGCGTCGGGCTCGAGGTGAGCCGGATCATGCGCACGCGCTTCGGTCCCGTCACGATGGACCGGGCGCTCTCGCGCGGCCGGCACCGGGAGTTGACCCCTGAGGAGCGCACGCTCCTCTACACCGCCGTCGGGCTCTCCTCGGGCGGCGCCGGCGCGCGGCCCGGAGCGCGGCCCGGAGCGCCGACGCGCGCTAGCGCGCCTGCGCCTCGAACCGGCCGCCCGTCACGCCCAGGCTCGCGGGGCCCAGCAGGTAGAGGTACGTCGCGGTGATCGCCTCAGGCAGCACGTTCTTGCCCGGATCCTCCGCGGGGTAGGCCAGCGCGCGCATGCCGGTGCGCACCGCGCCCGGGTTCACGAGGTTGACCCTGAGCGTCGTGCCCTCGTACTCGTGCGCGAGCACCTCGGCCAAGCCTTCCGTCCCGAACTTCGACACCGCATACGCGCCCCAGTAGGCGCGCCCGCGGGCGCCGACGCCGCTCGTCGTGAACACGAGCGAGCCGTCGGGCGCCGCCTCGAGGAGCGGCAGGCACACCTGCGTGAGCGCGAACGCCGCCGTCAGGTTCACGTGCAGCGTCCTGCACCAGGTCGGCACGTCGTGGTGGCGGATCGGCGAGCGCGTGCCGAGGATCGAGGCGTTGTGGAGGAGCCCGTCGAGGCGCCCGAACTCCTTCTCGATGGCGGCGGCGAAGGCGTCGTAGTCCTGCGCGAGCGCGTTCTCAAGGTCGAGCGGCAGGTAGGCGGGCTTGGGTCCGCCCGCCTGCACGATCGCATCGTAGACGGCCTCGAGCTTCCTCGCGTTCCTCCCCGTCAGCACCACCGTCGCGCCGTGGCGGGCGAGGCTGAGCGCCACCGCGCGGCCGATGCCGGCGCTCGCGCCGGTGACGATGATCACCCGCGACTGCAGGAGGTCGAGGGGCGGCTGGTAGGTGGCGGGCGAGAACCCGCTCGAGGCGTCGCGGCTCATGGCGATCCCACGTGGTGGGCGAGGCGCGCGGCGCGCCAGGCGATCCATAGTTGCACGAAGCGGCCGGGCGCGCCTCGTCCGCCGGGTGGCGGGATCCGCCGCGCGAGCGCACGGACGATGGACAGGGCCGCGAGCTGCGGGAGCCCGTGCGCGGGGAGCGCGACTTCGCTCGCATCGAGGAGCGTCGTCGCGCGCGCCGTGAGCGGGACGGCATCGAGCCCGGGCAGCGTCGCCGCCGCGGTGTCCCGGTAGGCGATGAGTCCGAGCGCGCGGCCGAGCGTCGCTGCGCCCGCGAGCACGGGCGCTGCGGCGCCGGGTGCGAGCAGCGCCGCTGCGAGCTGCCAGAGGCTCCCGTGCGAGCGCGCGGTGAGTGCCTCGAGCTCCGCGAGCGAGGCGGGCGCAAACCCGCCGAGCGCGAGGTCGGCGGCATCGAGCCTCGCCCCGAGGAGCCCGAAGTCGACCGGCGCCTTCGCCTGCGCTTTAAGCGAGCGCGTCAGCGGATGCTCGGGCGCGCCTTCCTGAAGGCGATTGAGCTCGAGCCGCCACCACGCGAGCTTCGTGTGCGCAAGTCCGTGGTCGAGCCCGGGCCGCACCGCGAGGTGCCACTCCCGATCGAGCGCGCGGAGCGAGTCGAGCGCGGCGCTCGCGGGACCTGCGAAGACGCGCGCGAGGCCGGCACTCTCTGGGCTCGGGTACACGCGCGCCTCAGCCGGACAGGCCGTCGATCCAGTCGAGAAGATCGGCGGGCCGGTCGGCGATGCCATCGGGGCGCCACGCCGCCGGATCCTCGCCGGGCGCGAGGTAGCCGAAGCGCGCCGCGACCGTCTGCATGCCCGCGGCGCGACCGGCGATGATGTCGCGCTCGGCGTCACCCGCGTAGATGCAGGTCGTGGGGTCAAGGCCCGCGAGGCGTGCCGCGTGCAGGAGGGGCGCCGGGTGGGGCTTTCGTTCGGGGAGCGTATCGCCCGCGACCACGCACGCGAGCCGCGCGCTCAGCCCGAGCGCATCGAGGATCGGCGTCGTGAGCCAGCCGGGCTTGTTGGTCACGACGCCCACCGGCACGCGCGCGGCCTCAAGCGTCGCGAGCACCTCGGCGAAGCCCTCGAAGAGACGCGTGTGGACCGCGAGGCGCGGCCGGTAGAGCTCAAGGTGCCTGAGCCTCAGGCGCTCGAACTCATCCGGCGGCACGCCCGGAAAGCCGAGGCGCACGAGCGCCGCTCCCCCGTGCGAGACCTGCGGGCGGATCGCCTCGAAGGAAGGCGCGTCCTTGCCTTCCTCGGCGCACAGCAGCGTGAGCGCCGCGCCCATGTCGCGCGCCGTGTCGAGCAGCGTCCCGTCGAGGTCGAGGAGGAGCGCGCGTCCCGGGCGGCGGACGGTCACGAGCCTTGCGGCCCGGGACGCCTGAGGTGCAGGAGGTAGTTGACGCTGACGTCGGAGCCCAAGGAAAACGCGCGCGTGAAGGGATCGATCTCGACACCGGCGATGTCGGCGACGGTGAGCCCGACGCGGCGCGCGGCGCGACCGAGTTCCTGGGGCCGGATGAAGCGCGCGTACTCGTGCGTGCCCTTCGGCACCGTGCGGGTCAGGTACTCGGCCCCGACAATGGCGACCAGGAAGGATTTGACGTTGCGGTTGATCGTCGAGACGAACACATCGCCGCCCGGGCGCACGAGCTTTCCGAGCGCGGCGAGCGTGGAGGTGGGGTCCGGCACGTGCTCGAGGAGCTCCATGCAGGTGATCACATCGAAGGCGCCGGGGCAGGAATCGGCGAGGGCCTCCGCGCTCACCAGCCGGTAGTCGGCCGTGAGGCCCGCCTCGAGCGCGTGAAGCTCGGCGACGGTGAGCGCCGCGGGAGCCAAGTCGATGCCGGTCGCCCGGGCGCCTTCCTGGAGCAGCGACTCGGTCAGGATGCCGCCGCCGCAGCCGACGTCGAGCACGGCTTTTCCGGCGAGCGCCACGCGGCTTTTCAGGTACGCGAGCCTGAGCGGATTCAACCGATGCAGCGGCGCGAACTCGCCGTTCGGATCCCACCAGCGGCCGGCGAGGGCATCGAACTTGCCGATTTCGGCGGCATCGACGTTCGGGGCGGGGTCGCTCATGGAACTCCGGGGGCGCGCCGACAATGGCGCCGCGCACGCGCAGTGCGCGAGGCTCGCGAGTATACCTGCGGTGAGCGCCGAAATGCCTGTAAACGCGGCGAATGCACGCTGCCGCTGTGGTAGAATTCTCGTTTCGCCAAGGGCTTGAAAACAGCGTTCTACATGGCCGATATCGCGCGCGAAATCATACACGTCAACCTCGAAGACGAGATGCGCCAGTCGTACCTCGATTACGCGATGAGCGTAATCGTCGGGCGCGCTCTGCCGGATGTCCGCGATGGCCTGAAACCCGTCCACCGGCGCGTGCTCTTCGCGATGCACGAGCTCGGCGTCGAGTGGAACAAGGCCTACAAGAAGTCCGCGCGCGTCGTCGGCGACGTGATCGGCAAGTACCATCCGCACGGCGACACGGCCGTGTACGACGCGATGGTGCGCATGGCGCAGCCCTTCTCGATGCGCTACCTGCTCGTCGACGGCCAGGGCAACTTCGGCAGCGTCGACGGCGACATGCCGGCGGCGATGCGCTACACCGAAGTCAGGATGTCGAAGCTCGCGGGCGAGCTCCTCGCCGACATCGACAAGGAAACGGTCGACTTCGTCCCGAACTACGATGAGTCCGAGCGCGAGCCGGCGGTGCTGCCGACGCGGGTCCCGAACCTCCTCATCAATGGCTCCTCCGGCATCGCGGTCGGCATGGCGACCAACATCCCGCCGCATAACCTCGGCGAGATCGTCGATGCCTGCATTGCGCTCATCGACGACCCGAACTTAGGGTTGGCCGCGCTCATGCAGCTGGTGCCCGGACCGGACTTCCCGACCGCCGGCATCATCAACGGCGCCGCGGAGATCGTCTCCGCCTACAAGACCGGCCGCGGGCGGATCTACGTGCGCGCGCGCACCCAGGTCGAGGAGCTCGAGCGGGGGCGGCAGCAGATCGTCGTCACCGAGCTCCCCTACCAGGTCAACAAGGCGCGCCTCCTCGAGCGCATCGCCGACCTCGTGCGCAACAAGATCATGGAAGGCATCGCCGGGGACGGCCTGCGCGATGAGTCGGACAAGGATGGCCTCCGGGTCGTCATCGAATTGAAGCGCGGCGAGGTCCCGGACGTCGTGCTCAACAACCTCTACAAGCACACGCCGCTCGAGACGGTGTTCGGCATCAACATGGTCGGCCTCGTCGACGGCCAGCCCAGGCTCTTAGGTCTCAAGGAGCTCCTCGATGCGTTCCTCCGCCACCGGCGCGAGGTGGTCACGCGGCGGACGATCTTCGAGCTCAAGAAGGCGCGCGAGCGCGGCCACATCCTCGAGGGCCAGGCGGTTGCGCTCGCGAGCATCGATGACATCATCGCCGTCATCAAGGCGGCAGCGACGCCGCCGGAGGCCAAGCTCGCGCTCATGGCGCGCGCTTGGGCCCCCGGCACGGTGCCTGCGATGCTGTCCCGCGCCTCGGACGTGAGCGCGCGCCCGGATGGGCTTGCGCCGGAGTTCGGGCTCTTGCCGGAGGGCTACCGGCTCTCGGACGTGCAGGCGCAGGCGATCCTGGACCTCAGGCTCCACCGCCTCACCGGGCTCGAGCGCGACAAGATCGTGGCCGAGTACGGCGAGATCCTGACCCGCATCCGGGACCTCGTCGACATCCTCGCGCGCCCGGAGCGCCTCCTCGAGGTGATCCGCGCCGAGCTCCTCGAGGTGAAGGCGGAGTTCGCGGACCCCCGTCGCACCGAGATCATCGTCGATCACTCGGACCTCACGACCGAGGACCTGATCGAGGACCAGCCGGTCGTCTGCACGCTCTCGCGCGACGGCTACGCCAAGAGCCAGCCGATCACCGAGTACCGCCGCCAGAACCGCGGCGGCCGCGGCCGCGCGGCGAGTGACTTGAAGGAAGAGGACCTGATCGATCGCCTGTTCGTCGCGAACACGCACGACACGCTGCTGTGCTTCTCGAACCGGGGCCGGGTCTACTGGCTCAGGGTCTACCAGCTCCCGCTCGCCGGGCGCGGCGGGCGTGGCAAGCCCATCGTGAACCTGCTGCCGCTCGAGGACGGTGAGCGCATCAACGCGATGCTCCCGATCCGCGACTACCCGGAGGACCGCTGCGTGTTCATGGCGACGAGCCAGGGCACGGTCAAGAAGACGCCGCTCGAGGCGTTCTCGCGGCCGCGCGCGGCCGGCATCATCGCCGTCACGCTCGACCCGGGCGATCGGCTCGTCGGCGTCGACATCACCGACGGCGGCAAGGAAGTCATGCTGTGCACGACCGGTGGCAAGGCCATCCGCTTCCCCGAGGAGGAAGTGCGCCCGATGGGCCGCGAGGCCGCGGGCGTCAGGGGCATCGCGCTCACCGACGACCAGGAAGTGAATTCGCTGATCGTGCTCCGCGAGGGCACGATCCTGACGGCGTCCGAGAACGGCTACGGCAAGCTCACCGAGGTCTCCGAGTTTCCGCTGCACGGGCGCGGCGGCCAGGGCGTCATTGCGCTGCAGCTCTCCGAACGGAACGGCCGCATGGTGGGGGCGCTGCAGGTCCTGCCGAGCGATGACGTGATGCTGATCAGCCGCGGCGGCACGCTGGTTCGCACCGCCGTCGCGCAGGTCTCCGTGCTCGGCCGGAACACGCAGGGCGTCCGGCTCATGCGGCTCGATGAGGCGGACCTCCTCGTCGGCCTCGCCCGCGTCCAGCACTTCGAGGGGGGCGATGAGCCGCTCGAGGAGGAGGCGCTCCCCGAGACGCCGACCCCGGCCGCTCCCTCCGGAGAGCCCCCGCCCGGCTAAGGCCTCTGCCGCGGTGCACAAACCCGCGCGGAGCCGGTACCATCGAGCCGTGATCCGTCGGGTCGGCGGTGGGAGTCATCATGCGTGTCTACAACTTCGCCGCGGGACCCGCGATGTTGCCGCTCGAGGTGCTCGAGCAGGCGCGGGCGGAGCTCCTCGACTGGCGGGGCTCGGGCATGTCGGTCATGGAGATCAGCCACCGCAGCCGCGAGTTCATCGGCGTCGCGAGCGAGGCGGAGGCGGATCTTCGCGAGCTCCTCGCGGTCCCCAGGAACTACAAGGTGCTGTTCCTGCAGGGCGGGGCGACGCTTCAGTTCGCGTGCATTCCGCTTAACTTGGCCCCCGTCGGCGCAACGCTCGACTACGTCAACACGGGCGCGTGGTCGAAGAAGGCGATCGCCGAGGCGAGGCGCCACGCGACGGTGAACGTCATCGCGGACGGGGCGTCGTCCGAGTACTTCGCGATCCCGCCCGAGGCGACCTGGAAGCGCACCCCGGGGGCTGCCTACCTGCACTACACGCCGAACGAGACGATCTCGGGCGTCGAGTTCCACCGGGTGCCCGAGTCGGCGGTGCCGCTCATCGCCGACTTCTCCTCGACGCTGCTGTCGCGCCCCATCGAGGTCGAGCGCTTCGGGCTCCTCTACGCGGGCGCGCAGAAGAACATCGGTCCCTCCGGACTCACCGTCGTCATCGTGCGCGAGGACCTCATCGGGCGCGCGCGGGCCGGGCTCCCGGGTGTCCTCGACTACCAGGCGGTCGCGGCCGAGGGCTCGATGCTGAACACGCCGCCCACGTTCGCCTGGTACCTCGCCGGGCTCGTGTTCAAGTGGCTGAAGCGCCAGGGCGGCCTGACCGCCATCGGCGAGCAGAATCGCCGCAAGGCCGAGCGGCTCTACGGCTACATCGACGGCTCCGGGTTCTACTCGAACCCGATCGAGCACTCGGCGCGCTCGTGGATGAACGTGGCGTTTCGCTTGAAGGACGCGAAGCTCGAGGGCGAATTCGGCAAGGGCGCCGCGCTCGCGGGCCTTACGAACCTCGAGGGCCACCGCTCGGTCGGCGGCATGCGCGCGAGCATCTATAACGCCATGCCGCTCGAGGGCATCGAGGCGCTGATCGGCTACATGGGCGAGTTCGCCCGGCGCCACGGCTAGACCCAAAGGCTATCGTCATGGTTTTCAGGATCCTGCCGCTCAACCAGATCTCCGCGCGCGGACTTGCGCGCCTGCCACCCGACCGCTACGAGGTGGCGCCCGGCATCGCCGCGCCCCACGCGGTGCTGGTGCGCTCGGCCGACATGCACTCGATGGTGTTCCCGCCGGGGCTGCTCGCGGTCGCGCGCGCCGGCGCCGGTACCAACAACATCCCCGTCGCCCTGCTCTCCAAGCGCGGGGTGCCGGTGTTCAACGCGCCGGGTGCGAACGCGAACGCGGTCAAGGAACTCGTCATCGCCGGGCTCCTCCTGGCCGCGCGCAACGTCTGCCAGGCCTGGGAGTTCGTGAAGGAGCTAAAAGTCGAGGGCGAGGCGCTCGAGGCGGCGGTCGAGGCCGGCAAGAAGCGCTTCGTCGGCTACGAGCTCCCCGGCCGCACGCTCGGCGTGATCGGCCTCGGCGCCGTCGGCGTCGAGGTCGCCAATGCCGCGCACGCGCTTGGCATGCAGGTCTTGGGCTACGACCCGCAGATCACCGTGCAACGCGCGTGGCAGCTCTCGGCGGGCGTGACCCAGGCGCTGTCGGTGGATGATCTATTCGCGCGCTCCGATGCCGTGACGCTGCACGTGCCGGCGGTTGCGGCGACCCGCGGCCTCGTCAACGCGCAGCGCCTCAAGCTCATGAAGCCAGGAGCTGCGCTCCTCAACTTCGCCCGCGCCGAGATCGTCGATGAGGGCGCGGTCCTCTCGGCGCTCGATGCCGGGCACCTGTCGGCGTACGTCTCGGACTTCCCCTCGGCCGCCGGCAAGCGCCACCCGAAGGTGATTGCGCTGCCGCACTTGGGCGCCTCGACCGGGGAAGCGGAGGAGAACTGCGCGCTGATGGTCGCCGATACGCTTCGCGAGTTCCTCGAGAACGGGAACCTGCGCCACTCGGTCAACTTCCCCGAAGCCGTGCTGCCGAGGCTCCCGAACACCTGGCGGCTCGCGATCGCGAACGCGAACGTGCCGAACATGGTGGGCCAGATCTCGACCGCCCTCGCCAACGCCTCGCTCAACATCGCCGACCTCCTCAACAAGTCGCGCGCCGACGTCGCCTACACGCTCATCGACACCGATGCGCCGGTGCCGGAGGCCATCGTCGCGCAGCTCCGGTCGATCGAGGGCGTCCTGTCGGTGCGGGTGATCTGACCGCCATGGCGAAGAAACGCCCGCCCGCCGCGAGGAAGCCCAAGGCCGCCGCGGCGCCGGAGCCGCTGCAGAGGATCCGCGCCGAGATCGACCGCATCGACGGGGAGCTGCAGGAGCTCCTCGCCGCGCGCGCGCGCATCGCGCAGGCGGTCGGGACCTCCAAGCGTGCCGCCGGCACCGCCGAGTTCTACCGCCCCGAGCGCGAGGCGGCGGTGCTCCGGCGCGTCATCGAGCGGAACAAGGGCCCGCTCACCAACGATGAGATGGTGAGGCTCTTCCGCGAGATCATGTCGGCGTGCCTCGCGCAGCAGGAGCCGCTCAAAATAGCGTTCCTCGGTCCCGAGGGCACCTTCACGCAGCAGGCGGTCCTCAAGCACTTCGGCCACTCGGTGCGCGCGCTTCCCTTGCCCGCGATCGACGAGGTGTTCCGCGAGGTCGAGGCGGGGGTCGCGGACTTTGGCGTCGTGCCCATCGAGAACTCGACCGAGGGCACCGTCAGCCACACGGCCGACATGTTCCTCCTCTCGCCGCTCAAGATCTGCGGCGAGGTGGAGCTACGCGTGCACCAGCACCTGATGGGCCACGTGAAGGGCCTTAAGCAGATCGAGCGGATCTGCTCGCACCAGCAGTCGCTCGCGCAGTGCAAGGGCTGGCTCGCCGAGAACCTCGCCCACGTCGAGCTGATCGCGGTCGCGAGCAACGCCGAGGCGGCGCGGCGCGCGCGCGATGAGAAGGGCACCGCCGCGATCGCGGGCCAGGCGGCGGCCGAGGTCTACGGGATCCCGATCCTCGTGCCCGAGATCGAGGATCGCGCCGATAACTCGACCCGCTTCCTCGTCATCGGCCGGAAGATCCTCGAGCCCTCGGGCGCGGACCGCACGACGCTCCTCCTGTCGGCGCCCGATACCGCAGGGCCCGGGGCGCTCCTTAAACTCCTCGAGCCGCTCGCGCGGCACGGCATCAGCATGACGCGCCTCGAGTCGCGCCCCTCGCGCCGGAAGAAATGGGACTACGTATTCTTCGTCGACATCGTCGGCCACGCGCGCGAGGAGCCGGTCGCGGCGGCGCTCGAGGAGATCAAGGACGTCGCCTCGCTGTTCAAGCTCCTCGGTTCCTACCCGCGCGCGGTGCTGTGAGCACCGCGGGCGCACCGGCGGGACACGAGCGATGAGCGCTGCGTGCGCGCTCCTCGTCTCGATGGTCTGCTTCCGGGGGCCGGTGAAGCAAAAGCACGAGGAGAGTGGCCTGTGGCGCAGCGACACGATGTCGGCGCCCGGCTTCAAGGCGCGCATCTTCAGGGGCGATCAGTTGCTGTCGCCCGATTGGCGGCAGCTGAGCGAGGCGTGCTTCGAGGATGCCTGCGTCCGCTACCACAAGCACTGCCTCACGACGCCGGGCGAGGTGCACTGCACGTATTCCTACGCGTGGCCGGCCGATGACTTCCTGCACACGCTCGAGGTGAGCGCCGATTCGCCCGAGAACTACGCCGCCGCCGAGCGCGCGATCGGCCTCGTGCCGCCGGACCGGCCGGAGTCGAAGCAGATCCTCCTGGCGCTCCTTGGCATCGTCTCCGCCCTCGAGGCGGCGCCGACCTGCCCCTCGCGCACGGAGTGCTGGCCGTGACGCACGCCCACCCCGCGCGATTCAAGGTCGAGTCGGGCGGGGCGCTTCGCGGCTCCATCGCAATCCCCGGGGATAAGTCGGTGTCGCACCGCGCGGTGCTGTTGGGCTCCATCGCCGAGGGCACGACCGAGGTCGAGGGCTTCCTCGAGAGCGAGGATTGCCTCGCGACCTTGAACGCGATGCGCCAGATGGGCGTCGTGATCGAGCGGCCGGGACCCGGGCGCGTCGTCATCGACGGCGTCGGCCTCCATGGACTTGAGCCCCCCGCGGGCGTCCTCGACATGGGGAACGCTGGCACCGCGATGCGCCTCTCGATGGGCCTCCTCGCCGGCCAGCGCTTCGATGCGACGCTCACCGGGGATGCGAGCCTGACCCGCCGCCCCATGGAGCGCGCGGCGACGCCGCTCAGGCTTATGGGCGCCAGGATCGAGACGGACGGCGGGCGACCGCCGGTCCGGATCGCCGGCGGCGCCGAGTTGCACGCGATCGACTACGACCTCAACGTCCCGAGCGCGCAGGTCAAGTCCGCGATCCTGCTCGCGGGGCTGTACGCTAAGGGCACGACGCGCATCACCGAGCACGCACCGACGCGCGATCACACCGAGCGGATGCTCCGCTCGCTCGGCGTCGCGGTCGGGTCCGACGGCGGTCGCGTCAGCCTCGCGGGCGGCCAGCGTCTGCATGGCGGTCGCGTGGAGGTCCCGGGCGACATCTCCTCCGCCGCGTTCTTCATCGTCGCGGCGACGCTCGCCTCGGTCGGCGCGTTCGTGATCGAGGACGTCGGCGTCAACCCGACGCGCACCGGGATCCTCGAGATCCTGAAGCTGATGGGCGCGGACATCCGGCTGACGAACCCCCGGCGCTTTGGCGATGAGCCGGTCGCAGACCTCGAGGTGCATGCGCGCGAGCTCACCGGCATCGAGGTGCCGCGCGCGCTCGTGCCGCTTGCGATCGATGAGTTCCCGGTGCTCTTCGTCGCCGCGGCGAACGCGCGCGGCACGACGCTCGTGACGGGCGCCGAGGAACTCAGGGTCAAGGAGAGCGATCGCATCGCCGTGATGGCGACCGGCCTCAATGCGCTCGGCATCGAAGCGGAGCCAAGGCCCGATGGCCTTCGCATCGTCGGGGGCGCCGTGCACGGCGGGCGCATCGACAGCCACGGCGATCACCGCATCGCGATGGCCTTCGCCATCGCCGCGCTCAAGAGCACAGGCGCGATCGAGATCGAGGATGTCGCGAACGTCGCGACGTCATTCCCGGGCTTCGCCACGCTCGCGCGGCGCGCGGGGCTTGCGATCGACGAGGTCAGGTGATCGGCGCGCCCGTCATCACGATCGACGGTCCGAGCGGCTCGGGGAAGGGCACCGTGAGCCGCCTCGTGGCGCGGGCGCTCGGCTGGCATCTCCTCGACAGTGGCGCGCTCTACCGCCTGACCGGGCTCGCCGGCGCGCTCGCGGGCCTTGCGCCCGGGGACGAGGAGGCGCACGCCCGCGCGGCCCTTGCAATGGACGTGCGCTTTGGCGCCGATGCCGCGGGCGAGCCGACCGTGCTCCTCGATGGCAGGGACGTGACGCAGGCGATCCGCACCGAAGCCGCCGGCGAGCGCGCCTCGCAGGTCGCGAGCTTCAAGGCGGTGAGGCACGCGCTCCTCGAGCGCCAGCGGCGCTTTGCCGAGCCCCCCGGGCTCGTCGCCGACGGGCGCGACATGGGCTCGGTGATCTTTCCGTCGGCGCCCTTGAAGGTGTTCCTGACGGCGAGCGTCGAGGAGCGCGCGGCGCGGCGCTTCCGGCAGCTGAAATCCGCCGGCATCAACGCGATCCTCGCCGCGGTCACGGCCGACATCGCGAGCCGCGATGCGAGGGACAGTGGCCGGGCGGTTGCGCCGCTCGTTGCGGCCGCCGACGCGGTGACGCTCGATACGACCCGCCTCGACGCCGAATCCGCGGCGCGCCAGATCCTTGCCAGGGCCGCCGAACGGGGTCTCGACCGCCCGGGCTCCGGCTTCCGGCCGCTGTAGGTGAATCGCAACCCGATCGTACGCGGCCGGTTCACGGTGACGGCCAGGTACTCCAGGCTGTCGGTCGCGAAAAGCTGGGCGCGCGCATCGGCGAGGTTGTTGGCGTAGAGCTGGGCCGACCAGCCGCCGCGTCCAATCGAGGTTGCGCCGTCGACCGTCGTGAAGGGCGGGAGATCGTACGCGACCGACTGTCCCTGCACCTCGACCCACTGCCGGTCGGTGGAAGCCACCGAGTGCGACGGGTGCGCAACGCCTGCGTGCGCCGCGACGTTGAAATCGCCGCCGTTGAACTCGTCGCGCGCCGTGGCCCGGTACTGCACCGGCGGTGCGCCCGCGAGCGAGCTGCCGAGCGCCCCCGATGGGTTCGCGACCGGCAACGTGTTCATCGTCTGCAGGGTACTGCAGTCGATCGGGCGTCCATCAGCCCACACCATGGGCGCCTGGCGCACGAGCTCACCGTGGTTCCACGCCGCAGACGCATCGAGGGTGAGTCCGCTGCTCGGGCGAGCGGCGATGGAGGTGTCGACGCCGCGGTTCCGATGGTCGCCGCCGTTGGTCGTGGCCCCGCCGACGACCGGCGGACCGACAGCGCCGTGAATTCATGCCGGGCCGATAGCCGCTCGGACGGGGCAATCTACCCGAACCCGGTGCGCCTAGTCGCGCAGCACGCGGATCCGATCGGTGCCGACCTCGACCCGCACGCCGTCAAGGCTGCGCAGGAAGGCGAGGAATGCCTCGCTGTCGTCCGCAGTGAACACTCCACTGATCTTCAGCGATCGCAGTGCCGGCGTTGTGATTTCAAACGGCTTTTGCGCGTAACGATTGAATTCGGCCGCGACCCGCTCGAGCGGCTCCTGCTCGAACACGATCTGCCGGTGCAACCAGGCCGTGGTCTTCTTCGCATCCACGGTGATCGGCCCGGCCTGCCACCGTCCGGCGGTGACGGTCAGCTGCTGATCGGCGCGCAGCCGAACGACGCGCGGCGGCCCCTCCTCGCCCGAATTGCCGGCGGGCCCCTCGAACGGCGGCGATGGCTGGACGACCACTCGCCCCTCGACCACCGTGACAACGGTTGACCCACGATCGAGGCGCACATCGAACCGGGTGCCGAGATCGACAATCTCCGCCGACCCCGCGACCACGCGGAAGGGCCTCTCGGTCTCGTGGGCGACCTCGAATTCCGCCTGGCCGGACGTGAGCACGGCGATCCGTTGCGCCTTGCCGTAGCGCAGGGTCACGGCGGTATCGGAGTTCAGGTGCATCACGGAGCCATCGCCCAGACGCTGCTCGAGCTGCTGCCCATGCCGTGTTGCAAACTGCGTTGCCGCAACAGCGTCGGTGGTCGTTGACGGAGCGACGGGTCGTGCGCCCCAGAATGCAAGCATGCCGACGGCGAGCACGGCGCTCGCTGCGAGGGCCGCCGCCGCCGTCAGCCGGCGGCGCGGGGACGCGCTCCTGACCGCGGCGACAACGCCGGGCCGGCGCAGCGACACCGAGACGTCATCCTCGGTCCGCGCAATCGCGAGCATCGCCTCGAGCGAGTAGGCGGGATCCGCGGCGGCCTGGCGCAGGTCGAGCGCAACGACCGATACGCCTAGAAACTTCTCAACGTGAACCGGCGAGCTCTTGAGCCAGGCCGCGAGGGCTTGCGCGCCCGGCGCATCGAGTGGCGCCTCGTCGTTCGCGACGAACCATTCACCGGCCTTCCCGGCGATCAAGGCCTCGACAGAGTCTTCCACACCGCTCATGAGTTCAACCCAGCCGCGCCATGCGGCGTTGACAGTGCCCAAGCGCCTGCGCGACGTACTTCTGCGCCATCTGCGGGGAGACCCCAAGGTGATCCGCGATCTCCCGGTAGGAAAGCTCGTGCGTGAAGCGCAAAACCACCGCGGCGCGGCACTTCGGCCGCAGTTCCTGCAGGACGACCCCAAGCCGCACTGCCCGTTGCCTTGCGTCGAGATCGCCATCGAACGCGGGCAACGTCTCGAGCTGGTCGGCGGCGGGCGCTTGCGTGATGTCGACCGAGCACGCCTGCCGCCGTTCAAGCACCGCGTGCTCCTTCACGAGGTTGCTCGCGACCGTGTAAAGGTAGCCGACGGGATTTCGAATCGCGTCCTGGTCGCTGATGCGCAGCATCCGCACATAGACCTCCTGCGCCAGATCCGCCGCATCGTCCTTGCCCCGGATCCGGCGCCGGATGAACGTCTGCAGCGCCGTCCGCTGTTCGGCGAACAGGCGCTCAACGAAGGACGGTGCCGAATCAGCCATGACCCTCCCGACGCGCAGCTTCGCGGCTCTCGCTGTATATGAGTGCCCGATGCCGCTTTTCGCAACCTAAATCTCTCGCCCCGGTCGGGACCGGCGAGGTTTCCAGGGTCCGGATTTGCGATCAATGCGACCCGCGGGCGTCAAGGTTCAACGCGCTCACCGCTCGAGTCTGAACCGATCGCTCAACGCGGTCGGGCACCGAGCGCGCGGCGACCTGCCGGACCTCGGGCTCTCGAGCAGTTGCCATCCAATCGCTATCGGGCGACGGGTCACCGCCCGGGGCACGGAAGAGACCGCGCCTCGGCTGGCAGCGCCGGCTCCGGGATTGCAAAAAAAGCCGGTCGTGAGCGTTGTTCAGGCGCCGGGCCGGGTCCGTCGCATCGATGGACCGCAGAAAGTGGTTGTCAAATCGCGCCGCCGCCACTCTTAACTGGAGGCAAGGGGGAAATCGGCGGACCCAACGGCGGCGCACGCAGCGTCTTGCGCAGTCGGTGAGCCGTCGGCGGAGCCGGTCGCGAAGCCGCGGCGGGCGAGCCGTTCCAGACCATCGATTTGGATTCAGCGCATCTACAACTTTTGGGGGGGGAACGAACATGGAGGAGTCAGGACAAATGAACGCAGCCCAGAGAATAGTTCGAGCGATTGGATTGACCGTTGGTCTAGCGGTTTCATCCGTATCACTGGCCCAGAACGTCATCGCCGATTGGCACGCCGTGATGGAATCCTCGGTGGCCGCCGCCGGGCGGAAGAACGTGGTCGCACTGCCGTACTTCGCCTATGTCGATGTCGCGATGTACGACGCCGTCAATTCGATCGACGGTCGCTTCCGGCCATTCGCCGTGAGCGTGCACGCGCCACGCGGCGCATCCAGGGAGGCCGCGGCCGCGAGTGCCGCGCACGATGTCCTGGTGCACTACTTTCCCGCCCAGGCGGCCACATTCGAGGCGAGCCTGGCAAGCTCGCTGGCGGCCATCGCGGATGGCCCGAGCAAGACCGATGGAATCGGCGTCGGTCAGGCGGTCGCCGCGCGGTGGCTGACGCTGCGCGCGGGTGACGGCCTGGAAGCGGCAATCACCTACACCCCCGGACACGGGCCGGGCATCTGGGAGCCTGTTCCGACCTATCCGGCTCCGCCCCCGAACACGCCGGCAGCGCCGGTCGGCGTCTGGATGACGCAGTTCAAGCCCTTCGCGATGGGTTCCGCCGATCAGTTCCTGGCCGACGTGGGTCCGCCGCTGGCATTGGCGAGCAAGGCCTGGGCCAGCGACTACAATTTGACGAAGAACTACGGCGCGAAGGACAGCACCGTACGCTCCGCCGCGCAAAGGGAAATCGGCTTGTTCTGGACCGACAATGCGGCGTCCCAGTACAGCCGTTCATTCCGCGGCCTGGTCGTGAGCCAGGCCCTCGATACGACGGCAGCGGCCCGGCTCGCCGCGATGTACTCCGTGGCCGCGTCCGATGCGGGGACGGCCTGCATGAACGCCAAGTACCATTTTGCGTTCTGGCGCCCCTATACCGCGATCCATGACGGCGATACGGACGGCAATCCGGACACCGTGGCCGATCCCAACTGGGTTCCGCTCGCGGTGACTCCGGGTCACCCCGAGTATCCGGCCAATCATGGCTGCGTCACCGAGGCAGTCATGGATGCATTCACGGCGTTCTTCGATACCGACGAGATCCCCTACGCCGTCAGCAGCGTCGTCACGGGCACTACCCACAACTTCACGAGCTTCGAGGACGTCGTGCGGGAGGTCGATAGCGCGCGCATCTTTGGCGGCATGCACTTCCGTCATTCCGTCAAAGCAGGGAACCGGCTGGGCCGTCTCGTCGCGGAGCACATGCTGAGGCACCAATTCCTGCCGAAGCAGGACTAGCCTCCGATACCGTTGGGGGCCGCTGCGCAACGCAGCGGCCCACCGCGCCGGCCGCGCCTCGCCGCGCGGGCCAGGCCCTGCGTGGCCCCTGGGCCGCCGCCGCCGCCGGGGGCAACACCGCGGACCGGCGTTACTGCATAAGCAGTTGAAAGATAAGGGGCTGGATGGTAGTCTCGCCGGCCTTTCGTGAAGTCGGCGGAACGGGAGCCTGGAGGCGGTGCGCACGCGCCACGCCTCCCCGAGAACCCCCGGGCGCCAGCGTCGCGATTCGACGGGACTTTATGCGTTGCTCCTCGCTCGTGCAGGGCCTTGCCGTGCGCGGAAGCCGAGTGCGCAAGGGGTCCGGGCCGGCGTATCCGGCCATGGGTGGGGCGCTCCTGGCCCTTGAGTTTGGCTACAACCCCTCGGAAGTCCCTTCCCGGCAACGCCGGCGGACCCCCAGGGCTTAACACGGGACCTTCAGGTCCTAAGACGAGACACATCAAATGACGGAATCTTTTGCCGAGCTGTTCGAGCAGAGCCTGGCCAACCAGCGTTTTCGCCCCGGCCAGATCCTGAACGGCTTGGTTGTCGAGGTCGGTCAGGACTATGTGATCGTCAATGCGGGCTTGAAGTCCGAAGCGGTCATTTCGATCGACCAGTTCAAGAACGAGAAGGGCGAGATCGAGGTCAAGGCGGGCGATGAGGTCGAGGTCGCACTCGATTCCGTCGAGGACGGCTCCGGCGAAACGCGCCTGTCGCGCGAGAAGGCCAAGCGTGCCCGCACCTGGACCCGCCTCGAGACCGCCTTCAACGAGCAGCAGGTCGTCACCGGCATCATCAATGGCCGCGTGAAGGGTGGCTTCACCGTCGAGATCGAGAATGTCCGCGCGTTCCTGCCAGGCTCGCTCGTCGACGTGCGCCCGGTCCGTGATCCCTCCTACCTCGAAGGCAAGGTCCTCGAGTTCAAGGTCATCAAGCTCGACCAGAAGCGGAACAACGTCGTCGTCTCCCGCCGCGCGGTCGTCGAGCAGGAGTACAGCGCCGAGCGCAGCGCGCTGCTCGACAACCTGCAGGAAGGCTCGGTCGTGAAGGGCTCCGTCAAGAACCTGACCGACTACGGCGCGTTCGTGGATCTCGGTGGCATCGATGGCCTCTTGCACATCACCGACATGGCCTGGAAGCGCGTCAAGCACCCCTCCGAGGTCGTGAAGGTCGGCGATGAGATCGACGTCCGCATCCTCAAGTTCGACCGCGAGCGCCAGCGCGTCTCGCTCGGCATCAAGCAGTTGGGCGCCGATCCCTGGCAGAACATCGCCCGGCGCTACCCGCCGAACACCCGCCTCTGGGGCAAGGTCACGAACATTGCCGACTACGGCTGCTTCGTCGAGATCGAGGAGGGCGTCGAGGGCCTCGTGCACGTCTCCGAGATGGACTGGACCAACAAGAACGTGAACCCGGCGAAGGTCGTGCACGTGGGCCAGGAAGTCGAGGTGATGGTGCTCGACATTGACGAGGAGCGCCGCCGCATCAGCCTCGGATTGAAGCAGTGCAAGCCCAATCCCTGGAAGGAGTTCTCCGAGAACTACAACCGCGACGATCACGTCTCGGGCCAGATCAAGTCGATCACCGACTTTGGCATCTTCATCGGCCTCTCCGGCGGCATCGACGGCCTCGTGCACCTCTCGGACATCTCCTGGGACGTGCCGGGCGAGGAGGCCGTCCGCAACTACCAGAAGGGCCAGCAGGTGGATGCGGTGGTGCTCTCGATCGACCCGGAGCGCGAGCGCATCTCGCTCGGCATCAAGCAGCTCGCCAAGGACCCGTTCTCGGCGTTCATCGCCCAGAACCCGAAGGGCAGCATCGTCAAGGGCACCGTCAAGGAAGTCGACGCCAAGGGCGCCGTCATCGACCTCGGCGGCGGCATCGACGGCTACCTGAGGGCCTCCGAGCTCGCGCGCGATCGCGTCGAGGACGCGCGCACGGTGCTCAAGGAGGGCGATGAGATCGAGGCGCGCTTCACCGGGGTGGATCGCAAGTCGCGGGCGATCGCGCTCTCGATCAAGGCGAAGGAAGTCCACGAGGAGCAGGAGGCCATGCAGGCCTACCGCACCGACTCGCCGACCGGCACCAGCCTTGGGGACCTGCTCAAGGAGCAGATGCCCGATCGGGACAACGGCTGAGGCCAGGGGTGCGACCGGCGCCAACGCGC
>JANXUT010000015.1 GCA_025356075.1 Pseudomonadota bacterium | reverse complement strand
GG
The DNA here is from genome assembly GCA_025356075.1 of Pseudomonadota bacterium. Taxonomy (GTDB): domain Bacteria; phylum Pseudomonadota; class Gammaproteobacteria; order Steroidobacterales; family Steroidobacteraceae; genus CAIKZZ01. Next base: position 48,986 of record JANXUT010000015.1, on the reverse strand, counting down.
AATGATCTTGTCCATGTCCGTCAGAAACTGCGCTCGGCGCGTCGTCTTCCCGTACTTCTCGAATCCCGTCAGCGTCGCCTGCTTCATTGTCACGCTCGCATGTCCTCGAATGCTCAGTAAGACACTACCGGTAAATCAGAGTTTCCCTAAGCCAAATCGCATCAAGTCGAGGCCAGCCCGTTGCGGGGTTGGTCTCGACCTGATGCTCGACGATGAACTCGTGGGGGGCAGTGCCCCGCTGCTCTCCTGGCACTGTGCTGATCGCGGCACGCCTCCATCAACGGTCACTCCGGCGTGCCCACTCGAATGTGCCGCGGGCGGCCTCACCTCACTTCCCTGGGGTACCGGGCTCATCGCCAGTAGCCGCGATTCGGGTGGGCTTCCACCGCACCAACGGTCGAGTCCAGGTCGAGTCGGTCTTGCGGCCCAGCGTCATGCGGAAGCTCGCCGTCAAGCTGCACCGCCGCATTCCCGTCGGTGGGCGCCCGAGGCGTAGAATTGCGTCGACCGGCGGCTCAAGGGGCGGCCTCCGGACGGACGTTTTGGCAGGCCCTTTATCCGGAGGATACGTGCACACGTCCAGCCTCGCCGATGCGCCCTTCAAAAAGTTTCTTGCGGATCCGCACCAAGCGCGCGCCCGGCGCCGCGCTCGTAGCGCGATGCTCGTGGCGGCGCTCGCGCTGCTGCCGCTCCTGGCCGCGGCGGCGCCTCCGGTCACCGCATCGCCCGCGTCCGTGGCGGCATTGATGGACAAGGACGTGATCGGGGCCGACGGCAAGGAAGTCGTCATGATCACGGTGACCTACGTGCCGGGCGGCGCCTCGCTCCCACACCGTCACGACGCGCAGGTGTTCGTCTACGTGCTGGAAGGCGCCATGACGATGCAGATCCGCGGTCAGCCTATCGTCACGCTGCACCCGGGCGAGACGTTCTACGAAGCGCCCGCCGATATACACCAGGTCTCCGCGAACGCGAGCGAGACCGCGCCGGCCAAGATCCTGGTATTCCTAGTCAAGGACAAGGCGAAGCCGGGCTCCCTCGAGGTCAGCAACTAGGACCTTCATGCGACTCCTGTATTCTGCCATCGGTCTCCTTGCCTCGGCCGTGCTCGCGAGCGGGCCGGCAGCCGGCGCCGAAACCTCCGGCCAGCAACTCGCGCAAACGGCCGGGCGGTCCCTGGTCGGCGCGATGGCGCCTGCGCTGGTACTGACGACGATCGACGGCAAGGCCGTCAACCTTGGCCAGCTCTACGGCAAGCAGGCCGTCTACCTCAAGTTCTGGGCGACGTGGTGTGTTCCGTGCCGGGAGCAGATGCCGCACTTCGAGCATGCCTACGAGACCGCCGGACCCGACCTCGCGGTCATCGCGATCGACGTCGGCTTCGGCGACTCGGTCGAGGCCATCCGCGAATTCCAGCAAAAGACCGGCATCACGATGCCGGTCGTGTTCGATGAGGACGGCCACATCGCAGCTGCATTCAATCTGCGCGTGACGCCGCAACATGTGGTCATCGGGCGCGACGGGCGCATCCAGTACGTCGGGCACCTCGCGGATGCGCGGCTCGATGCGGCGCTCGTTGCCGCGCGCACGGCATCCGCGGTCGCTTCCGGGCCAGTAGCGCGCGCCGTTCGCGTTCCGGTCAATCGACTGCACTTCGCAGTCGGCGACACGCTGCCCGCAACGAGCGTACTGTTGCTCGGCGGAGCGTCGTTCCAGCTACGGGAACCGGCACTTCATTCGGCCACGGTATTCGTCTTCCTGTCACCGTGGTGCGAGTCGTATCTCGCGACGACTCGCCCCGCCGTCTCCGGAAACTGCCGCCGTGTCCGCGAGCAGGTGAGCTCACTCGCCGCGCAACCGCACGTTCGCTGGCTCGGGATCGCCTCGGGCCTGTGGGCGAAGCCGGACGACCTTCGCGCCTATCGGAAGCAGTACAAAGTCGCGATCCCGCTGGCGCTCGATGCTTCCGGCAAGCTCTTCCGGGAGTTTGGCGTGAACGATATGCCGACGGTCATCATCGCCGATGCGGACGGCAAACTCGTACGTCGGGTCGAGCCCGGCGACGCGGCGGGTCTTACGGAGGCGCTCGAGACGCTGTAACCGCGACGGGCGCGCCCGCGCCGCCAGGAGTCATCGATGCACGCTATTTCCCGACGGCGCCTGCTCCGGCAACTCGTAGCACTGACCGCGGGCGGCTGGGGCACGACGCTCGCGGGACGAGGGGCGCGAGCCGCCGCGCTGCGAACCGACGAGCTGTGGGCGCACGATGCGGCGGGGCTTCGGGTGTCGCGCGGACCCTGGCCGACGCCCGCCGCACTCCCGCCGGGTGTCCGGTTCGAAAGCCTGCTCCTGCGAATGCCGGACGGCGTCCGGATCGCGGCACTCCTCTTCATCTCGACGCGGGTGCGGGGTGGTCCCAAGGCGCCGTGCACATTGCACGTGGTGCCCTATCGACACTCGCCCGACATGGGTGCCTACCTCAGCATGGGATACCTCGCGCAACACGGCTATGCGGAGCTGTACGTCGACGTCCGTGGAACGGGCGGATCGGACGGCGTTCCCACGGACGAGTACAGCGTCGAGGAGCACGAGGACACCGTCCGGATCATCGAATGGCTGTCGAAACAGCGCTGGTCGAACGGGTCGGTCGGCATGTACGGCACCTCGTACTCCGCCTTCAATTCGATCCAGCTCGCCTCCGAGTATCACCCTCCGGCGCTGAAGGCGATCTTCGCGTTGTGCGGCACCGACGATCGGTACACGGACGACATCCATCATCCCGGTGGAATCATGCTGATGGAGGACAATTCCTGGGCACTCGGAATGATCGCGTTCAGCGCGATGCCCGGCGCGCCCGATTTCGAGCTCGACAGCCAGGCGGCCCAGGACCGGTGGAACACCCCACCATGGTTGCACGTCTACCTGCAGAACCAGCTCGACGGGCCACACTACCGGCGCGGTTCGCTGGACACCGACTACAGTCGACTGACGACCCCGGCCTTTCTCGGCGGGGGCTATCTCGACATGTACCAGAACTTCGTGCCGCGCATCATGCGCAACTCCCCCGCCGTCACCTGCGGAATCCTCGGACCCTGGCACCACAGCATGACGTGGCCCGGCCCCGTGCTCGACTGGGCAGCGATCTGGCGGCGCTGGTTCGATCATTGGCTCAAGGGGACCGACACCGGCATGCTGGCCGAGCCGCGCGTCAGCTTCTACTTGCCGGAATGGCGGCGGCAGAAATTTCGCGACGCCGGCGCGATCCCGGGCGAGTGGCGCTTTCTCGATCACTTCCCCGAGACTGCATTCGCGCCCCCGGATCGGCTCTACCTGCGGCCGACGCCGGAGCTACCTCGGAATACAGTGCTGTCGATGGACCCGGCGCCCGGGCGTGGCGGCGCGTTGAGCGAGCTTGCCGGCGAGCCGTCAGCGCTGAAGCTCCAGTACCACCCGAGCCGCGGCGGCTCGACCGATTCGTTTGGGCCGGATGGTGATGAAGGCTTCTACGGGCTCGATGCCCGCGAGGAAAACGTCTGGGGGCTCAGCTTCGACACGCCGCCGCTCAAGGCGCCGCTTGAGATGCTTGGCTTCGCGCAGGCGCATCTCTACGTTTCCGCTACGGCGCCCCTCGCGAATTGGATGGTCCAGGTCTACGATCTCGCGCCGGATGGCACCACGTATCTCGTGACCCGGGGGTTCCTGAACGGCAGCCACCGCCGTTCGCACACCCACCCGGAACCGCTCGTCCCGAACGAGATCTACGCGATCGACGTGCAACTGATGTGCGCGGGCTATCGGTTTTCCGCGGAACACGTGATCCGAACCGTCGTGACCAATGCGGAGTTCCCGGTCGTCTGGCCGTCACCGTATCCGATGACGACCACCCTCTACACGGGCGGTGACCAGTCGTCGTTCGTCGCGTTGCCCGTGCTGCCGCCGCTTCACTACCGCGAGGGACACCTACCCGTGCTCGCCGATGCCGTGACACCCGGCAAGCACTGGCGATCCGACGACGGCATGACGGCGTACCAGCTCACGCGCGACCTGATGACGGGAGATGCGACGGCCGATTTCCAGATGGGCCCGGATCGACTCTGGTGCCGGGTCAGTGACCGCGATCCGGCGATCGCCTCGATCCAGGTGTCGTCGAAGGACGTACTGACGCCCGAGGGTGCCGCGCGTCGGCTCGAGGCGCGCGCCGAGGGTGTCCTCAGGAGCACCGTCGATACGTTCGCATTCGACATCGAGGTGACGCTCCTCGAGAATGACCGCGTTGTCCGCTCGCGCCGGTGGCAGGACAGCTTTCGCCGCGAACTCGTCTAACGTCCGCGAGCAGGCGCGAGCGTGTGCTAGCCCCCGGCAGCGGCTTTGGTGGAGCTATCGCCGAGGTCCGGCTTGCCGTCCTTGAGCGGAATCCTCGAGCCCGGATCGTGGCTCATGTGCACGACTGACGTCTTGCCGTTCAGCTTGTAGGTTACGCGGTAACCGGCGGGAGTCACGGACTTGTCGTAGACCGTCTCGCACTTCGATTCCGTCACGGTCTCCGTATCGGCCTTCTGCATCTTGTCCTGGACGCGATTGCCAGCGTAGCCGCCGGCCGCGGCACCGGCGACCGTCGCCAGCTTCTTGCCGTTGCCGCCGCCGACCTGGTTCCCGAGGATGCCGCCGATCACGGCGCCGATCGCGGTTCCTGCGACCTGGTGCTCGTCCTTGATCGGCTTCTCCCGGGTCACCTGCTCGTCGTGACAGGACTGCCGCGGCGTCTCCACCGATTTCGTCAACGGCTTGACGTCGAGGACTTCCGCGTACGCGGTCCCGAACCTGAAGTCGCCGCGGCTTGCGATCGCGGCGATCGCGATGGTGGCGGCGGCCCCGGCCGCGAGCCCGATGATGAGTGACTTGTTCATTGCGTGTCTCCTAACTGCATCCTTCGCACGGACGCCCGCGGCGGCCGATCGGCGATCGGCATGTCCGCCGGCCGGCAACGATACCGGCCTCCAGACTCGCCGATCGGCGACTTATTGTCGCCCGATGGCGACAGCGGCAAGCGCTAGAACCGGACACCGATCGTGATGGGCACGTATTCGATCCGCTGTGCGCCCTCGAGACGGTGGTAGCTCGCCTCCAGGTAGTACGAGCGCCCGAACCACCGCGGAAACTCGTACCCGAGGCCGACGTCCCAACCGAAGCGGGTACGCGTGTCGTCGTAGACGAGGCTGTCGCCGGCGAAGACGCCGAAGTCACAGAACCCGAAGTACGGATCGCAGTAGTTGCCCGCCGACAGTGCCGTCTGAGTCAGCTGCAAGCTCGAGCGGTACACGCCGATCTGCGCGTACCCGTACAGCGACGAACGGCCGGCGAGCGGAATCGTCAGCTGCGGGCCTAGAGAAAACGACGTGAACTGCCCGGTGCCGGAATCGACCTGGACGCCCGTCGTTTGCACGCCGTAGTCGAGGAAGTTATTGGTCGCGTTGTGCGAGCTGAAGCTGAAGTCGCCGCGAAGTCCGATCGGATTGCCCGCGGGCGTCAGCGTGAAACCGCCGGTGACGACGTAGCCGCCCTGCAGGTAGTCGCTTATCGGGCCGGTCGGGGCGGAATAGCCACCGGCGATGTGCCAGCTGACGGACGCCGGCCGACTGTCGTCGAAGTTCTGGGCTTGCACGAGCGGTGCGCTCGCGAGCCCGACGAAACCAACGACGCTCGCGATGTTTGCTTTCTTGACCACTTTACGCTCCCTTGGAAACCAGACGGTTACAGCGGTCAGACCTGCCTGGCGAGCATTTAGTTCTCGAGCGAGGTCCGGCCGCAGGCTTGTTATGCGGCTTGTTTAGGGCGGCAGCAAATGAATCAACGTTCATGAAGCGATCGTAACCAACGGTCCATCTGCGCTTTGCGTGAGCCCCACGACGACGCCGAATTGGTGAACGCGCGACGACATCGATCGAAAGGTGCTGCTCGACAGCGCGCAGCCGCGATGCTCGCAGCGTCCGGTACAATCGGTGTCGACCGATCCGCGCGCGCGACGCGTACGGACGACCAACAGACCTACAGAAGAGGCGCTCAACATGTCGATCACTGACTTGTCGTCGTGGCAGCGCCTCGTATGCAGCGCCGCTATGCGTGCCGCGATGCTCTCGGTCGGCTGCGCCACGGCTGCGCCACGGCGGCGCAACCGATCGCCGCCCGGCCAGCCCCGACCCCGCGCGCCTACGAACTGACGCAAGGGCGCGATTCGCGTCTGCTGGTGTCGGCATCAATCAACGGCACGCCGGTTGTTGCGTTACTCGACTCTGCCGCGGAAGCGACCATTCTCGATCGGGATTTCGCCGCACGGCTCAAGCTCGGCCACGGCACGGCCGTCGCCGGCCAGGGATCTGGTCAGTCGACGTTCGAGGCGACCGTCGTCGAGGGCGTGGCGCTCTCGGCGGTCGGGCTCGAACTTCCGAACCAGACGGTCGCGGTCGCTGATCTGTCCGACGTCAGCGCCCGGCTGGTCGGGCATCGGCTCGATGTGATTCTCGGCCGCGAAATCTTCGATGCCGCCCGACTGCGGATCGATATTGCCCACCATCGGATCATGGTGTTGCCTGCGACCGGCGCGCCGGCCGGTGTGCGGCGGGAGCTTCGGACCGAGCACGGCGTCGAGACGCTGCCGGTGCGTGTCGAGGGCGGCGAGACGGTTGCTGCAACGTTTGATTTTGGCAACGGCTCGCACGTGCTTCTCGGTGCCGGGTTTGCCGCGCGTGCTCACTTGCTGACGGACGGCCGCCCGGTGAGCACCGAGAGCGGTGGTGGCCTCGGCGGCGCCGCGACGCGGCAGGTCGTGACGCTCCGCTCGGTCGACGTGGCCGGGCAGCGCTTCGCCGACGTGCCGGCGGCGGTCGACCCACAGCCCGGTGCGTCAGACCTCAATATCGGCATCTCCATTCTTCAACATTTCGTGATCACGACGGACTTCGCCCGGCACGCCATCTGGCTCAAGCCTCGCCGCTGACGCCGGTCCATTCACGGCCGGAGAGTCAGCCCGCCGTCGCTGTCATGGCCGTAGCCGTACCGGCGGAGGACGCGCAAGCGCTGAGGGTCGGCGCCGCGGCCGGCGCACCATGGGCGATCAGAGGGTCGGTGAGCGCGTGAAGATGCTTGTGGCAGTGGGCCGAGCGATCGCCGTGCGAATAGGCGTGGTCGTGCACGAGGGCGGGCCGTAGCGGGCTTCGACGCTGCCGAATCGCCATAGCGGACGGGGTCGTCGACCGCGGCGACGTGGTCGGCGTCGAACGCGTGGCGGAGCCCGAGCATGTAGGCGGCGAAGCCGAGCCCGGCGAGTGCCGGAGCCTGCGGCGCATAGCAAAGCAGAACTCCCCGGCCGGGCACATCCAGGGAGGCGATCACGCCACAGAAGCCCGCGAGCCGCCGCCACTCTGCGCGGCTGAATCCGAGCTTCCGCCCGGCGTTCACATCGACTCATTCGAGGATCGTCAGTTCATCAGGAACTGCGTTCCGTGCTCGATGACGAGTTCCCGAAGCAATCCGCCGAAACGTCGGCTCGAATACATACCAAGGAGCTCGCGCGATGCCGGCGCGCGGGGTGCTTCGCCCGACGTGGTGGGTCGGCGGACCGCGGCGACGGTCCGCTCGCGCGCGCGACTTCGATCGAAATCAATCTCATTCGTATTACAAGAAATGCTCCCGGCGGGTGCTCGAAACCGGGCACATGCTCATTATTATATAATTTTATCAATCAGTTATGACACTCGGGTGCTCGTGCACGAACATTGCGTTACGAATCCCACCGACCCTTCGCAGTCCGGTTAAAGTAACCAGATGAGAATGCTTCCCATCCGCATATGCACGGTGGCGCAGGGCCTGCTCTTGTTCGCACTGCTCGCCTCAAGCCCGCGGGCCGCTGCGGCCGACGACACGGGTGCCATCGCGGCGCAGACCTGGCGATTGCTCGACTACGTGGCCGCCGATTATTCCGGTGCCGTGAATGACGGCGTCATTACGAGCACGACCGAGTACGGCGAGATGCGGGAGTTTGTCGCGACGGCGCGAGCGAGTCTCGGCTCCCTGCCGCCGTCGGCGCAGCGCGCCGCGCTCGACGAGCAGGCAGCGGCGCTGGTGCGCGCCGTTGAGGCGAAGGCTCCACCGGCCGACGTGTCCGCCCGAGCCCATGCACTCGCTGATGCGCTGATCGCGATCTATCCCGCCACGAGCGCGCCCGCACAACCGCCGGACGTCGCCGCGGGCGCGCGACTATACGCGTCGAGCTGCGCGGCCTGCCACGGAGCAACCGGCCATGGTGACGGCGCCGCAGGCGCCTCCCTCGATCCGCGTCCGGTCGACTTCACCGAGCTGGCACGGGCCGATCAGCGCAGCGCGATGTCACTCTACGAGGCCATCACGCGCGGCGTCGATGGGACCTCGATGGCCTCGTACGCGCAGTTACCGGTTGCCGACCGCTGGGCTCTGGCGTTCTACGTGAGTACGCTGGCGTACGCGGACCAGACGGCCGACGGCGCGGCGCTGCGGGCGCGCGACGGGACTGTCCGCGCGCTCGTGACGACTCCGGATGATCTCCTGCGCGCGCGGGCCTCGCAGTGGCAGGCGACACTCGGCGTCGAGCCGGCGCGATCCCTGATCGGGTACCTGCGCGCCAATCCGGCGCTCGTCTGGAAGCCGCTCGAGGGGCTTGCGCTCGCGCGGGGTCGGATCGCCGCGAGCCTGAGCACGTATCGGCTCGGCGCGAACGCGCAGGCCGCGCATCTCGCACTTTCCGCGTATCTCGATGGCGTCGAGCCCGTGGAACCCCGGCTCAATGCGCGTGACAGCGAGCTGCGGGCACAGATTGAGACCGCGATGGCGGCCTACCGCACGAACCTCGCGCAAGGTGCGCCCCTTGCCGAGCTGGCCGGTCAGGCCGTGGCGGTGGACGCCCTCCTCGCGCGGGCCGAGCAGGCGATCGAGGCAAGTGCGGGCGATCCGACGTCCACGTTCGTCGGCGCACTCACGGTGCTGGTGCGCGAGGGCCTTGAGGCACTTTTGATCGTCGTGGCGCTCCTCGCGTTCCTCCAGAAAGCCGGCCGAGGTAATGGCACACGCTATGTGCACGCCGGCTGGGTTCTCGCGCTCGCCGCGGGCGTCGTTACCTGGGCCGTCGCACGCTACGCGATCTCCGTCAGCGGCGCCGGGCGGGAGCTCACCGAGGGCCTGTCGTCGCTCTTCGCCGTCGGCGTTCTCGTCATAGTTGGTCTCTGGATGCACCAGCGGAGCATTGGCGATCGGTGGCAGACGTTCCTCCGGGAAAAGATGACGGCGGCGCTGTCGCGCCGCTCGGCCTGGTTCCTGTTCGGGCTCGCGTTCATCTCGGTCTATCGCGAGGTGTTCGAGACGATCCTCTTCTGCGTTGCGCTGTGGAGCGAGGGCCAGGGAATGTGGTTGCTGCTTGGGCTTGGCGCCGGGGCGCTTGCGCTCGCGGCGATCGCCTGGGTGCTGCTGCGCACCAGTCGACGCCTGCCGATGGCGAAGTTCTTCGCCGCGAGCTCGATCATCATCGCGGTGCTGGCGGTCGTCTTGACCGGCAAGGGTATCGCGGCACTCCAGGAGGCGGGAGTCGTCGCCGTGCATGCCCTCGCCGTGCCGCGCATCGAGGTGCTCGGCGTGTATCCGACCCGCCAGTCGGTCGTCGCCCAAGTGGCGATCGCAATCGTGCTGTTCATTGGGTTTTCGATCAACGCCGCCCGTGCACGCACGGCCAAGTGACGGGCGCGCGGGTCGAGCGGTAGCGCCGACGTCGCTGCCCGCCGGTCACTTAAAAGGCTTGTGCAGCTCGCGGCCAACACCGTCAGAGTCAGACTATACTTCGCGAACAGGATCCGCGGGCCGCGCGGTCGAGCGCGATCTCACGGCCGACCGGAACGCGAGGCGCGGTGCCGGGCACCGCAGCCGCGAGAAGTTCCAATCCGGCTAATCCCGATTGGTGATCTGACGCAGGGGGCGTGCCGCATTGGTGCGAGACGCCGGAGGCGGTTCCATGGTGGCGGCAGCGTTCGAGGACGTGCGGAATCGGAGTAACCGGTTCTACGTCTGCATGGCGGCAGCGTGCGCGCTGCTGGCGTTTGGTGCATTTGCGCCGACCTACTGGCTGCAGGTACCGGCGGGCACGTTCGTCGGACCGCCGATTCTCCACATCCACGGAGTCCTCTTTTCCTCGTGGACGCTCCTGCTGCTCTGGCAGTCATGGCTGGTCGCGAGCGGTCAGCTTGCCCGCCACCGCGCCTGGGGACTCGCAGCGATATCGCTCGCGACCGCGATGGTGGCCGTCGGGCTCGTGGCCGCGATCGGTACGCTCTCGGTGGGGCTCGCGGCCGGCTACGGCGACCGCTCGCGTGCGTTCCTCGTGCTTCCGCTGTCGACGATCAGCTTGTTCGCGGCCTTCTTCGCCGCCGCAGTCTTCAACATCCGGAACCCCGAAGCGCACAAGCGGCTCATCCTGCTCGCGACGATCTCGCTGCTGCAGGCGGCAATGGGGCGTGTGTTTTACGCGCTCATCGTCGGCGTGAGCGCCGGTGCCCGCCCAGGTCTCGGGCCCCCGGCGCCAGTCAGCTTTGCGATCGTGCCGAGCCTGATACTCGAGCTGCTTATTGTTGCCGGCATGGTCCACGACTGGCGGACCCGCGGACGCCCGCACCGAGTGTGGCTCATTGGTCTCGCCGTGATTACGGCGGTGATCTTGCTTCGGGTCCCGCTCAGCGCGACGTCCGGCTGGCGGGCCTTGGCGGATGCCTTGGCGCATCTCACTGGCTGATCGCATGCGGCGGATCGCTGGAGGGTAGGTGCCAATCTTGCGCCGCGCGGCCCGAGTGACGACGACCGCCCGACCGACGACCGCTTCACGGCAAAGTCGTGCCTGTCGGGCCCAAGTATTTGGCCAGGAACTGCTCGACTTCACGAAACATCGTGACGCGGTCGGATTCGTTGCTGAGCTGGTGATCGGCACCCGGCAGTGTGACGAGGCGGTGCTGCTTGCCGGCGCTCGTGAGCGCCGAGTCCATGACCGTCGATTGCTCGTAGGGCGCTTGCGCGTCGCGATTGCCGTGGATCATCAGTACCGGGACCTGAAACTCCTTGGCATGCTTTCGCGGTGAATCGCGGTTCAGCTTGGTGGAGTTCGTACCGATCTGCTTCTTGACGACCGCGTGATCGAGCCAGTGGTAGCCCTCGTCAATGAGTAGGTCGAGATCGCTGAGGCCAGCGATGCTGACGGAGCATTGGAAGAGGTCCGGATTTCGCTGCGCCCCGACGAGCGCCAAGTAGCCGCCGAAACTCCAGCCGACGATGCACACGCGCTTCGGGTCGGCGATCTCCTTCTGGATCGCCCAGCGAGCGCCGTCGACGACGTCATCGTAGGTCAGGCCACCCCAGTCCTGGTGAGCGGCGAAGAACCAATCGTCGCCGTAGCCGCTTGAGCCGCGGAAATTCATCTGCAGGACGGCGTAGCCGCGGCTGACCAGAAACTCACGTAGAAAAAAGTACCGCCACGTATCCCGTGAGATCGGCCCGCCGTGCGGCATTACGATCAGCGGCAGGTGCGTCTTAGGGCTGTCGCGCGGCAGTGTCAGGTAGCCAGGAATCTCCGTCCCGTCGCGGGCCGGATAGTGAACGGGCTGCATGGGCGCGAGGCTCGCCGAGTCGATGTCCGGATAAGGAGCTCAAGGCGCGTTAGCTTGTGCGTGCCCATATCGAGGACGGAATACGTTGGTGCCTCGCGGTCGCTGACCGACCAGATGACGTACGCGAGTTCGTCTCGCGTCGAGGTGGCGACGACGTTGAACTTCCCGGGAATCAGGGGCTTCAGCGCTTCAACGATCGAACGGACGTGCTCGTCCGTGAAATACATCGACGGATATTCGTTCTCGTAGTGAGCGCCGATCAGTGCCCCGTCGTGGGCGAACACGGGACTCGTCACGTCGACGACTGGGTGTGCAAAGACTAGCGTCGGGTCGACTTTGTCTTCCAGATCAATGAGCCAGATTGCCGCACGTCCCTCCGACGGCCCAATCGCGTAGGCCTTGTTGGGGTCCGTGCCGCTGATCGCAATAGGTTCGAAATGACGTTCGCGACCGAACACCTCGAACTTCCCCAGCCGGCGCCATTCGGTGTCCTTGTCTAGACGAGCGTAGTAGGCGACGGTTGTCTCATAGCGCGCCCAGCCGAGACGCACCTGCCCGTGACTGTCTGTAATCCAGTGGCGGATCGGGGAGCGCGAGTGCTGGCGAAGTGTGAGCCGGCTCGTGACGACGTTGAGCTCCCACACGGCCGGGGCGCCATGGGTGCCGACGTTGCCGTACACAACGGCGTTCGAGTTGACCTGCGCAGTACTCAGACCCTCGTCCGCTTCGATGAGGACCGTGTCGGGCTTGCCGGGATCCCAGTTGATGATGCGGTCCTGAAACAGGCCCTGGACTTACTCATCGTTCTGGAGCAGCACCTTCATGTTGCCGCCAACGGCGTCCACAGCGACGAGCCTCGTGACGCTGTACACGAATCCGCGTAAATCGGTCATCCCGCGATAACTGCACAGCAAGCGGGAGTCGGTCGCGAAGCGGCACTAGGATAGATGGAACTCGTCGGGCTCGCCGAGCACGACCTTGCGATTGTCGGAATCGTTTGCCTGCCGGTCGAGGATGACGACGGCGCCTCTCCCTTTCGAGATCTGTATCAGCGCGAGGTAGTGGCCGTCCGGCGAGATCGACGCGCTCTCGATCCGCGGCCGAGCCGCGAAGGACTCGATGGAAGGCGGCGCCGCGACCGCTCCGTTCACGACGCCTGCCGCGATCAGCGCGGCCACGATTCCCGGCACTGAAGTCATTCCAAGCCTCCTTGCGCGGCGCGCGATCGGCCTTGAGCCGCTGACCGCGTCCCGCCATCCGTCGCGCGATAATAGTCCAGCACCGTGACGTGCGCGCAAGCTTTGCCGGCTTCCTCCGACACCTGGCGCAAGGCAATGAGGCCGCGCAAGCGCGGCGAAATCCGTCCCTGCGGACGAACGAGCCGCGAGGCGCGTACCATGGCAGCCGGGCCAACGGTTCCCTGCCATGACGCTGAAAGACGTTCTCGTCAGGACGTTCCAAGAGGTTCGCGACTACGCGTCTGCGAATTCCCAGGACCCGCACTCACGCGCCGGCGCGGCCATCGTGACGCCGGAAGGCAAGTGCCTGGCGATGGCGACCAACAAGCTCGCCCGCGGAGTGAGCAACGAGGCCTGGCGCTGGAATCGCCCGCAGCGCTACCTCTATATCGAAATGGCGCCCCGGGCAGCCATCTACGACGTCATTCGGCGAGGCGAGCGCGTCGAGGGCAACTGGATCGTGATGACGGTCTTTCCAGCGGCGGACGATGCCCGTGCAATCATCGAATCCGGCTTTCGCGGCATCGCGGCGCCCGCGCCGGATCTCTCGGACCAGCTGGAAAGCGAATACTACGTCGCGGCGCAACGCATGCTGTTCGAGTCGGCAATCCGGGTCGAGTACCTGGACGTATGATGGCCTCGCGCTCGGACCTGGCCTTCCGCGGGCACCACGCGCGGCAACGCCGGCGGGCGCGGTTCCCCGCAGCCCGTGCAGCCGCTGCCCGCACCCGGGCCAGCGCGGCTTAATTCTTGATCGGTGGCCGGGGATCATTGGACCCCGGCGGGGCTGACCGCGATCGGTCATCAACCTTGGAGTGGCAGCGGCTCATGACTACGGAACTCTTGATTCGGTCGGTACGCGAGGACGACCTTCCGGCGTGGCAGGTGCTTTGGGACGGCTACAACGCGTTCTACGGGCGCAAGGGTGACACGCGACTCCCGGCGGACGTCACCCGCATGACGTGGGCGCGATTCTTCGACGCTTACGAGCCGGTGCACTCGTTGATCGCCGAGCGAGCCGGCACCGTGCTCGGCTTTGGGCACTACATCTTCCATCGCAGCACGACGAGCATTGGGCCCGTCTGCTACCTGCAGGATCTGTTCACGGCGGAATCCGCGCGAGGAATGGGCGCCGGTCGCGCGATCATCACCGGCATCTACGACCGCGCGAAAGCAGCGGGGTCAAGTCGGGTCTACTGGCTGACCCACGAAACCAACACGACCGCGATGAAACTCTATGACCAGGTCGCCGACAAGCCGGGGTTCGTCATGTACCGGCACTTGCTGTGAACGCGTCGCGCTAGCCTCGACCGCGAGGCGTGCAACTCTCCGCTCGCTCAGGCACCCGGCTTCGTAGCAAACGGCGCCATGTGATCCGCGAGCGCCCTCTGGAAGGCGGGACGGGCCTCGCACCGCAACCGGTAAGCCTCGAGCACCGGAAACCGGGCGACGAGATCCATGTGGTGCGGAATGCGCAGCACCGTTGTCATCAGCAGGTCCGCGGCAGTGAACCGCTCCTCCAGGAATTCCTTGCCCTCCAGCGAGTGCGCCAGCATCGCGAGGCGTCGTTGCGCGGCTTCGAGCACCGCCGGCCGGCGTAGCGCCGCCCAGTCCTCGCACGCGGAAAAAAGGTCCAGTTCCGTCAGGCGCTGAACGTGCTGCTCGATGGAGTTGAGCGCGGCGAACATCCAGACCCGGGCCCGCGCACGAGCCGTCGGCTCCTGCGGCATGAGCGACTCGACTCGCTCGGCAATGTGCATGACGATCGCGCCCGACTCGAAGAGCACGAGCCCGTCCTCGTCGTAGGCGGGAACCTGCCCGAAGGGCTGCAGGCGCTGGTACTCCTCCGACTTCTGCTCGGCGGGTCCGATGAGGCGGGTCTGGTACGCGAGGCCCGCCTCCTCCACGGCCCAGCGCACGCGGACGTCCCGGACGATGCCCTGGACCATGGGCGGCACCCAGCGGAATGCCGTCAGCGTGATGCTGCTCATGAGGTTCCCGTCGCGAGGGTGGCCGCGGCGACGTACCTGTCGAGCTTGTTGAGCGCGCTCCGCCAGCCCTTGTCGTGCCCAATGCGGTTCTCGATGCTGCCGAGACCCTCCTGGCGGAGCGTGAGTTCGGTCTGCTTGCCCTTCCTCGCGAAGGTGAGTGTCACCAGGCTTTCGCGCGACGGATCGCCATCCCAGCCCCACGTGAACGCCAGCGTGGTGGGCCGGTCGATGACCTTGAAGACGCCGGCCACGGGGATCGTGTCGCCGCTCGACATCCGCATGGTTACACGGTACCGACCGCCGACACGGGGCTCGAGTAGCGGGACTTCGCAATTGATACCTTCCGGGCCGATCCAAGCCTGCCACTCCTCGCGTTCCAGCCACGCGTCGAAAACACGCGCCGGAGACGCATCGAAGAGGCGCGTGATGACGAGTGTCGTTTCGTCGGGCGCGGCAGTGATCATTTCTTGGTCCTTGGAGAGGTCTTCAGGTGGGCAGCCAGCCGATCGAGGCTGCCGGTCCAGAAGCGGCGATGGAACTCGAGCCAATCCTGCGCGCCGGTCAGCGCCTCGGGCCGCAGGCGGCAGCGGCGATGCTTGCCCACCCTCACGTTCGAAATGAGCGCCGCCCGCTCGAGCACCTTGAGGTGCCGCGAGATCGCCGGCAGCGAAATGTCGAACGGTGCGGCCAACTCCCCGACCGTCGCCTCGCCCCGCGCAAGGCGGGCCACGATCGCGCGACGAGTCGGATCGGCGAGCGCGCTGAATGTGTCGTTGAGTTGCATTAGATAACCAGTAAGTTAATTCATCGTATCGTTAAGTCACCGTGAGCGCAAGGGGGCAAGGAGTCGTCCATCCGACCCCCGGCGGCGTTTCCAGCGAGGTGTGACGGAGCGCGCGAACATAATCCGCCGACTCCGCTCAACCACCCCGTCCACGGGCAGCCCGCGGATTTCGGGGCCGATTCTGTGCGCACGTACCGGGTGATTGGACGGGGCTCTCCTTATAAAGGCATCACGGTCGCGCCCGGAGCAGGCTCGAATGACTGCTACGCCCGATTCCACGTCCCGCCGATTCGACTGTCTTCGCGCTGCGAAACGCCGGATGCGCGCTTGCATCGCCATGGCGGCGTTCGCGCTTGCCGCGGCGTGCGGCGCGAGGGCGGGCTCCATGGAAGGAGTGAAGGCTCAGTCCTCGCCGCCCGCCGACTCGATCCTGATCGTCAAGTCCGAGCACCGGCTCTACCTGATGCGCGACGGGATGCCGCTGCGCAGCTTCGCCATCGCACTCGGATTGAGCCCGGTCGGGCCGAAGCGGCAGGAATACGACTTCCGCACGCCGGAAGGCCGCTACGTGATCGACGCGCGCCGGACGAACAGCCGCTACTTCCGCGCACTGCACGTGTCCTACCCGAATACGGATGACCGTCGGCAAGCCGCCGAGCGACACGTGTCGGCCGGGCGGGACATCATGATTCACGGGCTTCCGAACGTGATGCAGAAGCCGCTCTCCTACTACCAGACGCAGGACTGGACGAACGGCTGCATCGCGCTGTCGAACGAAGACCTCCTGGAGGTCTGGGCGCTGGTTCGCGGCCGCATTCCGGTCGAGATCCTCCCGTGATTGGCAGCTGAATTGCCACCCTCGCCGCGCCCCGTAGGCGAGGCGCCGCCCTCGCCTCAAGGCACTTGACGCGTCGATGCCGGTCGGGGAACGTCGCGGCGGAGGTAACCCCATGGACTATCAGGCCCGCTGCCATTGCGGACTCGTCCGCTTTTCATTCCGCAGCCCTCCGATCACGACAGGCAAGCGCTGTAACTGTTCACTGTGCGTCCGCCGGGGTGCAGTGCTGTCCTCGACCTACATTCCGGCGGCCGACTTCACACCGCACGCGGATCCGAACGACCTCGGCGCGTATCTCTGGAACGAACACGTCCTCGGCAACTACTTCTGCAAGACTTGCGGGATATTCACCTACATCGCCGACGGCGAGAACGCGAGGGATGGCTACCGCGTCAATCTCGGCTGCGTGGAGGGCATCAACCCGCTTGCCCTCGACATCGCGATCATCGACGGCAGCCGCTCCCGATCGTCAACTAGGACGACGCCACTTACGCGCAAGGACAACGTGCACGCTCGACACCGCGTCACCTAATCGCGCGGCGGAGCTGCCCCGTCGGCCGATAGAGAGAGCCGCGGTAGGACCGCACGTGTCTGCATAAAACCTGAAGGGCCGAAGACGCAGCAAGGTTCTCGGCGCGCAGAACCGACTGCCCCATCGCCCGACCCCGCACACGCGCCTTGGAACCCGGCTCCCGCGCACGCAGCGCCCTGCGGTCCTGAAGCCACCATCGTTACTCTATTGCTAGGAAGCGCGGCGGCTGTCCTTGTCCGGCCCGCCGTTCGCCGTCGCGCGGTCCGACGGCGGAGCCGAGATGCGAGGAGTCACTCGCGTATGTAAAGAGTGACCGACCGCCGGGTCAGCTCGAGCGCGAATGTCCGGCAACCGCCACTTAATTGCGTGGCCGCGTCACGCGCGGTCGGGCGATACGGTAGCGTCGCGTACACGCGCGTGAAGAAGTGCGCGGCAGCGTCCCGGGCCTTATCATGGCGGCCACAGATGCCTCCCGCGCCTGAATCCCGTCCACAGCCTGCCAATACTGAGCGCGCATCGAGCGGGCGATACTCGGGCTGGCGACTGCTGCGCGAGGGGCTGACCGGCCATCGCGGCTGGTCGCGCGCATGGGCGAAGCCGGCGCCTCGGTCCCGGTACCGAGTGGTGATCGTCGGTGGTGGCGGGCACGGGCTCGCCACGGCGTACTACCTCGCGACCCGGCATGGGATCACCGACGTCGCGGTCGTTGAGAAGGGAGCAATCGGGCTCGGCAACGTCGGTCGCAACACCACCTTCATTCGCTCCAACTACTTCCACCCCGATAACATCCGCTTCTACGAATTCTCACTGCAGCTGTGGGAGAACCTCGAACGCTCGCTCAATTTCAACGCGATGGTGAGTCAGCGCGGCACGCTCAACCTCTTTCACACGGAGGCTCAGCGCGACCTCTTCGCCCGCCGCGCGAACCAGATGCGGCTCCTCGGGGTCGACGCCGAGGCGCTCGGCCGGGATGCGGTCAAGGCGCTCGTGCCGCTCATCGACCTCGACAATGGACGCTATCCGGTACTCGGCGGGTTCTTGCAGCCCCGCGGCGGTACCGTTCGCCACGATGCGGTCGCCTGGGGCTACGCGCGCGGCGCGTCGGAGGCTGGCGTCGACATCATCGAGGACTGCGAGGTGACGGGCATCACCCGCAGCGGGGCGCGCGTCACCGGCGTTGAAACGACGCGCGGCTCCATCGGAGCGGAGACCGTGTGCCTCGCGGTCGCCGGCCACTCCTCGCGCCTCGCGTCGATGGCGGGAGTCACGCTTCCCATCGAGACACACGTGCTGCAGGCCTTCGTGACCGAAGCGGTCAAGCCCGTGCTCGATGTCGTCCTAACCTACGGCCCCAGCCACTTCTACGTCAGCCAGTCCGACAAGGGCGGCCTCGTGTACGGTGGTGCGCTCGACGGCTACAACACCTACGGGCAGCGCGGCACGCTGCCGATGGCCGAGGAACTCGCGGCCTGCGCGGTCACGCTGATGCCGGGCCTCGCGCGGCTCAAGGTGCTGCGCCAGTGGGGAGGAGTGATGGACATGACGATGGACGGATCGCCGCTGATCACCCAGACGCCGGTTGATGGCCTCATCCTGAACGGCGGCTGGTGCTACGGCGGCTTCAAGGCGATCCCGGCCGGTGGCGTCACGACCGCACACCTGATCGCGCACGGCTCGTCCCACCCGCTGGCCGCCCATCTCGGGCTCGGGCGCTTCGCGGCCGGGCGCACGGTCGATGAACGGGGCGTCGGTCCCTTCCCGTGGACGCACTGAAGAGGATCTGAGGCGCGCATGCTGAGAATCCCGTGCCCGCACTGTGGCGAACGCGACGAAACGGAGTTTCGTTACCGCGGCGACGCCGGCAAGGCGCGGCCCGCGGGCGATGCGGACATCGCCGCGTTCGCGACCTACGTCTACGAGCGGGACAACCCGCTCGGCTGGCATGTCGAGTGGTGGATGCACGTGGCGGGGTGCCGCAAGCTCCTCAAGCTCGTGCGCCACACGCTGAGCCACGAGATCCACGCGGTGCTCGCGCCCGACGCCGAGCCGCCGTTCCCGCCACGGGAGCAAGGACGCTGATGCCGGGTCCCGCACGAATCGGCCGCGGTCTCCTCACCGATGGCGATCGGCCGGTCGGGTTCCGATTCGATGGGCGGGAGCTCACCGCGCTCGCGGGCGACACCCTCGCCTCGGCGCTGCTCGCCAACGGTCGACGGCTCGTCGGCCGTAGTTTCAAGTACCACCGGCCGCGCGGCGTCGTGACGGCGGGTCCGGGCGAGCCGTGTGCGCTCGTCGATGTCATCGGGAGCGCCGGGCGCGAGCCGAACCAGCTCGCCACGACGCTCGTGCTGCGCGAGGGCCTCGTGGCCGAGAGCCAGAACCGCTGGCCGTCGCTCAGCGTCGATGCGCTCGCGATCAATGACCTCCTGTCGCGCTTCCTGCCGGCGGGCTTCTACTACAAGACGTTCATGTCGCCGGGGTGGGCGTGGGAGCGGCTCTATGAACCGCTGATTCGCCGGGCCGCGGGCCTCGGGCGCCTCGTGGCGCCCGCGGTGGAGCACCCCGCGCCCGCCGAGACGGTGCACGACCACGCGGACGTGCTTGTGGTTGGTGCGGGCGTTGCGGGCCTCGCCGCGGCCCACCGGCTCGGCGCCTGCGGCCTCAAGGTCCTGCTCGCCGACCAGGACGTGACGCTCGGCGCGGGGGCGCTCCTTGAGGCGCGCGCGATCGCCTGGCGGGAGCAAATGGCCGCAGCGCTTGCGCGGTTGCCCACGGTCCGCTGGCTTCCGTCGACGACGGTGCTCGGCGCCTACGGCCACGGCGTGTTCGGCGCGCTCGAGACGCTCAGCCCCGAGGCGGAGGCGCGCTTTGGCGGACTCCGTGAGCGGCTGCGGGTCATCCGGGCAAAGCGCGTGATCCTCGCGACCGGCGCCCCTGAGCGGCTGATCGCCTTTCCGGGCAACGACGTGCCCGGCGTCATGCTCGCGGGCGCCGCGCTTGGCTACCTCAGGCGCTACGGCGTCGCCGTCGGCACCCGGCCGGCCCTCTTCGTGAACAACGACGAGGCGTACGAGGCGCTCTTCGCGCTCCACGGCGCCGGAGTCCGGCCGGCCGGCGTCATCGACCCCCGCCCGCAGTCGCTCGCGATGGAGCGCGCGAGGTCGCTCGGCGTCGAGGTCCACGCCGGCGCCGTCGTCGCCAGCGTTGCGGGCCGGCGCGCCGTGCGCGGCGTCAGCGTCGCCAACGTCGGTGGCGGCCATCGCGCGACGCTTCGGGCCGACTGCCTGCTGATGTCCGGTGGCCATACGCCCTCGACCGCCCTCGCCGCCCAGCTCGGCGCGCCACTCAAGTGGCAGGAGGCGATCGCGGCCTTCACGGCGGACCTCGCCCCGGCCGTGGGTTCCGTTGCCGGCGCTGCACGCGGCGTGTTTGGCCTCGCCGCCGCGGCGCGCGATGGCGATGCCGCGGCCCGCGCGATCGCGACGGACCTCGGTCGGGCGGTCAACTCCGCGATTGCGATCGACTTGCCGGCCGATCCGGCCGCCACGCCGCTTGCGGAGCTCTGGGAAGTGAGCGCGCCCGGCAAGGCGTTCGTCGACCTCCAGAACGACGTAACGACCGCCGATGTCAGGCTCGCGTACCGCGAAGGTTACGAGCACCTCGACCACATGAAGCGCTACACGACGCACGGCATGGCGACCGACCAAGGGCGCACCGGCGGACTCACCGGCGCCGCGGTGCTTGCGAAGGCCCGCGGCGTGCCAGTGTCGCGGGTCGGTGCGCTGAAACCGCGCCCGTTCGCCCAGCCCGTGCCCTTCGCGGCGCTCGCGGGCGGGGAAGTCGGCGAGCACTTCAAGCCGAAACGGCGCCTGCCCCTGCACGATTGGCACGAGGCCGCGGGCGCCACATTCGTGCGGGCAGGACTGTGGCTGCGGCCGCTCGTCTACTCTGGATCCTCCGGGTGGGAGCCGGTGCTCGCGGAGGCCCGCGCCGTCCGATCGGCCGTTGGCATCACCGATGTCTCGACGCTCGGCAAGATCGACGTGCAGGGGCCGGATGCCGCGAAGTTCCTCGACTTCGTGTACGCCAATACGTTTTCGACGCTCGCGGTCGGCCGTGCACGCTACGGCCTCATGCTACGCGAGGACGGCCTCGTGTTCGATGATGGCACGACCGCGCGCCTCGCCCCGGAGCACTTCCTCGTGACGACGACGACGGTGAATTCCGTGGCCGTGCTCGAGCACCTGGAATTTCACCTCCAGACGGTGTGCCGCGAGCTCGACGTGCTCGTGACCGATGTCGGCGATCACTGGGCGCAGTTCGCGGTCGCCGGCCCGCGCTCGCGCGAGGTCCTCGAGCGAGTCGTCACGGGCGTTCCATTGTCGAACGAGGCCTTCCCGTTCATGGCGGCGGGCGCCGCGACGATTGCCGGCGTCGCGGGACGCTTGTTTCGCATCTCCTTCTCCGGCGAACTTGCCTACGAGGTCGCGGTGCCGGCAAGGCACGCGCTCGAGGTGTGGTCGGCACTCATCGCGGCGGGCAAGCCCCTGGGGATCCGGCCGTACGGCCTCGATGCGCTCAACACGCTTCGCATCGAGAAGGGCCACGTGACGGGCGCCGAGCTCAACGGCAATACGACGGCGGACGACCTCGGCATGGGGCGGATGCTGAAGGCAAGCGGTGACCACATCGGCCGCTCGCTCGCTCGCCGCGCGGGCCTCCTCGCGCCCGACCGGCTGCAGCTGGTCGGCGTCCGTCCGGTCGATGCGACGCGGCGCCTCAGGAACGGCACGCAGCTCGTCGCCGCAAGCGCGCGCTCTACCAGCCTCGGCTATGTCACGTCCTCGACACCGTCGGCGGAGCTTCCGGGCTGGGTAGGCCTCGCCCTGGTCGCGGGCGGCCGCGCGCGCATTGGTGAGCGCCTCCTCGGCGTCTCGCCCGTGCACGCTGAGACGACCGACATCGAGGTCGTGAGCCCACACCATGCCGACGCCGGGAACACGCGTGTCCGCGCCTGAAGCCTCATCACCGACGGGTGGCGCCGCTGGCGTGGCGATCGGCGTGTGCCGCCTCGACCTGACGGAGCTCGCGGTGCTGCGCGGCCATGCGGCCGATCTTCCCGCCGTTGCGCGCAGCGGCGGCGTTGCGCTTCCGCCGACCGGACGCGTGGCCGTGAGCGCGAGCGCGCTCGTGCTGTCGGTTCGTCCCGAGCGCTGGCTGCTGCTCACCTCGCCCGCCGCGGCGGGTGCCGGCGCGGCCGCGTGGAGCGAACGTTGCGCCGGCCTCGCGGCGGTGATCGATCACTCCTCGGGTCTCGCGGCGCTCCACCTTGCAGGCCCGAGTGCCCGCGAGGCACTGGCCCGCGGCTGCCGGCTCGATCTCGCCATGGACGCTTTTCCACCAGGGCACGCTGCCGCGACCAGCATGGCGCAGGTCGCGACGATCCTCGCGGCGCTGCCCTCGGGACTACTGATCCTGACGCCGGCGAGCACCGCCCGGCACCTGCACGAATGGTTGATGGGGGCCGCCCGGCCCTTCGGACTCGCGCCGCTCGCTGAAATCACTGTTTCCACCTTTTTCGGACACAACGATCCATGAAGACTTCCGCGCAAGCCGTCGTCATCGGCGGCGGCATCGTCGGCGCCAGCATGCTCTATCACCTCGCGAAGATCGGCTGGACGGACGTGCTGCTGATCGAGAAGAGCGAGCTCACCTCCGGCTCCACGTGGCATGCGGCGGGCGGCTTTCACACCTACAACGGCGATGCGAACATCTCGCGGCTGCAGAAGTACGGCATCGACCTCTATCGCGAGATCGAGGCGGTGTCGGGGCAGTCCTGCGGACTGCATCCGAACGGCGGGCTGATGCTCGCGGCGAACCAGGGCGAGCTCGATAGCCTGAGGCTCATCTGCTCGCGCGCCCGCTACCTCGGCATGGAATCCGAGATGATCTCGATGGAGCAGGCGAAGGAATACAACCCGCTCGTTGACACCAAACACTTCATCGGCGCGCTGTGGCGCGTCGACGGCGGCCACTGCGATCCCTCCGGCACGACGAACGCCTACGCGAAAGCGGCGCGCCAGCTCGGCGCCTCGGTCGAGCGCTTCACGCGGGTGCTCTCGCTCAAGCAACGCCCCGACGGCACGTGGGACGTCCTGACCGACAAGGGGACGGTGCACACCGAGCACGTGGTCAACTGCGGCGGCCTCTGGGCGCGCGAGATCGGTCACATGGTCGGCATCGAGCTCCCGGTGCTCGCGATGGAGCACCACTATCTCCTCACCGAGGAGATCCCGGAGCTCAAGGGTCGTGACAAGGAGTTCGTCAACACGACCGATTTCTCGGGCGAGATCTACCTCAGGCAGGAACGCGGCGGCGCGCTCATTGGAACCTACGAGCCGAACGGCACCATCTGGTCACCGGTCAGGACACCGGATGACTTCGCGATGCAGTTGCTCCCCGACAATTTCGAGAAGCTCGCGCCTTACTTCGAGGTCGGCTTCGAGCACTTCCCGGCGCTCGGCCGGGTCGGCATCCGCAAGGCGATCAACGGCCCGTTCACCTTCGCACCCGACGGTAACCCGCTTGTCGGTCCCGTCCGGGGACTTCGCAACTACTGGGTCGCCTGCGCGGTCATGGCGGGCTTCAGCCAGGCGGGCGGCATCGGGCTCGTGATGTCCCGCTGGATGGCCGAGAACGATCCCGGCCAGGACATCCTGCCGATGGACGTCGCGCGCTACGGGGCGTTCGCGACGCCGAAATACACCTCGATCAAGGTGCCGGAGAACTACGCGCGTCGCTTCAAGCTTGCCTACCCGAACGAGGAACTCCCCGCCGCGCGCCCGGTGCGCCGCTCGCCGATCTACGACAAGCTCATCGCCGCCGGCGCCGTGATGGGCGCCAATTACGGCCTCGAGAACGCCCTCTGGTTCGCGCCGCCCGGTGTTGCACCCATCGAGACGCCGACCTACCGACGGTCGGAAGCCTTCGCCGTCGTCCGCGCCGAGTGCCAGGCCGTGCGCCGCACCGTCGGGATCTACGAGACGACGAACTACGGCAAGTACGAAGTCGCGGGGCGCGGCGCACGCGCGTGGCTCAATCGCGTCTTTGCGTGCCGTATTCCGCGACCCGGGCGCTTGGGCCTCGCGCCGATGCTGAATCCCGCCGGCCGGATCATCGGCGACCTGTCGATGGCGTGCCTGGCGGAGGATCGCTACCTCTTGGTCGGCTCAGGGTTCGCGGAGGAGTTCCACATGCGCTGGTTCGCCGATGCCGAACCGCCGCCCGACGTGCACGTGCGCTCGGCCGCCTCGATCCTGACCGGCGTCTCGATCGCGGGACCGAAGGCGCGCGCACTACTCGAGCGGCTGGTGCGGATCGACGTGTCCGCCGCGGCGTTCAAGCTCTTCCAGCTCACCGAGACGCCGGTCGGCTATGCGCCCTCGATCCTCACGCGGGCGGGATTCACGGGCGAGCTCGGCTATGAGATCTGGACCACTCCCGACTACCTCGCGACGCTCTATGACGACATCTGGGACGCCGGGCGAGACCTCGGGCTCGTCCACTTCGGCGGGCGAGCCCTCTCCTCGCTGCGCCTCGAAAAGGGCTACGGCTCGTTCAACAAGGATTTCCGTCCCGACTACACGCCCGCCGAAACGGGCCTCGACCGGTTCATCGATTTCGACACGGGCGATTTCACCGGCCGTGCGGCGGCGCTCGAGGAGCGTACGAGGGGACCGAAGCGCCGCTTCGTGATTTTGGAAGTCGATGCGAACGATGCCGACGTGACGGGCTACGAATCGATCATGAAGGACGGGGCGGCGGTCGGCTACGTGACCTCCGGCGCGTTCGGTCACTGCGTCGGCAAGAGCCTCGCGGCGGGCTACGTGCCGACGGCGCTCGCGCGCGACGGCGAGCGCTTCGAGATCGATATCCTCGGCGAGATGCGCACGGCGACGTTGAGGCGCGAGTCGCTGCACGATCCGAAGGGCGCGCTGCTGCGCAGCTGATGACCCGGGACGCGGTCCCGCGTGTAGAGATAAATCAATGGGTTGCCGGGGAATCGCGTCGGCACTCCGAGTGCGTCGATCCGCCGCGGAAAGACCCATACTGTAAGGCGACTCGCCATGGCAACGTTCAGCTCCAAGCCCTTCTCTCCCTCCAAGCGCGTCGTCGCGCTCGGGCTGCCCGATCGCACCGAGCGCGGCGCCCGGCAGGCCGACCGCGACCTGCTCGCGCAGGCGCCGGCGACGTTCATCGACACGACGCACTTCGACACGGTGCGATTCCCGCCGCCGGCGTGGGCGCTCGACGCCTTCAGCGAGGCGGCCAGGGATGGCGCGCTCGCCTACACCGGCTACCGGGGCAACCGCGACATCCTCGAGTCCGTCGGCAGGGCACTCAACGGCTTCACGGGCCTGCCGTTCGATCCGCACGCGGAGTTGATGCTGACGCCCGGTACCCAGGCCGGCCTCTTCGGTGCGCTCGCCGCGCTCGTCGATGAAGGCGACACGGTGTTGCTCGTCGATCCCGACTACCTCTTCAGCGAGCGGATCCTCCGCTTCCTCGGCGCGGATGTGCGAAGCGTTCCCCTCACGACGGGCGCCGACAGCCACCCGGACCTGGGCATCCTCGAGGACTCGCTCAAGCGCCTGAAGCCGAAGCTCCTCGTGTTCTCGAACCCGAACAACCCGACCGGGGCGGTGTACTCCCCCGCCGTCATCGCGAGGATCGCCGAGCTCGCGCTCGCCCACGACATCTGGGTCGTCGTCGACCAGCTCTACGCACGGCTCGTGTACGACGGCAAGCCGTTCACGCACCTCGCCGCCGCGCCCCGCATGCGCGAGCGCACCGTGACGCTCTTTGGCCCAAGCAAGACGGAGTCGTTGAGCGGCTACCGCGTCGGCGTCGTCGCCGCGCCGGCGGCCGTCATCGCGGGAATTGAGGACGTCCAGTCCATCACCTCGCTCCGCGCGCCCGCCTACGCCCAGCACGTCCTCGCCTCGTGGCTCAAGGGCGATACCGCCTGGCTCGCCGGGCGCCTGCGCGAATTCGACGGCCTGAGGCAAACGACGGTCGCGGCGTTTCGGGCGCTCCCGTGGCTCAACCTCGAACCACCCGCCGGCACCGCCTATGTGTGGCCGGACGTGAGCGCGCTCGGCCAACCGGACTCCGTCATCGCGACGGCGTTCCTACGCGAGGCGGGCGTGCTCGTGAGTCCTGGCTACCAGTTCGGCGCGAGCGGCCGCGGGCACTTCCGGATCTGCTACGCGCGCGATGAAAAGGAATGGGCGCCGGCGCTCGAGCGAATGGTCGCGATCCTCGATCGCTTCGCGCGCGCGGCGGGACTGCCGGCCAGAAAGTGACGGCGTCATCACACGAGCCACCGCGGCCATGACCGAATCGACCGGCGAACCGCTGCGCCTCGCGTTCCTGCTGGTGCCGCAGTTCCCGCTGCTGCCGTTCTCGGCCGCGATCGAGCCGCTGCGGGCCGCGAACCGCCTCAGTGACCGGGCGGTCTATTCCTGGGAGCTCACCTCGATCGACGGAAAGCCCGTCGTCGCGAGCAGCGGGACCGCGCTCACGGTGCAGTCATCCCTGAAGGAACTGCCGCGGCCGGACATGCTGGTCGTGTGCGCGGGACTCGATCCGCTGCAGCTCACCGGCAACCGCAGCCTCCGGAGCCGCCTGCGGAGCCTCGCCCGCCAGGGCACGATGATCGGCGCGATCAGCGGCGGGTCGTTCATCCTCGCCGACGCCGGGCTCCTCGCCGGCCGGCGCTGCACGATTCACTGGGAGTACGCGGATCTCTTCAGGCTCCACTATCCCAGGCTCGAGCTCTCCCAGGACATCTACGTCGTCGACGGCAACGTGTTCACCTGCTCGGGGGGCACCGCGGCGCTCGACATGATGCTGCACTTCATCGGCGAGCAATGCGGCTTCAAGCTCGCCCTCGCCGTCGCCGACCAGTTCATCCACCCGAGGATCCGCCAGCAGGGCGACCACCAGCGGATGGGCGCCCACATCCGCTACCGGCTCTTCAACCCGAAGCTCGCCGAAGTGGTGCGGCTCATGGAGGGTGCGCTCGGTGAGTCCCTGAATCTAAAGGAAATTACCAAGCAGGTCGGCCTCTCCGCACGCCAGGTCGAGCGCCTCTTCCGGCACTACATCGGCATGCCGCCGCGGCAATTCCACCTGCAACTGCGCCTCGGGCGGAGTCGCACCCTCCTCCTCGAGACGCCCCACGCCGTCAGGGACATCGCACTCGAGTGCGGGTTCGTGTCGACGTCGCACTTCTGCAACGCGTACAAACGCACCTTCGGCCGCACCCCGTCCGGCGAGCGCCAGCGAGCCAGCCGCTGATCCTGGCGGGGTCCGGGCGGCCGGTCCCCGCATCGATGTCGCCCGGACTCAGCCCGATGTCGGTGGCGCGCAACGTTTTGGCGCCGCGTGGGAGCAGCATCTAGCGATGCTCCACACCGCGCGGCGACGGGAAGGGATGCGCGGCCGGCGCCCGGCGAGCGCGCTACTGCCGCAGTTGCCGTGGACCTCGGTCACGAATCCGTACGCGCCGATGGAAGTCCTGTCGGCGGAGCAGCTCGAATCGATCCACCTGACGTCGCTCAGGATCCTCGAGGAACTCGGCATCGAGGTGATGTCGCCCGAGGCCTGCGAGCAGCTGCGCTCGGTCGGTGCGAAGGTCGAGGATGCGACCGGCACCGTGCGGATCGACCGGGCGCTCGTCGAGAAGTCGCTTGCAACCGCTCCTCCCACGTTCACTCTGACGCCAAGGAATCCGGAGCGGCGCGTCACGCTCGGCGGCTCGCACATCAACTTCGGGCTCGTCGCGGGCCCGCCCAACGTGCACGACTGCGAGCGCGGCCGGCGGCCCGGCAACTACCAGGACTACTGCGACTTCGTGCGCCTCGCGCACTACTTCAACGCGATCCACCTCCTCGGCAACCAGGTCTGCGCGCCCGTCGAGCTCCCCGCGAATTCCCGCCACCTCGATACCTACCGGGCGAACCTCGTCTATTCCGACCGCGCCTTCCACTGCACGGCGATCGGCGCGGGGCGCGCGCTCGATGGGATCCGCATGATGGCGATCTCGCGCGGCATCACGCTCGAGGAGATCGCGGCGAGCCCCGGCGTCATCACGATCATCTCGGTGAACAGCCCCCGCCGCTTCGACCAGGCCATGGCCGAGGGACTCATGTGCATGGCGAGGCACGGCCAGCCCGTCGTCATCACGCCGTTCACGCTGATGGGCGCGATGGCGCCCGTGTCGCTTGCGGCAGCACTGGCCCAGCAGAACGCCGAGGCGCTCTTTGGCATGGTGCTCACGCAGGCGGTGCGGCCGGGAACGCCCGTCATGTACGGCGCGTTCACCTCGAACGTCGACATGCGCTCGGGAGCGCCCGCGTTCGGGACGCCCGAGAACGCCAAGGCGAATGTCGCGAGCGGGCAGCTCGCGCGCCGCTACCGGCTCCCCTACCGGACCTCGAACGCCAGCGCCTCGAACGTCGCCGATGCGCAGGGCGCCTACGAGACCCAGATGTCGCTCTGGGGCGCCGTCCTCGGGCACGGCAACCTCATCTATCACGCGGCCGGCTGGCAGGAAGGCGGGCTCACGGCCTCCTACGAGAAGTTCGTGCTCGATGTGGAGATGCTGCAGTCGATGATGGAGTTCCTGAAACCCATTGTCGTCAACGAAGCCGAGCTTGGGTTCGAGGCCATCAAGCGCGTGCCGACCGGCGGGCACTTCTTCGGCGACCAGCACACGCTCGAGCGCTACGAGCACGCCTTCTACCAGCCGCTCGTGTCGGACTGGCAGAACTACGAGAACTGGCAGATCAAGGGCGGCAAGGACGCGACCCAGCGCGCGACCGAGGTCTGGAAGCGGGCGCTGAAGGAATACGAGCAGCCGCCGATGGACCCGGCCATCCGCGAGGCCCTCGACGCCTACGTCGATCAGCGGCGCCTCGCGATCGGCGGTGGCGAGCCGTGATGCACGAATCGGCATCCCGTGTGCCTCGCGGCAGGGGGACCCGCCTAGTAGCCGCGGTCGGAGCGCACCCGGTTCTCGAGCGGCTGGTCCGCGATCCAGCGCTCGAGGT
Source organism: Pseudomonadota bacterium (assembly GCA_025356075.1). Lineage (GTDB taxonomy): Bacteria > Pseudomonadota > Gammaproteobacteria > Steroidobacterales > Steroidobacteraceae > CAIKZZ01. The sequence goes on along the minus strand of JANXUT010000015.1, from coordinate 19,818 downwards.
TGTCGGCGAACATGTCGGCCGCGTCGCCCACCCAGCCCTCGTACTCGCTCGAGCAGTGCGGCGTGATGAGGAGGTTGGGCGCATCCCACAGGGGGCTCGATGGCGGCAACGGCTCGGTGCGCGCGACGTCGATGACGGCGCCGGCGAGGTGGCCGCTCCGCAGGGCCTCGATCAGGGCCTCTTCCCGGACGATCGCGCCGCGCGCAATGTTCACGAAGTACGACCCCCGCTTCATCGCGGCGAACGCGGACTGATCGAAGAGGTCACGGGTCAGCGACGTCAGCGGCGCGCACAGCACCGTCGCATCGACTGCCGCCAGCATCTGGTGAAGGTCGGCTTGTGCGTAGACCCGATCAACCTCGGGGGACGGCTCCGCCCGCATCCGGCAGGCGACGACCCGAAGCCCGACCCCCCGCGCCATGCGGGCGATCACCCGGCCGCTGCGGCCGAGGCCGACGATCCCGACCGTCGCGTGTCGGGCCGAGCGGATCTCGCCGTACTGCCACCTGCGCGCCGCCTGGTGGGCGAAGTGGCCGGGGAAGCCCTGGAAGAGACCGAGGATCGCCGCGATCGCATAGTGGGCCATCTCGGTCGCCGCGACGCCGGAGGCATTCGTGACCGTGAGTTTCGTGTCGTCGAAGGGCAGCAGCACGTCGAGCCCGGCAAAGGCGACGCTCAGCCACTTGAGTCCCGGGCTTGCGAGGAACGCAGGGCGCGGAAAGGGCTGCGGCCCGAACTTGTACGCGAAGATGACCTCTGGCTGCTCGGCCGCGAGCAGCCCGGCGAGCTGCTCGTGCGAGCAGCAGGCGATGAACGTCGCGTCGGGAAAGCGCGCGGCGAGCCGCGGCAGGAACACATCCGCTTGGTCGTAGTAAACGAGGACGCGCGGCGGCGCGCGGTGGCTGGTCTCGTGGCTGCCCATGAAAAGTGTCGCCCCGTATTCCGGCGCTCATGGCGATGAGCTGCACCGTGCTGTTATCTTATCGTCACGAATCAAGCGCTGCCGGCCTTTGTTCCTGCCGCTCGGCGAGTCGTCGTACGACTCGGGCGCGGGACATGAGGTCGAGCGGCGGGACCGACGGGGACAGGGGCACGATCGAGCGTGAGGACATCGCCACCGGCGAGCCTCACTCGATGCATCGACCGGCAACGCAAGAATCTGTCGATTTGAATTCCTTCAACCAATAGGACGGGATACACCATGCATCCACGCTCGACGTTGTCTCACGCGATTGCCGCGGTGCTGGGCGGTGGCGCATTGGGTTATGCGGCCGCGGCGAGCGCGGCCGATGCGCCCTCCGCCAACGACCAGATCCAGGAAGTCATCGTCACCGCGCAGCGTCGCAGTGAGAACATCCAAAACGTGCCGATCACGATCCAAGCACTCACCGGCGAGACGCTGGGGCAACTCAACGTGACGACGTTCGATGAGATCATCAAGTATCTTCCGAACGTCACGTCCCCGTCCTCAGGTCCCGGCCAGGCGCAGGTGTTCATGCGAGGCTTGAGCGTCGGCAGCGACGGCACGCAGTCGGGTGGCTCGATCAGCGGGTTCCCGAACGTCGCGATCTACCTCGACGACCAGTCGGGCCAGCTGCCCGGCCGCAACCTCGACGTGTACGCGGCGGACCTCGAGCGGGTAGAAGTCCTCGAGGGCCCGCAGGGGACGCTCTTCGGCGCGGGCGCCCAAGCGGGCGTGGTCCGCTACATCACGAACAAGCCCAAGATCAACGTGACCGAAGGAAACGTGACGGCGGGCTACGGGACGACAGCCGGCGGCGACTCCAATTCGAACGTGACCGCGGTGCTGAACCTTCCGCTCATCACCGATACGCTCGCCGTGCGCGGGGTCATCTACAATGACCACCGCGGCGGCTACATCAACAACGTACCGGCGAAGTTCACGCGCAAGTCGACCGACCTTGGCATCGGCTACCCGCACTACCCCGACGGCTGCTCGCCCGACACGACGCCCTGCCAGGTGCCACCGGGCGCCGCGGCGATCAACAACTACGCGATCGCTAAGAACGCGATCAACCCGGTCACGTACCAGGGATTCAGGGCCTCGGCGCTCTGGGACATCAGTTCCGACTGGAACGCGCTCCTCACCCAGAGCTACCAGACAATCAACGCCGACGGCGTCTTCTACCAGATGCCGCACGGCTCCGACGGCGAGGTGCTGCCGAAGCAGTCGGTGACGCTCTTCAACGACTCCTACAACAAGGACAAGTTCAGCAACACGGCCTGGACGATCAACGGGAAGTTCGGCGAGCTGAAGGCGGTCTACACCGGCGCCTACCTCGTCAGGAACGTCAGCCAGGTCCAGGACTACACGAACTACTCGCGCGGCGTGTACGCGGACTACTACCAGTGCCACGGCGCGGAGCCCTTGAACGGCCTCGTGGCGACCTGCTATTCGCCGAGCGCGACGTGGAACGAGCGGGAGCACAACACGCACTTCAGCCACGAGTTCAGGCTCAGCACGCCGGACGACTGGCGCTTCCGCGGCATCCTGGGCGCGTTCTGGGAGCAGCTCAAGATCGAGGACCAGCTCAACTGGCTCTACAAGACGTTGCCGGCCTGCACGGCGACGGTGACGGTCGGCTGCCTGACGGACCCCGGTGTCGCGGCGGGCGCATCCGCCTCGGACACGGGCACGCGCAACGACAACATCGCCTTCTTCAATGACGTGCACCGCGGCTACAAGCAGCTGGCGTTCTTCACGTCGCTTGATTTCGACATCATCCCGAAGGTGCTGACGATCACGGCGGGGACGCGCTACTACCACTTTGACAATACGGAAGTGGGCGCGGTCACTGGCAGCTTCGGCTGCTACGAGGCGGGCCTTGCGCCCTGCCTCGCCTCCGCGACGTCCATCGACTCCGAGAACCTGAAGACGACCTACAAGGGCTTCAAGAGCCGGGCGAACCTCACCTGGCACGTTTCGACCGATGCGCTCCTCTACTACACCTGGTCGCAGGGGTTCCGTCCCGGCGGGTTCAACCGCTCCAACGCCTGCTACTCCGTTGGTCCGCCGGGGACGCCTACCAATTATTGCTCGCCGCACGCGTTCACCTCGGACGACCTAACCAACAGCGAGCTTGGCTGGAAGACCGAGTTCTTGAATCACCGGCTGCAGTGGAACGGCGCGATCTACGAGGAAAACTGGAAGAACGTGCAGGTCAACCTGTTCGACCCGGGCGTGCTCGGCAACGTGGGCTTTGGCACGAACGGGCCGAGCTACCAGGTGCGCGGCATCGAGACCACGGTAATCGCGGTGCTCACACAGGGCCTGACCGCCCAGGGCGGCGCGTCCTGGAACAGCAGCAAGCAGACGAACTCGCCGTACCTGATCGCCAACAGCCCGTCCCTTCCGCCGAACGAGATTGGGCAGCCCATCCTCGGCGTCCAGAACCCGTACGGCCCGCTTGGCACGCCGAGCGCCAATTCGCCTCCCGTCCAGTTCAACATCCGCCTGCGCTACGAGTGGACGACGAACTCGTACAACGCCTTCGCGCAGGTTGGCGCGACTCACACCGGCCACTCGTTTACGCAATCGGGCAACAACCCGACGCTCTCCGCAGGGTCGGCCGTAAGCACCACGTTGCTCAGGTTCGAGAACCCCGCCTACTCGCAGTACGATGCCTCGATCGGGGTCGCGAAGGACGCGTGGAGCGCGCAGCTCTTCGCCGAGAACCTGACCAACGAGAACGCGAGCGTCTTCACCTCGACCACGCAGTTCGTGCCGGCCGAGACGATCACCCGGCCGCGCGTCATCGGCATGCGGCTCGGGTTCAAGTTCTGAATGGAACCCGCCCGAGGCCCGCGATTCGCCGTACGCGAAGTCGCGGGCCTCGGGGCCGGGCGCGTGGATGCGGGCGCCCGATGCGCGCCCTGTTGCCCCCTGCCCCGGGGGTCCGCGACATGACTATTGACACCCCGAGGGGCACACATTGAACGCCACCGCCATCCCCGTCCCAAGCTCCGAGCCGCCCTCGGCGTTCGAACGCTGGTACGTGCTGATCGTCATGTGCCTCGTCTATGCCGTCAATATCGGCGCCCGCTACGTCGTGACGACGGTCCTCGAGCCGCTGAGGCTCGAGCTCCACTTGAGCGACGGCGGGGCGGCGTTCCTGACAGGCGTGCCGCTCGCGCTCTTCTACGTCGCCTTCGGCATGCCGATCGCCTGGCTTGCCGACCGGTCCAATCGCCGCAACATCGTCGCGGCCTCGCTCGTGGTCTGGTCCGGATTCACGGTGCTGTGCGGGATGTCGCAGACCTACCTGCAGTTCATGTTCCCGCGCATCGGCGTCGGCATCGGCGAGGCCGGCGCAACTCCGGCGTCGAACTCGATCGTATCCGACTACTTCCCGGCCGTCCGGCGGCCGATGGCGATGTCGGTCTTTGCGCTCGGCGCGCCGATCGGCGCGTGGCTCGGCGCCGACTGGGCGGGAGCCGTCGCCCAGGAATACGGCTGGCGTGCGGCGTTCTATGCGCTCGGCATCCCGGGGCTCGTGCTTGGCGCGCTGGTCTACCTGACGGTACGGGAGCCTAAGCGCGGCCGGCTCGATGCGGTTGGCGGCGAAGGCAAGCCCTCGTTCCTCGAGTCGACCCGGTTCCTCCTCAGGCAGAAGGCCGCATTCCACGTGATCATGGCGAGCGGCGTGTGCTGCCTCTGGGGCTGGGGCCTCGTGTGGTGGACCCCGACGTTCCTGATGCGTACCTACAGCCTCAACGTGGCGGAGGCAGGCGCCGTCACCGGGCACGTTCACCTCGTCGGCGGCATCCTCGCAACCGCGGGCGCCGCCTGGTTCATGGCCCGCCCCTTCATGGTGAGTCCGCGCCGCGTCCTCTGGACCCTCGCAATCGTGATTGGATTCGCGACGATACCCTCGTTCATTGCCTACTGGACCCACTCCCTGTGGCTGACGAAGCTGATGTTCTGGATGTACATTCCGGCCATCTACTTCTTCATAGGGCCGTGCATGGCGCTGGTGCTGAACTTGGCACCCAGCAACATGCGCTCGATCTTCACGGCCTGGTCGGTCCTCGTCGGCAACCTCTTCAACCTCGTCGTCGCACCGCAGGCGGTCGGGTTCCTGAGCGACTGGATCGCGGGAGTGCAAGGCGCCGATGCGGCGTCACTGCGCATCGCGCTCCTCGTGCTCGCGCCGACGGGGTTCTGGGCGACCTGGCATTTCTTCGCGGCGGCCAGGACCGTGGTGGAGGATCAGGAGCGCGCGATAGGCTACAAGACGGCGTAGCCGCGGACGGGGCATTTCGGCAGGCGGGAACGCGGGGAGGACCTCAAGTGAAGCAGCATCTGATCGGCCTGATCGCCGCGCTCGGCATCGCATTCCAGGCGCATGCCGACGGGGTCAAGGTCCTGAACCCCGACGTGCACTTCCCCGAGGGGCCCATCTGGTACCACGGCAAGCTCTACTACGTGGAATACGACCGCAATTCCGTGACGGTCTGGGACGGCAAGGCGAACTCGATCTTCTGGTCGCAGAAAGGCTGCGGACCGTCGGCCGTCATCGTCACGGCGCGCGGTGAATTCCTGACAACCTGCTACGACAACAACACGATTGGCCGCATTGCGGCCGATGGCAAGACGCTTCCACCGTATACGCACGACAAGGACGGCCATCCGTTCCTGGGTCCGAATGATTTCGCGCCCGACACCCATGGCGGGATGTACTTCACGGCGTCCGGGGACCCCGGCCCCGTCATCAACGGCAAGGTGTACTACCTGGCCCCGGACGGGACGATTTCGCTCGAGGCGAGCGACGTCCACAGCGCCAACGGCGTCGCGGTCTCGAAGGACGGCAAGATCCTCTACGTCGTCGAGACCGAGGGGCACCGGCTGCTTGAGTTCAAGATAGGTCCGGGCAGCCGGCTCTCGGGCCGGCGCGTGTTCGTGAACCTCGACGACCTGACGCAGAATCCCGCGCATCTCTATCCGGATGGCGTCAAGATCGATTCGAAGGGCCAGATCTACATCGGCCAGAATCCGCACGATATCCACGCACCGCTCGCCGGTACCCTATTCGTCGTCAACGCCGAGGGTAAGCTGCTGCGGAAGTTGACGCTCCCCTCGCCCGGCGTCCCGAATCTTGCCTTCAGCCCCGACGAGAAGACGCTCTACGTGACGGCGCTCGATGAGATCGACAAGCCACCCTACCAGGGCAAGCTCTACTCCATTCCCAACGACTGACGGCAGACCGTCCGGAGCCTCGCGCCGATGTCGAACGTCCTCGCCGGAAAGACCGCCGTGATCACCGGCGCAAGCTCCGGGATCGGCCGCGCTATCGCGACCCGCTTCGCGGTCGAGGGCGCCTTCGTCGTCGTCGCGGATGTCACGGTGGACGCCATCGAGGGCGGCGAACCGACCGTCGAGCTCATCCGGCGCGCCGGCGGCGAGGCGGTCTTCGAGGCCGTCGACGTCAGTCGCTGGGACGACATCGACGGCGCAATCGCGCGAACCGTTGCCCGTCGCGGTCGGCTCGACATCATGGTCAACAACGCGGCGACTTATTCCGGCACGGCGCTCCTTGATACGCAGACCGAGCAATGGGAGCACGTGATGGCCGTCAACCTGACGGGCATGTTCCACGGCTGCAAGCGCGCGATACAGCAGATGATCACCCAGGAGCCCGTCGCGGAGGCTCGCGGGCGGGTCGTCAACTTGGGCTCCCAGCACGGTATCGTGGCAGCTCGGCGCGACTCGCCCTACGGGGTGAGCAAGGCAGGAGCCATCTACCTCACGAAGCAGGTTGCGGTCGACTATGCCAAGGACCTCATCGTGTGCAATTGCATCTCCCCGGGGAAGATCGTGACCGGCAAGCCCGGGCTCGCGATGGATCCTAAGAACCTCGAGCTCGCGCGGCAGCGCACGCCCTGGCCGCGGCTCGGACGACCCGAGGACATCGCCAATGCCGCCGTGTTCCTCGCGAGCGACCGGGCAACCTTCATCACCGGGGCGAACCTCGTGGTGGACGGGGGCTGGCTCGCGGCCTGAGGAGCAACCCGATGTCCACCAACGCAGAAGTCGATCTCGATCTCGCCGCGACGTTGTTCGAGAGTCTCGGACGGGCGACCCGCCAGGGTCGCGGCATCGTCCGCGACAGCTACGGCGCGGGTGAGCAGGCCGCCCACGACATCGTGCGGGGCGCCGCCGAACGCATCGGGCTTGAGACCTCGGTCGATGCGATCGGGAACCTCATGATGACGCTGCCGGGGTCCGATCGGGACGCGAAGCGCATCATCATCGGCTCCCACCTCGACAGCGTGCCGCAGGGCGGGAACTACGACGGCGCGGCGGGCGTGGTAGCCGGCCTCGCGGTGGTGGCCGGCCTCAAGGCGACGGGTGCCCAGCTCCCCTGCGACATCACCGTGATGGGTATCCGCGCCGAGGAGTCGGCCTGGTTCGACATCGCCTACCTCGGCAGTGGCGGGGCCTTCGGGCTCCTCGACCCCGCCTGCCTCGCGATCACCCGATCGGACAACGGCGTCAGCCTCGAGGCAACGCTGATCGAGCGCGGCTTCGACCCGGGAGCGATCCGCGAGCGGCGCCGCTTGCTCGACCCGACGCGGATTCGTGCCTATCTCGAGCTTCACATCGAGCAGGGGCCGACGCTCACGGCGCGCGGGCTCCCGGTCGCCGTCGTGACCGCGATCCGTGGCTGCAAACGGTTCCGGAACGCCCGCTGCCTCGGCCAGTACGCCCACTCCGGCGCAGTCAACCGCCCCTACCGTCGAGACGCCGTCGCGGCGACGGTCGCGCTACTCCATCACCTGGAGACCCTCTGGCAGCGGCAGGAGGAAGCGGGGGCCGACCTCGTGTTCACGGCAGGTGAGCTCTACACCGACCCCGCGATGCACGGGCCGAGCAAGATCGCCGGCGAGACGCGTTTCGTCATCGACCTGCGCAGCGTCTCCGATGCGACGATGGAGCTCCTCGCGTCGGAGGCGCGGCAGGCGGCCGCGCGGATCGGTGCCGACTACCGCGTCGAGTTCGATCTCGGAGCGACGAGCGACTCGCCTCCCGCCGTCATGGATGCACGGCTGCGCCGGCGGCTCATGGACCTTCTTGAAGCGCCGTTCGAGATGCCAAGCGGCGCCGGTCACGATGCGGCCGTGTTCGCGAAGGTCGGCATCCCGACCGCGATGATCTTCGTGCGCAACGACTTCGGCAGCCACAACCCGGACGAGGCGATGGAGCTCGATGACTTCGCGGTCGGCACCGATGCGCTCCTCGACCTCCTCGTGGACTTCCCGCTGTGACCACGCGCCGAGTCGAGATCAGGACGTGACATTGCTGGTGACCGGCGGGACCGGGTTCGTCATGAGCGTACTGGCGCGGCATTGGCTCGATGCCGATCGCGTCGCACGGGTCGTGATCCTCGATTCGGCGCCGCTCGATGCGGCGGCGTTGCGCTATTTCGCGCCGGTGGCCGAGCGGCTCTCAGTGGTCGTCGCGGACGTCACGAGGCCGGACAGCTGGCGGGCGGCGCTCGAGCGCGCCGGCGTCACGCACATCGTCCACGGCGCGACGGTGACGCCCCTGTCCCGCGGCACGGTGCTCGAGGCGAAACGGGAGCCGGAGGCGGACAACCCCGGGCGCATCACCGAAGTGAACGTGATGGGCACGGTCGCCGTCCTCGACTGGGCGCGGACGCAGCCGGGGCTCGAGCGCTTCATCTACGTGAGCTCAGGGGCGGTCTACAAGCACCACGGGCCCGACCGGCCGGGCGAACCACTCCCGGAGGACGGCTATGTGATGCCGCGGCGGCTCTACGGGATTTCCAAGCTCGCCTCGGAGCTGATCACCGAGCGCTACGGCGACCTCTTCGGCCTCTCGACGGCCTCCGTGCGCCCCTCCTCCGTCTACGGCACCATGGACCGCGTGACGGCGAGCCGGAACTTCCGCCACGTGCCCAATCGCCTCGCCCACATGGCCATCGAGGGTGTCGGGCGGGTGCGCGTGAACACGCTCGATGCGGTCGGTGACTACATCCACGCCGAGGACGTCGCGGCGGGCATCGCATCGCTGCTGCGTGCGCCGAGGCTGCGCTACAGTGCCTACAACCTCGCCGCCGGCCGGACCGCGACGATCGCGGACATGGTCGGGTGGATTGCGGAGCGGGTGCCTGGCTTTCACGCCGAGATCGCGGGTCCCGAGGACGCCGACATCCTCCAGGACGCGACGCTGACGGGCGGCATGTGGGGGGCCTACGATGTCTCGCGCATCAAGGCCGAGACCGGCTGGACGCCACGGCCGGTGCGCGAGGCGCTGCAGGCCTACCTCGAGTGGATCGCGGCCGAGCGCCGCGCCGCGCCTTAGCGCCCGAAGGACGTGCCGATATGACAGCCTCGACTCCCTATCCGCGCGACCTCGTCGGCTATGCCGGCGCGCCGCCGCATCCGCGCTGGCCGAACGATGCGAAGATCGCGGTGTCGATCGTCGTCAACTACGAGGAGGGCGGGGAATCGTGCATCCTCCACGGCGACAGCCACTCGGAATCCGTATTGACCGACGTCGGTGCGGAGGCACTTGAGAACGCACGCAACCTGAACGTCGAGTCGACGTTCGAGTACGGCAGCCGCGTCGGGTTCTTCGAGATCGTGAGTCTGCTGCGCGAGCGCGGCATCGAGGCGACGGTCTATGCCGTCGGCATGGCGCTCGAGCGAAATCCCGCGGCCGCCGCGGAGATGCTCCGCAGTGGCCTCGAGGTAGCCTGCCACGGCCAGCGCTGGATCGACTACCAGTTCGTGGCGGAGGCGGTCGAACGCGCCGACATGCTCCGCAATGTCGAGATCATCACGCGCCTCATTGGCCGACGGCCACGCGGGTGGTATACGGGGCGGCCGAGCCCCAACACGCGTAGGTTGGCCGTCGAGCTCGGCGGCTTCCTCTATGACAGCGACGCCTACAACGACGACCTGCCCTACTGGACTCGTGTGTCCGGCCACCCGCATCTCGTGATCCCGCACAGCTTCGATGCGAATGACAGTCGCCTCCAGCGCGGAGGCGACTTCAGCGTGGGCGATGAGTTCTTCGCCTACTGCAAGGACGCGTTCGACTGGCTGTACCGGAAAGGCGTCGATGGCCATCCGCGGATGATGACGGTGAGCCTGCACGGGCGGATCATTGGCCGGCCCGGCCGCCTCGGGGCGCTGGCTCGGCTCCTCGACTACATCCGCCGGCACGGCTCGGTCTGGTTCTGCAGTCGCGCGGCGATCGCCGAGCACTGGCACGCCCACCACCCGGCACCGTCGCCCTAGTCGGGGCGAGCGGTCCTACCAGGCGCGCGGCTCAATCCGGGACGCTGGCCCCGGTGCTACCACCAGGGATCCTTCAGCGTGCAAGTCCCGACGTCGCGCCAGGTCTTCGCGCCGTCGAACCTGAGGATCTTCAGGTTGGCGAGTACGTCCGGTTCGTCGGCCATCCGCAGGTTGACGCCGAGGCGGTCCGTGGCACCGGCCGACACGATCGGCCGACACGATCGGCCGAAACAGCATCACGCAGCCACAGTAGCGGCAATGCTCGAAATAAAGCACCCGTCCGCGCTTGTATGACTGGAGGCCAGTCCTCGAGGAAGTGACCTTGACGGACTTGCGTGCGCAATAGGCCCAGCGCGCGCCGTAGCGACGGCAGACCGAGCAATTGCACTCGGTGACCGACCTCGGCCGGCGCGCGAGTTCGATCCGGACCGTGCCGCAATGGCAGGAAGTGGTGAGCATCGTCGTCTCTCCCGGCGCCGAACGGCGGCCGGCACGCAGTCCCTACCGCCGACCGCAATCCCCAGCGCGGCCGCGCGGCGATGCAAAAGTGCGCGAGGCGCGCTACTCGGAGTTGGTTTCCTTGCCGAACCGGTAATTGACGCGAAGGCCTACGACGCGCGGTTCGTTGGTCGTTTCCCGGAGGTCGTAGTTGCCGGTGTTGCTGTAGATGATCGCGTTCTTGTCAGTCAAGTTGCGGACATAAAGCTCCGCAAGCCAGTGGCCACCTTCCGGAGTGAGGCCGAGACGCAGGTTCATGATCGAGTAACCCGGCTGGTCGATGCGCCCGAAGCCGTTCGATCCGGCGACATGCAGGTCATTCCACATGTCGCCCTTGTGGGCAGCGTCTAGCTGCGCATAGCCGCTCAAGCTCTTGCCGAGCGGATGCTGGTAGCGGATGTTCCAGCTGTAGCTGAAATACGGAACGAACGGCAGCCGTTCGCCGACATTTCCCTGGAAGGTCGGATACGGGCTCGATCGCAGGTGCGCATCGGTGTAGCTGCCGGCCGCCTGCATTGACCAGTTCTCATCGAGCTTGAGCTCGACATTCGATTCCGCGCCATAGACGCGCGCATCTCCCACGTTGACGTTGAAGCTGCTCGGAGCGCAGATGTCGACGTCGTAGATGAGCGTCTGCAAGTCCTTCCAGTTCATCAGGTAGGCGGCTCCGTTGAAAAGGAGCCGCCCCCCGACGCTCGTCGTCTTCCAGCCCACCTCGAAGTTGTTGAGCGTGTCGGACACGTATCGCGAGGGCACTCCGTTCGCGTAGCACGAGGCGGGGTAGCCCGAGTTGGCACCGCCGTCCCGGAAGCCCTGCGCGAAGTCGGCGTACAGCAGGACTTTATCGGTGAGCTTGTAGTTGATTCCGAGCTTGCTGTTCACCTTGTGCGAGGAGTCGACCGACAGGGCTGGTGCCGTCGGCGCGTAGGCGAACTGGCCATACGGGCTCTCGTAGCGCGAATCGGAGCTGAAGTGCACCACGCCGCCTTCGATGTTCAGCTTGCTCGTGATGTCATAGCTGATGTTTGCGAATTCCGTCGTCTGCACGTAGTCCGAGCGCGTCCGGTAGCCGTACCACACGCCCGGCGGCAGCGACGACGCGGTGGTTCCGTAGAGCGCTTCGTAGTACTGGAACGCCGCGCCGTCGGTCCGAAGCCCCGGCATGTAGAAGGTGCTGCCGGAGTCCTTGTCGACGGTCTTCTCGCGGTAGAGCCCCACCAGCCAGTGGAAGCTGCCGCCGGCCTTGGAGGCGAGGCGCAGCTCGTTCGACCAGCGCTCGGGATTGGTGTGGTACTCGAAGAATTGCACCGGCACGTTGCAGCCTGCAAACGCTCCGCTGCCGTACGTCGGATCATCGAGGCAGGTGAACCCCTGCTGTGCGCCACCTTTGTAGTTCTGCATGTATTGCGAGTACTCGTTGTTCTGGCGCGTCGGCAACGACCAGTACGTGCTCGCAAAGACGAGATCGCCGATGCCGACATCGCCGTCGACGTGAAAGTCGAGCATCTTCGCTTCGCTGCTCCTGGACTCCGGTCCAAAGCGCGACACCGCGCGCGGGCCGTAGTTGGTCAGGTCCTCGTCCCAGGCGCCAAGCGACCGCTGCCGCTGGTAGCTGTAGGTGAGCGACGCGCTCCACTTGTCGTTGAACACGCCCTTGAGCGCGACGCGTCCGCCTTCGACCTGGGTATGGTTGTAGTTGTCCCGTGCCCATGCGGAGTTGTCCGAAACGCTACCGTTCAGCCAGTTTCGCGTCGTCAACTTGTTGTTGATGAAACCGCCGCGGCTGTCGCTGAAGGCGGAGATCCGCAAGCCCAGCATGCCGTCGATCAGCGGCGCATTCAGGAACCCTTCGTACGTCGCGTTGTACGTCCCGCTCGGGAGCCTGCCACCGTCAAGGTCAAAGCCGGCGCTGAACGCGTTGACGTCGGGCTTGTTGGTGATATAGCGGACCGCACCCGACATCGAGCCCGCTCCGAATGTCGTGCCCTGCGGGCCGTTAAGGACCTCGATCTGGGCGATATCGTACAGGTGCAGGTCGGGCTGAGTGCCGAACCAGCTCGTCGACATGTCATCGACGAAGAAGCCGGTCGCGGAGCTGTTCGCGTAATTTGGGTTGCTGCCGTCGGACACGCCACGCATCACGAACAGCTGGCTGCCGGGGCCGATGCTGATGAAGGAGATCGACGGGACCTTTTCGGCATAGTCATCGAACTGGGCGATGCCGAGGTTCTGCATGTCCCTCTTCGTGAAGACATCGACGCTGAGCGGCACTTCCTGCAGGTTTTCCTGGCGCTTGCGGGCCGTGACGACGACCTCTTCGAGTAGCCCTGCGGGTGAGTCGCCCGCTCCGGCCAGCGCCGGTCCCCGCGGCGCAGCGAGCGCCAGCACGGACGCGACCGCGATCGCGATCCGGGAACGGGTGCCGGGGGAGGCGCGGCCGGTCGCGAGCGGCACCGGCGAAATGGCATCGGAAGGGCTGCGAATACGCATCGAATATTCCCCTTGGCCCGTGAACAATTTTGGGCCCGGCCGGCAGTTCGGCGCGTGCCAGCATCATCCGTTGCGAGGCCGTGTGGCGTCAACGCCTCGGCCGCCGGCGACAGGCTACGGGCATCCGGCGCCAGGCTATTCGAACGGGCGAAACCGCTCGAGTGCGGGTCCGAGGGCGTCCCGCAACGGCGCAAGTTCTGCCTCGAAGTGGAGCCAGTAGCCTATCCCCGACGTATACAAGGGCTGACGCACCTGCTCGGCGCTTGCCGTGCGCACCGCCCGCCGGGTCTCGTGGAAGGAGAGGCAAGCGTCCTCGAACGGGAGGCTGCATTGTTCGAGCAGGCGGCGAATGCCGGCCTCGGGGTCGCGGACCAGTTCCTCGTACTGCACGTGTAGGACGCTGCGTGGCAGCACGGCGTCCCAGTGGTCCAAAAGCGACAGATAGCACCGATAGTAACCCCCGAGGTCCCGAAGGTCGTAGCTGAAGGTCTGGCCCTCGGCGAAGTGCTGCTTAAAGTTGCTGAAGCAGCAGTCCATGGGATGGCGCCTCGCATCAATGATCGTCGCGTTCGGCAGGATTGCGCGGATGAGGCCGACGTGGCTGAAGTTGTTCGGCAGCTTGTCGATGAAGCGCGGGCGGCCCTGCCGCAACGGCGCCGTCTCGGCGAGGTAGCGCTCACCGAGCGCCGCCAGCCGCTCCGGCGGCAGCGTCGCGAGGGCTTCGGGGTAGGCGTCCCGGTTCCGGGCGAGGTCGTTGAGGTCGCGGACGATGTTAAGGATGTTGGGGAGCTCCATCGTCCCCTCGACCGCGGAATGGCTCGCGAGGATCTGCTCGATGAGCGTCGAGCCGGAGCGTGGCAGGCCGACGATGAAGATCGGCGCGTCGCTCGGACACCCGGCGTTCGCGTGCGCGGCGAAGAACGCCGTGTCGAAGAACGCGCGGATGCGCGCGGTGCGCCGCTCGAATGCCTCCAGGTCGAAGGGCGCGTCGAGGCGCCGGCGTGCATTGCCGTCGGCGTAGAAGCGAAACGCGAGGGGGTACTGCTCGCGTTGCTCGTAGGCCTTGCCGAGTGCGAACAGAAGTTGCGCGTCGCCGCTCCGAGCCCGGCGCCCGTCGGCGAGCAATCCCTGGATGGCGGCGACCTCGGCGTCGCCGAAGCGGTAGTTCTTGAGGTCGGCGAGGCTCCAGTACGCCTCCGCATTCGAGGGATCGAGTGACAGCGCCGACTTGTAGGCCGCCTCGCTCTCCGCGCGGTGGCCTAGCGACTTCTCGACGTGGCCGATCGACGTGAACAGACGAACCTCGCCCGGCTGCAACCGCGCTGCTTCCTTATAGGCCGCGAGCGACTCCTCCTGACGCAGGAGCCGTGCCGCGACCGCCGCGTTCGCAATCCAGCTTTGCGGGCTGTCGGGCTCGATCGTCCGCAGGTATTTCGCGGCGGCCTCCGCCTCCGTCAGCCGCCCGAGTTCGAGAAGTGTCGGCCCGAGCCCGCGCCACGCGAGCGGCAGGTGGGCGGACTGACGCAGCGCGTGGCGCAGCAGGCGCTCGGCGTCCTTCGGGACGTCCGCGGCAAGCGATAGCGCGGCGAGACCGCAAAGTGCCGCGACGTTCGCGGCGTTGTCCTTGAGTATCGCCCGGAAGAGATCCTCGGACGCCCGGCGGTCATCGGCGATGAGCGCCTTGGTCGCTGCCTCGATCCGCCGGCGCTCTGGATCGCAGTCGGCCGCGCGCTCGAAGGCGGTGCGCGCGTCGGCATACTGCTCGAGATCCACGAGCGCATCGCCGTAGGCGAGCCAGGCCAGTGCGTGATGCGGGTGCTTCTCGAGCACCCGGCGCACGTGCTCGCGCGCGACGGCAGGCTCGCCGGCGCTCCGATAGGCACGCGCGAGGTCGACGCGCGCATCGCCGAAGTCGGGGGCGCCGCCGAGCAGCGTCTCGAGGATCTCGACGCTGTCCGCGGCTCGTCCCTGGTCGAGCAGCGCAACCGCGAGCAGCCAGCGGGCGTTCGCGTCGCCCGGTCGCTCTGCGCTGAGTTCGCGCAGCCAGCGCTCGGCCGACTGTGCGCGGCCGGAACGGAGCGCCGCGTGTGCCTCGCGCAGTCGCTGCTCGAAGTTAGGTCGGGGGGGCGGCGCGTTCATGGATGTCCGGGGCTACGGCAGCGCCGTCTCGTTCGGCGGAACGACTCGCCTCGGGGCGCAGCGCCGATTGCCGAGCGTATCACGCGGTTCCAGCGCAGCGGCCAGGGCGGAGCGCCGGTCCGACGATCGCCACCTTGGCAGCTAACGGGGGGTCATGATGTGCTTGGTTGGCAAGGCGTCGCGGTCGATCCGAATTCCGTCCTTATAGATGCCGAGGATCTGCTGGTAGTTGTCGGGATTGGCCAGCGGGTCCGCGCCGAGCACCAGAAGGTCGGCACGCTTGCCGACCTCGAGCGTGCCGAGATCGCTCAATTTCCCATACGCCCGTGCGACGTTCCGCGTGCCCGCGAGCAGCGCCTCCATGGGCGTCAGCCCGCGCTCGATCGCCGCCTTGATCCAGAGCCAGTGCGCGTCACCCAGGTGGGTCGGCAGGTCCTTGGCGCCGGCGAACATCGCTCCGAGGAGCGGGTTTGCATCCCCCTTTGGACCCAGCAGCCCCGCATCCGTCGCGAGTACGAGCGTGGCGCCCGTCGCAATGAGGCGGCGGTCGTTCTGGTCCTTCGCCTTGATGATCTCCTGATAGAGCGGCGGCAGGCTGCCCATCACCCACTCCACGTAGCGATTCGTCATCAGGAGTGCCGAACACGGAAGGTGCCGATCGGCGATCAGCCTGATCGTCGCGTCCGGGATCGACTCGCGCCCGCTAATGTCGCAGTGTGTCAGCAGGTCGACGCCCGCCTGGATCGCAAGCTTGAGGCTCTCGGGGCTCGTCGAGTGCGCCTGCACTTTCAAGCCTGCCTCGTGCGCCTCCTCCACGATGGCCGTCTGCGCATCCGGGGAGAACGCGATGAACTGCATGTCCTTGTGGCCACTCGACAGGTACTTGACGAAGTCGGGGTGACCCGTCGCGATGTAGACATGGACCTTCGCGCGAACCTCCTCGGGCGTCATCCACAGGAGGTCGGGGCCCACTCCCTGTTCCCACATCGCGTCGGTACGGTCGGCATCGGCGGTGTTGATGACGCCGCGGACCGGCTGGAGGAAGTCCGACGACGTCGGCCCGCCCGTGCCGATGATGTTGCCCGCGATGTACATGCGACTGCCGACGACGCGCCTGGCGTCGATTGAATCCCGTACCTTCGCGAGCGGCTCGCGCGGTCCCCACGTGTCAAATACCGTCGTGACGCCATTCTTCAACGCGATCTGGGCCGCCTCGAGGATGATCTCGTCATAGCGGCCCTCGTACGCAAAAAGGTATTCCGGCGCGAAGCCAAAATCGAGATGGACGTTCCGTCCATCAGACCCGGAATGACGAACTTGCCCTTGAGATCGAGGGTCCGGGCACCGGCGGCAACGCGGATGTCCGCGGCGCGACCGATTGCGGTAATCCTGCCGTTCTGGATGACGATCGTGGCATCCGCGAGTGGCGCGGCGCCCGTACCGTCGATCACCGTGGCACCGCGCAACACGATCGTGGGCGGCGAGACAGCCGTGGCGTGGCCGAAGCTGCATAGAAGTGCCAGTGCGAGAATCGTTCGAATGATCATGCGCGCTCACGCTCCGTGCGAATTTCGAAACAGGCCTCGGATTGCGGCCGTCGTTCGCCGAGGACGCCAGAACCTCGTGACGGGACGCCGGCCGGAAAGTGCCGTGCGCGGCTCACGTTCCCCCGATGGCGGCCGGAATTGCGATCAGTCGAGCGGCGCGTGGCCGAGCCTGCCGTGCGATGGCCGATGGGCAGAGTCGATGACCCGCACGTGGTGGTCAAGGCACGATGCGGCGGGCGTGGAGCGCATCCCACGCGGCGAGGGCGGGCTTCGGGTTGAAGTTGCTGTCAGTGAAGCCGATCAGCGCAAACAGCGGCAGGTTGGCCGGGACCGGCGGCGGCACCGTCGACAGGTCGATATCGGCGAACTCGAGCTGGATGACACCGCGCGCGGCGACGCTGTCGAGGAGGGTCGCATGGCGCGTGACATAGCGTGCCTGCAGGTCCGGTGAAGACTGGACACTGCCGACCGCCGCGCTCGTCCAGCCGCCCTCGACGATCATGACGGGCCGCGTGCGGCCATTGAGGAGCCGGCTGTAGTAGTCGGCCGGCATGTCCTCCGGCTGGGCGAAGGCGAAATAGGGATAGGATGAAAACCCGAGCACCTGAGTGAACGGAAAGTCCGTGAAGTCCTGCTCGACGCCCTGGTACGCGCCGCCGTTACCAAGCAGCCCCCACGCCGTCTCCACCTGCACACTTTCCAATAGCGGAGCGGTGAACCCGGCTGCTCTGAGGTCGGCCGCCGCATCGTTCGAGGCCTGGACGACAGCGCTATAAAGTGCGGCGGGCGCCGCGACGCGAATCAGGTTGGTCTCGGCGACAAGCCCGAGGTAGTCGGGATTGAGCTTGCGCGCGACCGCGAGCACGTAGCTGCGTTAGACCTGCTGCACGGCGGGCTCGACGAGGCTCCGCCCGAGCGCCCGAAGCTGCGGCGCCTCCTCGCCGCGCGACAGGCCGTCGGTCAGGTCGGCCATGAAGTAGAGCTTGAGGCCCTTGCCGCGCATGTAGTTGACGAGCTGAACCTTGTCGCGATCCAGGATCGCGTCCGGCGACATTCCCGCGAGCAGGTCCGTCCACGGCAATTCCTCGTGGATCGCCGCGATCTCGGCGCGAAGGCTCCAGAGGTCGATTCCGTGCAGCACCACATCCGTGGTCGGCCGAGGCGGGGTTGGCGAGAACCCCATCAGCCACGTCCGCGTGGGCGGTGACCCCGGGCCGGGGCTGCCGGGCGATGATCCGCCGCCGCACGCGACGAGGCACGCGAGGATGAGTGCGGCGATGGTTCGAGTCATTCTGGCTTCCCAGTCGCCTGGCGGAGGCGACATTGTCGCATCATTCCGCCAGACAATTTAGCGCGCGCGGCTGTGACGAGCGCAGTAGGCGTGTCCGTGCAAATACTTACGGGTGCGCCTGCGGCAGCGGCGTGGGACGATATCGCCTCGGCTTCAAACACGTGCGAGGGCCGCCGTCGATTCCGGATAGTCATCGTCCTCGGAGGATCGCACGAGAAGCGGCACTGCCCGCTCGGCCTTTTCGGCGCCTAGCGATCCGGTTAGCGGAATCGTTGCTTCATGCAGGCACGGTTGCCTTTCAGGCCTCGATCGGTGCGACCGCGACCGGCCTCGGCGGGCGCACGTCGAGCGCGTGACAGACGGCGTACGTGAGCTCCGCCCGATTGAGCGTGTAGAAGTGAAAATCCTGGACCCCGTGCTGGCGCAGGTGGTCGACCTGGTCGATCGCGACGGCGGCGCCGATCAGCCGCCGCGTCTCGGCATCCTCATCGAGTCCCTCGAAGCGTTTCGCGAGGGCAGCTGGGATCGTGGCTCCGCAGCGACGCGCAAAACGCTGCACCTGCGAGAATCGATTGATGGGAAGGATCCCGGGGACAATTGGCGCCGTGATTCCCGCCGCAACGCAGTCATCGCGAAAGCGAAGAAACGCGTTGTTGTCGAAGAAGAACTGCGTGATCGCCCGGGTCGCTCCGGCATCGAGCTTGCGCCTGAGGTTGTCGAGATCGTCGCTCGGACTTCGGGCGTCCGGATGGACCTCCGGATAGGCGGCGACGGAGATGTCGAAATCGGCGACCGAACGGAGACCGCGAACAAGATCGAGCCCCCAGCGGAACTCATCCGGACCCGGGACGTGGGTCGGCGCCGATCCCGGCGCATCCCCGCGCAGCGCAATGAGACGGCGGATGCCGCTGCTCCAATAGGATCGGGCCAGGTCCAGGACCGCATCGCGCGAGGTGCCGATCGAGGTGATGTGTGGCGCGACCGCAAGGCTCGTCTCCTCGCCGATCCGGGTCACGACCTCGTGGGTTCGGTCGCGCGTCGAGCCATCGGCACCGTAGGTCACGGACACGAAGCGGGGCGCAAGTGATTCGAGGCGCCGCACCGACGCCCAGAGCACCGACTCCATCTCCGGGTCGGTTGGAGGGAAGAACTCGAATGACACGGCAATCGCCGATCCGTCGCCGGCAGGTACGCCAGCAACTGCGGTGTCGGAACGGTAGCCGTCCAACCCGACCGGATCGTTGCGCGAAGAGGACGTCATGCGGCACCAGTCCGTTAGGGCACAGGCGCCGAGAGTGACGTCGGAGACGTCGGGTCAAGCCCGCGGGCGAGAGAAGTCGAATGGACTATGGACCTGAAGGCCCGTTGTCGCTTTAGCCGAACTTCTTACGCGCCCGCAAGCTGGATTTCAAATCGGCGCACTTCGAGACTAGCAGGCTGCTGAAAAAGGCTTTGGCAACCATGAATTCTGTGATCATTCATTCATCAAGTACTTGTTTTATAGCTGTTTCAATTGTTGGAATTGGCAGTTAGTGGCCATCAAAACTCCTTTTTCAGCAGCCTGCT
>JANXUT010000003.1 GCA_025356075.1 Pseudomonadota bacterium | reverse complement strand
GACCATCACTAGCGATAAATGGCCTTCCTGATACTTGTAAAATGACGTAGTCTCAGCCGCTTATGGCTCGTTTCCCGGTCACCCGCCGTCCGTCCCGGCCCGCGGCAAAACCCCGCCAAACACCCGTCGTGAGCCTCGATGAGGCCCTCGCCGCCGCCGCCGGCTACGCCAAAGCGAGCCGCTCGGCTGCGACGTGGCGCGCCTACGAGGCCGATTGGAAGGTCTTTCAGGCCTGGTGTCGGGCGGTCGAACTGATTGCCATGCCGGCGACACCCCACACGGTCGCGCTCTTTCTCGCCGCCGAAGCGAAGCGCGGCCGTGCGCCCTCGACGCTCGGAAGGCGTCTCGCCGCCATTCGCCTGATGCACGTCGGCGCGCGCCACCCATCGCCCCACGATGCCATCGAAGTGGACGAGGTCCTGCGCGGCATCCGGCGCACGTGGAAGCGCCCGAAGACGCAGAAAGCGCCTGCGGTCGATGACGAGATCAAGCGCATGGTCGATGCGGTTGAGCCCGAGACATTGCGCGGGCTCCGCGATCGCGCGCTGCTGCTGCTCGGCTTTGCAGGGGCATTTCGCCGTTCCGAACTCGTCGCCCTCGATGCCGATCACGTGACCGAGCGCGACGAGGGCCTGTCGGTCTTGATCGCGAGCTCGAAGACCGACCAGGAAGGCGCCGGGCAGGTGGTCGCCATTCCGCGCGTTACCGGCTCGCCCTACTGCCCGGTTCGCGCAGTCCTCGACTGGATGATCGTCGCCGGCATCGAGGGCGGTCCCGTCTTTCGGCGCCTGCACCGCGGCGACACGGTCGGAAAGTCCCGCCTCTCCCCGCAGAGCGTCGCGCTGATCGTCAAGGACCTCGCCGGCAAGGTCGGCCTCGATGCGACCCGCTATGCCGGGCATAGCCTGCGGAGCGGCTTTCTGACGAGCGCCGCCCGAAATCGCGCCAGCATCTTCAAGATGGCCGACCAGTCCCGCCACAAGTCCCTCGACGTGCTGCGCGAGTACGTTCGCAACGAAGAGCGGTTCGAGGATCACGCCGCCAGCGGCCTCCTGCAACCGAATTCCAACCCCCGACGCTCCTGACTCTCGCCCAATCCTTGCTATCGTCGCCAGCCCAGAAAGCCAAGGGCCGGCCGAATGGAACACGTGCCACCGCTGTCGCGGATCGTCTACCCGACGCTCCCCGCCATCCTGACCGACGACGGCCTCGTCCGCCACTTTACGTTGACCGCCAAGGAACAAGCCTGGGCCTACACTGTCGCGCGGCGCGGACCGTCGCTGGTCGCTCTCCTCACGCACCTCAAGGTCTTCCAGCATCTCGGCCGGTTCCTGCCGGTCGCCGAGCTGCCTACCGCCGCGATCGCCCGCATCGCGAGGGCACTCTCGATCGAGGTGCCCGAAGCGTTCGATTACGATCCGCGGACTCTGTATCGCCATCACCAGGCGATCCGGGCGTATCTCGGTATTACACCGTGGGGACCGAAGGCACGCGAGATCGCCATGGCCGCGATCGCCGCCACCGCCGAGGCTCGTCTCGATCCGGCAGACCTGATCAATTCTGCCATTGACGCCCTGATCCGCGAGCGGTGTGAGCTGCCACGGCTGTCGAAGTTGCGCCTGCTCGCAGGGTCAGCGCACCGACTCGTCAACACCTCGCAGTGGAACGAGGTCTACAAGCGCCTGAGCAGCAAAGACAAGCGTCGGCTCGACGCATTGCTCACGACCCGCGACGACACTCAGGAATCCCCGTTCGCGGTCCTCTGCCGCGGCGCCGGGAAGCCGACGCGCCAGAACCTCAAGGCCCTGACGGCGCACTATGAGTGGCTGCGAACGCTGATCGACCCGGTGCCGCTCCTCGCACCGGTCTCGGAGGCCAAAGTCGCCCAGTGGGCGAACGAAGCCCAGCGGCTGAAAGCACGGGAGCTGCGCCGATACGTCGCGCCGCGACGTTCCGCCCTTCTGCTCGTGGCGCTCCGCGAAACCCGCGGGCGCCTTCTCGACGACCTGACCGTCATGCTCCTGAAGTTCAGCGGCCGAATCCAATGGCGAAGCGCTGCGAGTCTCGACGGCTGGCACACTACCCGCCGTGACCGGACGCAGGAACTCATCCGGGCGCTCGCCGACGTCCTCGCGGTCGCCGGCGCCGATTGCCCCGCTGCCGAGAAGGCAGCACAGCTGGATTCGACGCTCGTCGCCCACGGTGGTCGTGACGTGCTCAAGGCCGCCTGCGACGAATACCTCGGGCACTCGAACCAGAACTGGCAGCCGTTCGCCCGGCAGGCATTCTCACCCTACCGATCCGAACTCCTGCTGCTCGCTCGCACACTGCCACTCAAAGCCGCACGGCCCTCTGCGAACGACCTGGTCGAGGCCGTTTGGGAGGTCGCGGACGACCCCGGTACCGCGGACTACCTCATCATGGACCTCAAACAGGAGTTCCTGCCGCCGCGCTGGCGAGAACTGATCGCGGACCATATCGAAGGCGATCCTCGCGCGTTCAATCGGCGGCACCTGGAAGTCGCGGTCACCCTCGAGCTTGCCGAGGCCATCAAGACCGGCGCCATCCACGTGAGCGGCTCCATCAGCTACGACGACTTCTGGGGCCGGCTGCCAGCAGAAGCGTCCGACCCGGACCGGATCGCCGCGTACGCCGCCGAGCGCGGCTGGCCGGATGGCGCCACGGGTTTTGCGAGGCATGTGCGCGAAGGCCTCGTGAATCAGGCGGAGCGCCTCGACCTGGAAGTGGGCCTTCTGCGCCGCGTGCGGCTCGACAAGAACCACCGCCCCATCCTGCAGCGTGTTGTCGGAATCAATCCGCCACCCTCGGCCGTCGAGGCCGCCCGCCAGGTGATCGACGAAATGCCCGAGCGCTCGGTGCTCGAGGCACTCGCCAACACCGCCCAGTGGGTCAACTGGCCGCGGCATTTCGGGCTGCCCTCCCGGCTCAGCTCAGCCATCAAGGACGTGCTGGACCGATACGTGATCACGACCTTCGCCTACGGCTGCGACCTCGGGCCGACCCAGGCTGCGCGCCATTTCGCGGGAGATGTCTCCGCCGAAGAACTGAGCTTCGTCGACCGCCGGCACGTCGACATCGCGGACCTGCGAGCGGGCTCCGCCGACCTTCAGAACCTGTACGCACAATTCGAGCTGACGAAGCTCTGGGGCACCGGCGAATCCGCCGCCGCCGATGGCACGCACTTCGAGACTTTCCGCGACAATCTCCTCGCGGCGCGCCACTTCCGCTACGGCAAGACCGGCGGCATTGCGTACCGCCACGTCTCGGACAACTACATCGCGCTCTTCAGCCGCTTCATCGGCTGCGGCATTTACGAGGCCACTTACATCCTCGACATCCTGCACAATGATCTCTCGGAGCTGAAGCCGACCCGGCTGCACTCCGACTCGCACGGCCAATCCGCGCACGTCTTTGCGCTCGCGTATCTGCTCGGCATCGAGCTCATGCCGCGCATCCGTGGCTGGAAGAAGCTCAGGCTCTACCACCCCGGCGGCGGCAACCTGTTCGAGGCAATTTCACGTCTCTTTGCCGGATCGATCGACTGGCGCCTGATCGAGGAGCACTATCCAGACTTCATGCGGCTCGCACTTGCGATCCACAGCGGCAAGCTCGCCCCCTCCGCCGTGCTCGCGCGCGTCAACAGCCAGAGCAATCGCGATCCGTTCTCGCTGGCGCTCCAGGAGCTCGGTAACGCTGTCCGGACCACGTTCCTGTTGCGCTGGTCCTGCGACAAGGAGCTGCGAGGCAGCGTGCACAAGGGCACGACGAAGGTTGAGCGCAGCCACCAGTTCACGAAGTATCTGAATTTCGGTGGCGAGGGAGGCCTGCGAACCAACAGCCCGGCAGACCAGGAGAAGGCGATCGTCTACAATGAACTCGTCGCCAACGCGGTCGCCTTGCAGACTGTCGCCGACCAGACCCAGGCGCTGCACGAGCTCCGTCGGCGGGGAATCGAGGTATCGCCGGAGGATCTGGCCTACTTCAGCCCCTACCCGACCAGTCGCGTGAAGCGGTTCGGTGAATACCCGGCCACCGTGAAGGTCGACCCGAGGCCGCCGATTCGCGATCTACCGCCAGGAACGCGTGCGGCTGCAGGATTGGCCGTCTGAAAATGGCCGTTGACGCCGACGGCCGGACCGCGAAAGTATCGCGGTAGGGACGGGCATTGCTGCCCGCCCCCCGCACAGATCCCGGCGGGCGCAATTCACGCACCGGGCTCCCACCTCGGATGTCTGGCGGCAAAGCGCTCTTGAGGCCAAGGGTGAAGGGCTTCGATCCACGGCAAGTACGCGCGCGCAAGTGTGGTCATGCGGCCCCACGACGTCACGTCCTTCTGGCCACGGCGCAGCAACGTGCGCCGCCAGAGGCGAGTGACGAGTTGGAGAAACTCTTGCAGGCGCGAGTCGTTGGTAGGCACCGCATGGTAGGCGAAATAGCCGCGCACCACTTGGCCGAGCCACCGACCCTGCTCCGGGATCGGATCGTGCATTCGCCGCCGCAGTTCTTCCTTAATGGCCTTCACGCGGGCTCGCAGCCGGTCTCTCCGGGTGATCCGCCGCAGCAGAAACCCGCCCTTCCGATTGCGCCCGCAGATATGAGTGAAGCCCAGGAAGTTGAACGTCTCCGGCTTTCCATCGTTGCGCTTGGCTCGCCGTGCAGCCGCAAAGCGGCCGAACTCGATCAAGCGCGTCTTTTCCGGATGCAGCGACAACCCGAACCGCCCCAGCCGCTGTCGAAGATCCACCAGAAATCGCTCGGCATCGTCCTTGTGCTCAAATCCCGCGACGCTATCGTCAGCGTATCGAACCAGAACGACGCTGCCGCGCGCATGACGCCGTCGCCACGCGTGCGCCCAGAGGTCGAAGCAGTAGTGAAGGTAGATGTTGGCGAGCGCCGGCGAAATCACTGACCCTTGAGGGGTCCCTTCCGCCGTCGCCATCCATACCCCATCATCCATCACGCCGGCCGTCAACCATTTGCGAATCAGGCGGATAATTCGCGGATCGCCGATCCGGTGTTCTATGAAACGGACGAGCCAAGCGTGGCTGACCGAGTCAAAGAACGACCGAACATCCGCGTCTACTATGAAGCTCACCTTCGTACGCGTGATGCCGAACGCCAGTGCATCCAGCGCATCATGCTGGCTGCGGCCCGGCCGGAACCCGTACGAAAACCCCAGAAAGTCCGTCTCATAGACCGCATTCAGAAGTTCCACCACGGCGCGCTGGACGATCTTGTCCTCCAGCGCAGCGACCCCCAGCGGCCGCTGACATCCATCTTCTTTCGGGATGAACCGCCGCCGCGAGGGCTTGGCCCGATAGGCCCCGCGGTGTACTCGCGCATGCAAATCAACAAGCCGTGCCTCAAGGTCCTGCTCGTAGTCAAGCCACGTAACACCATCAACTCCCGGCGCCGCCTTCCGCCTGAGCGCGAGGAACGACTTCCGCAGAACGTCGATGTCGACGTGGTGTAGCAGTGCTGTGAACTTTGCCTTCTTGTCTTGCCTTGCTCTCTGCCGCACGCGCTCGAGGCCCGGTGACGCGTTTGCCCGGCTCAGAGTCCGGCCCGCGCGTGCCCCGCTCGCGTTCTCCTCGGCCCCCGCCCTTCGGTCCACCGATTCCGCACCTGTCCGTCCAGGCTTGTTCACCGGCTTCATCCCTACTGTGGCGGGGTCTGACTTCTCCGGTCCGTGTGTCATCGGCTTCGGCTCTTCACCTTCCCGATGCAGACCACACCCCTCGGCAGGTGCGCGTGGTCGGACTGGAGATCTCCCGGTTCCCGTGCGAGGAGCGTGCATGCATGCCAGGTTCTTAGACCCCGCCGGGCCACAGGGAGGCTCACTATAGCGCCGCCCCACGTATTGCCTTCCGCGAATAGGACCGCGTCGGCGCCCAGAAGTATTCCATTTCGTGGCTCGATGGCTGGCCTGCCTGTACCCCTGCCGACGCTTCGCCGGCGCCCTCGCGGGCACCGCCGCACGGCTCGGGGCCGATGTGGATCGCTACTCCTTACATCGCAGTGGACTTTCACCACCTACTCCTCGCCGGTTTTATCCCGGCGCACCCTAAAAATCGACGAATGTTACC
>JANXUT010000088.1 GCA_025356075.1 Pseudomonadota bacterium | reverse complement strand
TTGGAGCCCGGGCCGCTACTCAATGCGCCGGGCTCGGCCGGGTCTTGCCCCGGGTCCGGCGCGCGGGCGAGCGGGCCGGCGGCGTGGTTGCCGGCGCCCCATCGGGGTCGCGGGCGAGGGCACCCGGGGTGTCGCCGCGCGGGAGCGGACTGCGCTCCAGCGCAATCTCGAGCACCTCATCGATCCACTTGACCGGGCGGATCTCAAGCTTGTCCTTGATGTTGTCCGGGATCTCGACGAGATCCTTCTCGTTCTCCGAGGGGATCAGCACCGTCGTGATGCCGCCCCGGTGCGCCGCGAGCAGCTTCTCCTTGAGGCCACCGATGGGGAGCACCTCGCCCCTGAGCGTGATCTCGCCCGTCATCGCGACATCGGCGCGCACGGGGATCCGGGTCAGCGTCGAGACGAGCGCGGTCGCCATGCCGATGCCGGCGCTCGGGCCGTCCTTCGGCGTCGCGCCCTCCGGCACGTGCACGTGCACGTCGTTCTTCTGGTAGAAATCGGGCTCGAGCCCGAGGACCGCCTGGCGGCTCCTAACCACCGTCATCGCGGCCTGGATCGACTCCTGCATCACCTCGCCCAGCTGGCCGGTGTACTGCAGCTTGCCCTTGCCGGGCACCACGGCGGATTCGATCGTGAGGAGCTCGCCACCGACCTCCGTCCACGCGAGTCCCGTCACCTGGCCGATGCGATTCGCCTCCTCGGCTTTGCCGTACCGGAAGCGCTTGACGCCCAGGAACTTGTCGAGGTTCTTCGCATCGACCTTCACCGGCGCGTCGGAGGGCTTCAAGAGGATCTGCTTGATGGTCTTCCGGCAGATCTTCGAGATCTCGCGCTCGAGCGAACGGACGCCCGCTTCGCGCGTGTAGTGGCGGACGATGTCGGTGAGCGCGTTGTCGGCGATCTTGAGCTCGCCGTCCTTGACGCCGTTGGCCTTGGCCTGCTTCGGCACGAGGTAGCGGCGGCCGATGTTCATCTTCTCATCCTCGGTGTAGCCCGCGAGGCGGATGACCTCCATGCGGTCGAGCAGCGGCGCCGGGATGTTGAGCGTGTTGGCCGTGCACACGAACATCACCTCGGACAGATCGAAGTCGACCTCGAGGTAATGGTCGTTGAACGTCGCGTTCTGCTCGGGGTCCAGCACCTCGAGGAGCGCGGAGGAGGGGTCGCCGCGAAAATCCATCGACATCTTGTCGACTTCATCGAGGAGGAAGAGCGGGTTCCTGGTGCCCGTGCGCACCATGTTCTGGATGATCTTGCCGGGCATGGAGCCGATGTAGGTGCGCCGGTGGCCGCGGATTTCGGCCTCGTCCCTGACGCCGCCCAGGCTCATGCGCACGAACTTGCGGTTGGTTGATTTCGCGATCGACTGGCCGAGCGAGGTCTTGCCGACGCCGGGGGGACCGACGAGGCACAGGATCGGGCCCTTCAGCGTCTGCACGCGCTGCTGCACGGCGAGGAACTCGAGGATGCGCTCCTTCACCTTCTCGAGGCCGAAGTGGTCCCCGTCGAGCACGCGCTGCGCCTCGGTGATGTCGGTGCGGACCTTGGTCCGCTTCTTCCACGGCGCCTTCGTGAGCCAGTCGATGTAGTTCCTGACGACGGTCGCCTCGGCGGACATGGGCGACATGAGCTTGAGCTTATTGAGCTCGGCGGTTGCCTTGTCCTTCACTTCCTTCGGCATGCCCGCTTTCTTGATGCGCTTCTCGATCTCGCCGAGCTCATTCGGCGCGTCCTCGAGATCACCGAGCTCGCGCTGGATCGCCTTCATCTGCTCGTTGAGGTAGTACTCGCGCTGGCTCTTCTCCATCTGCTGCTTGACGCGGCCACGGATGCGCTTCTCGATCTGCAGCACTTCCATCTCACCCTCGATCTGGGTGAGCACGTGCTCGAGGCGTTTCCTGACGTCCGCGATCTCGAGCACCTTCTGCTTCTCGGCGAGCTTCAAGGCCATGTGCGCGGCGACGGTGTCGGCGAGGCGCCCGGCCTGCTCGATGCCGGCGAGCGAGGTCAGCACCTCGGGCGGCACCTTCTTGTTCATCTTCACGTACTGCTCGAACTGCGAGACGACCGCGCGCGTCAGCACGTCGATCTCGCGCTCGTCGTAGGTGTCGACGTCGAGGAGCGGGGAAATGAAGGCGGCGAAGAAGTCGGTGGTGACGAGCTTCTCGACCCTGGCGCGGCTCGCGCCCTCGACGAGCACCTTCACCGTGCCATCGGGGAGCTTCAGGAGCTGCAGGATCGTCGCGACGGTGCCGACCCGGTAGAGGTCATCGCCCTTCGGATCGTCGATGTCCGCGGCCTTCTGCGCGACGAGCAGGATCTGCTTGTCCGTCTTCATCGCCTGGTCGAGCGCCTGGATGCTCTTGTCGCGGCCGACGAAGAGCGGGATGACCATGTGCGGGTAGACGACGACGTCGCGTAGCGGCAGCACCGGCGTCGGCTGCGGGGTGTCGGCGGCGGGGGTCGGGCTCACGTCGGTCACGGCGGGTCCTTGGGTTCGAAGGAGTCCGGCGGCAGGGGGTGACGCTTGGGACCCAGAGCGAATTCGAGCATAACGTAATGAGGGCGAGGCTCCCCGAGGACAAGTCGAGGATAGGCGTTAAGTCACACTCCGTGCCCCAGGCGCAAGGCGCCGCCCACGGGGACGGCCCGGCGCCCGAGGGAAGCGCGCCGGGTGTCGGGATCTCGCATCGGAGCCCTCAGGCCGAGCCAGTGCGCCTGGGTTCTTCGACCGGGGCGAGCTTCTGCTCCTCCGGCCGGTAGACGATATAGGGAGGCGACTCCCCACCGATCACGGCCTCGTCGATGACGACCTTGCCGACGTTCTTAAGTCCCGGCAGGTCGTACATCGTATCGAGCAGCACGTTCTCGAGGATCGTGCGCAGGCCGCGGGCGCCGGTCTTGCGCTGCATCGCCTTGCGCGCCACGGCACGCAGCGCCTGCTCCATGAACTCAAGCTCGACGCCTTCCATGTCGAAGAGCTTGCGGTACTGCTTGGTGAGCGCGTTCCGCGGCTCCATCAGGATCGAGATGAGCGCGTCCTCGTCGAGTTCCTCGAGCGTCGCGACGACCGGCAAGCGGCCGACGAACTCCGGGATCAGGCCGTACTTGATCAGGTCCTCGGGCTCGACCTCGTGGTAGACGTCGTTGCCGTGCTTACGCTCGCCCGGCGTCTTGATCTCGCTCGTGAAGCCGATGCCGCCCTTGATCGTGCGGTTCTGGATGATCTTCTCGAGCCCCGCAAAGGCGCCACCGCAGATGAAGAGGATGTTCGAGGTGTCGACCTGCAGGAACTCCTGCTGCGGGTGCTTCCTGCCACCTTGCGGCGGCACCGAGGCGATGGTGCCCTCGATGAGCTTCAGAAGCGCCTGCTGCACGCCCTCGCCCGAGACGTCCCGGGTGATGGACGGGTTGTCGCTCTTCCTCGAGATCTTGTCGATCTCGTCGATGTAGACGATGCCGGTCTGCGCCTTCTCGACGTCGTAGTCGCACTTCTGCAGGAGCTTCTGGATGATGTTCTCGACGTCCTCGCCGACGTAGCCGGCTTCCGTGAGGGTCGTCGCGTCCGCGATCGTGAAGGGGACGTTGAGGAGCCTGGCGAGCGTCTCGGCGAGCAGCGTCTTGCCCGAACCCGTCGGCCCGATCAGGAGGATGTTGCTCTTGGCGAGTTCCACTTCCTCGCGGGTCCCGTGGGCGCGCTTTTCGCCCGTGCCGACCTGGCGCGTCTGCAGGCGCTTGTAGTGGTTGTAGACCGCGACCGAGAGCACCTTCTTGGCGCGCTCCTGCCCGATCACGTATTCATCGAGGACCTTCTTGATGTCCTGCGGCTTCGGCAGCTTCTCGCGGGTGCGCTCCGCCTTCTCCTCGAGCTCCTCGCGGATGATGTCGTTGCAAAGCTCGACGCACTCGTCGCAGACGAATACGGACGGACCGGCGATGAGCTTCCTGACCTCGTGCTGGCTCTTGCCGCAGAACGAGCAGTACAGAAGCTTGCCGTCGTCGTGCTTACCCCGAGAGTCGTCGCTCATAGATCCTCGTCGCTGGGGGGCGACAGGGGTGTCCCTGCCGCCCCGGATACCCGGTATATAGCACGCCCGGAGAGGCCCTGTAAAAGAGCCGAATTAAGTCCACGGCACCGCAATGAGGCGTCCTAACCAGTTGGCCACCCTCAGGTTTTTGCCGGCTCCGCTTTCACTTCAATCGGCAGCTGGCCGCGCTTCTCTAGGACGTGGTCCACAATTCCGTAACTGATCGCCTGCTCGGCGCTCATGAAGTTGTCGCGATCGGTGTCCGTCTTGATCCGCTCGATGGGCTGCCCCGTGTGGTGCGCCAGGATCTTGTTGAGGCGCTCCCGGGTATCGATGATCTCCCGGGTGTGGATCTCGATGTCGGAGGACTGGCCCTGGTAGCCGCCGGAGGGCTGGTGGATCATGACGCGCGAGTGCGGCAGGCAGTAGCGCTTGCCCTTGGTGCCGCCCGCGAGGAGGAGCGAACCCATGCTCGCGGCCTGGCCCAGGCAAATGGTCGTGACGTCGGGCTTGATGAACTGCATCGTGTCGTAGATCGCGAGCCCCGCGCTCACCACGCCGCCCGGCGAGTTGATGTAGATCGCGACGTCCTTTTCCAGGTTCTCGGACTCGAGGAAGAGGAGCTGGGCGACCACCAGATTCGCCATGTGGTCCTCGACCGGTCCCACGATAAAGATCAGCCGCTCCTTCAGGAGCCGCGAGTAGATGTCATACGCCCGCTCGCCGCGCGCGGTCTGCTCGACGACCATCGGTACCAGATTCATCGAAGTGTCCGTCATCTAGGGCTCCCGGCGCTCAGGCGCCGAAGTTCATCAGTTCCTTGAATGTCGACGGCTGGTCGACAACCTTTACCTTGCCGAGCAGGAATTCGACCGCCTGGTCCTCGAGGACCCCGGCTTCGAGCTGCCCGCGCAGGTCATCGCTCGCGCGGATCTGCCGGGCGGCGTCCTCGGGGTCGGAATACCCGACCGCGGTCGCCTCGATGCGCTCCTCGAGCTTGGCCGCATCGGTCGAGATTCCGCCCTGGCGGATGAGCTCACCGACCAAGAGGCCGAGCGCCACCCGGCGCCTCGCACCCTCCTCGAAGGGCTCGCGCGGCGGCGCCTCCTTCAGGTCCTGCGGCTTGGCGCCAATGCGCCGCAGCCAGTCGATCTGCAGCTGCCGGATCTGCTGCTCGACCGCGATGCGCGGCAGGTCGAGGGGATTGGCGGCGAGGAGCTTGTCGAGCAGCACCGTCGTCAGGCGCCCGCGGATGTTGTCGGCGAGCTCCCGGCGCATGTTCTCCTCGACCTCGCGCTTTAGCTGCTCGACGCCGCCTTCGCTGACGCCATAGGCAAGGCAGAACGCAGCGTCGATCACGGGGAGTTCCGTCGCCTCGAGCAAGGTCACCGTGATCGTGAACTCGGCGGTCTTGCCGGCGAGCTCCGCCTTGCCGTAGTCGGCCGGGAAGGTCACGGGCTGGACCTTCGTCTCGCCGACGGCCATGCCCTGCAGCCCCGCCTCGAAGTCCTTCAGCATGCGGCCGGCGCCGAGCACCACCGGCACGCCCTCCCCCTTGCCACCCTCGAACGGCACGCCCTCGATGCGGCCCTCGAAGTCGACCGTCACCCGGTCGCTGTCGATGGCGGGACGGGTCGCGGGGATGTAGTTCGGGCGCTGGCGCCTCAAGTTCTCGATCATCGCCTCGACATCGGCCGGGGTCACCTCGGCGGAGGGCCGGACGACCTCAATGGTGTCGAGGCCCCGCAATTCAATGGTCGGGTAGACCTCGAACACGGCCGCGTACTTGAGGTCCTGCCCGGAGGCCATCGAGAGGGGCTCGATGCGCGGGCCCGCGACCGGCGCGAGCCGGTGCTCGTTGAGCGCGGTCCCTAAGCTCGAGCGCACGAGTTCGTTGACGATCTCGTCCCGGATCTGCGAGCCGAACTGGCGCGCGATGACGGCGAGCGGCGCCTTGCCCGGCCGAAAGCCCTTCAGGCGCGCCGTGCGGCTGAAGGTCTTCAGGCGCGCGTTGTAGGCGCTCTCGACCTCGCTCGCCGGGACCGAGACTTCCAGGCGCCGCTCGAGCGCGCCCGTCGACTCTACCGAAACCATCATTCAGGCCGTCCTATGGTGCGAAAGGAGGGACTCGAACCCTCACGGGTTGCCCCACTGGAACCTAAATCCAGCGCGTCTACCAGTTCCGCCACATTCGCTTAAGGGTGAACACATACGACCGGGCGGCGCCCGAAGCGCCGCCCGATTCCAGCCCAATAGTATATAGGTCCGAGCGGGTGGACCGACAACGGTCCCCGGGGACGGCCGCAGGGGCCTATTTCCAGCAGTCGTTGATCGCCGCCGTGCCGGTCGACCCGCGGGTACCGGTGTTGTCGAGGGTGAGCGTCGTGCACAGCGTGTCGTTGGCCTGGGGGCCGCCCGCGACCGGGGTCGCGGTCGCGACGAAGCCGGTCGTCAGGAGCCCGGTGACGGCATCCGGGCCCACCGTCAGCGTGTAGTAGCCGCGGTCGGTGTTGGTGAGCCCAAGCGCCGCGAGCACGGCCGTCGTCGCGTAGGTGTTGTTGACGATGTAGAGCTTCTCCTGCTGCGCCGCGAGGCGCATCAGGGCGGCGGTCGCGTCGACCCGGTTACCGCGGGTCACGTTGTTCCGGTAGCTCGTCAGCGCAATGGTCCCGAGGATCGAGACCACCGCGATGACGATCATGAGCTCGATGAGCGTCACGCCCTTCTGATATGCACGCATGTCGGTCGTACTCCTAGTACTCAGTCATCGACGTTCTGCTGCGACCAGAAGGTCCGCACCGGCGGCAGCGCCGGCAGCGCGCCGCAGCTCAAGAGGCCGTTGAGGCACACCGGGTCCGGCCGGCAGGTCGCGCCCGTGCACGTGGCCGGGTTGTCGGAGCTCGGGAATACGAACACGACGTTCGAGGCAATGCCGCTCGAGGGCATGTCCGTCTGCTTGGAGTCGCGGACGGTCCCGTCGCGGTTCGTGACGACGCCGCCCGTCAGCGCGTTCACGACGTAGAGCCGGTTCGTGCCCTGCGTGACGGTGCAGGCGGAGCTGCTCGAGCCTGAGTTCGGCGTGAAGGTCGTGAAGAACTCCTCGCTGGCGAAGTCGCGCGCCTCGGCCAGCACCTTCTCGCCGGGCGCGAGGCGCATGCGCCAGCCCGGTCCCCCGGCCGGGACGACCGGGGTCGTGACGTCCGTGGTCTCGGCGACGTCGATGAAGGCCGAGTTGTTGGTCAGCACCGTCGTCGCACTCCAGCCGCCGCTCGTCCAGTACGACTGGGGGAGCGCCGCGAGGTTGTAGTCGCGGATGCCCCAGAAGTAGTCCTGGATCGAGGGCGTCGCCGGCGTCGTGGTCGAGTCCCCGACGAACAGCGGGTGGCCGCGGAACCCTGAGCCGATCGCGACCTGCAGGAAGGTCGTGCCGTTGGCCCTGAGGAGCGACACGTCCGGCGCGTAGTAGAACTTGCGCGCATCGACGCCGAGCGTGCCCGCGACCCCGTTGGAGGCGACGTCCGCGTAGCCGAGCGAGGCGAGCACACCGCCGGTCACGAGGGTGCTGGCCGGCTGGCCGTTGAAGATGTCGAAGCGCCAGAGGCGCCCGCCCGTGTCGGCGGCGTACATCCGGTCGGCGTAGCCGTCGCCATTGAGGTCGATGACGCGCATGTCGGACGGGAACGAGTTCGTCATGTTGTCGAGACGCAAGTTCGCCGTCGAATCGTAGCCGCCGTGGCCGCCCGAGGGACCGGCGTGCCAGAGGAGCGTGCCGCTCAGCAGGTCGACGAAGAAGATGTGGTTGCCGACCGTGTCCGCGTGGTACGGGGCATTGTCATCGCTGCCGTCGTAGCCGCCGCCGATCACGGCGACCAGCTGCTGGGCATTCTCGGCCGAGCCTGCAATGTTCATCCTGACGATGTCCGGCGTCGACCAGCTCTGGCCGACGAAGGGCAGCTGCGTCGGGCCGTCGACCCACAGGAGCACGGGCGAGGTCTTGCTGGTGATGTCAAGGCAGTAGTAGCTCGAGCCACCGCGGCCCATGCCGAAGATCAGGTACACCTTGTCGCCGGCGGAGGGGTCGATGACGCCGTCGTTGTTGACGTCGACCTTGTAGACGCGCAGGTTCCCGTCGAGCCCGTAGCTCTTGGAGGTGATCGGGTTGTTCTGGTAGAGGAGGTTGATGCGGTTCAGGAGCTCCATCGGCACGAACGACCAGAGCTCCGCGCCCGAGGTCGGGTCGAAGGCGTGCAGGTAGCCGTCGTTAGTCGCGACCATCACCGCGGCGTCGTCGATGTTGGGCGATGAGGGCGTGCCGCCGTAGATGACGGTCACGGGCTGGGAGTGCAGCGGATCGCCCATGTCGAAGCGCGGCTGCGTCGGGTCGGTCCCATCGACGTCGGCGCCGAGCGCGAAGTTGATCATCTTGGCGCGACCCACGAGGTCGCCCGCGGCGAGCCCGAGCATCGGCGCGGTCAGCGAGGCGTTGATGAGCGCGATCGCGTTGCCGGGCGCGGTGAGCGAACCCAGGCTCAGGTTCGTGTAGAGGTTACGCGCCACCGGCATCGGCAGCTCATTCGCTGCGCCACCCAGCGTCACGTCGCCGCCGTCGGCGGTCGCGGCCGGGTCGAGCCAGAAACTGCGCGCGGTCGGGCGGAAGAAGCCGGTCGACAGGTCGACCGCCGGCGTCCCGGTGTTGTCGACGATCGTGCCGTCGGGCTGCAGGTGGTACTTCTTCAGGTTACCCGGCCAGTGGTAGCTGCCGGCCGACTGGAACATCGTGATGAAGAGGTCGTTGAGATTCCGGGTGCGGTTGAACGCGTTGACCGAGATCGTGGGCGAGGTAAAGAACGTATTCTGGGTCAGGATGTTGCGGATGATCGCCTCGAGCGCCGTCGACAGCGTCGCGGTGTCGCCGGCGGTGTAGTACGCGCCGCCGCCCCGATGCGCCGCGTCGGCGAGCGTCGTCGTGCCCGAGACGTCGGTGCCGAAGCCGATCGTGTAGAGCGAGATGTTCTGGACCCCCGACACCGAGGCCGTGCCGTAGGTGCCGGAGGCGTTGTCGGTCTTGTAGAGGTACTCGGCGAGCGGCGCGAAGCAGCGGCCGGACATCAGGTTGGTGCCGCTCTGCGTGCCATCGACCGGCACGTTCGGGCCGCAGGCGCTCGCGCTCGTGCCCGTCACCGTCGTCGTGAACCCGGGGAGCCCCAGGATCTTCGACTCCGAGCTGTAGTCGACGTTCGGCAAGCCGTCCGTGAGGAACACGATGAACGACTTCTGGCAGTCCGACTGGAACGGCGAGTCGTAGTAGGCGGCGTTGGGATCGGAGTTCGGGTTCGGGTAGGTGTGGCTGCCGGGACCTGTGCCGATGCGCGAGGCCGTGACGCTCGCGGTCGGGCTCGAATTCCGGCCGTAGTCGACCGCGCCGCCGCGGAAATAAAGGGCCGCCTCGTAGAGCGTCGCCTCGAGCGGCGTCGAGCCGCTCGTCGACATCGCGTCGATGGCGGTGTTCATGACCGCGAGCTGCGTCGCGTTCAGGGGCGCGATCGGCGCGAGCACCATGCCGCCGTTGCCGGTGTCGTCGTAGCGCATGAGGCCGACGTTGACGCCGGTGAGGCCCGCGAGCAGCGACTTGGCGCTGTCCTGCACGGTCTGCAGGCGGGTCTTCGTGACCGAGCTCGCGTTGTAGTACCAGTTGAGGTAGTTGCCCGTGGAGAACGTGTAGGTGCCGTTGGTCGGCCGCGACGTCCAGGTGATCTGGCTGGCGGCGGTCGCGGTGTAGGGGCCCGTCGCGCCGTTCGCCTCGTAGGGCTTGGTCGTGTCGGTGCCGCCATCCGGCGGCGTGAGCGCGGAGTCGGCCTGGCAGTCGACCCAGTTGTCGGTGCGGTTCGAGGCGACGAGCGCCTCCCAGTCGGGCGCGGCGGCACGGCGCGTCGTGTGGGCGGAGTTCCACTGCGCGGCGGTCTGCGTCGTGTGGCCCGTCGTCACGGCCGGATTGGCCGGATCGACCGCCGGCAGGCCCAGCGCCGGAAAGGCGGTCTTGCACTGGAATTGGGCGATCGCGACGTAGTTCGTCGAGCGGCAGGTCGGCGGGGTCGCGCCCGTGCCCGACTGCCAGTAGATCTTCGACGCATCGCAGCTGCCCGCATAGGACTGCGTCGGGTCGAACGAAATCTGGGTCACGATCTGGGTCGACATGCTGCCGGAGGTGTCGAAGATGAACATGATGTTCGGGGAGCCCGAGGTCCCCGACGGCGGCAGGCCGAAGAAGATCTCGGTGTCGTCGGCATGCGCGGGCGCGGCGAGCGCGACGGCAATGCCGGTGGCGACGGCGAGGCGGCTGAGTCGGCGCTTGAAGTTGGCGTTCATCGTTACTTCCTCGACTCGTCCGCGATCACGCGGTTGAGCACCTTGGAAACGGGGTCGTAGAAGAGCGTCATGCCAACCCGGTGGTTGGTCGTGTAGTCGTGCAGCTGCACCAGCGTCACGGCCTTCTTGCCGATGAAGGCGCGCGTGCTCGCGGTGAGCGCGAGCGAGTTCGGGCAGGCGGTGCCGCAGGTCGGCACCAGCACCGAGGACGGCGCCGAGGCCGGGATGCCGACGTCGCTCGAGGAAGTCTCGATGTCCTTCTCGATCGTGCGGATGAAGGGCACCGCCCGGGCGCTTGAGGCCGCGACCGAGGCGAGCACGAGCGCGGCGCAGAGGTGGCGAAGGGATGGCAGGCGATGGGAGTTCATGTGGGGCTCCGGACGGTCGTGTGTCGGTATCGGGCGGTCAGCCGGAAGGTCCGACGACGTAGTAACTCTGGGTGGCGGTGGTGGTTGAGCTGCTGGCGGCGGCGCCGGTCGAGCTCACGTCGAAATGGAAGGCGTTGAAGCCGACGCCGCTGCCGAGGCTGAAGCCGCCGGAGGGCACCGCGGTCACGCCGTTCAGCGAGTTGAAGCGGACGGTGTAGGTGTAGGTGTCGCCGTTCGTGCCGGGCGCGACCGTCACCGGCACCGTGATCGTGGGCGTCGTCGTGTTCGGCACCGTCGCCTGGAGCGCGACGTCGATGCCGCGCTCGGTCACCTCGAACGAGTTGGTCGTGAACATCGCGTTCGCCGCCATGCGCAGGTCGAGCGTCGAGGTCGACAGGGTCGCGATCGCGAGGATCGTGAGCACGAGCAGGAGGATGAGCCCGACGGCGAGCGCGGCGCCGCGTTCGCGGCGGGGACGAGTCGTTGGGTTGTGTGGGCAGTTCATGGTCTTAAGGCGCCTGGGCGTTGCGGACCGAGATGGTCTTGCTGATGAGCATGCGGCGACGCTTGTCGTTGTAGGGGCCATCGACGCGGTTGCCGAGCGTGTAGGTGGTCGTGTTCGTGTAGTCCTGCTCCGGGTCGTCGGCCTCGCCCAGGAGCCAGAGCTTCACCGACACCACGCGCCCGGTCGCGAGCAACGCGCTCCCCGGGTTCACGTAGACATCCGCGCTGTTGTCGTTGTCCGTGTCGAGGCCGAACTGCACCTGCAGGTCGGTGATGCCGGTCACGATGACCTGGTCGGCGATCGCGCCGGTCGCGCCACCGCTCCCCAGCGTCTGGCGGTGCAGCGCCCACTGGGGGTTGCCGCTCGGGCTCGGCAACACCTGGCCGATGTAGTAGGCGTTCACAAAGAGGTCGTGGGTCTCCGAGAGCGGC
The DNA here is from genome assembly GCA_025356075.1 of Pseudomonadota bacterium. Lineage (GTDB taxonomy): Bacteria > Pseudomonadota > Gammaproteobacteria > Steroidobacterales > Steroidobacteraceae > CAIKZZ01. The sequence goes on along the minus strand of JANXUT010000088.1, from coordinate 70,890 downwards.
GCCGCGCCGTAACCCGCCGGCACCACGCCGTTCACGAAGATCTGGCCGCCGATGCGGGTCGTCTGGATCTGCAGCTTGCCGGCGAGGGCGGCGGTCTGGTTGGCGCTGGCGCGGCGGGTGATGAGGACGTCGGTGTTCGCCGCGTAGTTGACCGCGGCGCAGGCGAGGCCGTACGCGTTGTCGCGGCCGTCGATGAACTGCGTCAGGTTCGCGGTGTAGTTGACGCCGCAGTTGCCGGTGACGCCGAGGTCAATCGCGGTCTGGGTGGCGGCGGGCAGGGCGACCCCGGTGAGGAGGTCGCTGCGGTTGGTCATGCCCCAGTAATTCGCCATGCGGATGTCGGGCTCGATCGTGTCGAGCGCGTACCGCAGGTTCTCCTGCATGCGCGAAACGGCATCGCCCGTGCGCGAGGTGTTGCGGCCGATCATGAACACCGTGACCGCGCCCGACAGCAGAAAGAGGCCGATCAGCATCGCGACCAGCGTCTCGATGAGGCTGAAGCCCTGCTCGCGGCTGCGCCCGAGCCGCCGGAGTATCGGGGTGCGTGTGCTCATGTCTGGAAGCTCAGCGTGTAGCCCTGGTTGCCGATGCCAGGCTCGACCCAGGCGAGCGTGATCGTGTAGGTGTTCGGCAGCGGTCCGACGACCGTGACGGTCGGCACCGCGCCCGGGAGGCGCGCCGCCACGAGTGCGAGCCATTCGGCCTTGTCCTCGTTCGCCATCGTGGCGGGCGGGCAGCCGCCACCACCGGCGCCGCCGGGCTGGCAGGCAGCCGTGAAGGCGCCGGCGCCGGAGGTCGCATCGTCGTAGGCGAGCCCGGCCAAGCGGTTGGCGCGGATCCGGTCGGCGAGGTCGGCCGCAAGCATCACGGCGTGGGTGCGCAACGTCGCCGTGCGGCCGGAGGACACGCTCGTCACGTAGAGCGCCGCGATGCCAAGGAGGCCGACCGACAGCACCACGAGCGCGACGAGCGCCTCGATCAGCGAAAAGCCGCGCGACGCGCGCGCGAGCCTGAAGCGGCGATTCAATCCCCGACTCATGGGCAGCCTCCGAGCGGCGCGGCGGTGATATCCGTGACGAGGCGCGTGACGCGCGCGCGGCCGACGGCGGTGATGAGGACGCCGCGCGCCGCCGAGTCGGTGCCGTTGATGGCGATGTTGCCGCGACTGTCGCAGAGCACGACACCGGTCACCGGCTGGGTGCCTAGAGCAGCGATGACGCGGGAGACACCGGAGCCGGCGAAGGAGACGTAGTGGCCGTTGTTGGCCGGGACGGTCTTCGCATTCACGGTCGGGGCGATCGCGACGTGCCGAAGGAGAATCGGCTCGCCCGCATCGACGCGGCCGTTGCGGTCGTTCGCGGAGGGGACGGCGGGGTTCGCGACGTCGACCCAGACGACCCAGCCGGAGGCGCCGGTGCCGTTGCAATCCGGGAGCGCCGCCGAGGGCGTCGTCGAGAAGCAGAACACCGTCGTGACGCGTCGCTTGATCGCCTCGTTCCTGGCCAGGTAGAAGGCGGTCAGGAGCTCGTTCGAGGGCGAGGTGATGCGGGCGTTGCGCATGAAGTTGTTGAACGAGGGGATCGCGACGCCCATCAGGATGGCCCCGACGGCGACCGCGAACATGAGTTCAAGCAACGTAAAGCCGCGGCTGAGGTGGATTCGAGTGCTCATGGCGAGCGACCGTAGGGACTCCCCGGGCGCCGCGCAACGCGCCCCGATGAGCGGCTACGGTCGCCGGACGAGCGGCAAAAACCGCGTCAAATCCGAGAATTACGTCACACACCGGGTCCGCGTGACGCGCTTCACGGGGTCTCCCGGGCGGCCCGCCCGGGCGGGGGGTACCTCGCCCGGCGCGATAGTCCGAGGACCCGGCCCCGTGCGTTCGCCTGGCCGTGACGGGTACCCGGGCACGCGCTATCGTTGCGCCGCCGGCGCCCCGCGCGCCCCTTAAGGGCTCCCCTTGCCATGGCCGAAATCGAGATTCACCACGAACACGGGCACGACGACGATCCGCTCGCCAAGCGCGTCGGCCTCGTCGTCGGCCTCATCGGCGTCGCGCTCGCCGTGACGACGATCGCCTCGCACCGCGAGCACACGGCGGCGGTCATCCACCGCACGGAAGCCAACGACGAGTGGGCGTACTACCAGGCGAAGAAGATCCGCGAGCACACGAGCGAGGTGGGCGCGCAGGTCGTGCGGGCGCTCGGTACCGATCCCTCGAAGACGGATGCCGCGGCGACCGCCCTCGACAGCGCGCGCGCGAAGTACCAGGGCGATGCGAAGGAGATCGAGAAGCAGGCCAAGGAGCGGATGCAGGAAAGCGAGCGCGCCGAGTTCCTCGCGCTCAGGTTTGACCTGGGCGAAGGGTTCCTCGAGCTCGGCCTCGTGCTCACCTCGCTCTACTTCCTCGGCCGGCAGAAGCTCTTCCCGCTCGCAGGCGCGCTCACCGCGATCGCGGGCGCCCTCGTCGCCGCCTCGACGTTCTTCACCTGATCGACCGCCGGCGGGTTCTCGGCGCAGGCGCCGCGCGCGCCGCGCCGGCGGGGTAGCGGGCGCCGCCTGGAGCGGCGCCCGCGTTCGCGCCCGGCATCGACGCACCGCGAGGACCCCTCGCCGTGCGTCGCCGGTCACGCCTCACTCACTCCTGCACGCTGCAGTCGGGCGACTCGTGCTGCCAGGGCCCCGCGCACGCGAGCACGACGCCGTGGATCGCCTGCTTGCCGAAGTGGTTGCTCGCGGGCGCACCGAACGTCACCGTCACGTTCGAGTAGGTGACGTTGGCACCGCCGAGCACGCAGATCGTGACCGGCGAGGGGTTGCCGAAGGGCGCCGGGCTGCCGTTGCCCGTCACGAACGCGGTGCCCGTGACGACGAAGCCGCCGGTCGCCGCGGGACTGAACGCGGGGCAACTCGCGAGCCACGTGTCGCTCACGACGCCATCCTTCACCGTGATGTGGTGCGTGTGGGCGCCGCGGGTCGTCGGATCGTCCTTGTTGACCGTGCCCGGCACGATGCCGTAGTCCGAGGTCTCCATGTTCATGGCGGCCGAGAACGTGGCGGTGCCGTGCTTCGAGTCCACCTCGAGCGTCCACTTGCCGCGCATCTCGTAGCTGCCACCCTTCACGACGGCCGCCGAGGGCGTGTAGTCGTTGAGGAGGCCGCTGAAGTGCACGGGCGGCGGCGGCGCCGTGAGCCCCTCGGCCAGTGCCGTCGTGGGGCCGCCCGAGCCTGCGGCTGCCAGGAGTAGCGCAACGCCTGCCGCGATTCGTGCCGATGTCCGGTGCTTCATTCTTGAAATCTCCCAATGGGTTCGTGTGATGTCGACGCCCGGCCCGCTGATCCTTCGCGAGCCGCGTGCGCCAAGCTGCGACCGGGGAGGGGGGCCGGCAAGCGGCAATGTGCGGAACCGGAGCCGATTCAAGGCGGTGCGGTGCAATGCCGTTCTTTGCCGCTGCCCGAGGCGCATGCAAGAATCCATTCGCGGAGGGATCCCGCCGGTTCGGAGCACGCCTTGGACGAGTCGCCAATCCGCCCGGACCCCGCCGAGCGCCCCCGTCCACCGTCCGACCGGCTGGACTCGTGGAAGAAGATCGCCGTCTACTTAAAGCGCGACGTGAGTACCGTGCAGCGCTGGGAGCGGCGCGAGGGGATGCCGGTCCACCGGCACCTGCACGACAAGCAAGGCTCGGTGTTCGCCTACCGCTCCGAGCTCGATGAGTGGTGGGAGAGCCGCCGCCAGCAGCTCGCACCCTCACCGCCCGCCTCCCCCGCGGGCCCGGCCGACGACACGCCCGCGGCCAGCGCCGAGACCGCCTCCCTCGCTCCCCCCGCGCGTTCGCGGCTGCTCGTGCGGGCGGCCGCCGCGATCGCGGGACTCCTCCTCGTGGGTGGCCTCGCCCGGTTCGCGATCGACAGGACTTACGCCTGGCACAACCCGCTGCAGGGCGCGAAGTTCTCGCGGCTCGCGGACTTCGCGGGCTCCGAGCAAGCCGCCGCGATCTCGCCGGACGGGAAGTTCGTCGCGTTCCTCGGCACACGCGACGGTGCCATCGACGCCTTCGTCGGGGCGGTCGGCGGCGAGGCGTACCGCAACGTGACCGGCGGGGAATTCCTGCAGCTGATTAATCCCTCGATCCGCACGCTCGGGTTCTCGGCGGACTCCTCGCTCGTGTCCGTGTGGACGCGCCGGGGCGATGGCACGCAGCCGAGGGATGTCAGCATCTACGCCGCTCCCACCGCGGGCGGAGCGCTAAGGGCCTATCTCGAGGAAGCCGCGGAGTTCGACTGGACGCGCGATGGGAGGTGGCTCGTCTTTCATACGACCGCGCCCGGCGACCCCCTGTTCGTGCGCGCGCGCGGCGCCTCCGCCGCGCGGCAGGTGTACGTGGCGACGGCCGGCGTCCACTGCCACTACCCGCTCTGGTCCGTCGATGCCGCGTTCATCTACTTCGTGCGCGGCGTGCCGCCGAACAACTGGGACATCTGGCGGATCCGGCCCGCGGGCGATGGCCTCGAGCAGCTCACCCACCAGAACGCGCGCGTGACCTACCCCGTCATGCTCGATCGGCGCACGCTCGTCTACCTCGCGACCGACCCGGACGGTTCGGGGCCGTGGATCTATGGCCTCGACGTCGAGCATCCCGTGCCGCGCCGCCTGACGGCGGGCCTTGAGACCTACTCCTCGCTATCGGCGAGCGCCGACGGTGAACGGCTCATCGCGACGACCGCCAATCCCCGCAACAGCCTCTGGCGGCTCACGCTCGATCAGAAGAACCCGGGCGTCGCGCGCCCGACGCTGGTCTCGGCGAGCGCGCTGACCCCGCGGGTCGGTCCCGGCTTTCTCGTGTTCGTCTCCTCGCGCGGCGGCGCGCCCGGCATCTTCACGCTGACGGACGGGAAAACCCGCGAGCTGTGGCGCGAGGCGAACGTGCACATCACCGGCGCGCCGGCCGTGTCACCCGACGGGAAGCGCATCGCGTTCACCGTCGACGACGGCAGCCGGCAACGCCTGCTCGCGATGGACCGGGACGGCGCGCACCTGACGGTGCTGGCGGATCAACTGAAGCTGCAGGGGAATCCCGCCTGGTCGCCCGACGGGCGCTCGGTGATCTCGGCGGCGCTCACCGACGGCGAGCCGCGCCTGACGCGCATCTTCCTGACGGGCGAGCCCCCGGTCGCGCTGCTCGGTGAATACTCCCTCGATCCCGTCTGGTCGGCGGATGGCCGGTTCATCGTCTACTCGGGTCCCGACGTCGGCACGACGCTGCCCGTGCGAGCCGCGGCCGCGGACGGGCGACCCTATGCGATCCCGAACCTGATGCTGACGCGCGGCGCGCGGCGGATGGTCATGCTGAAGGATGGCTCCGCGCTCATCGTGCTCAGGGGTGACATCGGCCATAAGGACCTGTGGGCGCTTGACCTCACGGGCGGTGGCGAACGCAAGCTCGCGACGCTGCCACCCGACTTCACGGTCAGCGATTTCGATGTCGCGGCGGACGGCTCCGAAGTGATCGTCGACCGGGTCGACAGCAACTCGGAAATGGCGCTCATCCAACGGCCGCGCTAGCGAGCCTCGCCCGAGCGCTCAGGCGGCGCCGGGGATTGCCTGCCATGGCGAGCTCCGCGCTAGCGCGGAGCGTTGCGGAAGGGTGGGAAAATTGGTGGGCCGTGTAGGGATCGAACCTACGACCAATTGATTAAGAGACCCGCTTACCGGCGATTCTGCGCCAGCACTTGCAAGCGCTCGCTACCCCAAACAAAGGCTTGAGCGCTGTCGTGGCGACGCTTGGCGCGCCTTTGCGGCGGTCGGTGTGCTGCCAGTGTGCTGGGGTCCCGACTTCCAGTGCCGTCATATCGTAGAAGTCGGGCAGTCGCTATTTTCGGAACCAAATTGCCGCAAGGGCATGCGCCGACTTCCGGATATTGACGTTCATCCAGACTATGGCGCTCGCGAAGGTAAGTTTCGGCGCGTCGCTGGCAGACACCGGATAGACAGTACCGTGGGTGAGGAACTGCTCCCGGATGCGCAAAGCAAAGTCGTACGGAGCGAGCGTCGGAGGCATTGGCACGTGCGCGTGGTAGCAGTTCTGCTGCAAATTCTTGTCCGACCACGGCTCAGGCTCGCCGCCAGCGGCGTGCGTCCGGACGCACGAAGCGACTGGCCAATCGATTCCCGGAGGGTCCGTCGCAATCTTTTGAACCGGACCTGCGATCCATCCGTCGAAGCGTTTCGGTGTACGAAACGTCGCTCCCGCAGCACTTGCGCGCGGTTGCAGGTATCGAACGTTGCCTTTGTCGACACCGGTTCGACCGAGCCGATCGACAGAGAACTCGCCGCCGGCTCTCTTTTCGATGAAGTGTTTGACCAACAGGCCGCGAAACGGCTGCTGGTCAGGAGCGCCCGAGAGCTTCGGCTCATCAAAGAGCCGCCGCCCAACATGCTCGTTAGGGGCTACTCGTGCTTTATCGTCCGGTATCCACCGCGCCATGCTGCCTAACTTGCAAGGTATCGGTAACTGCCGACAGGGCGCTGCGCCACGTGTCCGTAGTCCCAGCCTTGAGTGTCATAGTCCTTTGAACGCCGTGGCCGCCAACGGCCGCGTAGGCAATTGCGAAATCCGTCGAGATTATTAGCGTCATCTGGCCGTTCGGAACGTTGAACTCGGCCACAAGATCGCCATTTCCTGACCCATAAATGTACGGTTCCGCTGGGAGAAGGTCCGAGGTCGCCTCGAGAAACGAGTTTGCCCTCGAGACAACCTCCATCGAAAGCGCTGTGCCGTCCCGGAGCGCCTCTCCATCTCGAACGCCGATCGAGCCGTTTAGTCGCCGTTGAACCGCCCCGAGCCATGACGCGGTCTGCGGACGCGGATATGCAACGGGTGCACCCAGCACAACCTGTGTCGACGGTGTGTGCGCAGCCTGTGTACCAAGATATGCCGCGATCGCGGCGGGGTCAGCAGGCTCCGTTGAAGCGGAAGACGTGTCGGTCACGAATGCGACGGACGCAGTGCTTGTCGGATTGAGGTACTTCACTTATGCCTCTCGTAGCCTGTCGATCGTCGCCTGTGTCAGCAGGTGAAAGAACTCTGCCTTCTCCGCGTCATGGGCGAGCGCTGCCCACGCTTTTACTTCAGCCGGGGTCGCGCCAGCGAACCCTTCCGGGGTCGAGATTTCAATGTCGACGAATACGGTACACCCTCCCGGAATCGGTCCTTGGAGAAACTCGGGCGTAGCGATTCGGACGGCGCTCTGTAGGTCCCGCGCGATCGCGCTGTGGAAATTCAGATTGATCTTCTCAGACACGCGGTCTTCGGAGACGCGCACTTCTACGTCAAGGTCAGCGGGTGACGCAATACCGTGATGCTCTGCAGTCAGCGCGTTGAGGTAGCGCAGAGAAATGCGCGTCACGGTAATGTCGGGTGCCTTCGCATAGAGCTGGTCGATCGCAGCATCCATTTCAGGCTTAAAGGCGTCCCATCCGGGATACGGCGCAAGAGTGTGATACGACATCACGTGCGGGCCGATGCGCACCGCTCTCTGCACTGCGGTGCCTGTCAACTCAAATACCGGTGCGAATCTAAAGTTCGCGTCTGCCTCGCGCATCGGAGCCGGAATTTCATACGCCGGGAGTCGCCGCTGTTGAAAGCCCACCCATGCCGCGTGCTCGGACAATCGGCCGAAGAGCACTTCCGGAAGAACGGTCGGCGCATCAAACCGAATTTCCAAAAGCGCTTCAACGATCGCGTCGCGAGTCAACTTTCTGGGGAGCGGCGAACCTCTTCCTACCATGGATGATCGTTTGCCCCGAGACTTTCAATCCGCGCCACCGCGCGCGCCGCGAGCTTAGCACGCTCTTCTGCGGATCGGGGCGCTGCGTTCCTTCGCGCGCGGAGCGTCAACTAGTTCCCTTTAGATTCACACAGCTCCGACCGTTTTGTCGACCGAGAAGTAAGACTCGACGCTTAAGCGCAGTGCCGAGATCGCCGGTTGACTGTCAGGCTCGGCGCGCATTACCCACCTACCCAATTTCGCTGGCGCGCGTAAAGCGACACACGCGCGCTTTCCATCGGCCTGCGATTAGAGATTGAGGCCCCCCTACCCGGCACAAGACCGCCTCGCGCGAGACTAGCGACCCCGGCAGCCAGTAGGCGCTGCCGGGGCCGCTCGGCTGGTACTCAGGATACTGAGAACTTGATGAGCTTGATGGCCTGCGAGTTCTGCACCGCACCGCCCGTTCGACGCGTGCAGTAGTAGCCGATGAACGGCTTATTTGAGAACGGATCAACCAGCACTCGCGTTCCGATGCGGTCGCTGATCAGGTATGCGCGGGTCATGTTCGCGAACGCAATCGAGAGAGAATTGGCAGCGACGGCGGGCATGTGCTCGCATTCGACAACCGGATACCCGACCAGCATCGGCGGCGTGCCGGCCGTCACTGACGGGATCAGGATCTGCCGGCCGATAGTGTCCTTGACGTTGGCAAGCACCGCCAGCGTGCCCGGCGACATGTACCACTTGCACCCTGACCGGTAGCCGACCTTCATCGATGCCACGCAGGTGTTGAGCACGTCAAACGGCGATACGGTAGCGCTCACCGTTGCGAACGCACCCGCCGCACCGGTCGGGATGTACTGAAGCTGGCCGAACGCTCGGCTCGTGTCATCGGTGGTGACGTTCGTGTAGTTCAGGAATCCCTTGGGCTGGTTCGTGCCCGTCCCAGTGATAAACGCGGCTGATTCCTTCTCGACGAACGCGTCAGCTACCGTTGCGGTAAGCCACGACTGCACGTTGAAAAAAGCGTCATCCACCATCTGCTGCGATGCCATCGGGTTCGCGTACAGATCACCGCTCGGCGGCGCGACGTCCGCGAAGGTGCCTGCCGTCGTCTCAGGGCGCGCAGCAGCCTCGGCGACCCAGCTGGCCTGAAACCCGAGTAGCGACACCAGCTTGTGGAAATCGCCGGTAACGGTCTGCACGACGTTCGCGTTCGCCCGGATCGGGCTCTGCGCGAGGATGAGCGACTCAATCGCGGCATCGATCTGCTTTGGTACCGCATAGCCACCCTCGGCGGCGTTCGTGATGTCGAGCGACTTGAGTTGCGTCGAGTCGCCTGTTCGCAAATACCGCGAGAAAGCCTTGATGTCGGGCGAGGCCGGATCGACGTCGAGCACGCCGCCGTTTCGAGGGCGGTTGTACTCCTTGGCTTCGCGCCGCTCGAGCGCATCGAGGCGCGACTCCTGCGACGCTTTGAATTCCGCGAAGGCGCGATTCGAGGCTTCAATAGCCTGCAAAATCGGGTCCATGACTTGCTTCCTTAATCGGTCGGGGCGCGCGTCGGCGTCGCCCACGTGAATGTTTCGCCCCGCAAGATGATCGCGGTGGCGAGGCTGGTGACGAATTTGGCGTCCGAGCGACTGAAGCCGGCGTCTCGCAGAGCTTCGTCGAGGTATCGCTTTCGTCTAACGAGTTCCGTTGCATCCGGCATACCGCTGACGTCTCGAAAGCGGCAATCGGGCGCAGGCGTCCTCGCGTCGCGCGGTCCATCGTCCACAGGTGTCTCACTAGGGAAAGGCACCGCGCGCCCGAAGATCTTACCGCGCATGTCAGTTGAGGTCGAACGGAGTGACGGACATTCGCGCGATCAGCCGCGCGGTGTCCGAGTGGTCGAGCACCTCCGCGACGATTTCGCTCGACCGGCCTCCGCCGCCGACGACGCCGATGCGCCAGCGGAGGGTCCCGCTTTCGAGCGCATCGCGGACCTGCTTGGCATCTTCGGGGTGCGCACGAGCGTAGGCGCGCAGCGCTCGCTCGTAGGCCCACGACAGCGAGTCCCCCAGGTCACCGAGGCGAGTGATGTCATCGAGTTGGCTGTTCATAGGTTTCCTATACGTTCCTCGTTTAAGAGACATTTCCGGCACGCCGTGAAATGCAGGGGTTGCGGCGCTCACGTGCCGTTTTTGCCGCGGTTGTCCCTGCTCAGTAGATTCGCCATGAACTCGGCCGCCTGCCGTTCGCCCTCGGGCGTGGTGTGCAGATAGCGAGACGTGATGTCGATTTTCGAGTGCCGCATGAGCTTCTGGACGATCGGCAACGGGACGCCGCCGTTCGCCATCGCCGAGGCGCAGCCGTGGCGAAAGGCGTGGAGCCCGCCGTGCGGCAGGCCGAGTCGTTTCAGAAGCGGCGAAAGGTGGCGCTTGCGCACGGTGCTGGCCCAATGCGGGCGGCCCGTAGCGGTCGCGAACAGTAGCCCCCGGGGGTTGGGGCTCCACTCGGCGCGATAGGCCGCGAGGAGCGCTGTGAGCGGCTCGGAGAGCGGGAGGTCGGCGCGGCAGGTGGCCGATTTGAGCTCGGCGAGCTGGCCGAGCATGGCTTGCTGACGGATGCGCAGCACCCGCTTCTCGAAGTCCACGTGCGGCCATTCGAGTCCGAGGCCTTCTCCGCCCCGCAGTCCTGCGTAGGCGAGGATCGCGAAGTAAGTGCCCCACGGCTGCGGTGCGGCGGCGATGATTCGCTCGGACTCCTCGGCCGTGAAGCAGCGCGCGTCGGGCCGCATTCGGTTCCGACCCGGCAGGCGCACCGTGCGGGCGGCGATGGTCTGAGCCGAGTAGCCCGCGAGCCGGGCCTGCGCCTGCATCCGCCGCAGCAGGCCGACGACGCCCGCGATGGTCTCGCGAGCGAGCCCGGCGTCGGTGAGCTTGCCGACAAGACGCTGCACGGACGCGACGTCGATCTCGTTGAGCCAGCGAGCGCCGAATGCCGGGACGAGGTGCTTTCGCAGCGAGCACGAAAAGATCGCGATGCTGGAGCGCGCCATCATCCGCTCGGCCATGTGCTCGCGCTGGTACTGGTCGGCCCACACGGCGAAGCGGATGCGGCGTCCCGGTGGGCGTCGGTGGGCTCGGAGCGTGCGGGTTCGCGTCACGACGTCCTGCCTTCGAGGACGCAGCACACGTCCGACTCGCTCCAGCCGGTCAGCGTCGCGATGGTCGGGGCCGAGACGCCCGCGCAGTGCAGCTCGCGCACGCGGCGGACGGCCGCTGCGGAATCTAGCCTCGTGAAGTCGGGCGCGGTGATCGCGGCGAGCATTGCTCGACGCTGAGCACTCACGAAGGCACGCTGCCGGGCACGGCGGCAGTCGCTCATGCGACCAACACCGCGATCTCGACGAGGACGAGCACGACAACGATGGCGATGAGTGTCGCCCTAGCCGTGAGTGCTCGGCGCACCCAGCCCGTGCGCCGCGTAGCGGGCTCCCTGAGCGTTCTAGGGCCGGGTGGGAGTAGCCGCAGAGGCCAAGGACGCGGCTGGACAGCGGCCATCGGGTCGCGGGCGGGTCGCCTCATGCCGTGCCCCGCTCCCAGCGGACGCGGAGCTTGGCCGCGATCTCCGTGATCGTTTGTGCGGCTCTCGGGTTCGCTCTTCTCAGCTCCGAAAGCGAGTCTTTAACTCGCTCCGGGCTCCGGGTGGAACGAAGACGCAGCGAAGAACGATTGATTGATCGTGCCGGAGGAGAAGGGGAACTGAGAGTTCCTTGGAGTTCAAGAGAGTTGGGCGGCACGCTGGGTGCCGCATCTTGTGGCCCCACGTGCCGCATGTCGTGTTCGCGCATGCCGCATCTCGCGCTGCTGAGAAGCGGCACGCTGGGTGCCGCATGTTCGGTGTACGGAGAAACGGCACCCTGCGTGCCGCATGTCATTGGCGACAAGGCGTACGCCGGGACGGTCAGCCAGTACCGGGTAAGGCGCGAGCGGCGGCCCGCGCCGGCGTTCCGGTCGCGCTCGATCCAGCGCTCTCGTTCCAAGCGGAGAACAGAATTGCGGACGGCCCTCTCGCAGTAGCCTGTGAGCCGCGCAATTGTTCGCTGGCTCGGGTACGCCAGCCCTGTGCGATTGTCGGCATGCGCGTGAAGCGCGAGCAGCACTGCTCGATCGATTTGCTTCAGATGCACATCCGAAGCCATGAGCTTTCGCTGCGTCGGCGGCGCGAGTCGATGCATCATGCAGCCCGTGAGGACTTGACCCTGTTGCGGCTCGCGCTCTTGCCACGCTGCGAACCAAAGTCGCCACTAGCAGGTTGCTGAAAAAGGAGTTTTGATGGCCACTAACTGCCAATTCCAACAATTGAAACAGCTATAAAACAAGTACTTGATGAATGAATGATCACAGAATTCATGGTTGCCAAAGCCTTTTTCAGCAACCTGCTAATGGGGTAGTGGATAAAAAGCCACGCTTTGGTGGTCACGTTGGCCGATATAGAAAGTTGTTGCTATTGCGGATACTCCGAAATAGATTACCGTTTGAAGAAACGCGGCGCGTCGTCTTCCGGCCGATGGGGTACTTCGGACCGGCAATGCTGACGAGGCGCATCCGCGTACGTGCTGCGCTGGCAGAAGCTGTCGTGCCTCGGGTGACCGAGCGACGACCCTGCAGCCGCGGCTGTCGACCACGTATTGACCAGCCGCAAGATTCTCTAAGGGGAGCAGACGATGAAGATCCGTCGTTTCGGAATTAGCCACGGTCGCCACCGCCGCCGCGGGAGCGTTGCTGACCACCGGCGTCGCGCATGCGCAGCAGGCCGCCGGGTCGATCGCCTCACTCGATGAGGTTGTCGTCACTGCGACCAAGCGCGAGGAAAAGCTCCACGACGTCGCGATGAGCATCACCGCCGTCGATGGCGATGAGCTGACGCGGCGCCACGAAACGAGCTTCCTCGATTTCGCGGCTCAGATTCCGGGCCTGTCCTTCGAGGCGATCGACGCCGGCACCAACCGCGTCATCCTGCGCGGCCAGAACGTCGGCAGCGTCGGCGCGACGGTCGCGACCACCGTCGACGACATCCCGTTCTTCATGTCGGGCGCGCAGGCGGACGGGTCGTTCTTCAGTGCCAACATCGACACCTATGACCTCAAGCGCGTCGAGGTGCTGCGCGGGCCGCAGGGGACCTTGTACGGCGCTGCCGCCGAGGGCGGCTTGATCAAGTACGTGACCAATCTTCCGGACCTAACGAAGGTCGAAGGCGCTGTCAGCCTCGGTGGCGAGGTCGTTCACGACGGCCAGGCGGCCGACTACGCGAAGGGCCTGATCAACCTGCCGTTCTGGGGCAACAGGGCGGCGATCCGCATCAGCGCCGTCGAGGAAAACCTGCCGGGCTGGATCGACCACTCGTCCACCGGCCAGACCGACGTCAACCACGGCAACAAATACAGCCTGCGCGGATCGGTGCTGGTGAAGCCGACCGACCAGCTGACGATCCGGTTCACGGCGTTCAACCAGGGGCTGAACGTCCAGGGCGACAACGGCGTTGAGGTCGTTGGTGCCGCAGACCCGTTGCACTCGGTGCCGGGAAACCAGTTCACCCCCGTCAATGGGCTGAACCGCGACTATCTCGCGCCGCACATCATCAACGACCGGCTCTATTACTACTCGCTCAACCTCGAGTACGCGTTCCCGCTGGCGACGGTGATGTCCTCCACTAGCTACGGACAGATCAGCGAGCGGTTTACGAGCGACCTCACCGACAGCAACCTCGCGCCGGGAATTACGTACGGTGACTATCTCGGAGCGATCGTCTACGGTGGCCCGATCATCGTCGCGGGCCGTCAACTCGAGTACGTCCACAAGTTCAATCAGGAACTTCGGGTCACGTCCAATCCTGGCAACTCGTTGTTCGGCAACCCGCTCGACTGGCAGGGCGGAGTGTTCTTCACGCGCGAGACCTCGCTGCTCGACCAGCCCTTCGACCCACGCAGCGCGGCCGACTTCAACTCCGTCCTGGCACCGCCACTCGGGGGCGCCGGGATATCGGCGTACTACAAGGAAATGGCGGTGTTCGCCGACGTGACCTACCACTTCTCGAGGGCATTCGACATCGAGGTTGGCGGCCGCAGCACGAACACCAAGCAGGAATCGCAGACGACGTTCTTTTGCTGCGTCCTCTACGGGCCTGACTTCACCTACCCCGGGATCTACCAGTCGGAAAGCAGCCACACGTGGTCGATCGCGCCGCGCTGGCACATCACCGATGAGTCGCTGCTGTACGCGCGAGTGTCGACGGGGTTCCGCCCCGGCGGCCCAAACATCCCCACGCCGACGCTGCCGAACCCGCCGTCGTTCCTGTCGGACTCAACCCGCAACTATGAGGCGGGATTCCGCACGAACCTCTTCGATCGACGCCTGTCGATCGACCTCGCGGCGTTCTACATCCAGTGGAAGGACGTTCAGATCCTCGGAATTGTTCAGACCCCAACCGGCCCGGTTGGCATCAACGGCAACTCCGGTAGTGCCAAGAACAAGGGGCTGGAGCAGGCCTGTCCCAACGTTTTCAGAGGAGAATCAGCTGGTTGCCGGCTTGATCCGATTCTGAGGCCACCGGAATACGCGAAAGCGCTATGTCCAGCGGGGTTTTCTCGAACAGGTTGAGGCTCAAAATCTGTAGCATTTCGTACAGGCTGCGAGAGAGGTTGAGGCGCTTCTTGATGATCGCGACGAGCACGTAGACCGACACGGCGATCCAGATTTGAGACTTCACTGCGTTTTCCGAAGTGCCGAAGAATGCCTTTACGCGCAGATGCATTTTTATCCATCGAAAAAAGAGCTCGACCTGCCACCTGGCCTTGTACAGAGAGCAGATGCTCAAGGCGGGCAGCGCCGTGTTGTTGGTGATGAACAGCAAGCGCTTGCTGGTTTCGGGGTCCTTGTATCGAATGCCGCGAAACGGATCTGGGTAATCCCTCGAAGACTGATAGCCCTGCAACACGAGCGTCTGATCGAACATGACCCCCGTGGATCGATCCGTGGGGTGCGAATAGCGACGTTGCGCGTCCATGTTGCGCTTGGCACGCGTCACGAAGAAGCTGCCCGCCTGATGCAGCCGGTACAAGCGCTGAAAATCGATGTAGCCGCGGTCCATGACGTAGAAGGCGCCGGCCTCCGGAATCAGCTGATCGAGGATGTTCACATCGTGCAGCTTGCCGTCGCTGATATGGATGAAACTCGGGATATTGCCGCGCAAATCGAGCAGCGTGTGCATCTTCACCGCCGCCTTGGTCGTTCGAAACGGCGCCCACGGAAACAGCGAGAGCGCCAAGTCGATCGTGGTCGAGTCCAAGGCGTACGCCGTGTTGGCCAGGTCGACGCCAAAGGGTTCGTTGATATACAGCTTGCGGGCGATACCGATCAGGCGCTGCGCGAAGTCGGCATAGATCCGCCAGTCCCGCGTCGCGTTCGCGTTGGCCAGCGTATTGCGCGAGACCTGGCCGCGGATACCCATGTGGTAGAGCTTCTCGGTCTGCGAGCGCAAACACGCTTCGATGTTCCGCAGGCTCTCGCGAAATGTCAGCTGCGCAAACGCCATGCACAGGTACTGGTCCATGCACGAGAAGCTTTGAACCTTGTGATTGCCGCCGTACCGCGCAACGCACCGCTCGAATGCCATCGGCGGCAAATGCCCCATGAGCTGCGCAAAGACCAGCTTTCCCGTGTTCATCGTCCAAGCTCCAGGCGGCTATTCCCGGGCCGACATTGCCAGCATCTGGAGTTGAAATCGTTAACACGCCTGAAAGCACCATTTCCTTCACTATCTCAGCTGGTTACACATGTTTGAATCATCAACGTTGGGACAGGCCTGGGGCTGGAGTGGAATTTCCAGCTGCGTCCCTTCAATGGCATGACGCTGGGAGTGCTCGGTGCGTATACCGACGCGAAGCTGTCGGCTGATGCGCCTGGCCTTGGCGCGATGTCCGGCGACAAGCTGCCGTTCGTGCCGGATATCAGCAACACGGTGAACCTTGACTACATGTGGAAGGCGTCCGGCGACTACGAGGGCAGGGTGGGTGCGTCGTGGACGTACACCGGCGTGAGATACACTGGATTCTCGCCGTCGATAACCGTCATCGAGCCACACGTAAAGCTGCCGACCTACAATACGCTGAAGGTCCAGGCGGGCTTTGAAAACGGAAAGTACAGCTGGGATGTTTACGCCGACAACCTGACCAATTCGCGCGGCATCACCGAGTACGCGAACAGCGGCGGCCACAACCAGACCGGCGTTGCGGTGTTCATTCAGCCGCGCACCGTTGGTCTGCAGTTGGGCGTGAAGTTCTGAGTCCGCGGGCGGCGCCGGCGCTTGCTGGCGCCGACTAGCGACCCAATCAACGGAGCTGCGGCCGTGCGTTGGCCGCCCGATCGCGCCGTGGGATGGCGGATGGTCGGGGCGATCGCAGCGCACTTCCTCGGGAGGCGCTTTCGCGCGGTGCAGGTACGACCGATCAGCTTCCATGCGCCCGTCGGTTCCAGCCACGTGCGGCTCTGCGGCCGGGCGGGAATCCCGCGGCGCGAATGGCGATCGGGTTGCGACGGGAAGCTCTAGGCCGCGGCAGGACGATCGGACGAAATTGAATGGTTCAGCCAATGACAAAATTCCAGTTCCCGTTCGTCGTGTTCTTCGGCGACATCGACAACGAAATCTACGGCAAGACAGGCTTGGGTCTCGTCGAATGGCGCCGCGAGGGCTGCCTTGGCCAGATCCGTCTGCCGGGCTGCAAGGTCGATGCGGGCATTGCCAACCTCGATGTCCAGCAAGCCCGCGCGGCCGGGGCGCGGACGCTGATCGTCGGTTCCGCGGCGGTGGGCGGGGGCATCCCGGACAGCTGGGTCACGACGCTGAAGGACGCCGCGGCCGCTGGGCTCGACATCGTCGCCGGTCTCCACATCCGGCTCGCGAGCCTGCGCGGACTTGCGGCGACCGCGGCCGCCGCCGGAGTACGGCTCATCGACGTGCGCGTGCCACCGGCACACCTGCCGGTCGGCACGGGGCGCAAGCGCCCGGGCCGGCGCGTCCTGACGGTCGGGACCGACTGTGCCTGCGGCAAGAAGTACACCGCCTTGCAGCTCGACCGGGAGCTGAAGCAACGAAAGGTGAGCAGCGATTTTCGCGCCACCGGCCAGACCGGCATCATGATCGCGGGGCAGGGCATCCCGATGGATGCCGTCGTTGCCGACTTCGTGACCGGAGCCGCGGAGTTCCTCTCGCCCGCCAACGACCCGGCGCACTGGGACGTCATCGAGGGCCAGGGGAGCATCGTCCACCCGGGCTACCTGCAGGTGACGATCGGACTCCTCGTCGGCTCGCAGCCCGATGCGTTCGTCGTGTGCCACGACCCGCTGCGCACGACGATCTCCGGCTGGCCCGACTTCAAACTGCCGAGCATCGCCGAGGTCATCGAACGCACCGTGGCGGTCGGGCGCCTCACCAATCCCGGTATCCGCTGCGTCGGCATATCGCTCAATACCTCGAAGGTGGCGGCGAAGGAACGCGCGGGAGTGCTCGAGCGCTACGCGCACGAAGCAGGCCTTCCCTGCGTCGACCCGCTGAGTGGCGGCGTCGGGCCCGTCGTGGACCGGTTGCTCACGGAGTTTCCGGCGTGAACTTCAGCATCCACACCGAGACGTGGCCGGTGTCACGGCCGTTTCGGATCACGGGGCGCGAATGGACGGCGTTTGATTCGGTCGTCGTCGAGCTATCCCGCGATGGCATCGTCGGGCGGGGCGAAGCGCTCGGCGTCTTCTACGCGAACGAAACCGCCGTCAGCATGACGGCCGAGATCGAGGCTGTCTCCAAGCGCATCAGCGCAGGGATCGATCGGGTCGCCCTCGACAAGTTGCTGCCGCCGGGCGGCGCCCGCAACGCGATCGACTGCGCGCTATGGGATCTCGAGGCGAAGTCATCGGGTCGCAGCATCTGGGCCCTCACCGGGGTCACGCCGAAGCCGCTGACGACCGTGTTTACGATCGGGATCGAAGCGACACCCGAGATCATGGCGAGCCATGCCGCGGCGGCGGGGGAGTATCCGCTCCTCAAAGTGAAACTCGATGGCCACCAGCCGCTCGAGCGCATCCGGGCGATTCGCGGCGCACGGCCGGACGCGCGTCTCGTCGTCGATGCGAACCAGGGCTGGGACCTCGCCACGCTGAAGAAACTCGCGCCCGCCTTCGCGGACCTCGGTGTCGAGATGATCGAGCAGCCGCTGCCGCGGGGCGCCGACGAGGGGCTCGAGGGCTACCGCTCGCCCGTGCCGCTCGGCGCGGACGAATCGTGCCTGCACCTCGGTGAATTCGAAGCGGCGGCCAGGCGCTACCAGGTCATCAACATCAAGCTCGACAAGACGGGGGGCTTGAGCCATGCGCTCGAACTCGCCCGTGCCGCCCGCGAGCGGGGACTCGGCCTAATGGTCGGCTGCATGGCGGGGAGCTCGCTCGCGATCGCTCCCGCATTCGTCGTCGGCTGCCTCGTCGATCTCGTCGATATCGACGGCCCGCTGCTGTTGAAGCGCGACCGGATCCCCGGGCTCGCCTACTCGCGCGGGCGCGTCGAACCGCCGCCAGCCGCCGTCTGGGGCTGACCGGCGCAGGCGTCAGCCGCCCGGCGTGCCCGCGGGAGTTGCGGGCGGCGCGTCGTCGTTCCAGATATCGCGGACCATGCGCCACTGGCCGTTCGTTCGCCGCCAGACCTCGATGTAGCTCCCGGTTTCGACGGTCTTTCCGGCCGCGTCCACGACCGAGGAGGAGCCTGCATGCCAGGCGAGGTCCCCGGATACCCCGACGCTACTGGTCCCGTCCTTGGCCACGAGACCCGCCGTCTTCGCCGCAGCCATGTCCTTGGTCAGGTAGGCCTTGAGGGCATCGCGCCCGGAAATTGCCGGCACGTAAGGTGGCATCACCACGGTGTCCTCGGAGTAGAGGGCCACGATCTTCTCGACATCGCCCGCGTTGTAGGCGTCGTTCCACGCGGTCGTACCGGCCCTGATCGCCGCTTCGGCCGCCGCGGCACCGGCGTCCGCCGGGTGCGTCGTATCCGACGGCGAGCAGGCGGCGGCCGCCCCGAGCACCAGCCACGCGAGCAGCACCTTCATCGGGACGCGCATCTGAGTTCTCCCCGTTGCCTGCGAACCGGCCGACCGCCGGTTCATCGGAGCGCCAACATACACTGAATTCGGCGAACGGCGGCGCGGCCACGGGGCTCGGCCGAGGGAGCGTCTCAGGTCGGAGCTGCCGGCCGATCCCGGCGTCGACGGCGACGTGTCGCCCGCTCGCGCGCGGTCGGCCTAGCCGTCCGATTGGGGGTCGCGCCTGAGCTTCTCGAGGAGGGTGGTTCGCCCGATGCCGAGCAACCGCGCCGCGTGGGCGACCACGCCGTCGGAGCGCTCCAGCGCCGTTCCGATGAGGTCGTGCTCGATCCGGGCGAGCGTATCGCGCAGGTTGAGTCCCTGCTCCGGCAGCTCGACGTGCAGGCGCTCGGTCGCCGAGCGGGCAAATCGGAGCGCAACCGGCACGGTCGGTGCGGTACTTGAGCTCGCCGCGTGCTCGTCGTGGCGCCCGAACGGCAAATCCGCGACGGTCACCGTGCGGCCACAGGTGGTCACCGAGATGCGCTCCATCAGGTTCTCTAGCTCCCGGACGTTGCCGTCCCACGGGTGCGACTCGAGCTCCGCCGAGGCGGCGTCGCTGAAGACGACCGGCGAGAAGCCGCGCGAGGACAGGCGCAGGTTGAGGTCCTCGACTAGGAGTGGCAGATCATCGCTACGCGAGCGCAGCGGCGGCAGCTCGATCGGGAACACGTTGAGGCGGTAGTAAAGATCGGTGCGGAATCGTCCGGCCGCGACCTCCGCCTTGAGGTCCCGGTTGGTCGCGGCAACGATGCGCACGTCGCACGGGCGCGCATCGCAGCTGCCGACGCGCTCGATCACGCGCTCCTGCAGAACCCGCAGCAGCTTCACCTGCATGACCGGGCTCATTTCGGCAATCTCATCGAGCAACAGCGTGCCGCCCTGGGCGAGCTCAAAGCGACCCTTGCGCATGCTGATGGCACCCGTGAACGCGCCCTTTTCGTGCCCGAACAGCTCGCTCTCGAGGAGCTCCGCCGGAATCGCGCCGCAGTTGACCGGTACGAACGGTCCCTGTCGCCGCCGGGAGTGCGCGTGAAGCTCGCGCGCGACTCCTTCCTTGCCCGTCCCCGATTCGCCGGTGATGAGGACCGTCGTGTCGAACTGCGCGACCTGCCCGATCTGCTCGCGGACGCGTTGGACCGCCGGATTCCGGCCCGTCGGGTGACTGACGATCACGCGGCGCGAGTCCTCGAGGCCGTCGTTCGAGGCGCGCAGAACCGCCCGGGTGTGCCTCAGTTCAGGTGCTGCCATCGACCGCTGCCCCAGGCCAGTATCCCGCCACCACATCCGACTCCACCGCGAGGCCGGGCAGGGTCATCTGAATCGATCCCGACGGCTGCCAGGCGGCGCTGCGGGAGCGCCACTCCTGAGTGAGCGCCGGGATTGCGTGCGCCTCGACGGGCCGGGCGATGAGGTACCCCTGCACGCGGTCGCAGCCGAGGCTTCCCAGCATCTGTAGCGCCGATTCCGTCTCGACGCCTTCCGCGCACGCCGTCATGCCGTGCGCGTGCGCGAGCGACAGCAGGTGCTCGACCAGGTAGCGCTGCTCCTCGCAGTGCTCCATGCCCTGAATAACCGCTCGATCGATCTTGAGCTCGTCGCACTCGATCCACGCGAGCCGCGTGGCTGTCGAGAACCCGACGCCGAAGTCATCGAGCGCGAGGCGGATGCCATTCCGTCGCAGCAGTCGCGCATTGGCCGCGGCGCGCTGCAGGTCCGCGATCGGCGTGCTCTCGGTCAGCTCGAGTGTCAGGCGCTGCGGTTGGCACCCGACGGCGTCGAGGAGATCCAGGAGGAACCGCGGCAGGTCGTCATCGAGCAGCGCCGTCGCGTGCAGGTTCACGGACAAGTCGAGCCTGAGTCCCGCGTCGCGCTCCCACGTGCGCGTCGCCGCGAGCGTCTCGGCGAGCACGAACTGGAAGATGCAGTGCATGAGTCCCGCGCGCGCGATGACGGGCAGGAGCTTGTCCGGCCGCAGCGCCGGTCGCCGGTCCGCCCGGGCGCGCAGCAGCGCTTCGGTGCCCGAGATGCACCAGCGCGAGCCCTGCCCACTCGCCGTCTGCTGCCGAAGGATCGGCTGGTACGCGACGCCGAGCGTGCGCCCGGCCAGCACGCGCTCGAGCTCAGGTCCCCACGTCGCGGACTTGGCTGCGCGGCGCTCCGACAGGAGCACCACGCGACCGAGGCGTCGCAGCGCCGCGGTCATGCGGCGCCGCCCACGCGCGTAGGCGTTGTCTGACTGTTCCCCATGTAGCGGTCCATCCGTGCCGCGTGTGCATTCTCGCTCGCACGTAGCTCAACAAGCGCGGCACCTTGCAACAATGAGGAATCGGATGAATTCCGGGCAAAGACAACGTGTCATTGCGAGTGACGTGACGACGTTCACGCTTCCTGCACCGAATCGTCTCGTGCTTCGAGCGAATCAATCAAACAGCGAACGAGCAAGCGCTGAATCAAACACCGAACGCGCCAGCTTTCCCTGATGGCGAACGGGAGCTCGTGCGATTTCGCGCGATCGGACGGCGCCGCCGCAGGCGTTTTCCAGTGGCGCGGCGACTGATCCATTTAACATAGCGTGTCGGCGCGACAGCGGCCGCTGCTGGAAACACGGGTGAGTGCGAACCGCGTCGACCCGAGCAAGCCCGGCGGTCTTGAACGCGATCATCGGCGTCGCCGCCTTCACGCCAGCGCGCTACCCTCGGGCCGTGCGTCGAGCCGACCGCAACGCGACTCGATCCCGGCCGTGGCCCGGCACAGTCCTCAGGTAGCGCGCGCACCGAGCGGTTCGTGGCTCGCGGCCTCAAGTGACTTGCGCCATTGCGCCCCGAGCACGGGGTGCTGGCGGAAGATCGCCGCCGCCTGAGCGAGCAGCGGCGCAGCTTCGCCCGGCCGGCCGAGCGCGCGCAGGCACCGCGCCAGAGTGAAATGGGCACGGGCAACCTGCAGGCTCGTCGGCGGGTCGAGCAGATCCAGGTAGAGCGCATCCGCCACCTGCAGGAGCGGCAGAGCGCTGTCGCGTGCGCCAGCACCCAGGAGCGCCGAGCCCTCCAGCAGCAACGCGCGCCCTTCGTACTCACGCAGGTACTGGCGCTTGGTGCCGCCGACGATAGCGGAGCGCGTCGTCGCGGCCAGTGTCTGCGCGCCCGCATAGTCGCCGCGGGCCAGCGCGATCTCGGCCCGCGACAGCGCAAGATCGAGTGCCGGCAGTGACGTCCCACCGGGTGCCGTTACGGGCTGCCGGAAGTGCGCCGCCGCCTCATCCGCCGCCCGCCAATCGCCGAGCGCAAGCGCCAGGTGGATCCGCGCCGTGGCATTGCCATTCGGATAGGTCGTCTCGTCCTTGAGCGCGGCGCGAACACGGCTTGCCTGGTCGAGGAGGTCCCGGGCGGTGTCGTAGCTTCCCGAATCGACGAGCACGTAGGCCGAGCGCTCCAGCGCCGACAGCACCCAGGAGGATTTCGGGTCACGGCGCTGCCACGCCAGGGTCGCGTCCGTGAGCAGCGCGTAGCCTTTCTCGAACGGCCCGAGGCGGGCAAGTTCCCAGCCGTAGAGCTCGCGGACAATTGGCAGGTTAACCGGATCATCCGCCGGCAGCGTCGCGACGGACCGCTCGTGCGCGTCCCTGAGCACATCGACTCCCTCGCGCGGCCGTCCGGTGCGGGCCAGGAAATTGCCGAGCCGCGCCTCGCAGCCGAGCGTGTCGACGTGCGAGGGTCCGAGCGAGTCGGCGCCGACCTTGAACGCGGACCGGTATGCCTGCTCGGCGCCGGCAAAGTCGCCCGCGCCGTAGCGGGCTTCGGCGAGGTAGACCTCGACATGCGGCAGATGGGGATTCGGATCCCCAAACGCCTGCTTCGACGCGGTCACGGCGCGTTCGAGCAGCGCACCCGCCTCGGCGAAGCGTCCCATGTAATTGAGGATCGTCCCCTCCATGACGAGCGCCTCCTGCACGTCCTCGGACGCCGGCCGGCCTTCCATGATCTGGCTGCTGGCGTGCGCGTAGCCGAGTGCCTTCGGCAGGTCGAATTCGAGGTAGTACTGGGCGAAGTCGCCCAGCAGGTTGGCGCGCAGGTTCGACGACCGGTCGCCCGCCCGGTCGAGGATCGCAAGCCCCTCGGTGATGACCGTTGGCCGCTCGCCCACGCGCGAGGTGTCGGCAAGCGACAGGCTGAGGTCTCGGAGCGCCGAGGCGAGACGGACGTCGTCGTTGCCGTAGTACTGCCGCGTCAGGTCGACGCGGCGCTGCAGGAGCTCGACCGACTTGTCATCGAGCCCGAGGTCGTGGTGCATCGCGCCGAGCGTCTCCAGGACCTCGAGCTTTGCGCGCGGCGAGTCCGCGAGGGCGGCGTCGATCTTCGACGTGCCTATGTCGAGGAGCTCGCGCGCGGTCGTTTGCTGGGCTTTGGCGGGCGAGACGTTCGACTTTGAGTTGGCCTGGAATACGTCCTGCAGGAAGGCCTGCACGCTGCGCGCGACACGGGCCTCCTCGTTGGCACGCTTCGTCTGCAGCAGTGCGACCCCGAGCCCCGCGGCCAGAGCGACGACCACGGCCATCGTCGCGGCGACGACGAAGACGTTGCGCCGGATGAACTTGCCCGCGCGGTACCAGCTGCTTTCCGGCTGCGCGAGGACTGGCTCCCCGGCGAGGTGCCGCTCGAGGTCTTGCGCGAACGCATCGGCCGTCGCATAGCGCTCCGAGGGCGACTTACGGAGAGTCTTGAGCGCAATCGCATCAAGGTCACCTGCGAGTGCACGCCGAAGTGAGCGGACGGTCGACGCGCGAGCCGCGGCGGCGTGCGCCTCGATCGCGGCATGGCTCGGGCGGACGGGTTCCGTGAGCAGGACGGCTTCCTCAAGCGCCGCGACCGACGCGCGCTTCGGGCGGTAGGGCCGGCAGCCGCACAGGAGCTCGTACATCACGACGCCGAGCGAATAGACATCGCTGGCGGTCGAGACGGCATGACCCAGCAACTGCTCGGGTGCGGCGTAGTCGGGCGTCAGCGCGCGGCCGCCGAACTGGGTGACTTCCGTTGCGAGGGCACCGTGCTCGCGTAGCGGCTTCGCGATGCCGAAGTCGAGGAGCCGAACCTCGCCAGTCGCGGTGACGAGGATGTTGGATGGCTTCAGGTCGCGGTGGATCACGAGGTTCGTGTGCGCGAACTGCACCGCTCGCAGGATTTGCACGAGCAGGCGCAGCCGCTCGCGAAGCGCGAGCCGTCGGCCGTCGCAATAGTCGATGAGTGAAAGCCCCTCGACGTACTCGAGCGCGATGTACGGCTGGCCGGTATCGGTCGAGCCCGCATCGTAGAGTCGGGCGATGTTCGGGTGCGTGAGGCTTGCGAGTATGTCGCGCTCGCGGGCGAAGCGGCCGAGCAGTTCCGCCGTCGCGAGTCCCGGGTGCAGCAACTTGAGCGCCACGGGACGCTTGATGAGGCCATCCGCCCGGTGCGCGCGGTAGACGATCCCCATGCCGCCGCGGCCGATTTCCTGCTCGATCACGTACGGGCCAACGGCCGTGCCCACCGGAACCGCGGCCGGTGGCACGGTCGCGGCGCCGTCGCCGAGCTTCGGGATCGTCCCGAGGAAATCGCTGGTTTCTATCCGCGCTTGGCGCTCGAGCAGGCGCGCCAGCTCCTCCTTGAGCGAGGCGTTCGGGCCCCGCAGCGACTCGACCCACGCCGCGCGTGCGGCGGGCGGTAGCTCGAGCGCTTCGTCGAGGAGCGCGGAGAGAACCGCCCACTGCTCGGGAGTGATGTTCACGCGGCGATCCGGTTCGGGCATTCCATGGCAGGCTATCCGCGAGGTTGCTACTGGGTATTACGTCAAACGCTTGGTCAACCGGCCATGCTCGCCGTTCGCGCGACCGCGCAGGTCATGGTTCGAGCTCCCGATGCAGGAGGAGCCGTGCCTTCTGCCAGTCGCGCCGCACGGTCCGTTCGGTGACGCCGAGCGCATCGGCGATCTCCTCGTTCGTGAGCCCGGCGAAGTAGCGCATTTCCACGACATCGACCAACCGCCGGTCCACGCGCTCGAGCTCCGCGAGCGCGGCGTCGACGCGCAGGAGATCCGTTTCCTCCGCCGAGGCGGGGTCCGCAATGCCGGTATCGAGTGTTACCGGCGTGTCGCCGCCGCCGCGCCGATCCGCCTGTCGCTGGCGCACGAAGTCGATGACGATCGAGCGCATGACCCGTGCCGCGTAGGCGAGGAAGTGATTGCGATTCTCCGTGCCGAGCGCGCCGACCCTGACGAAGCGGAGGTAGCACTCGTGTACGAGGGAGGTCGTATCGAGCAGCGTCACGACCCGCGAGCCGCGCAGACGCTGGTGAGCGAGGGAGTGGAGCTCGCCGTACGTGAACGCGATGACCCGGTCGATCGCACCCGGTTCGCCGGTTTTGGCGGCCTGCAGCAATTCCGTAAGTTCTCCCATCGCCCGATGGTGCCCGCTTCGCGGGGAGCGGCACAAGGCGGCGGATGACGCAGAAACTTGGCGCGCGTGAGGCATCCTCCGCGCGCCTAAGTCGCACCCGGGCCTCGCGCAGGTCCGGAAGAAACCAAGTACCACCAGCTAGTTAGCAGCGTATCGCGGGGGCATGTCCGTTTGCGCCGGACGCCTGCGTATTACCTAGTGGGGATCCTCTCGATAGCCAGCGGTGCGGCCCAGGCGGGTGGCGTTGCGATGGCTCGAGCGGCATCAAGAAGGGAACTCAAGCGTTTAAGGGGAGTGTAGGGACATGGGGATTCGCAATCGACTTGCTCGTTCGGTGATGTTGGCACTCACGGCCTCGACGGTGATCGTCTCGACGGTCGCAAGCGCGGATGCGCGCGATCCCGGCCCCCGCCCGAATCCGGCCTCGACGATTCCAAAGCCGGTGCCGGGCCTCAACGACAACGAGCTCGCGCTCTTCAACGAGAGCTTGCTGCGGGTCTCGGAGCTCGAGGGCACCTGTGACACCTGCGCGCAACAGCCGCAGGCGGTACTGCCGATCGACCCGCGACCGGACAATCCGTTCTCGCCGCTCGCGCTTGTGAACTCCGCGGGCATGGGGCCGGTGTTCAACGCCGACCAGTGCTTCTCTTGCCACTTCCAGCCGCGCATCGGCGGCAGCTCGCCAAAGGTCAATCCGGCATCGGTCATCGCCCACCGCCTCGGCGGCACAAACACGGTGCCTGCGTTCGAGGAGCCGACGGGTCCGTTCCGCGAGGTGCGCTTCAAGTTCAAGCCGGACGGCAGCCGCGACGGCGGGGTTCACAGCCTCTTCACGATGCAGAATCGCTCCGATGCACCGGAATGCACGTTGCGCCAGCCCGACTTCGCGAGTGCGATGGCCCAGCGGAACATCGCGTTCCGGATCCCGTTGCAGCTCTTCGGGCTCGGGCTCATCGAATCGATCCAGGACCGGGCGATCCTCGCCAACATGAACAGTCACCTCGATGAGAAGCGCGAACTCGGGATCGCCGGGCATCCGAACATCGTGCCCAACAACGGCACGATCAGCCGCTTCGGCTGGAAGGCGCAGAATGCGTCCATCAACATGTTCGCGGGCGAGGCTTACAACGTTGAAATGGGGATCAGCAACGACCTCTTCCCCATTTCGAGGAGCGAGGTGGACGGCTGCAACCTCGCCTACGAGCCGTTCGACACGCCGCGCGCGGACGCGCCGCTCTACAACGACCCGCTCAAGATCATGCCGGCGTGGCTGATGTTCACCGTATTCATGCGCTTCGTCGACGCCCCGCAACCCGCGCCGTTCACGGAAGCGGCGCAGCGCGGCCGCGAGCTCTTCGCGGACGTCGGCTGCGCGATGTGCCACACGCCTGCGTTCCGCACTCCCGGCGTCGCGCGACCCTCGAGCCCGCGGGAGGAGATCGGGCCCCACGTCGTCGCCTTGCGCGGCAGGTCGGTGAACCTTTACTCGGACCTCCTCGTGCACCACATGGGAGCCACTCTCGCCGACAACATCGCGCAGGGCGCGGCGGGTCCGGATGAGTTCAGGACGACGCCGCTGTGGGGTCTCGGACAGCGGCTATTCCTGCTGCACGACGGCCGCACGACCGACCTGATGGTCGCGATCCGTGACCACGCGGCGCCGGCGGGCTCAAGCGGCGGCGACAACCCGGAGGCCGACGCGCAATCGGTGCGCTACGGCGCGTCCGAGGCGAATCGTGTCGTGGAGCGCTTCGACCGACTGTCGGACCGCGAACAACAGGCCATCCTCGAGTTTCTCCGCTCCCTCTAGCGCCGCCACCGGAATGGCTGCGGGCGGCCGCTGGCGGCCCGCACCGCGGAGGACCTTGATGCGTACGCTCACGATGCTACTGCTGCTGGCGGCGACGCCGGCACTTGCCGGAGCCTCCGGCGAGGACCGTTTCCTCGGAGCCTGGCGGCTGGATCCCGCGGCGTGCCACTACGAATCGGGTCCCGTTCCCGAGTCGATGCTGATCGTCATGCAGCCGGCCGACGAGGGCGTCCACTATCGATCCGCCACGACGCTGAAGGGTGGCGGAACGGCGACCGCCGACTACACGGCGGCGTACGACGGTCGGGCGGTGCTGGTCGAAAGCGCTGCGGGAGTCATGGTGCCGATTGCCCTGACGCGCCTCGATGACTCGACTGTCGTTGCGCGCTACACGCGGGCATTCAGCGTGGTCGCGGAAAGCCGGCGCGTGCTCGACGCCGCCGGACGAGTGATGACCATCACGACCACGACGGGCGGGGCTACCGGCCATGAGTTCACGAACGTCGCCGTCTACCGGCGCGTCGAGTCTGACGTGCCGTCTGGGTAAGCTGGCGGAGGGACTTGGTGGCGCAGCGCCACCGGGTTCCCGGCGGCTGGCTGCGAACGACGGCTGGCTAGCCGCCGCCGGAGGCGGAGGTCGGACTACCCGGCAATTCGGCGACCGAGTGCTTGCTGATCCGGGCGATCGCGGGACTCAAGCCCGTCAGTGCAAACTCGATCTCCGGTGAGCGTTCTTGCTGGAAGATCGGCTGGATGCGCAGCCGCTTCGCCCGCGTGAGCACCGCGAGCAGGCGCCGTGCGTCCGGGCCGCCGGCGAGGTGCAGCTCCGTCGGCGGGAAGTGGCGCGGCACGGCGAACCGCACCGGGCGCGGCGCCGCATCGTCGATGCTGACGCGAAGGGCGCACGCGGTGTCGCGGTCCTTGCCCGCGCACACGAATCGCCCGCGCTCGATCGAGATGACGAGGTCGACGGGCTGGCCGTCGTGCAGCACGAGCGTCATCGAGGCGCGCTGGTCGCCATCGTACGGCGTGTCGAAGGAGAGCTGATCGAGGCTGCGACGTTCGATCGCCGCGGTGTAGCTGCGTGTCGTTGGATCCTTGACCGTGGTGACGTACCACGCGCGGCCGGTGAGTTCGGCGCTCTCGCGCGTCGTCGGTTCCGGTGTCACGGCGACGTCCGGCAGCGTGCCGGCGACGACGGGAGTCTCGGGCGGCGGGGCGACGACGATCGGCGCTGCGTCGTGTACGGCGGATTCGCATCCGCCGATGAGGGCGAGCGCCGCGAGGGCCGCGAACCGGCCCATCGCGCCGGGTGTCCCGCTCCGGCAGCTGAGAGACGTGTTGATCACATCATCTTGATACCGGAAGACCCGGGCAGGGCCCATGCGGGGGGTCACAGTTTCGCCGGCGGAGCGGTGGATCTGGGCGTTGCCGCACAAAAACCGCTTCCCGATCAGTGCTTTACCCTTACGTCTCGGCAACAGGAACGGGGGTCCACGACGACCGCGGCCCGGGGCGTCGGCCGCGCGGTCGGGGTCCATGCGAGTCCGCGACGACGCGCGCGCAGCGCGTCCCGATGCGACCTGGGGGGACGGGTCGCTCGCTACGCCTTCACCCCTTCCGTGATGAGCGCGTGCTCGGTGCGACGCAGTTCCTCGGCCACCTCCTCCATGCGCCGCATTGCGCGCAGGTGGTTCTGGCCGGCGATCTTGAGCACATCCTCGTCCGAATAGCCGCGCCGTAGGAGCTCGGCGAACAGGAACGGATAGCGCGTGACGTCCCCGAGCCCGCTCGCCATGTCGGCGGACTCGGCCTTGTAGAAGTCGGCGCCGATGCCAATGTGCTCGACGCCGGCCACCTTGCGGATGTGGTCGATGTGATCGGCCATGTCGGCGACGGTCGCGCGCGGTGGGCCCGCGGACTTCTCCCACGCCGCGATCGCGGCCTCAATGGCGGCGTCGTCGGTCAGCCGCGCGTGCAGGTCCCGGAGCGCCGCCTCGCGGCGGTCGCCCCAGGCCTGTCCCTCCGGCGACACGAACGGCCGGATGAAATTCACGTGCACGACGCCACCGTTGTCACGCAGGAGCCTAAGGACGTCATCGGGCACGTTCCGCGGGTGCGGGTTGATCGCGAACGCGTTGGAGTGGGAGAAGATGACCGGCGCGCGCGTCGTGTGCAGCGCATCGCGCATCGTATCGGCGCTGACGTGCGATAGGTCCGCGAACATGCCGAGGCGGTTCATCTCGCGCACCAGCTGCCGCCCGAGGCCCGTCAAGCCGTGGTGATCGGCCCGGTCGGTGGCGGCATCCGCCCAATCGATGGTGTCCCAATGAGTGAGCGTGAGGTAGCGGGCGCCGAGCTCGTAGAAGACCCGAAGCGCCGCCGGCGAGTTCTCGAGCATGTGGCCGCCCTCGACCCCGATGAGGCTCGCGATTTTGCCGGTTCGGTGGATGCGCTCGATGTCGGCGGCCGAACGGGCCTGTTCGAAATCGGCCGTGCCGTGAATGAACCGCAATGCAACATCGAATTCACGCAGCGCCTCGTGAAGCGACACGTGTGCCTTTTGCGTCGCCGATTCGACGAACACCGACCAGTACTGTGCGCCGACGCGCCCCTCGCGCAGGGCCGGCACGTCCGCGCACAGCCGCGGCTGGCGGACCCCGAGATCGAAGGGCGTCAGGTCGCCGGCGCTGAGCTCGAGGAGCATCGTCGGCAGGTCGTTGTGGGTATCGATGAGCGGGGCCCGCGCGAGGAGTGCCTGCGCGCGCTCGAGGAGCGCCGCTGTCGCGCCGGCGGGAAGCGCTTCGGCCGGCGATGCGGCGGGCGCGGCCGCCAGAGTCCGAACCGCAGGACTGAGTGCGAGGGCGGCGGCGGCCGAGTGGGCGAGAAAGTCGCGGCGAGTCTTCAAGTTCCGTGCCCTCGTGGAAAGCCGAACGCGAGCGTTCGGGCGTTTTGGTGTCGATCGGCGGTGCGGTGGGGCCTGCGCTCTTGGTTTGTGGCCATCCTAGCACGCGTTTTTCGGCGCGCAGGCGAGGCTCGCCCGGCGTACCGAGCGGCCCCGGCCGCGGCGTACGCGAAGCGTGCACAGCATGGCTGAGGCGACTTTTCAGAGACCTTTCATGGACGTTTCAAGACGCTCGGGCGGGGGTCGGCGACGCTATAGCCGTACGCCGACCAGACCGAAATTGGTGGCCCATGCCAGAAACTAGGAGATGACCATGAAGAAACTCGTCGCGATCCTGCCCGCCCTGTTCCTGTCTGCCGCGTTCGCATCCGACGCTCCCGTTCAGTCGGGCGCCGCCGCGCAGTCAGAGGTGACTGTGCACCGCTACCTGATCGAGCGGACGTTTCCGCCGGGTGCGCTCGACGGTCTCGACGCTGCGGCCAAGTCCAAGGTGAATGCCACCAACGCCAAGTTCGGCGTGAAGTGGGTCACCTCGTACGCCAACGCGAACAAGACCAAGACGTATTGCATCTACGAGGGGCCGAGCAAGAAGGCGGTGCGCGAAGCCGCCAAGGCGAATGCCATCCCGGTCGACTCGGTGACCGAGGTCCCGGTCACGCTGACGCCGAACTAGCGCCGACCGCGGCCGCGGCGGTCGCCCCAACGGGGCGACCCTGCGGCCGCTTTTTTATGGGGCGCCGCGCCGCCAGCCGATCGTCAGAACAGGCTGGCGCCGATGTTGATCAGCAGCGCGAGCACCGTCGTATTGAACAGATACGACAGGATGCAGTGCAGCGAGCCGATGCGCCGCATGCGCTTGGAGACGAACGAGACGTCGGCCGTCTGGCCGGATGTCCCGATGATCGCGGCGCAGTAGAAGAAGTCGCCGTAGTCGGGCTCGTCATTCCCCGGGAACTGCAGCACCGCCGGCTTCGCGTGGCAGACCGCCGCGTAGTACTCGTGCGCGTAGTGGAGCGCGAACATCACCTGGATGAACGCCCACGAGGACAGCACCGTTATCCCGGCGAGTGCGATGTGCAGGCTCTTGAGCGTGCCGTGGGATTCCTTGACGACGGTGAGCTCGCCGGCGATCGCGGCGAGGCTCGCGACCGTCGCGAGGCAGGCGAGAGCCAGGACGAGGAGTTGCCCGTCGTCCTGCAGCTGCGCGCGGCGGCGCATGTGATGGTGCGATGAGCGCGACATCATGATGACCGCGAGTACGACGTACGTGCCGGTGCCCGCGTTCCAGGCGATCAACCAGCGGGTCACGGCGTGCGCGGCGACGCTCATCGGGAGCAGGGTGCCGACCAGGATCGCGACTACCGTCGCGATCCAGAGACGCGGGCGGGTGCGAAACGGATGAATCACCCGATGCAGTGGCCGGCTCATCGTGCGTACCCCACTTGAAGCTGGACGGCTGGTCAGTCAATCGCGCCCGCGGCGGGAATCGCGCAGTTCGCAGGGCAATCAGGAATCGGTCGCGCCGGACTGCGCCTGAGTCGGATTCAGGCGGGATTCACCGACTCGCCGGTGCCGGGCGAATATAGCTCAGCGCCACCGCCGCTTGGAGCAATTCGCCGGCTGGTTCCGGAACGCCAGGCAGCCACCGGGCTCGCTCGCCGGGATGATTTTGCTTCTATCATGGACGCCCGAGCTTCAAAGGCGAATGACAACGTGCGGATTGCAGCGCTTCAGCCTGGCAGAGCCGAGGTCGCCGCACGGACGCGATGCCTCGCGTACGGCGTGCTGGTCGCGAGCGGCGTCGCCGTCTGGAGCACGCGCGCTCTGTCGGCTGAGCCCGAGGATGTCTCCGTAACGCCCTATCGGCCGACCGTCTCGACCCCCGCGGCGCTCTCGGCTCCCGGGTGGCTCGAGATCGAAGCGGGCCTGCAGGGCGCGGACGTGGGCGGCGCGCCTCGGCGCGACAGCTTCCCGTATGCGCTCAAGCTCGCGCTGACGGAGGACTGGGGTGTCCGCGTTGCCGGCGAAGCCTGGGTCCGTGACCCGACGGCGCTGAATCGGGAGAGCGCGCCGGGCGGTGACACGTCCCTGATCCTGAAGCGCCGCTTCGCCGTCAATGACCGCTCCGCCTTTGGCCTCGAGCTTGGCCTGACCGCGCCGACCGCCCGCGCCGGCTTGCACAGCGGCAGCGGGCAAACCGACTACACGGCGACCGGAATCTACAGCAGCGACTTCGCGCATTCTCTGCACGCCGATTTCAACCTCGGCCTCACGAGGCTGGGGTCGGCGGATCCCTCGACCAGCCACCACCAGGCGATGTGGGCAGCCGCACTCCAGGACGGCGTGAGCGCGCGGTGGGGCATCGTGGCCGAATTGTCCGGAACCCGCCAGGGCGGCACGCGCTCGACCGCCCAGCTCCTCGGTGGCGCGACGTTCAGCCCCGGGAAGCGGGTGACGTGGGATTTCGGTGTGGCGCGGGGGCTTAACAGTCCTTCCCCCGGCTGGACTCTGTTCGTCGGTACGACTTTCCTCGCAGCCCGGGTCTTTTGAACTGAGTCATCAGACGACTTGGCTCAATTCGCTCGCGGTGTTACTCCGTCCTCACAACGCGAACGCCTAAGGACTGCCGCCTTTCACGCGGCGTGGGGTGATGACTGGGCCGTCAGCGTCGCAATTGCACTCTCATCGAGCGGTTGTCCGTTCACGATTGCCGCACGCAGTGCGGCGCCCGCAGCCGGCGGCAAACGCGGTTCCACGAGGCGATAGCGGGCACCGGCGCTACCGAGCGCCGTCTGCAACGGTGTCAGGATGAGTTCGCGCCGCTGAAAGAGCCCGCCCGAGTAGGAGAGCGGTAGCGGCACGGCATCGGGAACCTCGAGCGAACGACGCACCGCTGCGATGATCTCGGCAAGCTCGCCGGCCGCGCGAACGAAGAGCGCGCGCGCCGACGGATCGCCCGCATCGGCGGCCTGGGCAATTAACTTGGACAGGCCGGCGAACTGGCTGCGCATCGCCGCACTCTGGCCGTAGATGGCTGCGCAGAGGTCGAGGTCGCCATCGAGTGAGAAATGCTGGCGTACGAGTTCGTAGAGTGCGCCGCGTGGGGCCCGGCCGTCACCCATGCGCGAGAAGAGCGTGAGCCCTTCCCGGGCGATCCAGTACGCCGATCCTTCATCGCCAAACAGCTCGCCCCAGCCGCCGGCGCGGGCGGTGCGCCCGCGATACTCGCCGTAAGCGATCGAGCCGGTGCCGGCGACGACGCTGATACCATCCTCCCCCGCCAGCGCCCCGGCCCAGCCGCAGACCATGTCGTTGCCGCAGCGGAATCGCCCCGACGGCAGTGTGGGCGCTGCGATCCCATCGAGGGTCGGCAACAGGTGGGAATCCTCGCCGTAGGCAGGTAACCCCAGGAACGTGTACGTCAGCTCGCCCACTGCAACGCCGCCGAGGGCGAGCGTCGCCTCGATGCCGCGCGCAAGCATCGCTCGAAGTGCCTCGAGGCCGATTTCGAGGTAGTAGGCGGGGCCCTCGGTGTGCGAGGCGAGTACGGCACCTCGCTCATCGATGAGGACGAAGGCGGTCTTGCTGCCGCCGCCGTCGACGCCGAGGAAATGCCTCACTGCGCCCCGCGCCACGGGTAGATCGAGACCCCCTGCACCACGCGGCTCACGGTGCCCGCCGCATTCGGCGAGTCGGGGCGTACGCCGACCGAGAGCGAACGCAGGAGCGCAAGCGACTGGGCGAACATCGCGTACGGGAAGCAGCTCTCGAGGTCGCTCGCCAGCGCGCCCTCGGCGGCGGGCGCCAGCAGGACATCGTCACGGTGCTGCCCGGTGACGGGCGAGGTGCAAAGCGCGACGACGCGCGCCGCCACCCCATCGCGCCGCAGCTCGTTCAGCAGGTCCACCTCGTACCGGCGGGCGTACGGATCGTTGCTAAGGAGGACGATGACGAGGCTCTTGCCGTTGAGAATGGTCTTGGGGCCGTGGCGGAAGCCGAGCGGCGTATCCGCGGCGGCGACGACCTTGCCATCGGTGAGCTCGAGCATCTTGAGCGCCGCCTCGCGCGCGAGGCCCTCGAGTGCATTGCTGCCAAGATAGACGATCCGTTCGAAGGCACTCCGCACGAGGTCCTCGAGGAGCGGCATGCACCCCGGGAGCACCTGGGGGGCGACTCGGGTGAGCAAGCGTGTCCGGCCGCTGTCCGGGGCGATTTCGCCGAAGGCCATCGCCGCGGCGAGCAGCATGCCGGTGAAGCTCGAGGTCATCGCGAAGCTGCGATCGTTGCTCGCCTCGGGCAGCAGGATCGGATACGACCGCGCCGCCGTCTGCGCGCGGCGATAGAGGGCACCCTCGGAATTGCAGGTCACGATGAGCTGGGCGCAATCCTCGACGCAGCTCTCGGCGAGCTCGACGGCCGCGAGGCTCTCCGGGCTGTTGCCGGAGCGCGCGAAGGAGACGAGGAGCATCGGGGTGCGACGGGGCAGCCAGCGACCGGGGCCGGCCACGATGTCCGTCGTCGCGATCGCCTCGACCCGCTGCACGTGCCGGAGGGCCATCGAGGGAGCGAGGCACTGCCCGACGAACGCCGACGTCCCGGCGCCGGTCAGCACGATACGACGGTCGGGGTCCGCCAGGAGCGGCGAGAGGAATGCCGCGAGCGCTCCCGCCTGGCCCGTCAGGAGCCGTTCGACCTCGAGCCAGATGACCGGCTGTTGGGCGATCTCCCGCGCCGTCCAGTTTGCGCCGGCGCGATCGAGCTCGGCCGCGCTCAAGCCGAAGATGTCCATGCCGCTAGGCCGAGCGAGCGGCATGGGAAGTGATGGCCGCGGTCGGTCGGCACGCGGTCGCGTAGGGTCGGAGCACCGTGGCAATGCCATCGAGGACGAGCGAGCGCGGGTCGCTCGAGAGCGAACCCTCGCGCACGGCCGCGTACTGCCGCGGCAGGTACTGGCTCAGCAACGTGAGCGGGATCTGCCGTCGGCCGAGGTCTTCAAGGAGCGCGACGCTCGCGCGCTGCACCTCGGGGACGTTCCAGTAGTAGCGGATGCGATCGCTCAGGCTGTACTGGCGGTCGAAGTCGGCCGTCACGGGGTTCGTGTAGTAGGGCGTCCAGTGCCGCGGGTCCCGTTGCATTGCGGCGAGGACGACTTCCTTCAACGAGTCGGTCATCTCGTCGTCGAGCTCGATCTGGATATCGACGAGCGCCCAGAGCGCTTCGCGCAGCGCAAACGTCGCGCCGGGGCCCACTTTGAGGATCGCGAAGTGATCGTGCACGAGCGCGGCGAGGGCGCCTGCGGTCTGGTAGTCGGTTGAGTGCGCCTCGTAGACGAGGCCGGACTCCCGCTCGATGCGCCGCGAGAGCTCGCGGGCCTTGCCGGGCTGATAGTCGATGACCTTGTGGTGATCAAATTCGACCCCGGGCTGCACGACGAGCGCAACCGTGCGGGTCCATGCGGCGCCGAGGCCGAGCGCCGTGAATGCCTCGCGATGGGCGTCGATCGTCACGGTAACCGCGGCCGGGGAGGTTACGGCAAGCGCACCGAGTTCCTCCGCCGCTCCGCCAGGTGCCGGTACCTCGGTTCCGATCACGTAGACCGGGGCGTCGCCGCCCGCGGCTTTCCAGGCGCGCTCGGCGGCGCGGCAGAGTCGCGCGGCGCGCTGCGCAACGACACTATCCGTGAGCGCGGCGGGATCGTCGGCGCAACTCATCGAGCAGTCGAGATGGATCTTCCGGAATCCGGCAGCCACGTAGCTGTCAACGAGTTGCTCGGCGTGCGCCATCGCCCCGGCCGAAGGCTCCGCGCGCCAGGCGTTCGGTCCCAGGTGATCGCCGCCAAGCAGCACATGGTCCGTCGGGAGCACCGCGTGCGCGGCGATTTCGGTGACATAGGCGCGAAAATCCGCCGGCGTCATGCCGGTGTAGCCACCAAACTGGTTGACCTGATTCGACGTCGCCTCGATGAGGACCCGCTGCCCGTCCCGGTGCGCCTCGGCGAGCGCCGCCTCGATGACGAGCGGGTGCGAGGAGCACACCGAGTAGATTCCCTCGCCGCTGCCGGATTTGTGCCGTTCGAGGAGTTGCAGGAGAGCTCTCATGCGGGCGAGTCCCCGGGCGCATCCGGCTGCAGCGACAAGAGCAGCGCGCCACCGAGCGCGAGCAGGATGCCGGCGATCTTGTAAGGGCCCGGCAGTGCGCCCGCGACGCCGAGCGAGATCACGGCGGTCAGGAGCGGGGCGCCGGCGTTGACGAGAGGCGACACGACGATCGCCTTGCCGTAGCGGAACGCGTAGACGAGGAGGAGTGCCCCGATCGCATTCAGCACCTGCGTGGCCGCGGCGAGCCAGGGGCCGGCGAGCCCGAGATAGACGGGCTTCGAGAAGTCGGTGAGCACCCAGGCGACCGGGATGAAGAGGAGCCCCGTCAGCATCATGTAGCCGAAGATGCTCTCGGCGGTCATCGTCGCGTTGGCGAGGCGCATGAAGTAGGCCTGCAGTCCCCACGCAAGCATGACGCCGAGGGAGAGGTAGAACCAGGTGCCGTAATGATGCGCTTCCGGCTGGGCCGAGTAGTCGAAGAGTGGCAGCGACAGGACGGCGAGGATGATGCCGGCGACGCCGAGCTTGCCCGTTCGCTCCCCGAGCAGCGCCATCGACAGCACGATCGTGATGACCGGCGACAACGAGACGATCGGGAAGATCAGGTAGGTCGGCCCGAGCGTGACCGCGCGAAAGAGCACCATTTGCCCGCCGGCGCCGAGGAGTCCGATCGCGAGGCCGAGCAGGATCGAGCGGCGGTCGCGCTGCAACCCCGTTCCCGCCCGGCGAAGCGCCCAGACGGCAGGCGCGATCATCGTCAGCGCCCAGACGACGTACGTCAGCGTGTCCGGGAAGCCGTGCTCACTCGGCAGCCCCGTGAACGCGCCCCACACTCCCCACGTGAGGGTCGTGAGGAGCGCGTAGTGCAACCAGCGGCCCGAGTTCATGGCCTTGCTGGTCCGCGAGCGGTCGCGGACGCGCCGATGTCGATGTCGTCGGTAGTCACGGCTCAGAACCGGTAGCTGACGCCAGCGGTGAACGTGCGGCCGTAGGCGGTGTAGCCCTGGCCGACGCTGCTGCTCGTGCCCGTAAGGCCACCGCTCCACACCGCGTCCGCGCGGTTCGCAAGGTACGTCCGGGCAATCGCGTTGGTCAGGTTCTTGCCTTCGAAGTAGAGCTTGAGGCCCGGGACGAGTTCATAGGATGCCTGTGCCGTCACCCACGAGAAGCTCCTCTGGTAGGCCGACCAGCCGTCGACCTCGGTGAAGGTCTGCGCGATCGCGCCGCCGTCATAGTCCCAGTTGATGTTCGCGCCCAGCTTACCGGATTCGTAGAGTATTCCGAGCGAGGCGCTGTTCGAGGAGACGCCCTCGAGCTGGCCGACGTACTGCCCCGAGACATAGGCGCGGCTCCAAGTGCGCGTGTACTGTCCGTGCACGCCGAAGCCATTCGACATGATGTGCTGGATACCGAGCTCGAGACCCTCGACGTACCCCTTGTCGCCGTTGATCGGCTTGGAGACCTGATAGAGGACTGGGACGGGCGTCGTGCTGCCGTTGAAGAACCCCTGCACGCCGAGATCGACGCCGCTGAGGACCTGCGTCGTGATGAAGTCCCGGATGTCCTTGCCGAACACCGCGACGGTGAGCGCCGACCGCGGCGCGTAGTACCACTCGAGCGACAGATCGACGCCGTAGGCGCGGATGGGCTTCAGGTCCGCATCGCCCGCATAGGTGACCTCGTAGACCCGGTTCAGCGAATTGTCGGTGCGGGTCGGCGCGAGCTGCGAGATCTCGGGCCGGGCGACAGTCTCCGCGGCACCAAACCGAAGCTGCAGGTTCGAGGCGAACCGGTACGCGAGATTCAGC
The DNA here is from genome assembly GCA_025356075.1 of Pseudomonadota bacterium. Lineage (GTDB taxonomy): Bacteria > Pseudomonadota > Gammaproteobacteria > Steroidobacterales > Steroidobacteraceae > CAIKZZ01. The sequence goes on along the minus strand of JANXUT010000088.1, from coordinate 32,899 downwards.
GACGGCAGCGCCAAGGTGTAGGAGTTCGAGGATGACGTTGGGGTCGCGTCGCTGTATGCGACGATCGCTGGATCCGTGGGGTTCGCCGGATTGGCAATGGTCACCGACTGGATCTCGTTGACGGCGGTTGACGCCGTCGTCTGCGTATGGACGATCCGCACGCCCGCATTGCCGGACCAATTGCTGCCGGAGAAGGAGGCCTCGACGAACGCGGCCGTCGTATTCTCCTTCACGAGGTAGGAGTTGACCGCATTGAACTGCGGCAGCGACAGGTTGAAGTCGTAGTTCGGGGCACCCGGGACATATAGGTTCGGCTGCCCGTTCAGCTTCTGCAGAGCCGCGAGCAACGCCGGGATGTTGAATACCGCCACCGTCTTCGGGAACGAGCCGCCCGAGCCTTGCATGTAGTTGGGGAAGGTCGTTGTCGAGATGACGTTGGCGCCGAGCGAGCCGTAGGTGATCGGATTGGCGCCGTCCGGCGTCGTATAGAAGTCGTACTGGCTCGAGCCGCCGGTCCAGTCGTTGTCGTAGTCCTCGCGCGACTTTTCGCGGCGGGTTTCCGCCAACCCAAAGCGCAGCTGGCTGAGCCAGCCCGCGTCGAGCTTCAGTGTGCCATTCAGCGTCGCACCGATGATCTTGTCGTGGATCGAGTTGCCGCTGAGGCCGGTGTAGTGCGCGGTCCAGTGGCTGTTGTCGAGATGCCCGGCCGCGAGCGCCGCGCCGTAGTCCTCGCCGTTCGGCAGCGTGACCGAAATGTTCGGGAGTCCATTCGCCGTGTTCGTCCAGTTGATCGTGTTCTGGTTGTAGGGCGTCGTCGACTCGAGGCCCGAGGTCACGAACGCGTCGTTGCCGCCTTCCGGACGGTTCGATTTCGAGCGGTAGAGATCCGCATCGAACGTGAGCTTGTCGGTGGCCTCCCAGTTCCCGCTAAGGCCGATCAGCGAGGTCGTCACGCGCCGGTCGATCGTCTGGTTGACGATCTCGGGCGTGAAGGTGCTGCCTGTGAACGAGGTGATAAGCCCGTTCGTGACGACGACGTTCGACCACTCGGGGTTGCCGTTGGCGTCGTAATTGAAGTCCGGGTAGTAGGCCTGGTTGTAGGCCACCTGCGGATCGATGAGCCGCGTGTAGAGGCCATCGAGGGCGAAGTGCAGCTTGTCGGTCGGACGCCACTCGAGAGTTCCAGACAGCGCCTGGCGCTTCTTCTCATCGACCACGGAGCCAAACGAGATGCAGCACGCGGCAACGACCGGCTGGCTGTCGGGGCCGCTGAGCGGCCAGACGCCGGGGTTGCCGCCATCGTAGGTGTTGTAGTTGAGCGCATCGGTGCGCGTCTTGGTATCGGAGAACACCGCGCCGACGAGGATCCCCAACGTGCCCGCCTCGTTGGTGTCGCTGACGAAGGCCGACACCTTCTTGCCGGAGAACCGCGACATGTCGTTCCAGTTGCCCTCGCCGCGCACCGCCGAGTGCAGGCCCGGGTTGTCGAACGGGCGCGCGGAGCGCATGTTGACGGTGCCGCCGATGCTGCCCTCGAGGGCCGACGCTTGCGATGACTTGAAGACGTCGGCGCCGGAGATCACATCGGCAGGCAAGATGTCGAAGGCCAGCGCCCGGCCGTCGTCATCGGTCGCGACGATCCGGTTGTTGAGCGTGACGATGTTGTACTGCGAGCCGAGTCCGCGGATGCCGACGTACTGGCCCTCGCCACCCGTCGTGCGCGTGATCGAGACGCCCGTGATGTGGCGGAGCGAATCCGCGACGTCATCGTCGGGAAAACGCCCGAGCTCAAGCGCGTTGATGGAGTCCAGGACGATCTCGGCGTCCTGCTTGATCTCGAGCGACTTCCCAAGGCTCGCCCGCATGCCGGTGACGACGACGTCCTGCAGCTCCGACACGGCGGGAGCGGCGGGCGCTGGGGCTTGCGTTTGCGAGTACGCAACCGGGAGCCAACCCAAGAAAGCCGCCGCTCCGAACAGCGGACCCATCGCACCCGTGCGCCACCGGCGAAGATTCATGCGTCGCTCCCCTGACTTTGCGTAATACGAAAGAAAACGAAACTCTATTTAGCGATTTGCGTTTTCGTTTTATTTCTTGGACTATTGCGAACAGCTTCCGGTCTGTCAAGTCCTGTCGGTCGCCGGGGAGCGCCGCTTCGTTAGTGCGCGGGCCCGGCGGGGTCCCGCGGGGCGGGGCGACACGATTGGATAGACTCGAACCGCACGCGCGGCTGACCGCAAGAAGGGCTGAACGGCAATGAAGGGCACCACCCGACGTCGATTCCTGCAGCTCGCGGCCGGCGCCAGTGTCGCATCGCGTGCAGCGCTCGCGAGTGCCACCGCCCGGACGCTGGCGACGAAGGCGGGCGAAGCGTCGGTTGCCTCGGTCGGCGATGCGAATCTCCTCCTTGAGTTCGACGGCGAGATGCGGCTTCGGCTCTGGCACCTGAGCGGCGCGACTCCCGCCGCGCGGAAGGCCTCGCTCACGCCTTGGGTCGCAAGCGACAGCCTGCTCCTCGGCGACCGCCGGCGCATCAACCGCTTTGTGCTCGAGCATCACTCCACCGACGCCATCGACGGCGTGCACGGCGCCGGCCGGCGACTGCGGCTGAGCGGCAGCTCCACCGAGCAGATCGAGAAGTCCGTTGAGATCGAGCTCTTCGATCGCTACCCGGGCGTCGCCTTCCAGCGCGTGTCCTTCCGCAACCAATCGACGGCGCCGGTCGCGGTGCGCGGCTGGCGCAGCAGCGACCTTGAATTTCCGAGCGCACCGCTCGCCGGCGAGTCGGCGACCGAGCCTTCGTTCTGGTCGTACTGCGGCAGCACGCACGCGGACCGGCGCGACTGGGTACAACCCGTCAAGAAGGGGTTCGCGCAAGAGAACTTCATGGGCATGTCGGCCTCCGACTACGGCGGCGGCACGCCGATCGTCGATGTGTGGCGCCGGGACTGTGGGCTCGCCATTGGCCATCTGGCGCCGACACCTGAGCTCGTGTCGCTGCCGCTGAGATACGAGGACGCTCGTGCAACGCTCGCGATCAGTTCCGCGCGCAAGCGCTTGCTGCAACCGGGGGATGAGCTCGTGTTGCCGGAGACCTTCATCGCGACCCACACGGGTGACTACTTCGCGACGCTGAACGCCTACCGGCGGGTCATGGCTGACCGCGGAATCAAATCCGCGGCGCCCCCGGATTCCGCCTACGAGCCAATCTGGTGCGCCTGGGGCTACGAGCGCAGCTGCACGGTCAAGCTCATCGAAGATACGCTGCCGAAGGTGCAGGAGCTCGGCCTCGGCTGGGTCGTGATGGACGACGGCTGGCAGTCGAATATCGGTGACTGGGGGCTCAACAAGACGAAGTTCCCGCGCGGTGAGGCCGACATCAAGCTGCTTGTCGAACGCATTCGAGGCAAGGGATTGAAGCCGCGGCTCTGGTTTTCGCCGCTCGCCGCCGCCCCCGGCTCCGACGTGCTGCACGATCAGACCGACATGCTGCTCCTCGACAAGGAGGGCGCGCCGCAGAACGTCTCCTATTGGAACTGCTTCTACCTGTGCCCGGCCTACGAAAAGACGCGCGCGTACACCGCGGCACTCGTTCGGACATTCATGCGCGACTGGGGATTCGCGGGGCTCAAGATCGACGGCCAGCACCTGAACGCGGTGGCGCCGTGCTACAACCCGGCGCACAAACACGCGCGTCCCGAGGAGTCGGTCGAGGGCCTGCAGGATTTCCTGCAGTTGATGTACAAGACCGGGACGGAGGCTGATCCAGAGGCGGTCATCGAGCTTTGCCCGTGCGGCACCTCCTACTCGTTCTACAATTTTGCGTCGATGAACCAGGCACCGGCGTCCGACCCCGAATCCTCCTGGCAGGTCCGCCACAAGGGCAAGACCCTGAAGGCCCTCGTCGGCCCGAGCGCCGCGTTCGCGGGGGATCATGTCGAGCTGAGCGACGGGGGCGCTGACTTCGCCTCGACCGTCGGGATCGGCGCGATCGTCTCGACCAAGTTCACGTGGCCGGAGGACCCGAAGCCCAAGGACTCGTTCCTGCTGACGCCCGCGCGCGAGCAGCTGTGGCGCAAATGGATCGCGCTCTACAAGGAGCGCATGCTGCCGCGCGGCACCTATCGCGGTGAGCTCTACGACATCGGCTTCGACAAGCCGGAGGCGCACGTCGTCGAGAAATCCGGGCGGATGTACTACGCGTTCTACGCGCGCGCCTGGAACGGGCCGGTCTGGCTCCGCGGGCTGTCGGCGGGGCGCTACCGCGTGCGCGACTATTTCAACGAGCGCGACCTCGGCGAGGTGTCGGGGGCGCACGCGGAGCTGCCGCTCAGCTTCGCGCGGTTCATGGTGATCGAGGCGATACCCGTCTGATGTCGCAGCCGACCGAGCAAGGACTCCTGATCGAGGAGCGCAGGCGACGCATCTGCGCGCTGCTTCGAGAACACGGTCGCGTCACCGTGGAGGCGCTCGCCGCGCGCTTCGGCACCTCGCAGGTCACCATCCGCGCTGACCTCACCGCGCTTGATGCGACCGGCGCCCTCACTCGCACGCATGGCGGCGCGGTGAACGTCGAGGAGGGCGACCAGCCGCTCGGCGTCAAGCAGTTGCAGCATCACGGCGAGAAACTCCGCATCGCCGAGGCGGCGGCGGCGCTCATTCGCGAGGGCGAGACCATCATCCTCGACTCGGGCACGACTACGGCCGAGATCGCCCGACGGATCCGCAAGCTCGACTTCAAGTCGATCAACGTGATCACCAATGCGCTCAACATCGCCGCGTTACTGATCGATGTGCCGGCCGTGCGCCTCATCATGCCGGGTGGCATCCTGCGCCGGGAATCGAACTCGCTGTCGGGCCACATCGCCCAGGCGGCGCTCGCGAACCTCCAGGCCGACCGGCTTTACTTGGGGGCCGACGGCCTCGACCCCGAACTTGGGGTGATGACGCCGCACCTCGCGGAAGCCGAGCTCAACGCCGAGATGATCCGCATTTCGCGACAGGTCGTCGTGGTCGCCGATTCATCGAAGCTGAGGCGCCGCAATATCTCGCTCATCGCCAAGGTGGAGCAGATCAACGTCCTAATCACCGACCGGGCGGCACCGCCTGAAGCCGTCGAGGCACTGAGACAGCGCGGCGTCGAGGTGCGGCTCGTTTGAGCGCCTGGCGGTTGTCGACGCGCTTCCTGTCGTTACTGCTCGTGTCGGCGTTCGGGTCACTCGCCTACGGCGCCGCGCCCGCGTATTACGCGCTCGGGGACTTTGAATCCGTCGACAAGATCGACGCGCACGTCCACCTTCACGGGGTCGCCGACCGCTTCATGGCGCAGGCGATGCGGGACAACTTCCGCATCCTGACCATCAACGTCGACTACCCGGACTTCCCGCCGATTCCCGAGCAGGAGGCTGCGGCGAAGTCGCTCGTGAAGCGCTACCCGGGCCGCGTGGCATTCGTCGCCACATTTTCGGTCGAGCACTTTCGCGACCCGGCCTGGGCATCGACGGAGCTCAAGCATCTGGAAACCGAGCTCGCCGATGGGGCGGTCGGCGTCAAGATGTGGAAGAACATCGGCATGGACCTTAAGGATGCCGACGGCCGCTACGTGATGCCGGATGATGCCCGATTGAATCCCATCCTCGCGATGCTCGAGCGCGAGCGCGTTGTGCTGCTTGGCCACCAGGCCGAGCCACTCAATTGCTGGCTGCCTGAGGATCAGATGACCGTGCGGTCGGATCAGGAATACTTCAGCAAGCATCCGCAGTACTACATGTACCGGCATCCGGAGATGCCCTCGCACGACTCGATCCTGGCGGCACGCGACCGGATGCTGGCGGCGCACCCGGCGCTTCGGTTCGACGCGGTGCATCTAGCCTCGCTCGAATGGGATGTCGACCGGCTGGCGGCGTTCCTCGATCACTTCCCGACCGCCCAGGTCGACCTCGCCGCGCGGATGGTTCATCTGCAATACCAGGCCACGCGAAACCACGACAAGGTGCGAAGGTTTCTGATCCGGTACGCCGATCGCATCCTGTACGGCAGTGATGATTCCTACGGCCCGGATGAGGCGAATTCCGGCGCGGTCGCCGAAGTCCATTCGGAGTGGCGTCGGGACTGGCAGTTCCTCGTGACCTCGGATGTCATGCGTTCGCCCGATTTCACTGCGAGCTTCCGCGGCCTGCGGCTTCCGCGCGACGTCGTCGACAAGCTGTATCGCGGAAACGCCGAGGCGTTGTTTACGGCCGCGTGGAGCCTCGAGGAGGCGCGGCCCGCCGTCCCCCGTTGAGCTGACCGGTCACGGCCGTTTCCCCGCAGCCTCCCCGACGTGCAATCCGCGGCCGAGGCCAATTGCTAACGCGAAAGGTTCCAGCAGGTCAGCCGTATCAGAGACTTGTGAATGACACTGGTAATAGACACGTGTATATTACCCGTGTCAGTCACGGGGAATAGGCATGCGACGCGCCCTGTTTGAATCCGCCGCGCCAAAGCAGACTGTCAGCCTCACGTTGAATTCAGATCTGTACGCGAAGGCGAAACGAGCGGGCATCAACGCCTCGCGAGTCGCCGAAGACGCACTTGCGCAGGCTTACGCTGATTCGATCGCCAGATCGCTGCGCGCGGAATTGGCGCAGGACCTCGAATCCGCCGATGCGTATGCCGATGAGCACGGTTCGTTCGCGGAACTCGTACGTCGTCATTACGAGACAGACGATGGCGCAGTTTGACGTCCATCCGAACCCGATCCCTGCGGCGCGCCGCGCCTATCCGTTCGTCGTTGTTCTGCAGTCGGAGATCGCGGCGCACGGGCGTGGCCAGATAGTCGCGCCGTTGGTGCCTCGCGCATCGCTCGGCCCGATTGCGGGCCGATTCACGCCGGTCGTTACGCTCGAAACCGGAGAGTTCGTAGCGTTGGTTCCGGCGCTTACCAGCGTCCGACAGATCGACCTCGCTGCACCGATGACAACGCTCGTTGATTCTCGATCAGCGCTGTTAGCGGCCGTCGACTATCTCTTCTTCGGAGTCTAGGGCGCTCCATCGACAAGCTAGCGAGCATGGCGGGATGAGTCTTGCGCAAACGGCAGGGGCAGGCACTGGCAGCATAGCGAGTGCGGTTGCGCGCGGGAAAAGGGTCTCGCGGGTGGTCGAGACCGGGTACGCGTATAGCTCAGGTACCGCAAAAAGTCTCAGTGACGCGCTCTTCCGGGCGCGGCGGGATCGCATAGTCCGCGAAGGCTTGCGAGTCCGCGTACGGCCGTGACAGGACCCCGAGCAGCCGCGAAAAGAGCGAGTAGTCCTCACGCTCGACGGCGGCGACGATCGCCTGTTCGACACGGTGATTGCGGGGAATGAATGCGGGGTTCACGCGGCGCATGGCGGTGCTACGCGCAGCCGGGTCGGGCGCATCAACCGACAGCCGCGCTCGCCAAGCCGGCGCCCACTCATCGTAAGCGATGGGGCTCGCGAACAACGTTCGCACGCGAGCGTCAGCCTCCCCCGTCGCGGCCGCGTCGCAAAGCGCGCGAAACGTCAGCGTGAAGTCCGCCTGGCCCCGGTGCATTCGCTCCAGAAAACCCTCGATGAATTGCGAGTCGTCATCGCGAGGAGTCGTCAGCCCCAGCTTCGCACGCATGCCGGCGAGCCAATGCTCCCCGACGCGGGCGGAGAATCGCGACAGGACCTCCGACGCAAGCTCGGCCGCCCGCTCCGGTACGGGATCGAGAAGGGACAAGAGAGTTTCGGCGAGGCGGGCCAGGTTCCACTGGGCAGCATGCGGCTGGTTGGCATACGCGTAGCGGCCGTTCCGGTCGATGGAGCTGAACACCGCGGCCGGATCGAACGCATCCATGAACGCGCAGGGCCCGAAGTCGATCGTCTCGCCGGACACCACCATGTTGTCGGTATTCATCACGCCGTGAATGAAGCCGACGAGCATCCAACGCGCGATGAGAAGCGCCTGCCGCTCAGATATCGCCCCGAGTAGCGCGAGGTACGGCTGGGCGGTCGACCGCACTTCCGGATAGTGGCGGTCGATCGCGTAGTCGGCGAGCAGGCGAACGGCCTCGGCATCGCCGCGCGCGGCGAAGTACTCAAACGTGCCGACGCGCACGTGGCTCGCACCGATCCGGGTCAAGATCGCTCCCGGCACCAGTCCCTCGCGGTGGATGCGCTCGCCCGTCGTGACGGCGGCGAGCGTGCGCGTCGCCGGTATGCCGAGCGCGTGCATCGCCTCACTGACGAGATATTCGCGAAGCACCGGCCCGAGTGCCGCACGCCCGTCGCCATTGCGCGAGAACGGGGTGCGCCCGGAGCCCTTCAGCTGGATGTCACGACGGGCGCCCGACGCATCGCGAACCTCGCCGAGCAGGATCGCGCGGCCGTCGCCCAATTGCGGGACGAAATGGCCGAATTGGTGACCGGCGTAGGCGAGGGCAATCGGCTCCGCCCCGGCCGGGATCAGGTTGCCTGAGAAGACCGCCGCCAGAGTCGCCGGATCCTCGCCGCCGACATCGATGCCAAGTTCCGCCGCGAGCTGCTCGTTGACCTGGATGAGTCGCGGCATAGCGACCGGGGTCGGCCCCACCCGCGCGTAGAAGCGCTCGGGGAGCGTGACGTAGCTGTTTTCAAACTGGGCGAGATGGACTGCAGGCGCGTCGGCGGGCGAGGACGGGCTCACGCTGTTGCTGCCTGGAGCTCGGGCGCGTCTGGCGACGCGCCCGCCTCCGACCTCAGTTGGCCGCGGCCGGCGGCTTCGGCTGGCTTACGCCCAGCATGTACGTTGCGACCGCGAGGCGCAGGTCGGCGCTCAGGTGTCCCTGCGGCGGCATCGGCGGGAAGTCCTCGCGCTTCTTGGTCGGATTCGCGATGTAGTCGGCGATTCCCTGCGGATTGCCGGCATACATGGCCTGGATGACCTGGGTCGGCGGGCCGATCATGCGGACGTTGTACGCGTGGCAGCCGGCGCAGACCGACGAGTAGATGAGCTTGCCCCGGTCCTCAGCCTTGAGCACGCGCGGCGGTGCCGGCTTGTCGAGGAGATAGGTTGCGATGTCGGCGGTGCTCGTCTTCGCGCAACCCGACGCCCAGCTTCCGAGGCCGAGCGTCTTGAGCGCGCCCTTGTCGAGCACGCAATTGCCTGTGCCGCCGCCAACCGCCACAAGATCCGGGCCCTCGCGCGTCAGTGCCGCGACCATCAGCGCCTTGATCTCGGTGATGGGCTCGTAGCCGTTGTTCGCGAACAGGTTCCACAGTACCGAGACACGATCCGGGTTCGGATCGGCCTCGGGATCCGGCGTGATGTTGGCGAACGACTTGTGATCCGCCACGATGATGCCGGCGTTCTTGTTGTCGCGGATTACGTTGTTCTCGATGATGACGTCATCCGCCGCCATCACGATGACGCCCGTGCCGCTCGGGACGCCCGACACGATCGAACCGGGTGCGCCGAAATTCTTGTGGTTGTTCGCGACGACGAAGTTGTCGCGGATGATCACATCGAACGTCGTCTTGATCGGCAGGCCCGGCGTAATGAACGTGAGGATGCCGCCCGCGTTGTCGTAGGCCAGGTTGTGCTCGACGATGACGTGGCGGGAGTTCTCGACCTCGATGCCGGCGACGTTGCCGTACACCTCGTTGTGCGCAACGTGGATATTGTCGGACATGCCGACGTAGATCGCCGCGTCCTCGATGCCGGTCAGGATGTTGTGCTCGATGAGTCCGTTCTGCGCGAACTCAGGAAAGATCCCGTAAACCCCCGCGTTCGCGATCCAGTTGTGGCGGATGATGAAGTTGTTGCCCGCCTGCCCCATGATCGCGTTGCCCTTGAAGTTCACGATCTTCAGGTTCTCGACGCGGATACCGTTGCCCGAGTAGAGGACTGCGTCGTTGCGCTTGCGCTCGCCATCGAGCGTCGGCCAGTCCGCGCCGTGGATAACACCGACGAGAGCGATATCGTCCTTGTCGATGTAGACGGTCTCGTGGTACGTGCCCGGGAGGACCTGTACCGTATCGCCCGGCTGCGCCGCAGCGACGGCGCTCTGGATCGCCTCACCCGCCTTCACGGTGATGATCTTGCCGGCGGGGCGGCCGGTCTCGAGGGACGCGGTCGATCCGCCGGCGCCCGCGCCGCGCGCGGCCGCGAGCCCGGCACTGGTCGACTGTGCGGCGACCTGGGGTGCCGCGACGACGCTGCGGCGCGCGTACAGGTAGCCCGCGGCGGCCGCGAGCACCGCGACGACGACCAGGGACACGATGGCTTTCTTGTTCACGTCGCTCTCCGTCGGATGAAGTTAATGCGGGACCGGAAGACCGGACGGCACGGCCGTGGGCGGCTCCGGCCGAAAGGATTCGTCCGTCAATGTGCCGAGGAAATCCACCAGCCGGTCGAGCTCCTGCTCGGAGAGCTTCGGTTCCCAGATGTGCCAGTGGATGCGCAGCTGTTCGCCGCGCGGCACCGCGTGGCCGCGGCCACCGGTGTAGAAGGCAACCGTCTCCCGCAACGTCGCGAACTGCCCGGCATGCCCGTAGGGAGCAGTGAGGGCGACGTTTCGCAGGCTTGGTACCTTGAAGCCGCCGCGCAACATCGGCTCGTTGGCGATTGCCCCGGCACCGGGGTCGAGCGGACGGCCGGATGGCTCCGGCATTCCGATAACCGCGACCTGCTGGTTCGTGAATAGCGGCGGTGTGTGGCACTCGGCGCAGCGTGCGACGAACGAGCGGAAGATATTGAGGCCCTCGAGCTCGTGCGGCGAGAGCGCATCTCCGACTCCCTGGGCATAGAGGTCGTAGCGGCTGTTGAGCGAGACGAGTGAGGATTCGAAGGCGGCGAGGGCCCGATAGACGTGGTCATTGCGAATGGCCGCCGCCGCGTCGGGAAAGGCGAGTGTGAACAGCGATCGGTAGGCCGGAATCCCGTTCAGCGTCGCGACGAGCCGGACCGGGGTCGTGCCCATCTCGGCGGCGCCGTACAGCGGGCCCTGCACCTGCTCCTCCAGGGAGTGCGCGCGGCCGTCCCAGAAGAATCGCTGCAGGAAGCCCACGTTCCAGAGACTCGGCGCGTTGCGCTTCACTTCGTGGCCCGCAACGCCGGTGCTCGTCCCGCGGCTGTCGGTGAATGCTTTCGCCGGATTGTGGCACGACGAACACGCCACCTTGCCGTTCGAGGATAGGGCCGGGTCAAAGAAGAGATACCGGCCGAGATCGATCTCGCGCGGCGTGAACCCGTCGCGAAACGGCGGAAGGCCCGTCTTGAGCCCCCCAACGCCCGCGTTGCGAAGGGACTGGTACTGGGAGTAGGCGGTGCGCAGGCGACAGCGACCGTCCCGCTGCTCGAAGCTCGCCGGACACCGGTCGGAAAGGCCAATCGGTGTCGCGGTTGCCGTTGCCCCGGGCGATGCGATAGCGATGACCAGCAGCGCGCGCCCGAGGTGACGCATCAGGGCTTGAGGCTCGCCGCGTACGCGATCACGTCCTGCTCCGTGCGTGCGTCCGGCAGCATCGCCGCGACGGCGCGCATCTGGGCGCCGAGGCGGTCGCCGATCTGCGCGCCGCGGCGCCCCGACTCGAAGGCGGCGAGTTGCCGGGCGAGGTAAGCAGGCGCCACGCCCGCGAGTCGTGGCGCGCCGAGTGTCTCGTTGCCACGACCGCTTGCCGCGTGGCAGGCGCTGCAGATCGCGTTGAAGTAGTTCCGGCCGTTGTCGGTCGGGGCGCCAGCGGCAGGGGCTGGCACGGGCGGTAGCGCGGCGACGTAGGCTGCGACGGCCGCCCGGTCCTTGTCCGAGCCTACTGCCGCGACGGCCGCAGCCATCGTGGCCCCGAAACGATCGCCGGGCTCGCGGCCGCGAGCCCCGCTCGCGAAGTCCTTGAGCTGTCGGTCGACGTACCAGGCCGCGCTTCCGGCGATGTTCGGGGCGCCGGTTGCCGCTACTCCCTCGCCCCGGGCGCCGTGGCAAGGGATGCAGGCGGCGTACTGCGACTTGCCGTCGGCCGGCGAGGCGGCGGAAGCGAAGAGACCGGCGCACGCGACCATCCCAATCGCGAGCACCAGCCGGTAGCGGGCGAGTCTAGAACGCCGCATGCAGATCAATGCCGAACCGCCGCGGCGCATTGACCGAGGCGATCGGCGTGCCGAATGTCGCCGCCGTGATGCCGTTGATCCCGGTTACATAGCGCTTGTCGAGGAGGTTGGTGCCGTAGAGCGACGCGCCCCACTTGCGATCCGCGCTGTGCCAGCCGATGCGACCGTCGGCGATGTTCTCGGCGACGCCGAGCGGGAACGGCGCCTGCGGCAGGCAGGTCTTCGTCGCGACCGCATCCGCATTGCACCTGACGGCGCCGCGATGGCTGTAGACGAGGAAGATGTCGATGCTGCCGCCATCGCTGAGCGCGACCGAGTAATCCCCGTTTGCCGAGAACGACAGGGTCGGCTCGCCGGTCGGCTGGCCGGACAGGTCGGTGCCGTACTGCGAGACATACTTCGAGTAGGTCGAATCGATGTACGCGACGGTGAGGCCGAAGGTGAGCGGGGTGACCGGCTGCCAGCGCGCGTCGAGGTCGACGCCGTACGCCTTCTGGTCGCTGGTCGAGGTCACGTACTCCGGAATGCTGAGCGATGTCGTGTCGAGGACCAGCGACTGCTTGTTCTTGTAGGCGTAGTAGAAGAGCGCGCCGTCGAGAACGACGTGCGCCTCGGGCAGCGCTGTCTTGAAGCCGAGCTCATAGTTCCAGACGTGCTCGTTGTCGTACTTGCCGTTGATCGCGACGCTGTCGTAGCCGCCGGGGGTGAAGCCCTTGGCCACGGAGGCATACAGCATCACGTTCGGATCGGGCTTGTAGTCGAGAACGACGCGCGGGCTGAGATCGCTCCAAGAGCCTGAGGTCGAGTAGGGGACGCCCTGCAGTCCGGGGTAGGAGAAGATGAGGTTCGGAATCGGTGGCACGATGATGCCGAAGGATGCGAGCTGCGGGTTGGCGTTGATTATGGCCGCGTAGCCGTCGAGCTCCGTCGCCTCGCGGCTAGGAGCGAGCCAGGTGAAATCCTTGCTGTCGTGCGAATAGCGCAGGCCGGTCGTCAGGTTGACCTTGTCGGCGACGTGCCAGATGGCATCGGCGAATACGCCGAGCGACTTGAAGCGGCCATCGTCGTACATCACTTCGCGCCACGGCAGCCCGAGCAGGTTGATCGGCACGCCGGCCTGCGCGAGCCCGGCGCTCAGCGGTCCATACACCGCGGAGCAGCCGCTCGCGGGCCCGGCCAGACACAGGTTCGAGAAGAGCGTGTCGATGCCGTCGGTGAAGGTGTGCGTGTCGCTCGCCTGCTGCGCATGCTCGGACGAGTAGCTGATGCCTGCGACCCAGTCGACCGCCTGCGTCTTGCCGGACAGCCTGAACTCCTGGTACCAGGCGTCGTTGTGCTCGACGTTGGCGGTGTCGAAGTAAGTTGCGATCCGGTTCGTGCCGTCCTCATCCTCGCGGTTCCTGGTCCGGAACTGGCGCCAGTCCGTGGTCGAATGAAAATCGACATCGCCGAAGTGGTGGTCGAAATTGAGCACGAGGTCGTCGAGCTTGCGAGACTCCTCATTGCCGACGACGTCGTTGTAGATCGGGGCCGTGATTGGGTTCAGCCAGCCGGCGCCCGTGTCCGCGGGACCTACCGGTGCAGGCAGTACTCCGACGGCCGGCACGGGGATCAACCCGATCGCGACGCGCGCGAGCTGATTGACCGAATCGTGGTTCCAGGCGAGCTGGAGTTGGGTGTCGCCGCTGATGTCCCAGCGGAAGGCCGCGCGCCCCGCCCAGTTCTTCTCCGGGTTCAGCTTCTGGCCGGTCGCGGCATCCGTGAGGAAGCCGTCGGCCTTGTTGCTGACGGCGTTGAACCTGAGCGCCATGCCCTCTCCGAGCGGCAGGTTGAGCATGCCCTCGTAGCGCTGCTTGCCCTCGTTGCCGAGGCGCACGTCAAGGCTGCCCTCGAGCACGTCGCTCGGCTTCTTCGTGACGATCGAAATGGCACCGGCGGCGCTGCTGCGCCCTAGCAGTGTGCCCTGCGGGCCGCGCAGGACCTCGATGCGCTCGATGTCGTTGAACGCGAGGAACGCGGCGCCCGAGCGCGCCGCGTAGACGCCGTCGAGATAGACGCCGACCGCAGGCTCGGTGCCTACACCGAAGTCGCTCGCGCCGATGCCGCGCAGCTGATAGTGGGGCTGGGTCGGGCTGTCACCGGAGACGACGAGCCCGGGAACGATCCGCACGAGCTGTCCCATGTCCTCGGCGGCCACGCGCTGGATGACATCGACGCCGAGCACCTGGATCGCGATCGGCACGTCCTGCAGCTTCTGTTCGCGGCGCTGGGCGGTGACGACGACCTCGGTGAGCACGTCGGTTGCGGCGGCGCCGCTGGTCTGTGCGTGGGTCGGACCGGCGGCGAGTCCCGCGCCAGCGACAGCGAGTAGCACTGAAGTTCGAAGTATCAATAGTCCCCCTTCGCGGACGGCCGTGAGGCGTCCGTCTTGATGCAGCTCCGACGACACTGTCGGCCGGGTGCCCCGGCCGCACCCCGGATTGGGCGCTACGGGCGCGCTTTAGGGCGGCGCCTTCGGGGCCCGTTATACTGGGTCGAGGCGTGGTTGTCACCCAAACTCGGAGGTCTCCGAGTTTGCCTCAGAGTTTCCCTGATCGACGCGCCGTCGGGGCGCTTGCACATCGCCTTTGGGCGGCTACACTCGCGGCAGACAGGTATCCCATGCCTCGACGCTCGACACCGCCGCCTGCTTCGGCCCCACGCACACAGCGTCGCGGTCACCTCCGCCGCGAGCGCCTGCTCAGCGCCGCGTGCGAGCTCATCGAGCGGTTGCCGTTGGCGGACGTGACTTACTCGGCTGTCTGCGCGCATGCCGGGGTCCCGGCAAGTTCGGCGCATCACTTCTATCCCGACCTCGATGCGATATTCCGGGCGATCCTCGAAACGCACCGGCATGCGCTCGATGCGGCGCTGATGCGCCCGCTCAAGGCGCGCGATACGCGCTCCTGGCAGACCATCGTCGAGTGCCTCGTCGATCGCGCGGCGCGCTACCACCGGGCGAACCCCGTCAGTGCCAAGCTTGCGGTTGGCGGGGAGACACCGCCGCAGATCAAACGCATCGACCGCGATGCCGATCGGGAGCGAGCAGGGTTTGCGCTCAACCTCGTCGAGGAACTCTTCGTCATGCCGCGGTTCCCGGACAAGGAGCGCGTTGCCTACGTCGCAACCGAACTCGTCGACACGGTGTTCACGGCCGCGATGCTGGCGACGGGTCGTCTTACCTCGCCCTACGTGCGGCTTGCGAAAGTCGCGGCGATCGGCTTCCTTACTCACTATATTGGCGCGAAGATTCCTCGGCGCGCCGCGGGCCAGCCGGCCCGATTCACTCGGTCAACTCGAAAGACTGCGGGAAAAAAAAATGAATAGGAACCTGCCCTGGTTGGTGCTTCTGATGGCGGGCTCGGTCGCGGTCCCCGTCGCCGCGGAAGAGCAGGGCGCGAAGCCCGCGGTCCACGCCGCCTCGGCGATGGCCTCCTCCTCCAATGCGACCGTCACGACGGCAATGGTCGAGGTAATGCGCAAGGGCGGCAATGCGCTCGATGCGGTCCTGACGGCGGTACCCATGCAGACCGTCATCGAGCCGCAGATGACCACGCTCGCCGGAGGACTTTCGATCCTTTACTACGAGGCCAAGACGGGGAAGTACTACTACCTCGATGCCGAGCTCGACCATACGAAGGACGCGCCGGTTTCCACCGGCTGGACACTCTACACCGGGGGCGGATCGCCGCTGCCTGAGACCTCGGGCAAGCGCGTCGCGGTTCCCGGCACCGTCGCCGGCATGAAGGCGGCGGCGGACCGGTTCGGCACGCGCAAGTGGGCCGACTACTTCCAGCCCGCGATCGCTCTCGCGGAACAGGGCTATCCGATGTACTCCTTTCTCTATGGCGAAATGGCCGACGCGGCCTTGGGTCGCCTCGCGGCCTATCCGTCCGGGCGCGAGGAGTACCTCCCGAACGGCTATGCGCCGCCGGTCGGCACGATCCTGAAGCACCCGAAACTCGCGCAGGCGATGCGGCGCATCGCGGTCGAAGGGCCCGCGTACCTCTACACCGGCGAATGGGCCCAGCACCTCGTCACGGCCGTCCACGAAACCGACGGCGGGCTGACGGCCGCCGATCTAGCGGCCTACCGGATCCGTTGGGAGGAGCCCGTTCGCTCTACTTATAAGGACTACGAGGTGATCGGGGCGCCACCGCCATCGACCGCCGGTACGCTGATCGGGATGATCCTCAACATCCTGGAGCCGTACGACCTGAAAGCGCACGGCTACTACGGTCAATCGGCCGAAAGCTTCGAGACGATTCGGCGGGCGTTCGGCGCGGCCGAGCACGCGACCGACGAATTCGTGCGCGACCCGCTGACCTACAGCGTCCCGACCGACGTGTTGCTGTCGAAGGACTACGCCAGGATGGTCTTCGCCCAGGTTGCCGGCAGCATGCCGAAGGCGGTGCCGGCCCAGACGGCGGGCCTGACTCAGCAGCTGGAACTGACCCCGTCGTTCGCGGCCCATGACCGGCATTCGACCGACACCGACCATCTTGTCGCGGTCGACAAGGACGGGAACATGGCGTCCGCCACGCACTCGGTCTATGGCAGTACCTTCGCGACCGGTCTCGTTGTCGATGGCATCGCAGTGAATAGCGGCAATGACTTCCCCGGCAATACCGCCGGCCCCGGCCATCGGGTCGTGTCGCCGTTCCCCCCGACGATGGTGGCAAGGCACGGCAAGCCGTGGATGGCGATCGGATCGCCCGGGCTCGCCTCGCGGGCGATCGCAATCACGCTCATCAATCTGCTCGGCTACGATCTTTCGCTGGAACAGGCGGTCGATGCGCCACGATTCTCTGGTAGCGAAGTCGGCAGCCCGGTCGTCATCGAGAGTCGCGTCGACCAAGCGGTGCGCGACAAGCTGAAGGCAATCTACGGGCTGACGATCCGGACGACGACACCTTATAACTGGCATTTCGGCTCGATCCAGGCGATCCAGCGGCAGGCCGACGGCACGCTGCTCGGAGTGGCCGACCCGCGGCGCGCCGGACTTGCCGCAGGATATTGACGGCTACGGCTGCCACAGCAGGGCCGACGATCCGGTCCCCGCCGCAATCGCTCCAAGCACGCTCGTCGCTGCGTAGTAGTAAGCGTGACCGTCGAGCGTGACCACCGTCCCAGTCCCAAAGAAATTGGGGGAGGCGGTGCGCTTCGCTCCCAGCGTCGGGGTGTCATCGAGCGCCCACGCGACCGCGTAAGTGTACGAAGCTCCGTGACATCCCCTGGCGGTGCAGTTGAGCGTGTACTGGCAGGCGCCTGTCACTGCTGAACCGTCGGCGGTAAAGCCTTCAGCAGCGCATCGCGTTGTGTGTACGTTGGCGAGCGCGTACGGAGGTGCGAGGGTCAGAAGCGTATCGGCCTGTGCGACGCCTGAGAGCAGAAGTGCGGCGAGAATAATCGGTTTCATCGTATTTCTCCCAAAGAGCAGAAAAGGCGGCGGAGCTTGTGGCAGCTCGTCGGATCAAGGGCCCATGGCGACGACGGGGGGCCGGAAGGTCGCCCGCGGCCATTGGACTTACTGCCGCGGTTCGCCGTTGTCGTTCACGACGATGGACGGACCGGGCGGCGATTCCATCTGGATGCGGTGCGTGACGCCCTGGAAATCGTAGGTCACGTCCCAGTACTCGGGCGGACCGGCGGGGGCTCCTTCGCAGTGCTGGACGTCGCGTTCAGCGCCACGTCTGTCGCGACCGGCATTGGCGCCAATTGCGCCGCCGACGACCGCTCCACCGACCGTCGCGATGTCGCGCCCGGAGCCGCCCCCAATCTGGTGCCCGATCACGCCACCGATGAGAGCCCCGGCGAGGGCGCCGCCTACGTTGACGTTCGATGCGGGAACCTGCTCACGGCTCACCCAGCAGTGTTGCTCTGGCGGTCCGACGACCGCGTGTACGGAGGTCACCTGCGCATTGCCCACGCGCTCCTCGGGGCGGCGCCGGTACTCGTAGGCCGTCGGCAGCGGCTCGGGGCCGGATTGCTCGTACTGGCGGCGGCCGTCGACCGGGCGCACCGAAGAGATTCGGTCGCCGAGCCCCATCCGACGCAGCGAATCGTAGTTGCCGGGCCTGAGCACGACGCAGCGTCCGCGGAAGTGGGCGTCGTCGCACACCTCCCAACGGCCGTCGCTCACGATGGCCGACGACGCGCGGTCGTTGAAGCCCGTGCGGGCGAGGTTGGCGATCGGCTGGTTCGTCTCCAACGCCGCACCACGAAAGCCTTCGCCTTCGTAAAAGATCACGTCAGCGAACGCCTGTTCGGTTGCGAAGACGCCCACGAGCGCCAACGCCACCGCAGTAAGTCGGGCGTTGCAGTTGGGAGCGCGAGCTGTCTGAGCGTGCATGATCCAAATTCTCCGCGAGCGAAATCGCTGTGGAGGAGCATGCGGGAGTTCTCGCTTGGCTTCGCCCAGTCAATCAGAGGACTTGCTGTAGGGATGAGCCCACATACCTGCGCCGGTGTCGGCTCACTGCGACAATTCGGCGCGGTGAGCGGCCACTCGAGCTGGCGAGCGCCGCTACGGGCGTCACCCGGCGCGCAGGCCGCGCTCGTATTCCTCGCTCAGGATCGGCCCGGTGTCCCCGACCGGCCGCGCCGGCAATTTCCCGGAGCGACGCTCGGGCTTCGCGGGGGTGGAACGTCCAAGCTGCTGGGCGAGAGCGGCGGCCTCGCTACGGGATCGCACTCGAAGCCTCGCACGTCGGCCCCACGACGCTCCGCCAGAACCCTACCGGCAAGACGCGCATGGTGAACTTCCGGGCAACGTGGTGCGCGCCGTGCCAGGCCGAGTACCCGCTGCTCCTCGAGACCGACCTCTGGTGCCGGTCGCGGGACTTCGACCGCGTCTCGGTAGCGCTCGATGCGCCCGAAGCGAAGGGGGCCGTGCGGAAGGTCCTCGACAGGACCCATTCGGCCGTCCGCAACCTCGCCGTCGACACGGACGCCGTCTACGCCGTCATGAAAGCGT
Source organism: Pseudomonadota bacterium (assembly GCA_025356075.1). Lineage (GTDB taxonomy): Bacteria > Pseudomonadota > Gammaproteobacteria > Steroidobacterales > Steroidobacteraceae > CAIKZZ01. The sequence continues at coordinate 13,814 of JANXUT010000088.1, read as the reverse complement.
TCGATCCGTCGCGGGAGTCGGGCGTCCCGTTTGCCATCGTCATTGCGGCGGATGGCACCGTCGTCTACCAGCACGTAGGCGAAGTCGATCGGCTAAGATTGCGGCGCGCAATCCTCGCGCAACTACCGGGCGCCGGCATGTTCGCCGGCAACGCGGCCTATTGGCGGCAGGCACAGGTGCACCCATGAATCGATCGACACGAACTTTCCGGCTGTTCGCGGCAGCGGCCTCCCTTGCGGCAGTGCTTCTGGGGGTCGGGGCGGCGCGCGCCGAGCCAGCCATCAATCCGCTCGGGCTTGAGCCCCATCACGTCACCGCGGCGGCGAGCGATATCGACCGGGCGGTCCGCTGGTACACGACGGTGCTCGGTTTCGCGTTGGATGAACGCGGCGTCCGGGAGAACGGCGCCTTCGAGTTCGCGAAGCTCTCCGTTCCCGGCTTCGTCGTGGCGCTCGTGCACGTTCGGGCGCCCGGTGTAGCGAGCGCACCGCCTACCGGCGCGCACGCCGACTCTGGCTGGATTCACGTCGTGTTTTCGGTCACCGATCCGGATGCCTTGTTCCAGGCGTTGAAGCTGAAGGGCGCCGACGTCTGGCAGCGCTCGCCGGTCCCGCCCGGGCGCGTCACGACGTTTCTCATGCACGACAGCGAGGGCAATCAGATCGAGATCGTCGAGCGCCCCGACAAGGCTACGCGCTAGACCCCGCTCCCCGGCGGGTCGATGCCGCGTCATCGCGACGCGCAGCGCTCGCCGCGCCAAAGTGCCGCAGGTCAGCGCGTTGGTCGCCTTCGCGCTGCCTGCAACTCCGGGCTGATCGCGCGGGTCAGTGCGGCTGGGCGCCTGCCGTGGCGACAACCCAGCCGTGCATCGTCATCCACTTGATGAGCGCATCGAACCAAAGATCGGTTGACGTGCCCTGGACGTGCATTCCGAACCAGTGCCCGCCGCGCTCGAAGTAGTGGAGGTCGACCGGACACTTCGCCTTCTGCCACGATTGGATGAGACCAAAGTCGGCATCGCCGAACAGCGGGTCATCCGCCGCGACCGCGACGAAGAGCGGTGGCGCGTCCTCCGGGACCGCCACGACGCCCATTGGCGGGTAGATGGGTACGACGAAGTCGGGGCGCGCGTCGGGGCCGCTTTGCAGCGCGACGGACGGAGCGGTCATGGCGCCGGCCGAGAAACCGACGAAGCCGACGCGGTCGGGCTTGATGCCCCACTCGGCCACCCGGCTGCGGACGAGCCGGACCGCGCCTGACCGTCGGCGAGTGCCTCGGGGCGTGTCGCGAGATCCCCCGGCTGATCCTGGCGCGCCGCGCGTCGGCCGACGGCCGCACCGATCGCCGCGGCGAACGCCGCAGGGTCCACGGGCGTCTGCTTCGGCCGGTACTTGCGTACGAAGGCGACGGTACCGTGCGAAGCGAGCGCGCGAGCGCGCGAACGCGCGGGCGACGGCGAGCCCTTCGTCGTCCATCGAAAGCGCCGTGAACTCACCGCGCGGGGCGACGGTCACCGCCGTTCCGTTCGCGGTGCCGGCGCGCGGCAGCACGGGCGTCAGGGTCGGTACGGCGACGTTTCGCGCCATGGCCTCGCCGTTCATCGTGGCCCAGTTCTCGGGAGAATCGCCCGGCTTCATCGCGGGATAGAGCGGGATCGCTCCCGGCTACGCCGGAATTGCGGTGGGAACGAGCGGCGGGAAGCCGTCGGCGGGGCCGGCGGCTTCGGCCACGGTCAGGGTAGCGACGAGCGCGGCGGCGGCCAGGATCAGGCGATGTATGAGTTGATTCCCCTCTCTTATATATGTGGCGATCGACAATTCGGGTCACGATACCCGCCGATCGCGGACGCAAATCCACTGCCTAGTTCGAACCGATCAGCCGGACGGGTCCCAGTAGCCCCGAGCGAACGAGCGGGAAGCCGGCCTTGTAGCGCGCCGGTTCCGTGAACGTGATCGGGTGAACGACGCCGGGCTGCCGGTCGCCGATGATCCGGTTGACCCAGAGGTCGGTGACCTTGATCGCGAGTGAGTTCGCGCCGGGATGGACGAGCCACGTGACGTCGGCGCTGAACGGCGGCTTCCACAGTACGCCGAGGCACGTGCCATTGACCGTTACCTCCGCGAGGCTCTCATGACCTCGAGATCTGCGCCGACGTGCGCCGCGAGGTCCATCTTGTTGATGACGAGGAGATCGGAGCGCGTGATTCCCGGCCCCTCCTTGCGCGGGATCTTCTCGCCGCCCGCGACGTCGATGACGTAGATCGTCAGATCCGCGAGCTCCGGGCTAAACGTGGCGGCTAGATTGTCGCCGCCGGACTCGATCAGCACGAGGCCAAGCGCAGGAAAGCGCGCGCGCATTTCATCGACTGCCGCGAGGTTGATCGAACAGTCCTCGCGGATCGCCGTGTGCGGGCAACCGCGCGTTTCGACACCGAGGATCCGTTCGACGGAGAGGGCGCCGGCGCGCATAAGGATGGCGGCGTCCTCCTTCGTATAGATACCGTTCGTGATCGCGCACATGTCGAGGCGGTCGCGGAAATGCTTGCAGAGCGCCTCCATCAGCGCCGTCTTGCCGCAGCCGACGGGGCCGCCGATACCAACCCGGAGCGGGCCGTGGCTCGAATATGCCGCTGAAGTCATGTCCGGAATATCCTCGAGTACAGGGTTTCGTGCTGGAACGTGAATATGTCGGCGCGGATGCTGGCGCTGCCGAGGTCGTCGCGGTCCGCAGCCATCGCTGCCGTCGCGTCCGTCGGCAGCCGGACGCTGAGTAGCGCCAGTACGCGCTGGGCGTCGGTTTGTCCGATCGCGCCGAGCCGCGAGGCGGCGGATACGGCGCTGGCAATCGAGGCGAACAGGAACGCCTCGACCGTTGGCCGCAGCGCGAGGTCGTGCGCACAGGCGCAGAATCCAACCGCCACCGGGTAGGTCAGCGGTTGCCCGTCGAGGACCCGCAGCATCGGTTCGAGGGCCCTGGCGGGCCAGCTCGCCCGGGCGACGCGCGCGAACGCGGCTCCCTGCGCCGTCGTCTCGAGTCGCCGCTCCTTGCCTGCCGCGAGCGCGACCGCAAGCGCGTTGAGTTCGATGAGCTCGCCCGTGTCGCGGCGACCGCCGGCGTGCCACGCGAGGCTGAGCAGGATGCATCGTTGCGAAGCGGCCCGGCTTCGAGGAGCGCGTCGAGCCAGTCGCGCACCGCATCGGCGCCTTCGAGCTTGCCGGCGGCGTGCACGCTTTCGAGTCCCTGCGAGTAGGCGAAGGAGCCGACCGGAAATGCCGGCGACAACCAGCCATGCAGGAGGAGGCGGGTAGCCGACTCCGTCGCCATCACGATCGCCTGACCAGCGGATGCGCGTGACCGCTGTAAGCGCCGGGCTCCGGATCGAACGACGTCTGAACCTCGAGAACCGACGCGCCGAGCCGGGCGGCGAGCCCGGCGAGTACGTGATCGGCCCGAATCCGGAGGTAGCCGTCGCCGAGTTCCGCCGCGACGTGTCGGTTGCCAAGGTGCCACGCGAGTCGCACCAGTGCGGCCGCGGACTCGGTACGAAGCTCGAGCAGCGGCTCGGCCGCGGCCCGGATCTCGATCAGCGCGCCGTCCTCGAGCCGGAGCGCGTCGCCATCGCGCAGCTGCACCGCGGCCGGGAGGTCGAGCAGCACCTCGCGTCCCGATTCGCAGGTCAGCGTCGCTCGCCGCCGGTGGCGGCCCTCATAGTCGAGCAGCACCCGGTCGGTCGGCATGCCGGCCCAAGACCCTGCGACGGCGATTGCAGTGGCGCGTTGCATGGCTCGTCAGAACAGAAAATAGCGCTGCGCCATCGGCAGCTCGCGCGCCGGCTCGCAGACCAGCGCTTCCCCGTCAGCGGTCACGCGGTAGGTCTCGGGATCTACCTCTATCACTGGAGTTGCGCCGTTGTGCACCATGTCCGACTGTCGCAGTTCCCGGACGTGCTCGACAGCGACGAGCGGCTTCGCGGCGCGAATCCGGTCGGCCAGTCCGCGCTCGAGCGAGAGCCGCGAGACGAACGTGACGGCGACGGCGGCGGGCGCCGCGCCGAAGGCCGCGAACATTGGCCGGCCGTGGACGGGCGGCGGCGTTGGGATCGACGCGTTCGGATCGCCCATGGGTGCCGCCGCGATCATACCGCCCTTGAGGACGAGATCCGGCTTCACCCCGAAGAACGCCGGTGACCAGAGCACGAGATCGGCGAGCTTGCTGGCTTCCACCGAGCCTACGTGGCGTGACACGCGGTGGGTCATCGCGGGGTTGATCGTGTTTTTGGCGATCTAGCGTTTCACCCGAACATTGTCCTGGCGTGCGTCGTCACCCGGGAGTGCGCCGCGCTGCTGCTTCATCTTGTGGGCCGTCTGCCAGGTGCGCAGCACGACCTCGCCGACCCGTCGCATCGCCTGGCTGTCGGAGGACATCATCGGGAGCGCACCGAGGTCGTGGAGGATGTCTTCCGCCGCAATGGTCTCGGGCCGGATGCGGCTCTCGGCAAAGGCGAGGTCCTCCGGGATCGACGGGTCGAGGTGATGGCACACCATAAGCATGTCGAGGTGCTCATCGAGCGTGTTGATCGTGTAGGGACGGGTCGGATTGGTCGAGGACGGCAGCACGTTCGGTAGTCCCGCTACCTTGATGATGTCCGGCGCATGTCCGCCGCCCGCCCCCTCGGCATGAAAAGCGTGGATCGTCCGGCCCTTGAAGGCGGCGATCGTGTCTTCGACGAACCGCGACTCGTTGAGCGTGTCCGAGTGCAGCATGACCTGCACGTCGTGCGCATCGGCGACCGTACGTCGATGCCTCGTCACTGCGGCACCGTGCGATGCGATTGGCGCGCGCGCGCGCGCGCGAACGAAGTTCATTCGCCGGACGGCGCGCGCGCGGTTTCCACCGGGCCGCAATCGGGCAAGGCGCGGCCGCGGACCCGGAAGCTCTCGGGGCATGCAGCGAGGAGGTGGTCCAAATTGGGGCAGCCCGCCAGCGGGTGCACACCGCGGTCGGCTTGAGGATCGGCGTCGCCCGGCCGTGGCGGTGGCGCTGCGACATCACTTAAGTAACGGCTTGACAATTGGAGCCGGCCCGTCAATACTCAAGTCCATGCTTAACCATACGACGATCGACAGGAGCCTCCGGGCGCTCGCCGAGCCGACCCGTCGCGCAATCATCGAGAAGTTGAGCGTCGGTCCGGCCAGCGTCAGTGACCTGGCCAAGCCGTTCGCGACGTCGCTCGCGGCCGTTGTTCAGCACCTGCAGATCCTCGAGGACAGCGGCCTGGTCACGAGCGAAAAGGTCGGGCGCGTGCGGACCTGCCGCATCGAGGCCGGGGGCTTCGACGCGCTCGGCGACTGGCTCGCGCAACGCCGCTCGCTCGTCGAACGTCAACTCGACCGCCTCGATACGGTGCTCGCGGAGCTTCGTCCGGCCGGTCGATCCGCCCACCGAAAAGGAAAGTAACCATGGCAAGCGCCACGTCCAGATCCACAGCCGCTCCGGCCGCTGTCGTGCACAGTACGTTTCGCATCGAACGCAGCTATGCCCACGTGCCTTCCTGCGTATTCCGCGCCTTCGCGGACAAGGACATCGTGCGGCGATGGCGCGTCGAGGACGAAGGGTCCGTGGTACACGAATTCACCTTCGATTTTCGGGTTGGCGGTAGCGAAGTCTCGCGATTCAGCTTCGCGGGCGGCCCGCAGATCAGGCTTGACGCGCAGTTCCACGACATCGTTCCCGACTGCCGGATCGTATTCGCCTACCGGATGACCATAGGCACGACACCGTTCTCCGCGTCGTTGACGACGATCGAATTGGCCCCGTCGCCGGGCGGAACGCATTTGATCTACACCGAACAGGGCGCGTACCTCGACGGCGGTGAATCGGCGAACGGCCGCGAAGCCGGGTCTCGTTCACTCCTCGACAAGCTCGCGGTCGAGCTCGCCAAATGACCGCGCTCAAGCGCCGTCCGGTGCGCCTCGTCATGGCGGTTCCTGTGTCGCCCAGATCCGCCGGGTGTGAGCCCGCACCGGCAAGCTGCACGCGAGATGCTTCAGCCTGTCGCTGGACGGCTAGGGCCTGGGCCTGGCAGGCCGTAGCCACGGCGGCGGTCGAGATTCGGCGTAGTGAGAGGCCGTCAGCGACCTGACGGTCAACGCGGGGTATCGGCAGCGGGCACGAGGTGCTCGCGCCGCAGCTTCTCGACCGCGGCGTACTCGTCCCGCGCGTGCGCCGCCATCTGCGCCACTACCGCCTTGAATCGAGGAGTATCCCGTATCGCGGCAAACGCGGGATCAATCGACGTGGCGGACCAACGGCCGTAGCCGTGACCGGTAGCAACTGATTGCTCGAGAAGGGTCAATGTCGCTTCCGTATCACCCAGCAGCGCCAACGCGACCTGCCGATCGTTCAAGTACCAGTAATCGCCGCGCTTGAGGTCGTGGGCCACGTACGCCATGTCGCGCAGGCTTGCCTCGAGCAGCCGTCGTCCCTTTTCGCGCTCTCCACTTTGAATCAGGATATCGCCGAGCGCGACGGTCGCGTTGGCGAGGCCGATCTCGACTGGCACCTGCGGGTTGCCTGCCGCATCCCACGTGACACCCGACAGGCGCTCGAGAACGGCCCGCGCTCTGCTGTACTCACCCGTCGCGCGCGCATGCAGCCTGATCGAGAAGATTGCTGCCGGAGACTGGGTCGGCAGTTGCGTGCCATCCGCGTCCGATGCGTACGCGATTTCGCCGGCCTGACGCCAGTCCCGCAGGAACTCGCTGATGGCGAGTTGACGTACCGGGAGTGCGTGCGGTGGCTCGAGCGCGACGCGCCGGGCGGCGACCAGGTCGCCGACGTCGAGGTATGTTGCGATGAGCGTGTTTCGCGTCCACTCGGAGCGCGGATCGAGGGCGAGCGCCTGCTCGCCGAACTTGATCCCATCCGCAAATCGACCCTCGTCTGGCCCGCGGAGCAAGGCGAGACGCATCAGCGCCGGTCCGTAGAGGGGATGGTGCGCCAGTACGTCGACCAGGATCGCGTCGGCTTGCCGGACGTCGCCGCGCCCATAATGCACGAAAATGGCTTTCAGTACGTCGTACCGTGGCTCGAGTGGATCGAGTGCGCGGGCCCGATCGAGTAGCACCAGCGCCTCGTCGCGGCGTGTGGGAGTCTCGAAGATGATGCTCGCGAGGCCCTCGTAGCCTTTCGCATAGTTCGGACTGAGCTCGAGGCCACGACGGTAGTCCGCCTCGGCAGCGGCGAGATCGGAAAATGCGCGCAGGTAGCCGCGCATGACGTAGGCATGACCGTTCGTGCCACCGAGCGCGAGCGCCCGCTCGACGAGGCGCGTGCCCTCCTCGATGGCGCGCGCCACGCGCGCGCGGCGATCACCGGTGACTTCAAACTCGGCCACCATCAGCTTGGCATCGGCAAGCTCCACGTAGGCCGGCGCGAAGTCGGGGTCGAGTTCGATGGCGTGGGTGAACAACGTGGCAGCGGCGCTGACATCGGCGAGGCGCAGGCTGGCCATTTGGGCACGACCCTGCAGGAAGCTGAAGTAGGCATCGAAATTGGCCGTGCCCTGGCCGCTGAGCCGCTCGGCGGCTCCTCCCTCGAGGCTGAGCTTGAGCGTGCGCGCGACCGTGAGCGAGATGTCGTCCTGCAGCCGGAAGATATCCTTGGGCGAGCGCTCGAAGCGCACGGACCAGACGTTGGCGCCCGTCTGGGTGTCGATGAGCTGCGCGGTGACCCTTAGCTGCGCCCCGTCGCTCTGCACGCTGCCCTCGAGGAGGTAGCGGACGTTGAGCGTCCGTCCGACCTCGCGCGAATCGACGTTGCGATCCTTGAACGTAAACGACGAGGTCCGTCCAATCACGATGAGGTCGGGCGCTGCGGCCAGCTGGTGCAGGACCGCTTCGGCGATGCCAAGCGCGAGCACGCCGTCGTTCGGCGTAGCGGTCAAGCTTGAAAATGGCAGCACGGCGACCGAGCGCGGCGGCGGCGCGGCAACGGGTATTGCCGGTCGCGACGTGGTATGCAGCCATCGCTCACCGGTTACGAACGCCGCGGCAACCGCCAGCACGAGCAGGACCGCGACGGCGGCGATGCGCATCAACCTCGGACGTGTCGGTGGCGGAGCTACGGTTGCCGCGGTGGCCGGCGTGACCGACGCCGGCGCCGATTCAGGTTCGTCGTGCGCGGGCAGTCGCTGCACCACCGCGACCATCCGGTAGCCCCGGCCGCGAACACCGGCGATGTAGCGGGGCTCCTTGGCGTCGTCGCCGAGCGAGTCCCGCAGCAGCTTGATCCGCTGGACCACGGTCTCGGGGCTGACGACGAGCCCTGGCCACGCCCGGGTCATCAGCGACTCAAGGGATACGAGGTTCGGCGCCGCCTCGATCAGCACCCGCAGGACGTCGAACGATAGCTTCGCGATCGGAACCTCGATTTCGTCCCGGAGGACCCGGGCTGCACCAGAATCGAACACGAGATCGCCGACGCGATAGCGCACTGCAACATCGACATCGGAGGAAGGCGTCATGCGGATGGAATCGGGTACCGTCGGGGCCACTGCCTAAGCCGGGATGGAGTGGGAGGGCCGTCTATCGAGCCTAAGTTTGCCGTGGCCGGTCAGCGAGTAGTAGTCTCTTCTCGACAGGTGTCACATGGATGGGGGCCCCGATGCGTGGACCGGTTAGCGCTGCCAGCGGCTTAGCGGCGGCAGTCATTCTTTCAGGACTTTTGGCGCCGGTGCCTTCTGTCGAGGCCTGTGGCGACAAGCTCCTCGTCCTCGGCGGCGGCCTGCCGTTCGAGCGCGTCCACGTGAGTCGCCGGCAGAGCAACGTGATCCTGTTCCTGAACCCCGAATCACGATTGTCGGCCACGAACTCCGAGCTCAAGCTCGATCAGACCCTCGCGCGGGCTGGCCACAAGGTCCGCTCGGTGGTGTCGACGGCGGAGCTCACGCGGGCGCTCGACGAGGCTAGGGCCGACTTCGTACTGATGGACTGGCGCGACACGCAACTCTTGCCCGGGGCGCTGCGCCGCACGGTCCCGATCCTGCCGGTGACCTATGGCGCGAGCGCCGAGGAACGGGCGGCTGCCCAAGCATCCCGCAACTGCGTCGTCGAGGCGAGCAAGGGCCACACTCGCCAGTTCGTGCGTGCGATCGAGACGATTCTCGAGCGCGATGCGAGCCCGACGGATAGCTGTACCGGAGCGGGAAGCTCCGCCGGCGGCTGAACCGCGTTGCGTCTTCGGTCGAGCCTCGCAGCGCCGTTTGTGCGAGCGGTCCTCGCACTTGTGCTCCTGTGGAGCCCGAGCGTGTTCGCGCAGGCCTGGCTGCCCGCCGCGCGTACCGTCGGCTACTCGATCAGTTACACCGACATCTTCGACACCAAACACAACACGCCGGACGGCGGCACCGTCGATGCCGGGCACATGCGCTCCCACACGCTTGGTTTCGCGGTGGCGTACAGCCCGAGCGACCGGCTGATGCTGGCCGCGAGCGTGCCGCTGGCGAGTTCGATCTACCAAGGTACTCACCCGCATCCGACCGAAGTCGATGACGGCACGTACCACACGACGATGACGGACCTGCGCCTCGAGGCGCACTACCAGCTGGCGCTGGAGCCCGTTGCGATCGCGCCCTACCTCGCCTACGTCGTTCCAACGCACCACTACCAGACGCTCGGTCATGCCGCTCCCGGGCGTGAGCTGCACGAGCTGTGGATGGGTTTCGTCGCGGGCAAGAGCCTTGATCGCTACGTCCCGCGCACCTACATTCAGACCCGGCTGAACTACGCTCGGGTCGAGAAGGTCGCTGACGTGTCGCACGACAAGGTCAACGCGGACCTCGAGGTAGGCTATTTCGTCACGCCCGATTTCAGCATCCGGACGGTGGCGCAGTGGCAGGACACGCGCGGCGGTGTACCGGTACCGATTCCGCAGTCCAATCCGCTCTTCCGGTATCACGATCGGCTGGCTGCAGAGGATTACTTCAACCTCGGCGCCGGCGCGTCCTGGCAGTACTCGGACAAGAGCAGCCTCTACTGCCTGGTCGACAAGGGCCTCGAAGGCCGCAATGGCCACCGGCTCGGCCGCGCGGTCACGTTCGGATTCAGCCACGGGTTCCGCCTGAACTGACCCGAGGCGCGCCGCATGCGGTGTCGCCTGGCCCTAATCGCACATTTCACTAAATCTTGGGTTGGCCTTCAGGCACGCCCGCGCTCTCGTCGTTAGCTTCGTACTTGCACCGATTCGCTCGGCGCCGAGCACGACCCTACGGACGACGGAGAGCACTGATGCAAAGCAGCAATGCGACGCGCGGGCCCCTGTGCTTCGCCGCCGCGAGCCTGATTCTTGCGCTCGGCGCGCCCGCTGGCGCCGCGCGGGCGGACGTCGTGGCGGACTGGAATGCCACTACCCAGAGCGTACTGGTCGCAACGAACGGATCCCCGGGTGTGTATTACGCGATGGTGCATGCGGCGATCTACGACGCCGTCAACGCGATCGACCGGCGTCACCAGGTGTTTGCCGTGCGTCCGACGACGAACGCCGATGGCGCCTCGAAGGAGGCGGCGGCGGCGGCGGCCGCCTACCACGTACTTCTGTCCCTTTACCCGAACCAGCAGGCACTCCTCGACCCGGCCTATACCAGCTCGCTCGCCGCAGTGCCCGACGGCATTCCCAAGACGAAGGGTGTCGCCGTCGGGACGGAAGTGGCGGCCGCGTGGCTCGCGTACCGGGCAGGGGACGGACGCGAGGCGTCGGTGCCGTACGCATTTCAGGACGGCCCCGGCCAGTACCAGGGCACGCCGCCGGCGCTCCTCGATCCCGTGACACCCTGGGTCGCCAAGATGAGGCCATTCACGCTGATCCGGCCCTCGCAGTTCCGCGCCGAAGGGCCGCCCGACCTCACGAGCTATCGGTATGCGGAGGACCTGCACGCGACCGAGTCGCTCGGCGCCATCAACAGCACGACCCGCACGGCCGAGCAGACCGAGATTGGTCTATTTCACACCGAGAGCCCAACGACATTCTGGCCGCGAAACATTCGCGCCTTTGTCGCGACCCAGCATCTCGACGTCTCCGCCAGCGCGCGGCTGTTCGCGATGGTGTTCGTCGGCTTCGGCGACGCGTCGATCGCCTGCTGGGACTCGAAGTTCTACTTCAACCGCTGGCGGCCGGTCACGGCGATCCCGCTTGCCGACAACGACCGAAATGCGGCGACCGACACCGATGAGACGTGGCTGCCGCTCGCACCCACGCCGCCGCATCCGGAGTACCCGGCCGCGCACGGCTGCGTCGCCGGCGCGATCCTTGAAATGCTGAATGTGTTCTTCCATACAAAGCACCTGAACATCACGTTGACGAGCACCGTCGCGGGATCCATCCCGCACGCGTTCACCAATACGGACGATGTCATCGATGAGGTGCTGGTTGCGGGCGTCTACGGCGGGATGCATTTCCCGGCGTCGGTCGCGCACGGATTCAAGGTCGGCAGGCTGGTTGGCCGCTGGATCGCGGCCAACAAGTTCCGCTCGACCGAGCGGGATCACTAGCACTCGCGGCCGGCCTCAAGGGCTCGTGAAGGGCTGCCGGTGTTGCCACCGGAACGGGGCGTGCGCCGCGTTGGCGGGCCAATTGCTGCAGCGCCCAGCGTCGTCGTTGCTCCCGACCACGCTGACTGGGCCGGTGGCAGGGGTTCTTGTACACTTCCCCGAGCGTCGCGGCTTGATGACCGGACATCGTTCGTTACGGTTCGTCAGACCTTGCGCGTGCAGAATCACCGGGTCCTGCAGGCAGAGGAGCGTAGGGGGGCAGTCGGCGTCGTTGCACGATCGCCTGCCGCGTGGGTTCGAGTACAGAGTTGGCACAGGATGTGAATCGTGACGACACGACGCGAACTGTTGCGGCAGTTGGCCGCCGGTGCGGGCTCGCTTGCGATCGATGCCAGTTGCGGCATCGCTGCTGCCAGCGAGCTCAGGGTAGGTCGGCCCGCGCCGCCTGCGACACTGGTACAGCTGAACGGCGAGCCACTCTCAACGACCAACCTCGTCGGCCAGGTTGTGATCCTGATCTTCTGGGCGACGTGGTGTGCGCCATGCCACAGTGAACTGCCGCTCTTGTCGCGCTATTTCGAGGAGCATGCCGCGGCGGGCTTGCGGATCCTCGGGTTCAGCCTGGATACTCCGGACAAGATCGACGAGGTCCGGTCGGTCGCGGCGTCGCTGAGCTTTCCGGTCGGGCTCCTCGCCAACTCGAACGCGTCCGGCTATGGGCGCATCTGGCGTCTACCGGCCAGTTTCACGATCGACCGTCGCGGCCGGCTCGTCAGTGACGGTTGGAAGGAGAAGTCGCTGGCCTGGACTCGCCAACGACTCACGGCCGTCGTGAACCCGCTGCTCGCCTCCTGAGTCGCCTTACGCCGGAACCGGAGCGTCGCCGTTCACGCATCGTCCTCGATGCGCTCGTGCACGCCGACGGCGCCCCGACGCCAGTACGCGGCGGCCTTGATCCAGTCCTGCTCGATGCGGCGCTCGTCCCTCAGGTAGCGGCGAACGGCGCGGGCCGAGTGTGATTCGAGTGCGACCCACGTAAAGCATCGGCCCGGCGGAAAGCTCAGTGTGCGGAGCGTGCGGATCAGCTCCTCCGCGGGCGTGCGCTCGCCCCGCTGGCGCGGCACCCAGACGACCTTTGGCTCGGCCGGGCTGTTACTGAGCAGACCGGCAAACAGTGCGTGATTTCTCAAGCAGCGTAGCGGACGTGCTTTTCCTGGAACAGATTCCGTATCACTTGCGGCTGCTTCTGTCTGCGGCGCAGGTGGCTGCGGACTCCGGCCATCAGTTCAGTGCGATTGGCCGGGCGACTCTTGCCGAGGCCATTGGTTTTGACGTCTTGGTTGAGGAGTTCATCGGGGTTGAGCTCCGGGCAGTAACCCGGCAGCCGGATCAGGCGCAGTCTAGCTTCGTTGGCGGCGACGAAGTCGCGGGCGACGACCGAACGATGCACCGGGTGGCCATCCACGATCAGATACAGCTTCCCCGTCGCTTGCTGAAGCAGGCGACGCATGAACTGTACGAACAGCCGGCCATCGAACTTGCCGTGGAACACCATGAACGCGAGATGGCCACGGTTCGTGATCGCCGAAATCATGTTGCAGCCAAAGCGCTGCCCGGTGGCACGGATGATCGGCGTGTGGCCCATCGGGGCATAACTCGTACCGGCGACGTGGTCGCTGCGCAAACCCATCTCGTCGCCCCAGTAAATCACGGCCTTCTCCCGCTTGGCGTCCCGGGCGATCGCCGGATACTCCGTGCGCAACCAGCGCGCAATCGCTGCATCATTGCGCTCGTAGGCCCGGCGCACTGGTTTCTGCGGGCTCATGCCCCAGCCAGTCAGGTAGCGACCGACCGTGGTCAGCGACACCGAAATCCCGTACTCGCGCTCGATCAGGCTCACCACCGCCGCCCGCGTCCACAGGTAGAACGGCAGCTTCAACTGATCCGGCAGCGAATCGATGATCATTTGCCGGATGCGCGCCGACTGCGCCGGCTGCAGACGGCCGTCCCCCGTCCGCCGTCCGCGCGGCTTCTGCTTCAGCGCCCGCAGCCCACCGGCTCGACCCAGCGCAATCCACTTGCTCACCGCTCGCAGACTCGCGCCATACACCTTCGACGCCTCCGTCTGGCTCATGCCGCCGCGGACTGCCTGCACCACCGTCCGCCGCAAATGCGTCTGCGTCGCAATGTCCAACTTCCGTGCATCTGGCCTGTTCTTCATGCCTGAGATTATACCACATCAAGCACTATTTGATGCACGGATCAGTA
>JANXUT010000074.1 GCA_025356075.1 Pseudomonadota bacterium | reverse complement strand
GGCGGCACAAAATCCAGCACCGACGGTGGCAGCAGCCATCCCTGCTCGACATCCCAATCACGGAAGGTCTTGGACATGCTGCGTAATCCCCAATCCGCCTGCTCCAAGTGTACTTTAGGTATTACTCGGACGGGCTCCTAGACGAGCGCGCGCTTCAGAAGCGCTTGCAATTCACCCCACGCCCGCTCGGCCTGCGGCTCGTTGTAGAGCGGCTTGCCCTCCATGATCGGCATGTCCTTGACGCACCAACCGTGCAGCGAGCCCTCGTACACCTCGATCTTGGCGGGGTTGTTCACGGCCTTGAATGCCTCGGCAAGCGTGGTCTTCGCGGTGGGCTGCTTCTCGTCATCGTTGGAGGCGACGCCGAAGTAGAACTGCGCCTTGATCTTCGGGACGAGGAGGTGCGGGCTGTCGGGCGTGTCCGTCACGAGGCCGCCGCCATGGAAGGAGGCGCCTGCGCCGATTCGCGCCGGGACCGCGGCGGCCGCCTGCATCGTCATCGGCCCGCCCATGCAGTAACCGAATACGCCGACGTGGGCCTTCTTGCTGACGACGGGCAGCGCGTCGAGGTAGGCGACGTACGCCCTCGCATCCTGTCCGACGCTTTCGGTCGTCAGCGGCGCGCGCAGCGCGGCGAGTTTTGCGCGGTCGGTGGTGCTGTTGAAATCAAAGTCGTGGGTGATGCCCGGAGCCTTGGTCGAGCGATAGAACGGATTCGGGACCAGCACCACATAGCCATCCGCCGCGAGCCGCTTGGCCATGTCGCGCATGGCAGGGCGCAGCCCAAAGATGTCCGGAAAGATGATCGCTGCCGGCCAGCTGCCGTGGCCGCTTGGGTGCACCAGCGCGGCATCGCAGACGCCACCGGGCGTGTGGATCTCGACGTCCGTCTCGGTGAGCGTGGCCGCGGCCTCCGCGGCGCCCGGTCCCGACATCGCCGCCACGCCTACCGCGACTGACAGCGCCGCGAACTCACGGCGCGACATCGAGGCCGCTGTGGGTGGATTCCTGGAGGGGGAGTCGTGGTCACTCATGGGCGGGCTCCGCCTTAGTGGTTGAGCGGGCTCTCAGGCTACTCCCCGCGAACCTCGGGTCGCGAGGCGAGGCGAGGCGAGGCGAGGCGTGCGCGTCGGGCGCCGGCTGTGGGGGAAGTCTGACATTCGGCGGCCCGCTGGCCGATTGCAGTCTGCAAACCGATCCGACACGATGAGCATCGGCAAGTCAGTCGCGGGTGTCAAGGCCCGCCACGAGCACTCATGATCAAGAAAGCGTCGGCCGTCTGGAAGCGTGGGATCCGCGACGGCGGGGGGACGATCTCGACCGAGACCGGCGTGCTCCGCGACGCGCCTTACGGGTTCAAGTCCCGCTTCGAGGACGGCCCCGGCACGAATCCCGAAGAGCTGATCGGAGCGGCCCACGCCGCATGCTTCTCGATGGCGCTGTCGGCGATCCTGGGCGAGGCGGGCTTCACGGCGACCAAGATCGAGACGCAGGCGGCGATTACGCTACTCAAGGTCGACGCCGGGTTTGCGATCACGGCGAGTCACCTGACGGTCGTCGCCCGGGTTCCGAATGCGACCGCGGCGCAGTTCGCCGAGCTCGCCGGCAAGGCGAAAGCCGGCTGTCCCGTCTCGAAGCTCATGAACGCGACGATCTCGATGGAGGCCCGACTCGAGGTCTGAGTTGGGCTTCGTCAGGCCGGGCGCTGTTGCCGCCCGGCCAAGCAAGTGCGCCTGACTACTCCTCGTAGTCGGAGACCGGATCGAAATCAACCGGGATATCGCTGACCTTCTCGAGCGCCTTGGCAAGGCTCGCGGGCATGGCGCCGTATTTCGCGAACCACGCCTCGACGCGCGCCCTGTCTCCGGTCGCCTCCTGCTCGAGCAGCTCCTTGGCGAGTGCGGCGACCGCATCCGGCATCAGCCTGACGTCGACCGCGAAGCGGCCGGACGTTGCGTCCAGCGCGATCGCACCGCGTTCGGCCAGGAAGTTGAATTCCATGATCTCCGCGCGGCCGTGGGCCTCCGCGACGCCGAAGCGGACGGTGCGGAAGATACCGGCGACCTCGGATACATAGCATTCAAGCATCTTCGCGATCGGAAACTCGCCGCGGTCGGCGAGCCACTTCAAGCCGAACAGCCCGACGATCGTGGCCTTCGCTTCCTCGAGAGGGCTGTGCTCGGGTCCGATCGCGGCACTGATGTCCTTGCGACCGGACGCGGTTCGCGCGAACACGGGGCCGAGTCCGTGCGAGATCTCGTGCATCAGGGTCGTCGTCAGATAGCCGTCGGCCGTCGCGAGCGACACCTGGTCCTGCCGGATGAGCCGCTTCGCGATCGGCAAGATGACGAAGTTGACGCGCGCATCCATGGAGTTCTTGAAGAAGATCTTCTTTGAGCCCTTCTGCTCGTGGACCCGCGGGTCGTTCGGGAGATTGTCGGCGACCGCCTGGTAGCCATGCCGCAGGTCACCACCGCGTAGCGGCGCATCCATGACTTCCATCGGCGACAGATGGCCCTTCTTCGAGGGACGGTCTTCGGGCGGCAGCGGCAGGGCGTCCTGGATCCCGGCGACGTACTTCTGGAATACGTCGAGCTTGCGACTCTCGCGCTCGTTGCGAATCAGCACGGAGGCACCGTAGGAGCCCTTCACGCCGAGCAGGTGGTCGAGGTAGGTCTCGTAGGGCGCGAAAATAATGTCGATCGGGGGATTGACCAGGCTGAGCCAGGCGATGTCGCTGCGAAAGTAATCATCGTCGAGGACTGCCTCGGCCCTTAGCTTCAGGAACGCCGCGAAGGCGGGATCATCCGACAGTGCAGCCGCCTCGCGCAGCGCCTGAGCCATCGGCTCAAGCCACTTGCGGTACGCGACGTGGTACGGAATCGCTACGAGCCCGCTGCCGCTGCGTCGCACGACGGTGAGCGGGTTGTAGAGCGCCTCGCGCTGCTCGGGGTGCTTGGCCACGTAGGTATCGAACTCGACTCGCGTGAGGTCGGCCGGGTATACGCTGCCGCCGGGCGGTCGCGGACCGGCCCCGCCGAAGGGCGCATATTCGCGGATCAGGTCGTAGCGTCCGCCGTTGATCAGCAGCAGGTGACGCAACGCGACGTCGGCGGGCTTGCGGCTGCTGGCGAGTGCTTGGTAGAGCTTGAGGCCTTCGGGATCCGACTGTTCCCAAAACAGGAGATCGAGGTAGCGCGTCGCCTGCGCGAGCTTTGCGACCAGCTGCTTTTGTCGAAGCGTGAGTGCCGAGGAGTCGAGCGGCATCTTGACCGCGTGGAATTTGGCAAGCTCGGCGGCAACGTCGAGCGCGGGGACTGGAGCCGGGGGAGTCGCCGCACTTGCTGCGAAACCCGCGCAAATGGCGACCGCCGTTGATAAAAGACGGCGAAACAGCCCGGCGAGCCGGGCAGAGCGGTTCGATAGCATTGCGAAACTCCCTATCCTCAGCAGTGAGTCGATCGCGCGCCGGAGCGGCGGCGACAATTTCAGCCGTAATGATACTTGATCGCGCAGGCAGCGGCCCCGCGCAGCACCGCCTCGCCGGCGCCAAGAAATGTGAAGCCAGCGCGCACAGCGGCGGCCAGCGTGCGGGCACCACAACCCGGATGCTAAAGTCGGGCGCGCCGTCGCACCAGGCGGCACGCCGCCATGACGCCGAGGTGATGCCGTGATTTCGGCGCGGGCGACGGTGAATTCATCCGAAACGACCCGCGCCCGGAACAGGACGACCATCCTTTGAACAACTCGAGGCGAGGCACGATGGCCTACAGGCAACGAACGATGGGCTTCGCGCCATGAGCGCCCTCTTCGCACCCATCAAGCTGCGAGGCGTGGCACTCACCAATCGCTTCACGGTTTCCCCGATGTGCCAGTACTCCGCCGATGATGGCGCGGCGACCGCGTGGCATACGATGCATCTGGGTACGCTCGCCTGCTCGGGCGCAGCGCTCCTGTGTCTCGAGGCGACTGCGGTCGAGCCGGAAGGCCGGATCACCCCGGCCGACCTCGGGCTATGGGACGACCGGACTGAAGCCGCGCTCAAGCCCGTCATCGACACGATACGTCACTACTCGAAGGCCGCCGTGGCCATCCAGCTGGCGCACGCCGGGCGAAAGGCATCCTGCCGGGTACCGTGGGAGGGTGGTGACCAGCTGCCGCTCGACGCGCACGGGTGGACACCCCACGCTCCCTCGGCGCTGCCATTCAAGGCGAGCGACCGGACTCCGCGCGCGCTCGACGAGGCTGGCCTCGCACGAGTTCGCAATGCATTCGTGGCAGCGGCCCGCCGGGCCGCGCGCCTCGGCATCGACGCGATCGAGGTCCACGCCGCGCACGGCTACCTGCTGCACGAGTTCCTCTCGCCACTCGCGAACCAGCGCACCGATTGCTACGGCGGCTCGCTCGAGAACCGGCTGCGGTTCCCGCTCGAGATCTTCGAGGCGGTCCGCGCGGTCTTTCCGGCCAACCGGCCGGTTGGTGTGCGCGTGTCGGCTTCCGACTGGATGGAAGGGGGCTGGGAGATCGAGCAGACCGTGGCGCTCGGCCGGGAACTCAAGGCGCTCGGTGCAGACTGGGTGACGGCCTCCTCGGGCGGGACATCGCCCGCGCAGAAGATCCCGCTGAAGCCCGGCTACCAGGTGCCGTTCGCCCGGACGATCCGCGACCGCACGGGCGTCACGACGATTGCCGTTGGCCTCATCACCGAACCGCGGCAGGCTGAGCAGATCCTCGCGAGCGGGGAGGCCGACATGATCGCCCTCGCGCGCGGCATGCTTTACGATCCGCGCTGGGGCTGGCACGCGGCCGCGGAGCTCGGCGCGCGGATCGCTGCGCCGCCGCAGTATTGGCGCGCGCCGCCGCACGCGCACAAGGACCTGTTCCTGCAGTCGTTGTAGGCAACGCACGCACGGAGATTACCGACGGTGGACGTCGCCACGAGCTACTGCGAGATCCCGTCTCCGGTGGGCCGGTTGCTGCTGGTTGCCAGCCCCGCGGGTCTGGTGGCGATTCATTTTGAATCACGGACCGGGCCCCGGTCGATTGATCCTGCATGGCGGCAGTCGATGGGGCCGTTCCGCGGGCTGATCGGCCAGCTCGAGCAGTACTTCCGTGGCGAGCGCCGCGAGTTTGAGGTTGAGCTCGCTCCGACCGGCACGCCCTTCCAGCGGTCGGTCTGGAATGAATTGCGAAAGATTCCGTTCGGCACCGTCGTCTCCTACGGCGACCTCGCCCGGAAGATCGGCAGGCCAACTGCGTTTCGTGCGGTCGGGGCGGCCAACGGCGCCAATCCCTGGCCCATTGTCGTCCCATGCCATCGGGTCATCGGGTCCGACCGGACGCTGACCGGCTTCGGCGGCGGCCTCAATGCGAAGCAGACGCTGCTGCGCCTCGAGGCGGAGGCGAGTGGCGCATCGTGGCTGGTGCCGGCTCCCGGGCCGCGCGACCACGGTTACTTGTAGGCGCGATACACCGGCGCATCGGCGAGCTCTGCCGAGCGCAGGAATTCCCACGCATCGCGGTTGACCCGCGCGCTCACGGCCGCGTAGATGTGCCCCTGTCGCGGCAATACCTCCAGCAGGACCAGGTGGCCTGCCTTCTCGAACGCAGCCTTGGTCGACAGCACAGAGGGCATCGAGAAGAGCGGGTCGACATCGCCGATGAACAGGCCCACCGGGATCCGGCGTCGCGCGAACTTGAGCGCAACGAAGCTCTCGCGGTCGCGCCAGGACCCGGCGTAGATCGCGAGCGCCGCGAAATATTCCGACTCGATCGCGCCGATGGTCAGCGCATGCACGGCGCCGGCCGAAAATCCGAACAGGTAGACCCTCTGCCGGTTGATATTGATCTGCGCGGCCACCGCCTCGACGACGTCCCGCAGGAATTCCGGGCCGTCCTCGCGGATCCGCCAGCCGACGAGCGAAGTTGCGTTCGGCGCAACCAGCACGAGGCCCTGCGAATCGGCGAGGGAGGTCCATTCGCGCAGCATCGAGCGGCCATCGCTGCCGGAGCCGTGGAGCAGCACGAGGAGCGGAGCCGCCGCGGAGCGCTCGATGGAAGCTGGCGCGTAGGCGTGTCCAGTCAAGGACACGTCTTCAAGTCGGTGCAAGTCCGACCGAGGTTAAGAGACTCAGACCTCGTAGCTTGGGAGGCACCGTGGCGGGAAACCAAGACGGTGGAGCCCTCCGACAACATGCTCTGAAAAGGAGGA
>JANXUT010000051.1 GCA_025356075.1 Pseudomonadota bacterium | reverse complement strand
CGGGGGGTGGGGGGGGGGGGAAGGGGGCGCGCCCCACCCGACCCGCGTCGCGCGCCTCGCGGTGGTCTCGGCGGCCGAGCGTGCGCACCCCTTGAGCTCGGCGTGGCGCGCGGTCGAGCGCGAGATCGTGCGCTTTGGCATCGCGAACGGGGACCCGAGCGGCGGGCTCAAGCTTGCGCGGGCGCTTGCGATGACGACCTACCGGACACCGGCCGAGTTCGCCGAGCGCTTCGCCGGGGCGCCGCGCGAGCATGACGGGCGCTTCCGGCTCCCCGTCGAGGACTACGTGTTCGCGCGCGGCGATGCCTACGTCGCCGTGCACGTGCCGGAGGCGTTCGTGTGCCTGTCGGAGTCGATCGACCTGTACACGGTCGATGCGACCCGGATCTTCGTGCCGACGCTCGCGATCGCGATCCGCGCGGACCAATTGGTGCCGCTCGCCGACGTCGAGGCGCTGGTGCGGCGCCTGCCGCACGGTCGCCTTGCAGTGCTCGATTCGCTTTACGGACACGATGCGTTCCTGAAGGAAGGTGTCCGCTTCCAGCCACTCCTGCTCGCGTTTCTTGAAGGCCCCGCCCGATGACCCGACCGCTCGACCCGACGACCCGCACCGTTCGCGCGGCGCTTGAAACGGACACCCAGCACGGCGCCGTCGTCCCGCCGATCTACCTGAGCTCGAACTTCGCGTTCGCCGAATTTGGCGTGAAGGGTGCGTACGACTACTCGCGCTCGGGCAACCCGACGCGCGATGCGCTCGGCGGCGCGCTCGCCGACCTCGAAGGCGGGGCGGGCGCCGTCGTGACCGCGACCGGCATGGCGGCGGTCACGCTCGTCACGCACCTCTGCAAGGCCGGGGATTTCGTCGTGGCGCCCTTTGACTGCTACGGCGGCACGTTCCGGCTCCTGAGCGCGCTGAAGCGCCAGGGCATCCTCGAGGTCGCCTTCGTCGACCCGACGGACGATGCGGCCTTTGGCGCTGCGCTGGCGCACAAGCCCCGGCTCGTCTGGCTCGAGTCGCCCTCGAACCCGCTCCTGCGGATCACGGACCTGAAGCGCGCGAGCGCGCTCGCCTCGGCGGCGGGTGCCCTCGTCGCGGTCGACAACACGTTCCTCTCGCCGGCCTGGCAGCAGCCGATCGGCTTAGGCGCCGACCTCGTCGTGCACTCGACGACGAAGTACCTGAACGGCCACAGCGACGTGGTGGGCGGGGCGGTCGTTGCGAAGACCGAGAGCCTGAAGGACGAGCTCACCTGGTGGGCCAACTGCCTTGGGCTCACCGGCGCGCCGTTCGACAGCTTCCTGACGCTGCGCGGGCTGCGGACGCTGCACGCGCGCCTCGGCGCGCACGCGGCGGGCGCGCAGGCCGTCGTCGCGCTCCTCGCGGGGCACCCGGCGGTGTCCCGGGTCTACTACCCCGGTCTGCCGTCGCACCCGGGCCACGCGCTCGCGAGCCGCCAGCAGCGCTCGCCGGGCGCGATGGTGAGCTTCGATGTCCTGGGCGGCCTGCCGGCGGTGAAGGCGCTCGTGCACGGCTTGAAGCTCTTCTCGCTCGCCGAGTCGCTCGGCGGCGTCGAGAGCCTCATCGCGCACCCGGCGACGATGACGCACGCGGCGATGGAGCCGGAGGCACGCATCCACGCGGGCATCACCGACAGCATGCTCAGGCTTTCCGTCGGCATCGAGGCGCCGGCCGACCTCGTCGCCGACTTGAAGGCCGGTCTCGATCGCGCCGCGACCGCTCGCTGAGGCGAGTCGATCGACGCTAGCGGGCGAGGGCGGCCCTGACGGCGTCGCCGGCGTCGCGGGTGGAGGCGGGCGCGCCGCGCGGCTTTAAGTCTGCCGTCCTGACGCCCGCGCTGAGCGCTGCAACGACCGCCGCCTCGAGCGCCTTCGCTTCCCGTTCGAGCCTGAGCGAGTGCCTGAGCAGCATCGCGGCCGACAGGATCGCCGCGTACGGGTTCGCGATGCCTTTGCCGGCGATGTCGGGAGCGGAGCCGTGGATCGGCTCGTAGAGGCCCCGCGTGCTCGCGCCGATCGAGGCGGAGGCGCACAGCCCCAAGGACCCCGCCAGCATCGAGGCCTCGTCGGTCAGGATGTCGCCGAACATGTTCTCGGTGATGAGGACGTCGAAGTCGCTCGGACGCCTGAGGAGGTGCATCGCGGCGGCATCCACGTACATGTGATCGAGGAGGACGTCGGGGAACTCCTCCTTCATGACGCGCACGACGACGCTGCGCCACAGGCGCGAGGTCTCGAGCACGTTCGCCTTGTCGACGGAGGTGAGCTTGCCGCGGCGCTCGCGGGCGAGGCGGGCGCCCAGGCGCGCGATCCTCTCGACCTCCGGCACCGTGTAGACGCAAAGATCGCTCGCGCGCGTCTCGGTACGGGTCTTCTCGCCGAAGTAGATGCCGCCGGTGAGCTCGCGGATCACGAGGATGTCGACCCCCTCGAGGAGCTCGGGCTTCAGCGGCGAGGTGTCGCGCACCGCCTCGAAGCACACGACCGGGCGCAGGTTCGCGTAGAGGCCGAGCTCCTGCCTAAGCTGCAGGATGCCCTGCTCGGGCCTTACTTTGTGCGCGGGGTCGGAGTAGCGCGGCGCGCCGACCGCGCCGAAGAGGATCGCATCGGCGGTCTTCGCGAGGGCGAGCGTCGCGGGGGGGAGCGGCATCCCGGTCGCATCGATCGCGGCGGCGCCGACGATCGCCTCCTCGAGCCGCCACTCGTGGCCGAAGCGGCTGGCGATGACCTTCAGGCACTCGACCGCCTCGGTCGTGACCTCGGGTCCTATCCCGTCGCCCGGCAGCAGCGCGATGTGCGCCTTCACGCGAACGCCCGCTGCTCGTAGGCGTCGATGGCGCGCGACTGCGCGAGGAGGTAGCCCGTCTCATCGACGCCGTTCAGCAGGCAATAGCGCGCGAACGCCTCGATGACGAATGCGACCGCGCCGACTCCAGGGATGTCGAGCGTCGAGCGCTCGAGGTCGATCGTGACCTCGGTGCCCGGGGCAGCGATGAGCGCGGCGTGGGTGGCCTCGTCGACGATGATCGGCAGCAGCCCGTTCTTCAGCGAGTTGCTGCGGAAGATGTCCGCGATCTCGGTGCTGATGACGGCGCGAAAGCCGTAGTCGTAGAGCCCCCACGGCGCGTGCTCGCGCGAGGAGCCGCAGGCGAAATTGTGCCCGGCCACGAGCACCTGGCAGCCGGCGGCCTCAGGGGTGTTGAGCACGAAGTCGGCGATCGGGTTGCCCAGGGCGTCGTAGCGCCAGTCGGCGAAGAGGTGCTGACCGAGTCCCTCGCGCGTCGTGGTCCGCAGGAATCGCGCCGGCATGATCTGGTCGGTGTCGATGTTGGTGCGCGCCATGACGACGGTGCGCGAGCGGATGGTGCGGATCGGTTCCATGCGGTCGCCCTTCAGTTCATGAGCTCGCGGGGATCGGCGATCCGTCCCGCGATCGCGCTCGCCGTCGCGGTGATGGGGCTTGCGAGGAGCGTGCGGGCGCCGACGCCCTGGCGCCCCTCGAAGTTCCGGTTGCTGGTGCTGACACAGTAGGCGCCCTTGGTGACGAGGTCGCCGTTCATGCCGAGGCACATCGAGCAGCCCGACTCGCGCCAGTCGGCGCCCGCCTCGATGAACACCCGGTCGAGTCCCTCGGCCTCGGCCTCGCGCTTGATCTCCTGCGAGCCCGGCACGACGAGGAACGTGACGCCCCTGGCGACCTTGCGGCCCTTCAGCAGCCCCGCCGCCGCGCGCAGGTCCGAGAGCCGCCCGTTGGTGCAGCTGCCGAGGAACGCGTACTCGATGGGCTGGCCCAGGATCGGCTGGCCGGCCGTGAGTCCCATGTACTCGAGCGCCTTCGTGTGGACGCGATCGTCGAGCCTGACGGGCACGGTGCCCGTGACCGCGACCGACATGCCGGGGTTCGTGCCGTAGGTGATCATCGGCGCGAGCCGCGAGGCATCGATCGAGAGCGTCCGGTCGAAGCGCGCGCCCGCATCGGTCGGCAATTGCCGCCACGACTCGAGCGCCCGCTCGAGCGCCGCCCCCGACGGCGCTCGCTCGCGGCCCTGCAGGAACTCGTAGGTCGTCTCATCGGGTGCGATGAGGCCCGCCTTCGCGCCGGCCTCGATCGACATGTTGCACACCGTCATGCGCTCGTCCATCGAGAGCGCGCGGATCGTGGGTCCGAGGTACTCGAGCACGTGCCCCGTGCCACCGCCGACGCCAAGCGTGTGGATGATCGCAAGCACCAGGTCCTTGGCGGTGACGCCGGCCGGCAGGGGCCCCTCGACCTCGACGCCGAGGGTCTTCGGCTTTCGCTGCAACAGGCACTGCGTCGCGAGCACGTGGCCGACCTCGGTGGTGCCGATGCCGAAGGCGAGCGCGCCGAAGGCGCCGTGGGTGCTCGTGTGGCTGTCGCCGCAGACGATGGTCTTCCCCGGCTGCGTGAGACCAAGCTCGGGGCCGATGATGTGCACGATGCCGCGGCGCGCGTGCTTGAGACCTAGGAGCTCGACCTGGAAGTCGGCGCAATTGCGCTCGAGCTCGTGGATCTGGTGGGCGGCGCTCTCCATGCGGATCGGCACCGCACCGAAGAGCTGCGCCCGGTCGGTCGGCGTCGAGTGGTCCATGGTCGCGAACGTGCGCTCGCGGCGCCTGACGCCGATGCCGCGGCTCCGGAGCATCGAGAACGCCTGCGGGGAGGTGACCTCGTGGATGAGGTGCAGGTCGATGTAGAGGACCGCGGGCGTCTCGGGCGTCTCCGCGACCACCTCGTGGGCGCGCCACAGCTTCTCGAAGAGCGTGAGCGCGCTCACGCGTTCGCCTCGCTCAGCTTCTCGTCCGAGAGCTGCGCGTGGGTGGGTCGGGTGCTGTTCCTGCTCGACTCGATGCGGTTGATGACCTCGAGATACGCCCGCGCACTCGACTCGATGATGTTGGTGCTGATGCTCGAGCCCCGGTAGCTACGCTCGTTGTGCTCGACGTAGACGATCGCCTCGCCCTGGGCGTCCTCGCCCTCGGTGACGCTGCGGACCTCGAACTTGTTGAGCTTGACGGCGGTTCCGGTCGCCGCCTCGATTGCCTTGAACGCCGCGTCGATCGGCCCGTCGCCGGTCGCGCCTTTCTCGATCGAGCGGCCGTCGCTATGGGTGACCCTGACGACCGCCGAGGCCGGCGCACCCGAGATCGCGGTCGTCGCGAGCTGCGTGATCGTCCAGGGACCGAAGCCATCCTCGCCCGCACGCAGCACCAGCGCCTCGATGTCGCCGTCGAAGAGCTCCTTCTTCTTGTCGGCGAGCGTCTTGAACTCCTCG
This sequence comes from Pseudomonadota bacterium, assembly GCA_025356075.1. GTDB lineage: Bacteria > Pseudomonadota > Gammaproteobacteria > Steroidobacterales > Steroidobacteraceae > CAIKZZ01. Next base: position 46,232 of record JANXUT010000051.1, on the reverse strand, counting down.
AACACGCGCGCGAGCTCGCTCTCGGGGAGTTCAAAGCCCAACTCGCGGATCCGCTCCCGCAGCGCATGGCGGCCCGAGTGCTTGCCGAGCACGAGGTGCGTGCGGCTGAGACCGACGTCCTGCGGGCGCATGATCTCGTAGGTCGAGTGGTGCTTCAGCATGCCGTGCTGGTGGATGCCGGACTCGTGCGCGAACGCGTTCTCACCGACCACGGCCTTGTTTCTCGGTACCGGCATGCCGGTGATCGTCGAGACCAGCCGCGAGGTCGGGTAGAGCCGCGTCGTGTGGATGCCGGTCGAAAGGCCGTAGAAGGAGGCACGCGTCGCCAGCGCCATCACGACTTCCTCGAGCGAGCAGTTGCCGGCCCGCTCGCCGATGCCGTTGATCGTGCACTCGATCTGGCGGGCGCCGGCGACGGCGGCCGAGAGGCTGTTGGCGACGGCCATGCCGAGGTCGTTGTGGCAATGCACCGACAGGACCGCCCGCTCGATGCCCCTGACGTGGCGCTTCAGGTACCCGAACACCTCCGCGAACTCCTGCGGTGTCGTGTAGCCGACGGTGTCCGGCACGTTGATCGTCGTCGCCCCCGCATCGATCGCCGCCTCGACCACCTGCGCGAGGAACTCAAGCTCGGTGCGCGAGGCGTCCTCGGGCGAGAACTCGATGTCATCGGCGAGGGACTTCGCGAACCTGACGCACTCGACGGCGCTCTTCAGGATTTCTTCCTTGGCCATGTTGAGCTTGTGCTCGCGATGGATCGCGCTGGTCGCCAGGAAGAGGTGGATCCGGTGGCGCGGGGCGTCCTTGATCGCCCCGAATGCCTTCTCGATGTCATCGCGGTTGCAGCGCGCGAGCCCGCAGATCACAGGTCCCGTCACCTCGCGGGCGATCGTCTGCACCGACTCCCAGTCGCCCTTCGAGGCCGCCGGGAAGCCGGCCTCGATGACATCGACTCCGAGATCCGCAAGCGCCTTCGCGACCCTGAGCTTCTCAGGGGGGGTCATGCTGCAGCCGGGCGACTGCTCGCCATCGCGCAGCGTCGTGTCGAAGATGATGACGCGGTTTGGATCGTTCGGTGCCATGGGACTTAGCCTTCGGTGGCGATCAGCGGCCCTGTTCCAGCCAGGGCATGCGGGCGCGCAGCGCGCGGCCGACCTTCTCGATCGGGTGCTTCAAGTCCTTGTTGAGGAGCTTCGTGTACTTCTTCTTGCCGCTCTTCGTCTCGCGGATCCACTGGCGCGCGAACTTGCCGTTCTGGATCTCCTTCAGGATCCGGCGCATCTCGGCCTTGGTCCGGCGCGTGACGATGCGGGGGCCGCGGGTGAGGTCGCCGTACTTGGCGGTCTCGGAGATGAACTGGTGCATCTTTGCGAGCCCGCCTTCCTGCAGGAGGTCGACGATGAGCTTGAGCTCGTGCAGGCACTCGTAGTACGCGGCCTCGGGCTTGTAGCCGGCCTCCACCAGTACCTCGAAGCCCTTCACGACGAGCTCGGTCGCGCCGCCGCAGAGGACCACCTGCTCGCCGAAGAGATCGGTGACGGTCTCCTCCTCGAACGTGGTCTCGAGGACGCCGCCGCGGGTACCGCCGATGCCGTGCGCGTAGGCGAGCGCCTGGGACTTGGCCTTCTTCTTCGGGTTGCCGACGCCGTTCTGCGCGACCGCGATGAGGCAGGGCACGCCGCGGCCCTGCTGGAACTGGCGCCTTACCAGGTCGCCCGGGCCTTTCGGCGCGATCAGCACGACGTCCAGGTCCTTGCGCGGCTTGATCGTGCGGAAGTGGATGTTGAAGCCGTGCGCGAAGAGGAGCGTCGCGCCCTTGGCGAGGTTCGCCTTGATCGCGCGGTAGAGCGCCGCCTGCGTCAGGTCAGGGGTCAGGAGCGCAACAAGGGCGGCGCCTTTGACCGCATCGGCGGGCTCGGCGACCGCGAGGCCGTCCTTCTTCGCCTTCTGCCAGCTCGCGCCGCCGCGCCGTAAGCCCACGACGACCTTGTGGCCGGAATCCTTGAGGTTGAGCGCGTGCGCGCGTCCCTGGCTGCCATAGCCGAGGATCGCGATCGTCGCGCCTCGAAGCGCCTTCGCATCCACGTCCTTGCCTGAGAAAATCCGCATGTTGAATCTCCGAATCAGAAGGGAAGAGCCAAAAGAAAACCCCGCCTCGGGCGGTGCCGGTGCGGGGTTCCTGTTGTTCGTGGTGACCTTGCGTCAGCCGTGGATCCCGCACCTCGTTGTGCGAAGAAGGAGCCCGGTAAGGAGGAGCGCGCCCGTCGCATCGCGCGGGGCGTCCAGATCGTCCAAGCGGGTCAGAATCCTGTCCATGCTGCTCAAATCGCCGGAGTCGTACCGATGTCAGCACAGCGGCGCCGAACTTGTCAATGCAGCGCACCATAGTCCGCGGGCCCCTGTGCCGTGGGGCACGCTATCCTTGGCCCTCGCCGCCGGTAGTGGATCCGACCGATGAACGACCCGAGCCCGTCCCCCGATTCCGGCAGCCGGCCCCTCTGGCTCGTCGCCGAAACGGAGTCTGACGGCTGGACCGAACGCCTCGCACCCGCCCTCCGCGCGACCTTCGGGGCCTGGACCCGGCAGAACGGTTTTCGGGGCGAGCGGGGGCGGGTGCTGTTGCTGCCGGGCCCGGACGGCGATGTCGTGGGCGCCGTGCTCGGCCTCGGCCGCGCGACGCGCGAGGACCTCACGCCAGCGCTCCTGCAGGGCGCGCCCGAGCGGCTGCCGCTCGGGACCTACCGGCTGGGCGATACGCTCAGCCCCGCCGGTGCGACCGCCGCCGCGCTCGGCTGGGCGATCGGTCGCTATCGGTTCGACCGCTACCGGACGCCACTGCCGGCGGAACTTGCAACGCTCGTCATGCCCGCGAACGCGGATGCCGCCGAGGTCCGCCGCCTCGCCGCGGCCGACGCGCTCGCGCGCGACCTCATCAACACGCCCGCCGGGGACCTGGGACCGGTTGAATTGAGCGCGGCGATCGCCGCTGTCGCCGCGCGCTACGGGGCGAGCTGCCGCGAGGTGGTGGGCGATGCGCTGATCGCCGAGGGCTACCCCGCGATCCACGCGGTCGGGCGTGCGGCGGCGGCGGCGCCGCGCCTCGTCGACCTACGCTGGGGGTCGACCGGCCCGCGCGTGACGCTGATCGGCAAGGGGGTCTGCTTCGACACGGGCGGCCTCGACTTGAAGCCCTCGAGCGGCATGCTGCTCATGAAGAAGGACATGGGCGGGGCGGCCTGCGCGCTCGCGCTCGCGCAGATCGTCATGGACGCGGGGCTGAAAGTTCGCCTCCGGCTCCTCGTGCCCGCGGTCGAGAACAGCGTCAGCGCGAACGCCTACCGGCCGGGCGATGTGCTCGCGACGCGCAAGGGGCTCACGGTCGAGGTGACCAACACCGACGCCGAGGGGCGCCTCGTGCTCGCCGATGCGCTGACCCTCGCCGATGAGGAGAAGCCCGACCTCGTCATTGACCTGGCAACCCTGACGGGAGCGGCGCGCACGGCGCTCGGCCCCGAACTCCCCGCGCTCTACGCGAGCTCCGATGCGCTCGCCGCCGAGGTGCTCACGAGCGCCAGGCGCGCGGCCGACCCGCTCTGGCACATGCCGCTCTACACGCCCTACGAGGAGGACTTCGCCTCGAAGGTCGCGGATCTTGCGAACTCCTCGAGCTCGCCGTTCGCAGGCTCCATCGTCGCCGCGCTCTTCCTGCGGCGCTTCATCGCCGAGACGACGCCGTGGGTGCACGTCGACCTGTACGCGTGGAACGGCCGCGACCGGCCGGGGCGGCCGGTCGGGGCGGAGGCGCAGTCGGTGCGGGCGCTCGCGGGGTTCCTCGTCGCGCGCTACGGCGCGTGAGGGAGCGATGACGCACCTGCCGCCCAGGGACTTCGCGTTCCTCGTCTTCATCAACCTGATCTGGGGCCTCAACCTCATCGCGAGCAAGATCGGGGTCAGCCACTTCCCGCCGGTCTTCTTCACGGCGCTCAGGTTCTCGGTGCTCGGCCTCGTGCTCCTGCCGTTCCTCCGCTGGCACGCGGGGCGCATGCAGCGGCTCATGGTCGCGGCGGTGCTGTCGGGCGGCCTGCAGTACGCGGTGCTCTTCATGGGCATCCGTGCGGCACCGGACATCGGCTCCGTCGCGATCGCCCAGCAGCTCGGCGTGCCGTTCACGACGCTCCTGTCGGTGCTCTTCCTCGGCGAGATCGTGCACTGGCGGCGCGGCCTCGGCATCGCGCTCGCCTTCGCCGGTGTCGCGATCATCGCGTTCCAGCCGAGCGTGTACGCCGCGCGCACCGGGCTTGCGCTCGTCGTCGCCTCGGCGCTCATCGGCTCCTTCGGGCTCGTCGCCGTCAAGCGCCTCGGGAGCGAACTGAAGCCCTTCGAGCTGCAGGCGTGGTTCGCGGTGAGCGGCCTGCCGGTGCTTTGGCTCCTGACGGCCTGGCTTGAGGACGGGCAGCGCGCGGCGGTCGCGACGGCGTCGATCCGCGACTGGGGCGCGGTGCTCTTCACCGCGCTCGTCTCGAGCCTCGTCGCCCACACCGGCTACTACTGGCTCGTGCGCCGCCATCCCGTGACGAGCCTCTCGCCGCTGACGACGCTCTCGCCCGTGTTCGGCGTCACCTTCGGCGTGCTCCTCTACGGCGATCCGTTGAGCGCGCGGATCCTTGTCGGCGGCCTCCTGACGCTCGTCGGCGTCACGATCATCTCGGTGCGCGAGCGGCGCTTCGTCGACACCGGCTCCTGAGGCCGGGGTGGCCGAGCGCGAGCGCGCCCGTCACAATGGCGCCGCGGCAGGTGCCGCCCCACGCAGATCGAGCCCATGCCGCGCAAGAAGCCCCCGTACGACGCCCGAGAGCATTCCCGCCTGGTCTTCGACGGCATCAAGCAGTCCGCGAGCCGCGCGATGCTGCGGGCGGTCGGCTACGTCGATGAGGACTTCCAGAAGCCCTCGATCGGCATCGCCTCGACCTGGTCGAACATCACCCCGTGCAACGTGCACCTCGACGGCCTCGCGCTCGCGGCGGCCGGCGGCGCCGATCGCGCCGGCGGCAAGAGCCGCATCTTCAATACGATTACGGTGTCGGACGGCATCTCGATGGGCTCGCCGGGGATGCGCTACTCGCTCGTCTCGCGCGAGGTCATCGCCGACTCCATCGAAACGGTCGCCGGGGCGCAGGGGTTCGACGGGCTCGTGACGATCGGCGGCTGCGACAAGAACATGCCGGGCTGCATGATCGCGCTCGCGAGGCTCGACCGGCCCGCCGTGTTCGTCTACGGCGGCACCATTCGCCCGGGGGCGCAACGGCGCGACATCGTCTCGGTGTTCGAGGCGGTCGGCGGACATGCCGCGGGGACGGTGAGCGATGCGCGCCTGAAGGAGGTCGAGTGCACGGCGATTCCGGGCGCCGGCAGCTGCGGCGGCATGTACACAGCCAACACGATGGCCTCGGCCATCGAGGCGCTCGGCATGAGCCTGCCGAACAGTTCCGCGCAGGAGGCAGTCGGGCAAACGAAGCTCGATGACTGCGTGCGGGCGGGGGAGGCGGTCGTCAGGCTCGTGAAGGCCGGCATCCGCCCCTCGATGATCCTGACGAAGCAGGCGTTCGATAACGCGATCACGACGGTGATCGCGCTCGGCGGCTCCACCAACGCGGTGCTGCACCTCCTCGCGATCGCGCACGCGGCGGCGGTCACGCTCAAGCTCGATGACTTCACGCGCGTCGGCAAGCGCGTGCCGCTCCTCGCGGACTTGAAGCCGAGCGGCAAGTACCTCATGAGCGAGCTCATCGCGATCGGCGGCATCCGCCCGCTCATGAAGGCGCTCCTCGAGGAGGGCCTGCTGCACGGGGAGTGCCTGACGGCGAGCGGCGAGACGCTGAAGGAAAGCCTCAAGGCGGTCAGGCCCTACCCGGAAGGGCAGGACGTCGTGCGGGGATTCCAGAACCCCATCAAGGCGACGAGCCACCTCGTGATCCTCTACGGCAACCTCGCCCCCGAGGGGGCGGTCGCCAAGATCACGGGCAAGGAGGGCCTCAGGTTCTCAGGTCCCGCGCGCGTATTTGATTCGGAGGAGGAGAGCCTGCAGGCGATCCTGGACGGGACCGTGCGCGCCGGCGACGTCGTGGTCATCCGCTACGAGGGCCCGAAAGGGGGACCTGGCATGCGCGAGATGCTGAGCCCGACGGCCGCGATCATGGGCAAGGGGCTCGGCGACAAGGTCGCGCTCATCACCGACGGGCGCTTCTCCGGCGGCAGCCACGGCTTCGTCGTAGGCCACGTGGCGCCGGAGGCCGGCGTCGGCGGGCCGCTCGCGCTCATCCGAAACGGCGACCAGCTAACGATCGATGCGGAAAAGCGCAGCCTGAGCGTCGCGCTGAGTGCCGCTGTATTGAAGCGCCGGCGGCTCGCGTGGCGCCCGAAGCCACCGTATGCGGTGCGCGGCGTGCTGGCGAAGTACGTCCGTGAAGTCACGAGCGCCTCGACGGGCGCCGTCACCGATCCCCTCGACAAGGTCCTCGCGCCGCGGCCGCCGGTCCGCAAAGCGGCGCACCGTCGCAGTGCGGCACGGCGTTGAACGGCCCTGATAGTGCGCGGCCGGGACGGGTGATTTCGGCAATGACGGGACTTGACAACCGGGGTCTTGCGAAAAACTCCTGAAGCCGATGCTGCGATGCATGCAGCGGGCGCGTTCAGGCTTGCAGACCCGCGCGTCAGGCGTTATCGTCGGCTCGCGTCGGCGGGGAAGAAGGCGCGCGAGCGCGCGCGATTGCTATTCCGCGGACATCTGTCAAATACCCGGCTCCGGTCGGTCGATTTGGTCCGCGTGAGAAGGCGCTACCCGCGCCTCCGCTACGGTGATCTGACATAGGGTTCGGGAGATAGGGGCTCCCTGCGACATGCCAAGCGCTGCTGCTCTTCGACGCCGCTCTATCGTGCTGACCTGCGTGATTGGTCTGCACGTCGTGCTGGCTCTCGGGCTGATCGCGGCTACCGCGATCAAGGTGGTCCCTCAGCTGCGCGACATGCTCGATGCGCAGCTCATCAAGCATGAAGAGGAGCCGCCGCCGAAGGAGCCGCCGCCTCCACCCCCGGATTTCAAGCCGCCACCGATCCAGGCACCCTCGATCGACATCCCGGTCGTGCAGGGGCCTCAGGTCGTCGCCGCGATCAACATACCGAAGGCCGATCCCGTGCCGGTCGCCAAGCCCCAGCCGCCCGCGATCGTGCCGGCCAAGCTTGCCAAGGGCTTGAACTTAGGCGACGCCTGCAGCGGTTACTACCCGTCGGCGTCCCGGCGCCTGAGCGAAGAAGGCTCGGTGGTGGTGCTCATCTACGTAGGCTCGAACGGCCGCGTCACCGAGTCGAAGGTGGAAACCTCGAGCGGCATCCAGCGTCTCGACGAGGCCACGGTCAAGTGCGTGACCTCGCAGGGTCGTTTCGAGCCGCAGAAGGTCGGCAACGAAGCGGTCGGTTCCTGGCAGCGCATGAAGTACACCTGGCGCTTGACCTCATGATTCGTCTCTAAATTATTGACTCCAAATAGAATCGTAGACCCGAATTCACTACGCAGAGGGCTTTGATCATGGCTGACGCAGCTGCCGCAACTGACAATCCGTATGGCATCGTCTCGTTCGTCCAGAACGGCGACGCGGTGTCCCGTACGGTGCTCACGATCCTCATCTTCATGTCGCTGTTCTCGTGGTACGTGATCATCACGAAGGCCCTCGACCAGCGCGCACTCAAGAAGTTCGCCCTGTCATCCGAGAAGGACTTCTGGGCGGCCTCGAACCTGCAGGACGGCCTGTCGCGCCTGAAGGGCGGCGATGACAACGCGTTCCGCGGCTTGGCCTCCGACGGCATCTCCTCGTTGGAGCACCACGAGCGCAACAAGGGCCGCCTGACCGAGAACATCGACCTGCACGACTGGATCTCGAGCCACCTGCAGCGTCGCGTGGACCTCATCACGAGCGACCTCTCAAGCGGCATGTCGGTGCTCGCCTCGGTCGGCTCCACGGCCCCGTTCGTCGGCCTCTTCGGCACGGTGTGGGGCATTTACCACGCGCTAACTGCCATCGGCATCTCGGGCCAGGCCTCGATCGACAAGGTCGCAGGTCCGGTCGGTGAGGCGCTGATCATGACGGCGCTCGGCCTCGCGGTCGCGGTGCCGGCGGTGCTCGGCTTCAACTGGCTGATGCGCCGCAACAAGTTCATCATCGAGCGCGTCAACTACTTCGCGCACGATCTGCACCAGGCGCTCCTGTCGGGCGCTCGCGTCGCGATGAAGCCGGCTGCCGGCGCGCCGCCCGCGGCTGCGATCAAGAAGTAATCGGTCAGACGGCTACGTAGGGAGCACGAGTTATGGCAGGCGGCGGACCGGTCAATGCGGACGATTACAACTCCGAGATCAACGTCGTCCCGTTGGTCGACATCATGCTCGTGCTCCTCATCATCTTCATCATCACGGTGCCGGTCGCGACGCACGCGGTGAAGGTGAACCTGCCGACCAACTTCAACCAGCCGACCGAGACCAAACCCGAGAACATCAACCTCTCGGTGACCTTCGACGGCAACGTGTACTGGAACGACAACCCGGTCACGATGGAGAAGCTGCAGCAGTTCTCGCTGGTCGAGGCGGTCAAGGTGCCCCAGCCCGAAGTCCATATCCGCGCCGACAAGCGCGTGAAGTACCAGTACGTCGGCGAGGTGCTGACGGTGCTGCAGCGGTCCTACCTGCTCAAGGTAGCGTTCATCGCCGAGCCCCCGCACATCGACTGATCACTCGAACGATCCGGAGCAGACACGATGGGAATGTCAGTAGGCGGCGATGAGTCCGAGTACAACACCACGATCAACGTGGTGCCGCTCGTCGACATCATGCTGGTGATGATCATCATCTTCATCATCACGCTCCCCGTGATGACGCACGCGGTGAAGATCGACCTGCCGCGCCAGACCAACGACCCGCCGCCGCTGGTGCTGCCGGAAACGGTTGCGATCGACGTGAAGTACGACGGCACGGTCTCCTGGAACGGTACGCCGACGTCGGCCCTCGACCTGCGCTCCTACATCGCCGATGCCGCGAAGAAGGATCCGCAGCCGGACATCCACGTGTCGGTCGACCGCCGGGCGAAGTACGACAACGCCGCCGCGGTCCTCTTTGCCGTGCAGCGCGGGGGCCTGAAGAAGATCGGGTTCGTCGCCGACGAGAACGGGGGTCTTTGAGCCGGCAGCGCGGGCGCGACCACCGCCCGGGACATGCCAGATAACCATGGGCTGACTCGGTGTCGGCCCATTTTTTTTGAGGGTGTAGCGGCGGGAACTTGCGGCCACCCGACAGCGTCAACCAGTTTGGAGCTATTGAGGTACACGATGAGCATGCGCGTTGGAACGATGGGTCCTTCCTTCCGGGGCGTCCTCGGCGGGGTGTTGCTGGTGGGTGCGCTCGCGGTGGCGGTCCTCGCGGTTGCGCCGCGGGCGCATGCCGAAGGGCAGACCGTGTCGCAGGCGGTCATCGACAAGTACAACCCGGCGAAGGAAGCGTACGCGAAGCGCGACTACACCTCGGCGCTGAAGTACGGCAAGGAGGCGCTCGCCGCCGCGAAGTCCGCCTACGAGAAGCAGGTGTGCCTGACGCTCGTCTGGGGCGCCGCCGCCGGCGCACAGAACTGGCCCGAGGCCATCGAGGCGGGTGAATCCCTCATCGCGATGGAAGGGGTGCCGGCCGCGACCAAGCTTTCGACGCAGAAGGCGCTCGCGACGATCTACCCGCGCGTCAACAAGATCGACAAGGCGATCGCGATGACGAAGGAGTACATGAAGGTCACGGGCGGCTCGCCGGCCGACTGGGCGCTCCTCTCGAACTTCTACTCGGCGCAGAAGGACTGCCCCAACGGCATGAGCGCGCTCGACAAGGCGCTCGCCGGTGGCAAGCAGGCCGACGAGGAGCAGCTGAAGGCGCAGAGCTTCTGCGCCAACAAGGACAAGAACACGACGAAGCGCCTCGCCGTCAACGAGGAACTCCTGAAGCGCTTCCCGAAGAAGGACTACTACCTGCAGATCCTCAACATCTACCAGGGCGCGGACCCGAAGACGGATGCGATGGCGCTGCAGGAGCTCCTGCGCTTCGGGTTCGACCACGAGTACCTCGTGGAGGACACCGACTACACCAAGCTCGCGGACTACGCGCTCGACGTCGGCACCACCGCCGAGGCGCAGCGCATCCTCGAGAAGGGCTTCGCCAAGAAGATCATCAAGGCCGGCGACAAGAAGGCGACTGCGCTCCTCGAGCAGGCCAAGACCCGCGCGGCCGATGACAAGAAGACGATCGACCAGCTCGACGCCGAGGCGCGTGCCGGCAAGAACGGCGACACCGACGTCAAGCTCGGCTACCGCTACTTCGGCACCGCCCAGTACGACAAGGCGGTCGAGGCGATCCAGCGGGGTCTTCAGGCCGAGCGCTCGGCGCGCCTGAAGCGCCCGGACGATGCCAGCATGGTGCTCGGCATCGCGTACCTGAAGCTCAAGAAGAACGCGGAAGCCACCAAGGCGTTTACGGCCGCGAAGGCCGACCCGCGCATGGCGGGCGCCGCGAAGGTGTGGCTGAGCGCGACCTGAACGCATAAAAAACTGGACGAACTTCGAGGTGGGTCATGGGTAAATCGCAGGCGGGATTCGGGTCGCGCGTAGGCGCGGTGCTGCTGGGCGCGTGCCTCGGCTTGACGGCGACGGCGCTCGTGACGGCGCCGGCCCTCGCGGCCGAGAAGAAGGAAGAGAAGAAGCCCGAGCTCAGCCCGAAGGTGCGCGAAAAGCTCAAGCCCGCGGGCGAGGCCCTGAACAAGGGCGATGCCGAGCAGGGCGTCGCCCTGTCGAAGCAAGCCCTCGAAGTCGCGGTCACCGACTACGACAAGGTGCAGGTGCTGCTGTACCTGCGCAACGGCTACGGCCGGCTGAAGGACCTGCCGAACTACGTCGCGACCGAGGAGCAGCTGCTCGCGCTCGAGAGCTTCCCGCAGGAAGAGCGCGGCAAGGCCTACCAGACGCTGGCGCAGTGGTCGACCCAGCAGAAGGACTACGCGAAGTCGATCGAGTACACGCAGAAGTGGCAGCAGTACGGCGGCGGCCCGGAAGCGGACACGCTGCTGTGGCAGCTCTACCTCATGCAGCACGACTGCACGCACGGCATCGTCGCGCTCGAGAAGGCGGTCGCCGGACGCGAGGCGACGGAGCCGGAGCTACGCCAGCAGAATGCCTGCTACTACGAGCTGAAGGACAACACCAAGCGCCAGGCGATCATGGAAGAGCTGGTCAGGCGCTTCATGAAGCACGACTACGTCTACGACCTCCTGCAGATCTACGAAGAGCAGAAGATCGACTCGCACGCCAAGCTCAACATCTGGCGCTTCGAGTTCTGGAAGCAGTTCCAGTCGCGCGAGTCGGAGTTCGTCGAGTTCGCCGAGGAGGCGCTCGATGCCGGCTCCCCGACCGAGGCGCTGACGGTGCTCAACCGCGGCATCGAGTTGAAGGCCGTCACGCTCATCGCCGCCTCCGACCGGCCGAGCCGGCTGCTCGCGCAGGCCAAGCAGCAGGCGGCCGAGGACAAGCGGCAGATCGCCGCGCTCGACAAGGAAGCGCAGGCCGGCAAGAGCGGCGAGGCCGACGTCAAGGCCGGGCTCGTGTACCTGGGGTTGGGCGACAACCAGAAGGCGATCGATTCGATTGCCCGTGGACTCACGCCCGAGCGCGTCGGCAAGGTCAAGCGCCCGGACGATGCGAACATGATGCTCGGCATCGCGAACGCGAAGCTCGGCAACAAGGACGCGGCGATCGCGGCGTTCAAGGCAGCGCAAGCCGACCCGCGCATGGCGAAGGCCGCGACCCTCTGGATTAACGCGCTGTAGGCGGGGCGGGCGCCCGCCCATGACCGCGGGCGCCCCGATCCCTCGCTGGGCGCTCATCACGGGCGCCTCCGGCGGCATCGGCGCCGAGTTGGCGGCGCTCGCCGCCGCCGACGGCTACCACCTGGTCCTGGTCGCGCGCAGCGCCGATCTCCTCGCGACGCTCGCGCGTACGCTGACGAGGCTCCATTCGGTCGAGGTGCTCTGCGTGCCCTTGGACCTCGCCCGCCGCGAGGCCGCCAACGACCTCATCGCCCGTCTCGCGGCCCGCGCGATCGTGCCGGACCTGCTCATCAACAACGCCGGCGTCGGTCTCTACGGGCTCCACCAGGACACGCCGCTCGAGGCGGAGCTCGCGCTCATCGACCTCAACATCGTGACGCTGACACGGCTCACGAAGCGCCTGGTTCCCGAGTTCCTCGCGCGCGGCTCCGGGCGCATCCTCAACGTCGCCTCGACGGGATCGTTCCAGGCCGGGCCCTACCGGGCCGTCTACTACGCGAGCAAGGCGTACGTGCTGAGCTATTCCGAGGCGCTCGCCGAGGAGCTCGCGGGCTCGGGCGTCACGGTCACCGCGCTCTGCCCGGGTCCGACGCAGACCGGGTTCCACGCCCGCTCAGGAATGCGCCACCCGCTCCGCATCCTCGGCGGCCTCGTGCCGATCGCGCGTCCCGCGGCCGTCGCGCGCGCGGGCTACCAGGGACTCCTCGCGGGGAAGCGCCTCGTGATACCGGGGCGCGTGAACTGGCTGCTGGTCGAGTCGGTGCGGTTCCTCCCGCGGCGCTTCGCGACGGCGATCTTCGCGTTCACGTCCCGGCCGCGCTGAGCGCGGCGTTTCGCTGCGCGCCTGTCGGGCGCTTGAGTGGGTGAGCGGGCGGGCAGCGCTCGTCCCGGCCAACAGCAGGCCCGAGCCGCCTCGCATCACGGCCGATACGCGCGGATCCCTGCAACGCCGCGCGGGGCGCAGAGGCGCCGTCGGAGCAGGACGGCCGGCCACTACTCGGTCAGCCAAACCGCGTCACTGACGCCTCGGGAGTGCGCTCCCGTTAGCCCGCTTGAACGGGCCGCGTTACGATGTTGAAAATGGGGCGAGGGGGGCAGACGCATGCACAGAGTCCCGCACCGCGTCGTAGCGGCGCTGCTGGTCCTGCTCGTTCCATGGGCAGCCGGCGCTGGCGCGTCCCCAGCCACCGCGAAGGTGCCCCGACTGCTGCGGCTGTACGTGCTCGACTGCGGCGCGATCCACGTTGCCGATACGGCACGGTACGAACTCAAGCGCGAGGAAGTCGAGACCTCCGAGCTCGCCGTGCCGTGTTTCCTGGTGGTTCACGCCAACGGGGCCCTCATCTGGGACGTGGGCGCAGTACCTGACTCGGAGTGGCGGCCGACCGGTGGCACCGTCGTGCACACGCTCTCCCTTCCGGACGGGCAAACTCGCGACATTCCCCTCACGCGCTCCCTCGGCGAACAACTGGCGGAGCTTGGCTACCCGCCGTCGCGGATTCGGTTCATCGCCCTGTCGCACTACCACTACGACCACACGGCCAATGCTGCGGCGTTCGCCGGCTCGACCTGGCTCGTCCGGCGGGTGGAGCGCGAGGCCATGTTTGCAACGCCTGCTCCCGGAACCACTCGACCGGAGACCTACGCTCGGCTGAAGCGTGCCAAGACGATCCTGATCGGGACGGATCAATACGATGTCTTCGGCGACACGAGCGTCGTCATCAAATTTGCGCCGGGACACACGCCGGGGCACCAGATGCTCTTGCTGCGACTGGCGAATACGGGGCCGGTGTTGCTGTCGGGAGACCTGTATCACTTTCCGCAGGAGCGAACGCTCAATCGCTTCCCGGTGTTCGAGTACGACAAGGCGCAGACCGGCCGCACTCGCGTGGAAATCGATGGCTTCCTGAAGGCAACGGGCGCATCGCTGTGGATCCAGCACGACTTCATCGCCAACGGCACGCTGCGAAAGGCGCCGGCGTTCTATGACTGAAGGCGATTGCTCGCGGACGGCGAGGCCGACGTTCGCCGGTGGCAGCTCGGGGTCGGGCGCGGTCACTCGCCGGGGCGTCAGGGCGATTTGAGGTCGTGACGGCGATCCGTCCGGACAGGCTGCCGGGCTACACCGCGTTGCCAGAGGCGCGCACCACCGGCCCGCGCCGACCCGGTGGAGGGAGTCCAACAGTCATCGGACCGGTCCGCGCGCCGGGAAGCGGAGCCCCGTCGGCGAGGGTCATCGACAGCCGGCGCCGAACGCCCCGGCACCCTCCTTGTTGCAACGCAAAATCAACGAACCGAGCCGTCGGCAACCGCGCCCGCGCGACGATCCGGGCGAGCATCACGCTCGCGGCCGTCCTCGATGGGGCGCCGACGGCGTCACAGGGCCGTGAGCGCGGTTCCGCTTAAGATTCCTTCACAATGCTGGCCCTCGGGGCCGTTTGGCCGTTGTATGGCGTGTAGGCGCGATCCGGACCCCACCGGATGGGCGCGGGGATGAGACCCCGGACCGGCAGTGCGAAGGAGACGTCCGTGAGTGCTTCCAACCTGATTCGATTGAGCGTCGGAGTCGCGGTCTCGACCGCGCTGGCCGCCTGCGTCGTGCAGCCGGTCGAGTACCGGCGGGAGCCCGCGCCCGTCGCCTACCAGCCACAGGGCGATTACCAGCCGGCGCCGAACACCGAGGTCGTCGAGGAGGCGCCGCCGCCGATCCCGCTCTACGACCAGCCGCCTCCGCCCGCCGAGGGCTACCTGTGGACGCCCGGCTACTGGGGCCGCGGTCCCGGCGGGTACTTCTGGGTGCCGGGCACCTGGGTGCAGCCGCCGCGCGTCGGGCTCCTGTGGACCCCCGGGTTCTGGGCGCTGACGACCGGCATCTTCTTGTTCCACGAGGGCTACTGGGGCGAACGCGTCGGCTTCTACGGCGGAGTGAACTACGGCTGCGGCTACGGCGGCAACGGCTATGCCGGCGGCCGCTGGGTCAACAACCGCTTCGCCTACAACGCCGCCGTCACGAACGTGAACGTCACCAACGTCCACAACGTCTACCGCGAGACGGTCATCAACAACGTCACGATCAACAACACCACGATCAACAACGTGAGCTACAGCGGCGCCGGCGGCGCCCGCGCCCAGCCGACGCCGGAGGAGCGCCAGGTCGACCGGATCCAGCACTTCCAGCCGACCTCGATGCAGGCACGCCACCAGCAGGATGCGCGCGCAAATCCGGCGCTCTTCGCGAGCCGCAACCAGGGCAACCCGCCGATCGCGGCGACCCCGCGGCCGAGCGCGTTCAACGCGCCGCAGGTGACGGCCGGGCACGCGCCGGCGCAGTTGCCGGGTCGCACGTTCGGACAGCCCCAGGCCGTGCAGCCCGCGCCCCAGGCGACCCAGCCGCCGCCCGGGCGCTACCCGGGCGCGCGTGAGAACGAGTCGCAGCCGAACGCGGGACGTCCGTTCCAGCAAGGTCGCGACGCCGAGCAACCGGCCGCCGCGCCGGGCCAGCCGGCGCCGGCGGCGCCGAGCGCACCGACCGCACTGCCGCGTCCGTTCCAGCCCGGCCAGCAGTACCAGCCGGGGCAGCAGAACCCGCCCGGCCAGCAACGCGGGCCGGGGCAGTACCCACCCGGCCAGCAATACCAGCCGGGCCAGCCACCGCCGAATGCTCAGCCGCCGCGCCAGCCCGGCGCGCCGGGTGCGGCGCCGGCCGCCCAACAGAACCCGCAGCAGAACGGGCAACCGAACGCAGCTCCGCGCCAGCGCCCCGTCCAGGCGCGCCCGGCCCCGCCGCGTCCGAAGCCGCCCGACGCCGAGAAGCCGCACGCGCACGACAAGGACAAGGACAAGGACAAGCCGCAGCGCGAGCACCAGTAGCGCCGACTCCCGGTGCGGTGGCGGACCCGATAGACTTCCGGGTCCGGCACCGTATCTAAACTGGGAGCGACACGATGACGATCAAGGTGGGCGATCGGGTACCCGCGGCGACGCTTAAGCAGATGACCAAGGACGGGCCGTCGAACATCACGACCGAGCAGCTCCTGAAGGGGCGCAAGGTAGTCATTTTCTCGGTGCCGGGCGCATTCACGCCGACCTGCCACGCGAAGCACCTGCCGGGATTCGTGCGCGATTTCGCGAAGCTGAAGGCCAAGGGCGTCGACACCGTCGCCTGCCTCGCCGTCAACGATATCTTCGTGATGGACGCGTGGGCGAAGGCGAGCAACTCCGGCGAGAACATCCTCATGCTCGCCGATGGCAACGGCGACTTCACCAAGGCGCTCGGGCTTGAGCTCGACGCGACGGGCTTTGGCATGGGCATCCGCGGCAAGCGCTTCGCGATGATCGTGAACGAGGGCGTGGTGACGCACCTCAACGTCGAGAGCGCCGGTGAGTTCCGGGTGAGCGCGGCGGAGTTCGTGCTCGGCCAGCTCTGACGGGGAGGGGGCGGCCGCGACGGCCGCCCCGTCGATTCAGCCGAGCGGGCTCACGCCGATGAGTGCGCGATGGACCCCGGCGAGGAATGCGCCATAGAGCGCAAGCCCAAGTCCCACCGCAATGAGATCGTTGAACCGCCCGGGCGGCGCCTCGGGCAGCGCCCGCGCCGGCCGGCGCTTGAGCGCGATGCGATCCGCGACCGCCCAGGCGAGCAAGGATCCGAACAGGATTACGTCGAGGAGCGTGCCATTGGCGAGGAGGTGGGCGAGCGCCCAGGCCTTCGTCGCGACGAGCAGCGGCTGCTTCAACGTGGCCTTGATCCTGCCCGGCAGGAAGCCGGCGAACACGATCGGGAAGACAGGCAGCATGAGCGCGACCGCGACGTAGCGAAGCGCCTGGGGCGGGGAATAGAGGACGGGCGTCGAGAGGCGCGCGCTCGCGTAGCCCTCGATGAGGAGCACGAACCCACCGAGCGAGAGCAGTGAGTAAAGTCCCCTCCACGGCCCCTCGCCCAGGCGCGCGGCGATGCCATCGCGTAGCCCCGGCGCCACGATCGAGAGTGAGTGCAGACCCAGGAAGATCGCGAGGCCAGCCAGGAACATCGCCACCGTAGCTCCTTCGCGCCCCGCTGCGCAAAGCTAGAATCTACTTTAAAGTCGCAAAGATATTATTATGTTTAACAACGATTTACGATGCTTATCTCGTCTCGATCCTAGTTACTTCGTGAGCGCCTCCTCGAGCTCCGGCAGGATCTGGAAGAGATCCCCGACCAGGCCCAAGTCCGCGACCTCGAAGATCGGCGCTTCGCCGTCCTTGTTGATCGCGACGATCGTCTTCGCGTCCTTGATGCCGGTCAGGTGCTGGATGGCGCCCGAGATCCCGACGGCGACGTAAAGCTCGGGCGCGATGATCTTGCCCGTCTGCCCGACCTGCAGCTCGTTCGGCGCGTAGCCGGCATCGACCGCCGCGCGCGAGGCACCGACCGCGGCGCCGAGCTTGTCGGCCAGCTTGAAGATGATCGCGAAGTTCTCCTTGCTGCCGAGCGCCCGGCCACCGGAGACGACGCGCGGCGCGCTCTGCAGGTCGGGGCGGTCGTTCGCCGCGGCCGAGAGCGCCACGAAGCGCGTGTGGGCCGGGGTCGCGGCGGTTGGGCTCACCGCGGCGATGCTGGCGTTGCCGCCGCCCGGCACGGCCTCGAACGAGGCGGTGCGGACGGTTGCCACGACCTTGCGGCCGGCGGCGACCTCGACGGTAATGATGGCGTTGCCGGCGTAGATCGGGCGCTTGAAGCGGGTCGCGCTCTCGACCGACATGGCATCGGAGATCTGCGGGACGCCCAAGAGTGCCGCGACCCTCGGCATCAGGTCCTTGCCGAAGGTGGTCGATGCGCCGAACACGTGGCTGTAGCCTGCGCTGAGTTCCACGACCAGCGGGGCGAGCACGGCCGAGAGGGGATGGGCGTGCTTCGCATCGGCGATCGTGAGGACGTGGTTGACGCCTTGAAGTGCCGCGGCTTCCCTCGCCACCGGGGCGGGATCGGCGCCGAACACCGCGACGGTGATCTCGGCGCCCGGCACCAGCCTCGCGCAAGCGACGCAGCGCGAGATCGCCGCGGATAAGTGCTTGCCGTCGTGCTCGGCGATGATGAGGATCTTGCTCATGAGACCAGTCCCTTCTTCCTGAGCGCATCGACGAGTTCGCCGACGTCCTTGACGATGACGCCCTTGGCGCGGGGCTTGGGCGCCTCGGTCAGCACCGTCGCGAGTCCCCGGTCGATGCTGACTCCAAGGGCCGCGAGGTCGGTGACATCGAGCGGCTTCTTCTTCGCCTTCATGATGTCCGGCAGCTTCACGTAGCGGGGCTCGTTGAGGCGAAGGTCCGCCGAGATCACGCACGGCAGGTCGACCTCGATCGTCTCAAGGCCCGCATCCACCTCGCGCACGATCGTGGCGACGCCGCCCTTGACCTCGAGCTTCGAGCAGAAGGTCGCCTGCGGGCGGTCCCAGAGCGCGGCGAGCATCGGTCCCGTCTGCGCCGCATCGTCGTCGATCGCCTGCTTGCCGAGGATGACGATGTCGGGCTTTTCGTTCCGGACGACGGCGAGGAGCGCCTGCGCGGCCGTGTAGGGCTCGATCGACTCGGTCACCTTCACGAGGATCGCGCGGTCGGCGCCCATGGCGAGGGCGGTACGCAGCTGCTGCTGGGCATCGTCCGGGCCTACGCTGACCGCGACGATCTCGGCGGCCTCGCCGCGCTCTTTCAGGCGCAGCGCCTCCTCGAGCGCGATCTCGTCGAACGGGTTCACGCTCATCTTGACGCCGTCGGTGGCGACCCCGCTGCCGTCGGGCTTCACCCGCACCCGCACGTTGTAGTCCACGACCCGTTTGATGCCGACCAGGATCTTGCGCATGACGAAACCACTCCTCCGGGGAACACCGGCAGCTTCTGGCCCGCGAAAATGGCGGTCACCGTCGCTTTTTGCGTCGCGGCACGCTATGCAAAAGCGTTCCGGGTGTCAAATGCCGCCGGCCCCGCCGGCGACGGGGCCGGGCTCAGGGTTTTCGGGAGGAACCGGTGGCGAGCATCGGCACCGCCCGGGCTCCTCTACCGCACTGCAACTTTACCCGCGCGTGCGCCGGGTGGTAGCGTCCGCAGCCACACGATTGCACTCGTTCCGCAGCCAACGAAAATTCTAATGCGGGGCGCGAGGGGAGCACCCGTCGGCGCTAGTCGCCGATAGGTGCATGACGAAAGCGGCGCCGCTGGCCGCTTTCTTTTTTTTTTAAGCTCCCCGATCGATCGCGGCCGCGTTGCGCACCGCGGCGGCGCTCTCCTAGACTGCCCGCCTCCGCCCCGTAGTGTCCCCACCATGCAGGCCGTGCTGATCGGGTCGTTCGGACGAAACTCCCGCGCGCTCCCGCCGGGACGACGGGCACCTTGAGCTACGCGCTCAGGCGGCTGCTCGGCCTCGTGCCGACGCTCTTCATCATTGTCTCGCTCGCCTTCGTGCTGGTGAGGCTCGCACCCGGTGGCCCGTTCGATCAGGAACAGACGCTGGCGCCCGAGATCAAGGCGAACCTCGAGCGCGCCTACGGCCTCGACCGGCCGCTCGGCGAGCAGTACCTGCGCTACCTCGGGCGGCTCGCGCACGGCGACCTCGGGCCCTCGATGCGCCTCAGGGACTTCACCGTCAATGAGCTCATCGCGATCGGGCTTCCCGTCAGCCTCACGATCGGCGGCCTGGCGCTGGCGCTCTCGCTCCTCATCGGGCTGCCGCTCGGGCTCGGCGCCGCGCTGGCGCGCCGCCGCGGCCTCGACCGGCTCTTGATGGCGACGACCGCGCTTGGCATCGCGATTCCGCCCTACGTGACGGCGCCGCTGCTCGCGCTCGTCTTCGGAATCTACCTGCGCTGGCTGCCGGTTGCCGGGTGGGAGGGGGGGCAGCTGCGCGACCTGGTGCTGCCGGTGGTTGCGCTCGCGCTCCCGACGCTCGCCTACCTCGCGCGCCTGACGCGCGCCTCGGTGCTGGAGGTCGCGGGCCTGCCCTTCGTGCGCGCGGCGCGCGCGAAGGGCCTCAGCGAGGCGCGCATCGTCCTCGTCCACGTATTGCCGCCCGCGCTCGGTCCCGTGCTCGCGTACCTGGGTCCCGCGGCGGCCGGCATCCTCGCCGGCTCGCTCGTCATCGAGACCGTGTTCGGGCTCCCCGGCATGGGGCGCTTCCTCGTCGAGGGCGCGCTCAACCGCGACTACACGCTCGTGCTCGGGAAGGTGATCGTCTACGCGACGCTCGTCCTGCTCCTCAACCTGCTCGTCGATCTCCTGCGTGCGCTCCTTGATCCGCGCATCCGCGCTCGGCGGCGCGCGTGAGGCGGCGCTGGCACTGGTTCGAGCGGGACCTCGCGGCGCGGGCAGGGCTCGTGGCGCTCGCATCCATCGCGCTCCTCGCGCTCGCAGGTCCGCTCGCGAGCCCGTGGCGCGTCGATGAACTCGACTGGGCGCGGATCGGGGTGGCGCCCGGACTTGAGGCCGCGCACTGGTTCGGCACCGACCGGCTCGGGCGCGACCTCTTCGTGCGCACGCTCGCGGGCGTGCGCGTGTCGCTCGCGATCGGGCTCCTCGCGACGCTCGTCAGCCTCCTCATCGGCGTCGCGTGGGGTGCCATCGCGGGCTACGCGGGCGGGCGGCTCGAGGGCGCGATGATGCGCGTCGTCGACGTGTTCTATTCGCTCCCGTACGTCTTCTTCGTGATCCTACTCACCGTCACGCTCGGCCGCAGTCCCGCGACGCTGTTCATCTCGATCGGCGCCGTCGGCTGGCTGACGATGGCGCGCGTCGTATGCGCGCAGACCGAGAGCCTGCGCCACAAGGAGTTCATCGAGGCGGCGGTCGCGGCGGGCCTGCCGGTGCGGCGCATCCTCGTGCGCCACGTGCTCCCGAACCTTGCAGGTCCCGTCCTCGTCTACGCGACGCTGACGGTGCCCGGGGTCATCCTCATCGAGAGCTTCCTGTCGTTCCTCGGGCTCGGCGTGCAGGAGCCGGCCGCGAGCCTCGGCAACCTCATGGCGCAGGGCACCGCCGAGATGGAGTCGGCGCCGTGGATGCTGCTCGCGCCCTGCGCGTTCCTGGTCGCGATCGTCCTTGCGCTCGGCTTTGTCGGCGATGGGCTGAGAGACCACCTGGATCCGCGTGAGCGCTGAGGCGCCCCTGCTCGCCGTCCTGGGCGTTGGCGTCTCCTTCCCGGGCGCCCGCCCGCCCGTGCGCGCGCTGGCGGACGTGGAGCTTCGGCTCCTCGCCGGCAGGAGCCTCGGCCTCGTGGGCGAATCCGGTGCCGGCAAGAGCCAGCTCGCGCTTGCGATCCCGGGGCTCTCGGCGCCGGGGGCGGTGGTCGAGGGCAGCATCCGCTTCTGCGGCGAGGAGCTCATCAACGCGTCCCCCGCGCGGCTGCGCGCGCTGCGCGGGCGGCACATCGGCTTCATCGCGCAGGACCCGCAGGCGGCGCTCGCGCCGCACCTCAAAGTCGGCACGCAGCTGACGGAGACGCTGCGGAGCCACCACGCGCTCGATGCGCGCGCGGCACGCGCGGCGGCGCTTCAGATGCTCGAGCGCGTGCAGGTGCCGGCGCCCGCGGCGAGGCTTGGTCAGTATCCGCACGAGCTCTCGGGGGGCTTAAGGCAGCGGGTCTCGATCGCGATCGCGCTCATCGCCTCGCCCTCGCTCCTGATCGCGGACGAGCCGACCACCGCGCTCGATGTGACGGTCGAGGCGGGGATCCGCGCGCTCTTCCTGAAGCTCAGGCAGGAGCTCAAGCTCGCGCTCGTCCTCGTCAGCCACGACCTCGCGGTGGTCGGTGGCCTCTGCGATGAGATCCTGGTCCTCTACGCGGGACGCGTCGTCGAGTCCGGTCCCGCCGCCGCGGTGCTGAAAGACCCGCGCCACCACTACACCGCCGCGCTCGCCGCCGCGAGCGCAACGCTCGAGGCGCCGCTCGGCCTGCCGCTCGCGACGATCGCGGGGTCGCAACCGGCGCCCGGTGTCGAGCTCGCCGGCTGCGCGTTCGCGCCGCGCTGCCCCGCGGCGGCGGCACGCTGCCACGCCGAGCGGCCACCGCTCGCAAGCGTCGCGGCAGGCGGTGCGCGCGTCGCCTGTCACTTCCCGCGAGCGTCGGCGTGACGGCGCTCCTCAACGTGCGGAACCTCGGCGTCGTCTACCCGGACGGCGGCCGGCGGCTCAGGGCGCTCGATGGCATCGAGCTTGCGCTCGAGGCGGGGGAGGCGCTCGGCATTGTCGGTGAGTCGGGCTCGGGAAAGTCGACGCTCGCGCGCGCGATCCTGAAGCTCATCGCGCCGACGACGGGCGCCATCGAATGGCTCGGGCGCGACATCGCGGCCTTCACTGCCGCCGACCTCACGCGCCTGAGGCGCGACCTCACGGTCGTGTTCCAGGACCCCGTCGCGAGCCTGGATCCGAGGCTCAGCGTCGCCGACTCGATCGCGGAGCCGCTGATCGTGCACGCCCCGGCGCTCACCGCGCCACAGCGGTCGCGGCGCATCGATGCGATGCTGGAGCAGGTCGGGCTCGGTTCCGGCTACGGCGCTCGCTACCCGCACGAGCTCTCCGGCGGCCAGTGCCAACGCGTCGCGATCGCGCGGGCGATGATCACGGGACCGAAGCTCGTGGTGTGCGATGAGCCCTTCAGCGCGCTCGATGTGTCGGTGCAGGCACAGATCGTGAACCTGTTCGCGGAGCTGAGGCGCGAGACGGGCACTGCGCTGCTGGTGATCAGCCACAACCTCGCGCTCGTGAGGCACCTGTGCTCGCGCGTGATGGTGCTCTACCTCGGGCGCGTCATGGAGATCGCGCCCGCGGAGGATGCCTTCGGCGCGCCGCTGCATCCCTACACGCGCCTGCTCCTCGATGCGGTGCCGCGCCTCGGGCACCCGCCACTCGCGCTCGAGGCGGGCGAGAGTGCATCGCCGTTCGAGCCGCCCTCGGGCTGCGTGTTCCGCACGCGCTGCCGGCACGCGATCGGGCGCTGCGCCGTTGAGCGACCGCCGCTCGCGGCGGCCGGTAGCACGCGCGCCGTCGCGTGCTTGCGGGCGGGCGAGGGCGTCGCGCGGGCGGCGAGGGCCGGGTGAGTGGGCGCTCGTTGGGGATTTGAACGCGTTGAGGTAACGTGCGGCGCCTGAGGGCGCGCGGCGCGCCGCTCCATTCGACACGCGAGAAGAGGCTTCGTGGGACCGCTCAAGGGAATCAAGGTACTCGACGTGAGCCGCGTGCTCGCCGGGCCCTGGGCGACCCAGGCGCTCGCCGACTTCGGCGCGACCGTCTACAAGGTCGAGAAGCCGGGCTCCGGCGATGACACGCGCGGCTGGGGACCGCCGTGGCTCAAGGATCGCGCCGGCGCCGACACGCAGGAATCCGCGTACTTCCTCTCGGCGAACCGCGGCAAGCGATCCCTCGCCATCGACCTTGCGACGCAGGAGGGGCAGGCGCTCGTCCGGTCCCTGGCCGCGCAATCGGATGTCTTCGTCGAGAACTTCAAGGTCGGGGGACTGGCGCGCTACGGGCTCTCGTACCGGGACCTGAGCGCGACCAACCCGGCGCTCATCTACTGCTCCGTGTCGGCCTTCGGCCAGGACGGGCCGGATGCGGCGGGCGCCGGGTACGACGCGATGATCCAGGGCATGGGCGGGCTCATGAGCCTGACCGGGGTCCCGG
Organism: Pseudomonadota bacterium; assembly: GCA_025356075.1. GTDB lineage: Bacteria > Pseudomonadota > Gammaproteobacteria > Steroidobacterales > Steroidobacteraceae > CAIKZZ01. The sequence goes on along the minus strand of JANXUT010000051.1, from coordinate 22,689 downwards.
AGGGCGTCCCGGGCGCGGGGCCGCAGAAGGTCGGCGTCGCGGTCGCGGACCTCATGACCGGTATGTACGCGGTGAGCGCGATCCTCGCCGCGCTCTACGAGCGCGCGGGTTCGGGGCTCGGCCAGTACATCGACCTCGCGCTCCTCGACACGCAGGTCGCCTGGCTCGCGAACCAGAACCTCAACTACCTCCTGACCGGTAACGCCCCGCGCCGGGCGGGGACGGCCCACCCGAACATCGTGCCGTACCAGGCGTTCGGGACGGCGGATGGCTACCTCATGCTCGCGGTCGGCAACGACGGGCAGTTCGCGCGCTTCGCCGCGCTCGCAGGCTCGCCCGAGCTCGCCGCGGACGCGCGCTACGCGACCAACGCCGCGCGGGTCGCGAACCGCGCCGTCCTGGTGCCCGCGATCGAGGCGATCCTGAAGCGCCGCTCGACCAAGGCCTGGATCGCGCTCCTCGCGCCTGCCGCCGTGCCGTGCGGCCCGATCAACGACCTGGCGGCCGTGTTCGCCGAGCCCCAGGTGCGGCACCGGGCGATGCGGTTCGACCTTCCGCACCCGCTCGCAGGCTCGGTGCCCCAGGTCCGAAACCCGACCCGTTACTCGCGCACGGTGCTTGAGTACCAACTCCCGCCGCCGCTCCTTGGCGAGCACACCGAGGCGGTCCTCGCCGCCGAGCTCGGGCTCGACGTTCAGGCGCTTGGCGATCTGAAGGCGCGCGGCGTCATCGGCTGAGACGCCGGGCACGCAGGGCGGTGGGTAGCTGCGTTATTCTCAGAGGAGTCCGCCGGCGGCCTTGGGGCCCGCGGGCCTGCCCTGCGCCCGACCGACCACAGGATTCACGATGACGAAGCCCACCGTTCGCGCGAGCGCGGCACTCAGCCACGTCCGCTACGAGATCCGCGGCCAGCTCGCGCGGCGCGCCTACGAGCTGGAGCGCTTGGGCTACGAGGTCGTCTCGCTCAACATCGGCAACCCCGGCGCCTTCGGCTTTCGGACGCCGGAGACCATGCGGCTCGCGATCATCGAGAACCTGAAGCTCGCCGAGGGCTACGTGCACCAGAAGGGAATCTTCCCGGCGCGCGAGGCGATCGTCATGCAGCAGCAGGAGCGGGGACTGAAGGGCATCACCGTCGAGGACGTGTTCATCGGCAATGGCGTCTCCGAGCTCATCGACCTGACGCTGCGCGGGCTCCTCAACGATGGCGATGAGGTGCTGATCCCGAGCCCCGACTACCCGCTCTGGACGGCGGCGACGCTGCTCAACCGCGGCCGGGCGGTCCACTACCCGTGCGCGGCTGCCGAGGGCTGGCTGCCGGACCCCGCCGCGATCGAGGCGCTGATCACGCGGCGCACGCGCGCGATCGTCATCATCAACCCGAATAACCCGACCGGCGCCGTCTACAGCAAGGAGGTGCTGAGCGCGATCGCGCGCCTCGCCGAGCGCCATCGCCTGGTCGTGTTCTCCGACGAGATCTACGATCAGATGACCTACGAGGGTGCCGAGTTCGTGCCGATGGCGAGCCTCGTGCACGACACGCTCTGCGTCACCTTGTCGGGGCTCTCGAAGATCTACCGCGCCTGCGGCTACCGGGTCGGCTGGGCGGTGTTGAGCGGCGAGCGCGAGGGCGCGAGCGAGTACCTGAGCGCGCTCGAGCTCCTAAGCTCGCTGCGGCTCTGCGCGAACGTGCCGGGCCAGTGGGCGGTGCAGACCGCGCTCGGCGGCCACCAGAGTATCCGCGAGCTCACCCGTCCCGGCGGGCGGCTCCACGAATCGCGCCGCGCGATCCTCGAGGCGGTTGCCGCGAGCCGCTTCCTCGAACTCGTTAAGCCCATGGGCTCGATGTACGCGTTCATCGGAGTGAAGCCCGGCAGCCTCCCGGGCTTTGACGACCAGGCCTTCGCACTCGATCTTCTCGAGCACAAGCACGTGGTCGTTGCGCCCGGGGTCAGCTTCAATGCGCCCTACGCGAGCCACTTTCGCGTGACGAACCTGCCGGAGTCGGCGGTCCTTCGCGATGTGTTCGAGCGCATCGAGGCGCAGCTCGAGGTCTACGCGCAGGCCGAGGCCGCGCGCCCCACCGGTTCCCTCAGGGTCGTCGCGCGGGAGTGAGGTGAACGCGCTCAGGAGCCATGCGGCGCTCCTCGCGGCGGGCGGCGAGATCCTCACGGCGACGGCGCGCCAGGCCGAGGGGCTGAAGGCGCGGCTCGGGCGCGCCCGCGCGCGCGCCGGCGAGAGCGCCTGGCCGACGCCGCCGATCCTGCCGCTTGGGCCCTGGCTCGAGCGGGCGTTCCGGCGCCTCGACCGGCGGCCCGCCCTGCTCGAGCCCGAGGCCGCGAGCCGGCTCTGGCAGCTCATCGTCGAGGAGAGCCGGGCGGGCGAGGGCCTCATCAGCGTCAGCGCCGCCGCGACCGAGGCGGAGCGCGCGTCGGCACTGCTCGCGGACTTTCGGATCGATGCCGCGAGCCTCGAGGGCGCGAGCCCCGAGCAGCTCGCGTTTCGTGGCTGGGCGGAGGGGTTCAAGGCGCACTGCCGTGCGGGCGGGGTGATCGCGCGCGCCGATCTCGCGGCGCACGTGACGGGGAATGCCAAGGAGCTCTTCGGCGGCGGCGCGCCCGCCGCGCGGCCGATCGGGCTGCACGGCTTCGGGACGCCGACTCCCGCGCTCGCCGCGCTCATCCAGGCGCTCAACGCCGCCGGCACGCCGACGCTCGAGCTCACCGTCGAGGCGGGACCCGCCACGATCGTGCGCCGCGAGGCGCCAAGCCCGACGCTCGAGCTCGAGGAGCTCGCGGGCTGGCTGCACGAGCGCCTGGCGGGGAACCCGGACGCGCAGCTCGGCGTCATCGTGCCCGATCTTGGGACGCGCGGCGCGGCGCTTCGGCGCCTGCTGACCGACCGGCTCGCGCCGGCGCAGCAGGCGCCGGGCGCGCTCGATGCGCGACCGTTCGCATTCGCGCGTGACCGGACGCTCGCCGACTACGCCCTCGTCACCGTCGCGCTCGATGTGCTCGCGCTCGGCGGGCGCAGCCTCGACCTCCTGACCCTCGGCCGCGTGCTGCGCTCGCCCTACCTGCGCTCGCCGGATCCCGGGCTCGATGCCTCGGCGTGGGCCTCGCGGGCGGCCGCGCTCGATGCGGAGCTCAGGCGCCTCGGCACGCGCGAGATCCCGGCGGAGGAGGTGCTCGGGCGCATGAAGGCGAGCGCGCTCGGCGTTCGCGCGTTCGCTGAGTCGCTCGGTGAGCTCAGGCGCACGCTCGGCGGCGCCGGCCGGCGCAGCGCCGCGAGCTGGGCGGAGCTCTGGCCGCGGGCGCTGCGGGCGCTCGGCTGGCCGCTCGGGCGCGAGCTCGGCACGCTCGAATACCAGGCGGCGCGCGGCTTCTACGCGGCGCTCGAGCGCTTCGCCGGCCTCGGCCGGGTGCTGGCGCCGCTCGGCGCGGCAGGAGCGCGCGCCGAGCTCGAGGCGCTCGTCGGGGCGACCCCGTTCGAGCCGGCGATCGGCGCGCCGCCCGTGCTCGTGCTCGAGACGCTCGAGGACCCGGGACTTCCGTTCGACGGGCTCTTCGTCGCCGGGCTCACCGCCGACCGGTTCCCGGGGCCGAGCGCGCCGAACGCGTTCCTGCCGCAGCGCCTGCAGCGCGCGCGCGGCATGCCGGGCGCCGGCGCCGAGGCGATGCTCAGCGCCGCCCGCGCAGCGCTCGCGGGGTTCACTCGCTCGACCCCCGAGCTCGTCCTCAGCGTCGCGCGCGAGGAGGGCGATGCGCGCCTCTTGCCGTCCGGCCTCCTGCCCGGGGCCCCGGCCGCCGCGGCCTGGCCGGTGAGGCCGGCGCGCGCGCGGGAGATCCACGCGCGCTCGGCGCTCGTGCCGATGCCGGCCGGCGCTCTGCCGCGAATCGCGGCGGGAGTGAGGTTCCACGGCGGCGTGCGCGCGCTCGAGCGCCAGTCGGCGTGCCCGTTCAAGGCGGGCGCGGAGCTCAGGCTCGGCGCCGAGCCCCTCGAGAGTCCGGGCACGGGATTGCCGCGGCGCGTGCGCGGCGACCTCGCGCACGATGCGCTGGCGCGTTTCTGGCGCGCTCTTGGCTCGCAGGCGGCGCTCGCGCTCCTCGATGCGCCCGGCCGCGCCGCGCGCGCGGAGGCCTCGGTCGCGGCGGCGTTCGCCAGCTACCGCGGCTACCTGCCGGGCGGGCGATTGAGGCTCCTCGAGGCGCGCTGGCTCACGCGCGCGATCCTCGGGCTCGCGGCGGTGGAGCTCGAGCGCGAGCCCTTCACGGTGCAGGCGACCGAGGAGAAGCAGAACCTCGAGCTCGCCTCGCACCCGCTCTCGATACGCCTCGATCGCCTGGACGCGCTCGCTGACGGCACGACGGTGATCCTCGACTACAAGACCGGGCGGGCGACGCCGCGGCGCTGGGTGGGCGAGCGCCCGGATGCGCTGCAGCTCGCGGTGTACGCGGCCTTTCGCGAGGAGCCCCCTGCGGCGGTCGCGATCGCGCGCCTGCCGCTTGGGCTCAGGCGCAAGTTCGTCGGCCTCGCCGCGCGCGAGGCGATCCTGCCGGACGTGCGCTCGCTCGCGCGCGCGCGCCAGCCGGCGCTTCGCACCCGCACCTTCGCCGACGTGCTCGCCGAGTGGCGCGAGGTCGCGGCGCGGCTCGCGAGCGAGTTCGCGGCCGGGGAGGCGCGCGTCGATCCCGCCGACGGGGCGTGCGAGTACTGTGCGCTGGCGCCTCTGTGCCGCATCGATGAGCGCTCACTCGCCGCGCCTGCGGATGCAGGCGATGGCGGGGCCGAGGGCGAGCCATGAGCGCGCCCGTGCCCGTCGCCCCCGATGCCGAGGCGCGCCGCGCCGCGCTCGCACCGACGCGCTCGTTCATCGTCGAGGCGCCGGCGGGCTCGGGGAAGACGACGCTCCTGACCCAGCGATTCCTCAGGCTCCTCGCGACGACCGAGCACCCCGAGTCGGTGCTCGCGATCACCTTCACGCGCAAGGCGACCGGTGAGATGCGCGAGAAGATCGTCGCGGCGCTCACGGGCGCGAAGGAAGGCGCGACGCCGAGGAATCCCGCCGATGCGCTCACCCTTGAGCTCGCCCGGGAGGTTCTCACCGTCGATGCCGCGCGCGGCTGGCAGCTCCTCGCCCAGCCGGCAAGGCTCAAGGTCCAGACGATCGATTCGCTCAACCACTGGCTCGCGGGGCGCCTGCCGATCCTCTCGCGCGCGGGCGCGAGTCTCGCCATCGCCGCGCGCCCCGAGGAGCTCTACGCGCGCGCCGCGCGCGCGACGATCGCGGAGCTTGAGTCCGGTGGCGCGCTCGCGGAGGCGCTCGCGACCGTGCTCGAGCACCTCGACAACGAGGTCGATCGGCTCGAGCCGCTGCTCGCCTCGATGCTCGCGAGCCGCGACCGCTGGCTCAGGCTCGTGCTGCCGGGGGCGGGCGGCACGGACGATGCGGGCCTTCGCGCCGCGCTCGAGGATGCGCTGCACGCGCTCATCGCCGCGGGGCTGTCGCACGCGGCGGGTCAGCTGCCGGTGGAGCTCCTCGCGCGGCTCGTGGCACTCGCGCTTGGCGCGTTCCAGCGCCATCCCGCGCCACCGGCGGGAGCGGGCCTGCTCGCGCGCCTGTGCGCCACGCGGGGCGCCGCCGGGCTCACGACCCAGCCCGAGGCGCTAGCCGCGTGGCAGGCGCTCGCCACGCTCCTACTCACGAAGGGCGGCACGTTGCGCAAGGTCGCGACCAAGAACGAGGGCTTCCCGCCGGAGGCGAAGGCCGACAAGCAGGCGTTCCTCGCGCTGCTCGCCGAGCTCGGCGCGCTCGAGGGACTCGAGGCGGTGGTCGGGGAGATCGGCGCTCTGCCGCCGCCTGCCTACGACGAGGCGCAGTGGCGCGTGCTCGCCGCGCTCCATGCGGTGCTCATCGCCGCCGCCGCGCGCCTCGCGGCGGTGTTCACTGCCGCGGGCGTCGTCGACTTCGCGGCCGTGCAGCACTCGGCGCTCGAGGCACTCGGCTCGCCGGAGGAGCCCACCGACCTCACGCTCGAGCTCGACTACCGCATCCAGCACCTGCTGGTCGATGAGTTCCAGGACACCTCGGTCGCGCAGGTGGCGCTGCTTGAGCGCCTCACGGGCGGCTGGCAGCCGGGTGATGGCCGCACGCTCTTCCTGGTCGGCGATCCGATGCAGTCGATCTATGCGTTTCGCGAGGCCGACGTCGGCCTCTTCCTCAAGGTGCGCCGTGCGGGACTCGGTTCGGTGGTACTCGAGCCCCTCACGCTCGTCGCGAACTTCCGCTCGCGCCCGGCCATCGTCGAGTGGGTCAACGCGACATTCGCGCGGGTGCTGCCCGCGGCGGAGGACCTCGCGCGGGGCGCGGTGCCGTACTGCGCCTCGCACGCGGTGCGCGCGGCGACGGCGGACTCAGGCGTGCGCGTGCACGTCCTCGCGGACGCCGGCCCGGCCGAGGAGGCGACGGAGGTCGCCGCCATCGTCGCGGCCGAGCGGGCCAGGAGCCCGACCGCGAAGATCGCCGTGCTCGGCCAGGCGAGGAGCTCGCTCGGCGCCGCCGCGCACGCGCTCAAAGCGCGCGGCATCGCCTTCCAGGGCGTCGATCTCGTGCCGCTGGCCGAGCGGCCGGCGGTGCGGGACCTCATCGCGCTGACCCGGGCACTGCTGCATCGCGCGGACCGGATCGCGTGGCTCGCGTGCCTCAGGGCTCCCTGGTGCGGGCTGCCGCTCGAGGCGCTCGCCGAGCTTGCGATGGACTCCCCGGGCGCGACGCTCGCGGCATTGCTCCGCGAGGAGCCGCGGCTCGAGCGCCTCTCGCCCGCTGAGCGCGCCCGCCTCGAGGGGACGCGCGCGGTGCTCGAGGCCGCCGAGGGCGAACGCGGCCGGCGCTCGCTCGCCGCGACCGTCGAGGCCGCCTGGCTCGCGCTCGGCGGACCTGCGACGTTGACCGATGCCGCCGACCTCGACAACGCCGAGAGCTTCTTCGCGCAGCTCGAGTCGCTCGAGGCGGGCGCGGACCTCGAGGATCCGCCGCGGCTCGAGGAGGCGCTCGAGCGCCTGTACGCGGCGCCGGATCCCGCGGCCGACGATAGCCTGCAGCTGCTCACCGTGCACCGCGCGAAGGGACTCGAGTGGGACGTCGTCGTGCTGACGGGACTTGGCCGGCGCACGCGCGCCGAGGAGGCGCGCTTGCTCCGCTGGCTCGAGTTCGCGCGCGCGGACGGCGGTCCCGCGCTCGTGCTCGCACCCAAGCGCGCCGGCGCCGCCGAGCGCGATGCGCTCGAGGACTGGCTCAAGTCACTCGAGAAGGAGCGCGGCGAGCTTGAGCGCGGACGCCTCCTCTACGTCGCGGCGACCCGCGCGAAGGAGCGGCTCTACCTCGCCGGCAACATCAGGACGACCGAGGGTGGGCCCGCGGCCGGCGCGCCGCCGAAGCCCGACAGCGCGAGCCTGCTCGCGAAGCTCTGGCCCGCGATCGGCGCGGGTGTCGTGCCGAGGCGAGGCGCGGCACCGGCAGTGGGCGCGGCGAGCTTGAGCCGCGCGCCCGCACTATTGAGGCTCGCGGAGGATTTCAGGGTGCCGGCGCCCGCGGCGGCCGTGACGCTCCTCACCGACCCGCCGCGAGCGGCAGGTCCCACCGAGTTCGAGTTCGAGTGGGTGACCCCGGCCGCCCGCCACGTCGGCACCGTCGTCCACGAGGAGCTCGAGCGGGCGAGCACGCACTCGCTCGCCGCGCTCAAGGATCCCGCGCGCGTCGGCGCGTGGGCGCGTCGGCTCGGCGAGCTCGGCGTCGGGCCCGAGGCGCTCGAGCGCTCGCTCGAGCGCGTGCGCCGCGCGCTCGAGGGGACGCTCGCCGATCCCCGCGGCCAGTGGCTTTTTGATCCCACGCACACCGAGGTCGAGAGCGAGCTCGACCTCTCGGCGCTGCGCGGGCGGCAGGTGATGGCGCTTCGCATTGACCGCAGCTTCGTCGCTGCGACGGGCGTGCGCTGGATCGTCGACTTCAAGACGAGCCTGCACGAGGGGACCGACCTGGCCGCGTTCCTCGACCAGGAACAGGTCCGCTACCGCGAGCAGCTCGAGGCGTACGCCGAGCTCCTCGGTGGCCGCGACCGGCGCCATCCCATCCGTCTCGGGCTCTACTTTCCGCTGCACGCGGGCTGGCGCGAGTGGGCTGCGCCCGGTCGCGGCTGAGCGCGCCGCCTGGTCACGGCGTGACTTCCTCGTAGACGCTGTCGGAGGCGATGCGCCGCAGCTGCTCGAGCCGGCGCATCGAGGCCTGGTACTCGCCGTTGGTGCGCCCGAACTCGTCGATCTTGGCGAGTGCCGCCAGGTTCGGCACCTGCGCCTCGACGATGAGCGTGCCGACCTCCGCTCCGGCGAAGCGCGCGCGCCAGACGCGGATCGTCGCCTCCGGAACCACCGTGCGCTCGAGCACGAGGAGCTTCTCGAGCTCGTGGCGGTAGGCCTTCACGTCCGGCGTCTCGACGACGATGACGCGCATGACGGGCGGCTCGGCGGCGCGGGCGAGGAGCGGGGTCACGAGCGCCAGGAGCGCGCCGAGGGCGAGCGGCAGCAGTTTCGTTCGCATGGGTGGATCCACCGTTTTCAAGGGCAGCCGAGCCGCCCGGGTGGCGCGAGCGTAGCAGGGCGGGCGGCCTCAGCGCGCGGGCGGCGGCAAGGACCCGATGAGCGCCTCGACCGCCGCGCCCGCCGCGAGGAGTTCCCGGTCCCGGCCCGTCGGCCCGTTGAGCTCGAGCCCCACCGGGAGCCCGAGCCGCGTCCGGCCGAGCGGCAGGCTGAGCGCGGGGAGCGCGGCGACGGTCGCGGGTCGCGCATTTCGAAGGTAGGTGAGGAAGGTGTCCGCGTCTGCGCTCGCGCGCGCCTCGCCGGGGTCGGCCTCGATGGTGTGCGCCGCACGCGAAGTCGTCGGAAAGACGAGCGCATCGAGCGCATGGCCCGCGAAGTGTTGCGCGAACGCCGCCTGCATCGCCGGGCGCCCGACCTCGAGCGCCTCGCGGTAGGCCGCGAGGCTCGGCGCCGCCGGGCCCCGCACCTCGTGCGCGAAGGTCGCGCGAAGGTCGGGGCCTGCGAGCGAGGCAATCACCTCATCGAGCGTGATGCCGCTGCCCGCGAGGAACCGTGCCAGGTCGCGCGGGAACTCGTAGTCGGAGATGACGCCGGCGAGCGTCGCGCTCGCCTGCTCGAGCCCCGGTACGTCGGCCTCGATGAGCGTCGCGCCCGCGCGCGCGAGTCGCTCGAGCGCCTCGCTCACGAGGCGCTCGACCTCGGGGTCGAGCTCGCGGTAGTAGAGCGCGCGCGGCACGCCGAGCCTGAGCCCGGCGAGCTCGCGCGGCACGAGGGTGGCCGCGCGAGGCCCGAGCACCTCATCGAGGAGCGCGACGTCCGGGACGCTGCGCGCGAGCGTGCCCGCGCTGTCGCGCGTGTGCGAGATCGGCACGATGCCGCCGGCGGGGTAGCGCCCCGTCGTCGGCCGAAAACCGACGATGCCGCAGAGCGCCGCCGGGATCCGGACCGAGCCGCCGGTGTCGGTCGCAAGGCCGGCGCTGGCGAGCCGCGCGGCGATCGCGGCCGCGGTGCCGCCGCTCGAGCCGCCCGGGATCCGTGTCCGGTCGTAGGGGTTCCTGACCGCGCCGAACGCCGCGTTGTTGCTCGTGATGCCGTGCGCGAGCTCGTGCAGCGTGTTCTTGCCGAGCACGAACGCACCCGCCGCGAGGAGCTTGTGTGCCGCGGGCGCGGTCGAGGCCGGCCGGTAGCCGCGCAAGCCCGGTGTGCCCGCCGTCGTCGGCCAGCCCGCGACGTCGATGTTGTCCTTGATGAGGAGCGGAAGCCCGTGCAGGGCGCCGAGAGCAGTCCCGTCGCGCCGCGCGGCGTCGGCCGCGGCGGCGGCCGCGAGGGCGCGCTCGGGGTCAAGCGCCACGAACGCGTTGAGGTCGGCCCAGGTGGCGGCGCGCGCGAGGAGGGCGCCGGTGAGCTCCAACGAGGTGAGGCTGCCCGCGGCGAGCGCGGCGAGCGTCGCGCGGACGCCGAACGTGGTCGGATCGGTCACGCCCGGGGCCTGCGCCCGGCGGGCGGCGAGCCGCGAGCCGCCGCCGGGGTCGGTGGAGCCGGTAGGTGCATGGGGGGATTATGGTACTTCGGGAGTCCCTGCTTCGCCCCGGGGTGGCGCGGCGGTTGCCCTCGCGCGCCGGGCGGTGCAAGATTTTGAACCACAAGGCGCCACGACAAGGGGACGGGTAGGTGCCAATGAGCGACCTCGAGCGCACCGACGTGATGCCCGTGCTCGAAACGGGCAGCCATGACTTGCCGCCGGACTCCGGGGCCGCGCGGCTGATCCGCGAGCTCAGCGAGGAGCAGAACGCGCTCGAGCGCCTGCTCGAGGCGAGCCGCGCCGAGACCGTCGCGCTCGCCGAGGAACTCGCCGCGAGCCGCACGGCGCGGGAGGCGGCCGAGCGCACCGCGAGGACCGCAACCGATGCCGCCGCGCTCGCGGCGTATCGTGCACCCCCCGTCGCGCCGCCCGCCGCGGCGACGCCGGTCGCTCCCATCGCGACGCCGAGCCCGCCGCCGAGTACGCCGCCCGCCGGGCCGCCGGCGGAGTGGCGCGAGCCTGCGCTGCTCGCCCGCGCGGTCGCGGCCGAAGCGCTCAGCAGCCGCTACCTCGAGGCGCTCCAATCGCAGGAGTGGACGCGCGGAATCCGCGAGGAGGGGCTGCGTGCGCTCGAGGATGAGCTCGAGGCGGCCGAGGAACGCATCGGAGGATTCGCGGCCGAGCGCGGTGCGCTCCTGAGCGCGATCGAGGCGCTTAAGCTCGAGCACACGGCTCGCGCGCTCGCGCCGCCCGCCGCGCCGCCCGCCGCGCCGAACGAGAACGCGCTGCCGGGCGCATCTGCCGAGCCCTCGCCCCGCATCGCCGAGCTCGAGGCAGTGGCGGCGACGCTGGGTCGCGCGCTCGAGGGGCAGAGCAGTGCCGCGCACCTCGCGACCTCCCAGCTTGCCGCGCTCGAGCGCGCGGCGGGCGAGCTCAAGGCGCGCGTCGCCTACCTCGAGGACGAGCTCGCAGCGACCGCGACCCGCGGCGAGGAGCACATGCGCGCGGCGCGAAGCGCGGACGCGGCCCTCACCGCGACCGCCCAGCACGTCGCCGAGGCCGGCGAGCGCGTCGCCGAGGTCGAGCGCAACGCAGCGCTCGCCGCGAGCGCGCACGCGGCAGAAGTCGCCTCGCTCAAGGAGCGGCTCGAGCAGCAGACGCTGCTGCTGGCGCGCGCGCGCGGCGCGCTCGAGGAGCGCGAGCTGCAGGTCAGGCGCCTCGAGCGCAATGCGAGCCGCCGTGCCGCCGCCGATGGCGGCGAGGAGCGCGGCGCCGCGACGGCGGGCGCGGCGGGCGCCGCGGCCACCATCGGACCTGCGCGCCTCGAGGGCCGGCCGCTTGGGATGCTAAGGCCGATCGACGGCTCGGAGCCCCGCTTCCTCGCAATCGGACGGCGCACGACGATCGGACGGGCGCCGGAGAATGACCTGTGCGTTCCGGATCCGTCGGTGAGCCGGCGGCACGCGCTCATCGTGATCGGCTCGACCGGCACCATCATCGAGGATCTCAACAGCGCGAACGGCATCGCGGTCAACGGCCGGCGGATCCGCCACGCGCACCTGAACGAGGGCGACATCGTCGCGCTCGGCACGGTGCGCTTCGTCTACGCGCCGGCGCCGCTGACACAGGCGAGCGCCTGAGCGGCTAGCCGGGCTCCCGCAGGTCGTCGAACTCCGGGTGGCGCTCGAGGTAGGCGGCGACGAAGCTGCAGGTCGCCTCGACCCGCGCGCCGCGCGCGCGCTCGGCCTCGAGCACCGCGCGCACCATCGCAGCGCCGATGCCGCGACCCTCGAGCGCGGGCGGCACGCGCGCGAAGCTCAACGTCGTCAGCCCCCCGTCGCGCCGGTAGCTGACCCAGCCAAGCTCGCCCTCGAGCGGATACTCGTAGCGACTCCCCGCCACGTTGTCGCACAGCGTCGCCGCCGCCGCGCCTCCCGTCGGTGCCACCATCGCGAGCTTCCTTAGAGCGAGCCGCCCAGCATGAACTGGCGCCGGCCGGCCGCATCGGGGGCGCCGAGGAACGCCACCGCCTGCATGACCGCCGGCGGCGCGCCCGGTCGCGGCGTCACGTCGCCCTCGAGCGAGAAGCTCCGGTCGGCCTTGATGACGAGCTGCGCGCGGACGATGAGCGGGGAGTCGGTGTCGCGCACGCGCCCCGTCAGCTGCCCAGGCACCGTCGGCGCATCAAAATCGAGGGCGTAGCTCCCGATCGTGACCTCGGCGCCCGGCGGCCTCAGCTTCGAGGCGGTGAATGCGCCCGCGAGCCGCACGGGCCAGCCGTGCTCGAGGCTGATCGAGTGGATGGTGCCGGCGAGCTCGCCCGCCCAGCCGTTGCCGGTGGCCGTGCCGCCGAGCGCGGCGATCGGCAGGTCGAGCTCGATCTCATCGCCCGACAGCGCGCCGCCGAGCGAGGCGCCGAGGCGGCCGCGCACGAACCCCTCGGGACTTGCGACCTCGAGGTGGTAGTTGAGCTGGCCGGCGAGTAGCGAGAGGGGCTCCGCCGTCCAGCTGGCGCTGCCAAGCGGGGCGCCGCGCAGGCGCACCGTGTCCGCGGCGCCGCTCCAGATTGAGCCGCTGACGCCCTCGAGCGTGATCTCGGGCGGCAGGTGGCTCGTCACGAGCGAGGCCGGCAGCGTCGCGATGCCGACGCCAATGAATACGACGCCGCCGACGAGCGCGAGCAGCGTGCGCTGGCGCATCGCTCAGCCTGGGACCAGCGTCAGGTTCGCGTTCACGCGCCCAGGCGCATCGCCCTTCTCGAGCGTCGCCGACTGGACCCTGAGCGCGTACTCGCGCTGGATCCTCAGCAGCCACGGCACCAGCACGTCGAAGGCCGCGCCCTCGAGCCGCACCCGCACGCCGCCGAGGCCGCTCGGGTCGGCGCCGCGCAGGTTCGGGCCGAGCCCGGCATCGCGCGTCGTCCGGTCGATGACCGTCACGAGCGACTGCCCGCCGCTCTGCTGCGGCGGGGCGGCGCGAAGCTCCGGCAGCACGCTCGTGATGTAGGCGACGTCGGCGCGCTTCGTCGCGACGCGCTTCTCGAGTCGGCCGAGCGCGCCGTGCAGCTGGAGCACGATCGCGAGCACGATGAGCAGGCCGCCCGCGATCGAGCCCACGCGCACCATCAGCTGCTCGCGCGGGGCGAGCCCCGAGTACCACTCCTCGACCTCGCGGAGCATGGCGCTCTGGTCGGCCATCAGCCGGGCCCCTTCAGCTGCAGGCGACCCTGGTAGCGTGTCTCGTGCTGCGTCGCGCCCTGCAGCTCCGCGTTGTAGCCGCGGTTCTTCGCCGCCTGCCGCAGCCGGTCGATCGCGCCGACATCGGCCGCATCGACGGTGACGTCCGTCGTGCCGTCGCGGAAGCTGAGCGCATCGATGCGGGTGCCGGGCGCCTCGGCGCTCGCGGCGGCGAGGACGCCAAGCGTGCCGAGGAGCCCTTCGCTCACCGCCGCGCGGGTCGAGTGCAGGCGGCTCTCGACCGCGGCGCGTACGCTTGGCAGCCGGTTCAGGTTTTGGATCGTCGGCAAGGCCTCGCTCGCGACGACTTTCAGCTCCTGGTCGACCTTCAGCTCCTCGCCGTGCGCCCGCCAGTAGTCGAGGCCGAGCGTGAGGAGGTGGAGCACGAGGCAGGCGCCGAGCAGCATCGCCGCCCCGCGCCAGCGCGGCCACTCGCCCGCGAAGCCCTGGCGCACGGCGAACTCGCCCTGCAGCAGGTTCAGGGGCGGTGAGTTCACGGCGCCGGCGGCGAGGAGTGGCAGCGGGCCGTCGGCGAGGAGCTGCACCTTCAGGCTCGCGACGACGTCCTTCAAAGCCTCGATCGCCCCCGAGTGCGCTTGCCACTCGGCCGCGGTCACGTAGGCGATCACGTGCGCGGTGCTCGCGCTCGCATCGGCCGCCGACAGGCCGGCGAGGGCGAGCGCGGACTCGAGGGGCTCCGCATCGAGCACCAGCGGCAGGGAATCGGGCCGGCGCACGATGAGGCGCCCGGCGTCGATGAGGACGACCACGTGCGAGGGGTTGGCGGGCACGAGCAGCGCATCGCTCGCGACAGCGCCCGGATGCAGTCCCGCCGCGCCGAGCGCCGCGAGCCAGCCGGTGAGCGAGGCGCGCTCGAGCGCCGCGATCGGCACGCGCCCGCCGGGGGCCTGCCGGCCGACCGCGAAATGCAGCGACTCGACCTCGGTCGCGAGGTGCTCCTCGAGGGCGTAGGGGGCGAGCTTCACGAGCTTGGCGGCGCCGCGCGCGGGGAGCTCCGGGGACGCGAGCGCGACGTCCTCGCCCGGCACCACGAGGGTGAGTCGCCGGCCGGCGAGCTGCGAGGCGGCCTCGCCGAGGGCGCCGCGGCCTCGCGTCGCGGTCGGCGTGCCGCTGCCGTCCACGCTCTGCCACTCGGCCTCGTGGCCGACCGCACCGGGCACGGGGTAGCGCAGGATGAAGGAGTCAGCCATGGATCACTCGGTCCCGAGACTGCGCAGGACCACGCGGGAAAATCCCCCCGGATTGCGCTGCAACAGACTGTACAGCCTGAGTTCTGCACTTGGAAGCTGGACGAGCGTCGTGACGCGAAACCACTGCGTCCGGTCGGTGAGGCCGTCGGTGATGGCCTGCATTTGCGCCGGCACCGTGATGAACGGCTGGATCGACTGGACGAGATCGGGCTTCAACGGAAAGCAGCCCTTCTGGCGATTGAGCTGCAGCTGCTTCGGGTCCTGGTTCCAGGCGGTGAGGCCCGGCGCGAGCGTGTCGAGCACAAGGCCGGGGGCCGTGCAGACGTTGAGCGCGGTGCCGGTCGGCAGCGCCGCGATGAAGGGCGCGAGGCGCTGGAAGCGCTCGATGCCAAAGCCCTGCAGCGCGAGGAGCTCGCTCGTGCTCGTGAGCAGGTGATTCGCGGTGCGGTAGGGCGGCACCTGGCTCAAGTACGTGCTGTCCTCGGCGCCATCCACGCCATCGACGATGCCGTCGGGGTCGATCCAGTCGAGCGCCGCCGAGGCCCAGCGCGTCTCGAGCCCGACCGCCTCGAGGAGCCGCGTGAACTGATCGAACGCGACCTGGTTCTTGGTGCCGTCCGCCTTGACGAGGTTGTTGATGTTGAAGCGGCCCTGCATGTCCTCGACGCAGCCGGAGACCACGCCGTCCTCGACCGGGATCGGCGGCAGGCACTGTGCCCAGATCTGCTCGAGCGAATCGTGGTGGGAGGCCGCGAAGGAATCGCGCAGCACCTCGATCGCCCACGCCTCGGCGCCGAGCGCGACCTCGAAGCCCTGCTCCTGCGTCAGCAGCCCAATGCCGCGGCGCTGGCCGAGCGCCGCCTGCGCGCCGATGCGGGTCGCAAGCACCGTCGCCAGCGCGACGACGACGAGCGCGATGATGAGCGCGACGCCGCGTGCGCGCCTCATCCGGGGATCTCGAGGAGGCGGGTGATCGTCCCGGAGTCCTTGAGCTCGACGGTGATCTCGACCGCAATCGGGCGCGTGGCGACGGGCAGCGACAGCGAGGCGGCGTTCGCCTGCAGCGGCGGCCACTGCTCCTGCCAGGTGCGGCTCGTGTCCATGTAGCGGATCTTGATCGAGACGACGTCCTTCAGGATCTCGCGCCGGACGGGCGTGTTGGCGAGCGTCGCATCGAGCACGGTCGGGTAGGAGCGGATGAGCGTCGTGTTCTCGAGCGTGTAGGTGACCCGCTGCAGCGTGCCGCGCGGAAGTCCGATCGAGTTCGGCCAGCCGCCGCGCGTCAGCGCGACGACATCGGTGCTCCTCGCATCGGCGAACAGCGCCGGCTGCACCGCGGTGCCGAGCGTGTCCCGGACCGGGCGGGGCTCGAGCTGCTGAAAATCGGTCGACAGCACGTGGATCGCGAGTTCGAGCTCGCGGATCCGCCCGAACGCGGCGGCGGTGGTCTCGCGCGACTTGCGCACGTAGTTGAGCGTCTCGTAGCAGAACGCCGCGAGCACGCTCAGGAGAAACACCGAGACCAGCACCTCGATGAGCGTGAAGCCGCGGGCGCGCTCGTGGCTCATGGTGTCGTCGTCGCCGGCGTCACGGGCGGTAGCGGAGTCACCGGCTTCACCGGCGTCACCGGCGTCGCCGCCGGCCCCGCGTGCGTGCCGCCAGGCCCCGCCGGGTTCACTTCCCAGGTCGCCGCGCTCGGCGGCGTCTGCACCTGCGTGCGGCCGACGAATCCGGTCAGCGTCGCGACGGGCGCGGTGTCGGGGTCCTCCGCATGGCGCACCGCCACGTCGATGCGCCGCAGGTTCGGGACGTCCGTCTGCGTGACCGTCTGCTGCCACTTCCACTTGCCGTTGGCGAAGTCCACATCGCCCGTCGTCTTGTCGACCGACGGCAGGGAGTTGCTGATCCTGATGAGCGTGATCTGGTTGAGCGCGATCCAGCTTGCGAGCGTCTTGTCGCGCAGGTAGCTCGAGTCGCGCGCCGAGGCCGTCACGACCGAGAGGACCGCCGCGAGCCCGAGCGCCGCGATGACGAGCGCGACCAGCACCTCGATCAGCGTGAAGCCCCGGCGCCTCACGGCTGCGTCCCGGGGTGCGTGACGGTGAGCGTGCCGTCGGGCTGGCCGTCGACCAGCCACTTCGCCTCGCTCCCCTCGCGCCCGAGCGTCAGGCGATAGGGCGCCGAATCGCCGCTCGCGAACAGGAACACCTGCGGCACGCGCGGCTGGTTCGGCTTGTCAAGACCAAGCGCCACGGGCCGGCCCTCGACCTCGAGTTCCACCGTCAGCCCGCCCGGCAACTCGTGCTCCTCGTACATCCGGTCGTCGGGGAGCGGCTCCCACAGCTGCTTGGTCACCGAGAACGCGTACACCTGGTAGCGCCCGGGGCCGATCCAGATGCCGTAGTCGCGGCCCTCGAGCTCGGCCTGCTCGCTCGCGGCGGCGACGACGTCGGTGTAGCGGTCGCCCTCCTCGTCGAGCCCGCGGTCGGAGCCCAGCACGCCGATCGACAGGATCGCGACCGTCGTCATGACGGCGATGATGACGAGGACGACGAGGATCTCGAGCAGCGTGAAGCCGCGTGGCGGGAGCCTGGGTGGTCGCGAGGGCACCGCGCGCACGCGAGGGCCTTCGCGGCCTACTTCGTCATCTCGCGCGAGTAGATGTCGGCATCGAGCCCCTGGCCGCCCGGCTGGCCGTCGCTGCCGAGCGAATACAGGTCGTACGGCGCGCCGTTCGTGCCCGGGCTCACGTAGACGTACTCGGCGCCCCACGGATCCTTCTGCAGCTGCTTCACGTAGCCGTCGGCGCGCCAGTTCTTGATGTTCGGGTCGTTCGGCTTCTGCACGAGCGCCTGCAGTCCCTGGTCGGTCGTCGGGTAGCGGTAGTTGTCCATCTTGTAAAGATCGAGCGCGCTCTCGTAGAGGCGCAGGTCCTGCTTGGCCTTCACCACCCGCGCATCGTCGATGCGGCTCATGATCGAGGGGGCGACCAGCGAGGCCAGGATCGCGATGATGACGACCACCACCATGATCTCGATCAGCGTGAAGCCGCCCGAGCGAACAGCGAAGGGCGGCGTCCGGCGGGAGGCGGGCATGGGCTAGACTCCAAAGGGCGGAAAAAACATCGTTAAATCATAGCAGAAGGGGTCCTAAGCCTTTGAGGGAGACGCTGCCGTTTAAGTTCCGCGAGGCGTGGCGTCGCCACCGGGCGACCGCACTCGTGGTCACCGTCCTCGTGCTCTGCCTCATCCAGGCCCTCGGCCCTGAGGCGGCGCGCGCGCTTCGCTACGAGCGCACCTCGATCGGGGCGGGCGAGGGGTGGCGGATCCTCTCGGGCCAGCTCGTGCACCTGAATGCGATGCACCTCGCGATGAACCTCGCGGCACTCGTGCTCCTCTGGTTCCTCTACGTCGAGGACGCGCGCCCGCGGGACTGGTGCTTCATCGCGCTCGGCTCGGCGCTCGGCGTTGGCCTGGGGCTTTACTTTTTCGAGCCCGGCATCGCCTGGTACGTCGGGATCTCGGGCGCGCTCCATGGAATCTGGGCCGGCGGCGGCATCGCGTGCCGCCGGCGCTGGCGGCTCGAGTCCGGGGTGACGCTCGCGCTCCTCGCCGGAAAACTGCTGCTCGAAGCCTGGCATGGACCCGTATCCGGACTCCTCGGCGCCTCGCTTCCCGTGGTCAGCGCCGCGCATCGCCTGGGCGCGCTCGCGGGCGCCCTGGTCGCGCTGGGCCTTGGGCTCGGGCGACGCCGGCTATAATCGCCGTTTTTCGAGGGCGCCGATGTCCATCGCGTGTGTGTTTCCGGGCCAGGGCTCGCAGTCGGTTGGCATGCTGAGCGCGCTCGGCGCGAGCGAGCCCGTGGTGAAGGCGACGTTCGCCGAGGCATCCGGCGTCCTCGGCTACGACCTGTGGGCGCTCTGCCAGGAGGGGCCGGCGGAACTCTTAGGTTCGACCGAACGCACGCAACCGGCGATGCTGACCGCGGGCGTCGCCGTGTGGCGCGCCTGGCTCGCGCACGGCGGTGCGCGTCCCGCCGCGCTCGCGGGCCACAGCCTCGGCGAGTTCACCGCGCTCGTGTGCGGCGGCGCGCTGGGGTTCACCGATGCCGTGGCGCTCGTCCAGTTTCGGGGACGGGCGATGCAGGAGGCGATGCCGGCGGGCCAAGGCGCGATGGCGGCGATCCTCGGGCTCGAGGACGCCGACGTCGAGGCCGCGTGCCGGGAGGCCCGGGCGGGCGAGGTCGTCGAGGCGGTCAACTACAACTCGCCCGGCCAGCTCGTCATCGCCGGCCACGCCGGTGCCGTCGCGCGCGCGATCGATGCGTGCAAGGCGCGCGGGGCGAAGCGCGCGCTGCTCCTTCCCGTCAGCGTGCCCGCGCACAGCTCGCTACTCGCAGGCGCGGGCGCCAAGCTCGCCGTGCGGCTCGCGCTCGTCCCGGTCGCGCCGCCCTCGATCCCGGTCTATGGCATCGGCCTCGGCCGCCACGCGCTGCCCGAGCAGATTCGCGCCGACCTCGTGCGGCAGCTGTCGAGCCCGGTGCGCTGGTCGGACACGATCGCCGACCTCCTCCGCCACGGCGCGACGCGCCTCCTCGAGTGCGGCCCGGGCAAGGTGCTGACGGCGCTCAACCGCCGCATCGAGCGGAACAAGGCGATTGCGATGCAGGCGATCGAAGACCCGGACAGCCTCGCCGCCGCGCTTGGCCTGCAAGGAGAATGAAATGACCGAACCGACCGCCCCGTTCAGGCTCGATGGCCAGGTCGCGCTCGTTACGGGAGCCTCGCGCGGCATCGGGCGGGCGATCCTGGTGGCGCTCGCCGGGGCGGGCGCGCGCGTCGTCGGCACCGCGACGAGCGCGGGCGGCGCCGAGGAGATCGGCCGCACGCTCGCCAGCGCCGGGCTCCCCGGGCGCGGCATCGTCCTCAACGTCGCCGACCAGGCGAGCGTCGATGCGGCGCTCGCCGCGGTCGAGGGCACCGAGGGCGCCGTCGGCATCCTCGTCAACAATGCCGGCATCACCCGCGACGGGCTGATGCTGCGCATGAAGCCGGAGGACTGGGAGGCGGTCGTTGGCACCAACCTGACCGGGGTCTTCCGGCTCTCGAAGGCGGTGCTGCGCGGCATGATGAAGGCGCGCACCGGGCGGATCATCAGCATCGCCTCGGTGGTCGGGCAGACCGGCAATGCGGGTCAGGCGAACTACGCCGCCGCCAAGGCCGGCATCATCGGCTTCACGAAGTCGCTCGCCCGCGAGATCGCCTCGCGCCACATCACCTGCAACGTGGTCGCGCCGGGGTTCATCGACACCGACATGACCCGGGCGTTGAGCGATGAGCAGCGCACAGGGCTCGCCGCGACCATCCCGCTCGGGCGCCTCGGGACGCCGCAGGACATCGCGCTCGCGGTCCTCTATCTGGCGTCCCCCGCGGCCGCCTACGTGACCGGGGAAACCTTGTCCGTGAACGGCGGAATGCACATGCCCTGAGGGGGCTTCGGCGTAACCCATTGATAAGGTTTGAGACAGGGTCGATGGCGGGGGACGGGCGTTTCCCCTAAAATGCGGCGTCCGCGCGACAGGTGGGGAGAGCCCTCCTCGTGTCGCTGTGGACGCGTTACGCCGTAGCGTCACAGAGGACGAAAAAACGATGAGCAGCGTGGAAGAGAGAGTCAAGAAGATCGTCGCCGAGCAATTGGGAGTCAAGGAAGAGGAAGTCACGAACGACGCCTCTTTCGTGGACGATCTCGGAGCCGACTCGCTCGACACCGTCGAGCTCGTCATGGCGTTTGAAGAAGAATTCGACATCGAAGTACCGGACGAAGAAGCCGAGAAGCTCCAAGCGGTCGGTGACGTGGTCGCCTACATCACCAGCCAGCAGGCCTGATTTTCCGTTAGGCGAACGCTTTGCAAAAGGGCGGCACCTAACAAGGTGACCGCCCTTTTCATTGCAAAGTGTCCGCTTCAGGGCGACAATCCCGCGCCATGCACTCGCCGGACGACATTCACTACGCGTTAGAGACGACCAAAGTCCTGCGCGAGCCCGACCGTCGGATCGACACCTTTGGTGAGACCCGCTTTGAATTTCAACTCCTCAGCGAGCTCATGGATCGCACCGGCGAGGTCCGCATCCGTACCGGGGAAGTCGAGGCCATGCGCCCGCGCATCCTCCGCCCGTCCGCCTACTCAGAGGTGGAGTTGGATGGTTTCGACTCGTCTGCTAGAGCACGCTTCGACCAGTTGGTGGAAAAATTAAAAGGCGAGGGCAAGGATCTCGCCTTCCTCCAATACGGCTTCAAATTCCGCCGCGGCCAAGTCCACGAGGAAATCATCCACGACACGATGGACGCCGTCCGCGAGCGGGTTCTTGAGGACATCCGCCGCACCGGCAATCCCGCCCGCGCCATCATCGAGGGCGTGGATGACGCTTGGGAAATCTCCATCCTCAAGTTCACCTTCGAAATGATCCTCCGTTCCCATGAAATCAATGCCTTCGATTTCAAACGCCGCGGCCTCATTTGAAATCCAGCCGTTTTCTCCCATGAGCCTTTGGACGGTTTTAAAACTTCTCGTCGCCCTCTGCGTTCTGGCAGTCATGACCTTTACCGGCATGTTGGCCTATCACATCGTCGTTAGGCCGCTCGGTGGCGTGTTTGAAAAAATCATCCCCAATCCCGCCGAGGTCGTCAACAAACAGCCCGACGCCGACTTCGCGAAAATGCTCGATTCCGCCGAGCTCCCCGACATCGACCCCGGCGAGAAAGCCTTCCAAAAAGCCCACGAACTGCTCGCTCTCGGAAAACTCCCCGAAGCCCGCGAGAAGCTGCTCAACATCGTCAACGTCTTCCCCTCCTCATCTTCCGCCCCCGTCGCCCGCCGCATCCTGGGCGAGATGAACCTCGATGAAATCCTCTCCACCACCCACATGGAGGGCAAAAAAAACCACATCGTCAAAAAGGGCAATTCCTTCTTCAGCATCGCCGCCGAGTATCACACCTCCCTTGACTGCATCATCTATCTGAACGGCATGATGGAACTCAAAGGCATCCAACCCGGCGAGGAAATCATCGTCATGCCGTTAGATTTCCGCCTCCTCATCGAGCCACAACGCAAGACCCTCTCGCTCTGGGACGGCGACCGTTTCATCAGCGAATACCCGATCCTCCACCTCGGCGTCCAAGGCAAGCTGGCGCCCGGCAAATTCAAGATCGGCGCGAAGTCTGCCGAACTCGGTGGCCGCCAAGTCCAGCCCCAGTCCAAAGATTATCGCGGTGCGGCAAAAGTCATCCAAATCGCCAAGCTCCCGCTCCAACTCCGCGGGGCCGACAACGCGGCAGACGCCCCCGCGCACGGCATCGTCCTCCGCACCCCCGACATGGAGGAAATCAACCTCCTCACGCGTGTCGGCAACGAGGTGGAAATCCGCTGATCCAGCTCCCCCGCAACGATAAAGCAGAAAGTGTTCATGTAACCGCTTCCTGGGTTTGACGCGAGTGGCTTTCGGCTCGGCTAGTCCGTGAAGTGCGCGTTGATCCTCGTCCTGTGTAACTGTATTTGAGGCAAGAACCGCCATGCATGAAGCTACCAATGATATGAAAATAACAAAAAACTGAAGATGAAGCGCACCAGCATCATCCTTACAACTCTGTTCTTAGCCACGCTGGACGCGTCGCGCGTCGCCAATGCCTCGCCATCCGTATCCAGTGGGTCTGACGGCAGGCTTGCGTACACCCATGATAAACAAGGGAACCAGATTCCAGATTTTTCCCGGTGCGGTTACATGGGTGGAGGCGTCGCAATCCCCGTAGTCCCGGTGGCAAGGGAGTTGTCACCTCAAGCTGGCCAAGCGGATGACACCGCTCGCATTCAGGCGGCGATCGATGCACTTTCGTCCGTAAAGCCAAATGAACATGGGCTTCGCGGCACGCTTTTACTCAAGCGCGGACTTTACCGTGTGGCCGGAACGCTCAAGGTGGCGGCTTCAGGCGTTGTGATCCGGGGCGAAGGACAGACCGCCAATGACACCATCCTGCTAGCAGCCTGTCGGACTTAGAAGAAACTTTAAATTCCGCAGAGCTTCGATCACACTCCGCGCATGGCAGTTCGTTTCGTCTCTGTGGATCATGACACC
>JANXUT010000029.1 GCA_025356075.1 Pseudomonadota bacterium | reverse complement strand
GGATCGCTTCTAGCGCTATCCGCGCCTTGAATGCCGCAGAATGATTACGCCTCGGCTTCCTCATGAATCTCGTCCCTCCGGTTAAGCCGGTCGGCCCAAAATCCACTTATACCCGTGTCCGAAATACCGAAGCCACCTCTGTATTACGGCAACTTCGCTCACCGACACGGGCTTTTCGCCGTATTCCGTGGGAAAGGCGAGCCACTCCGCGAGTTGCGCCGCAGGTGACAGCTTCACCTTTGGAGCCTCCGCTGAGTGCGCGGAAACGAGTAGCGAGACTGCGAGCAAAACAATGGCAATCGCCTTCACTTGGAGCCTAACTATATTTATGCGACCGAATTGTCGCGGATTGACGCGACAGATCGGCCGCTAATCCAGTCGCCGATTATTGCGACGGATTCGTCGCGATATTGGAAAGTGCGCACTGCGCTAGCTTCCTTTCATTTCCGGGGCCGTATCCATCCGCCACCTTGGCCCGGCGCATCCCTGCCTGCTCCGACTCCCTGAGGGTTCATGCGGCCGGCGAAGGTTCCGACCTTGGCGCGGGTCGCCGGAAATTGCACATCGGCTGTCGTTCCTATGAGCCATTTGCCTATGTCTGGGCTGAACGACTTGCATCGGAGGCGGCGGCGCCAGCCGACCGCGGTCCGGAAGACTACCGACGCCGCCGATTCACCGAATAGTCATCGTTCGGGTGCTAGCGTTTCAGGTACTGGTGGACGATGTCGATGAGCTCCTCCGCGGCGGCTGTGCGTGGGTCCGCCGGGGTGGTCCGTTCCCCGACCATATGCTCGCGAATGTGGTCCTCGATGACCTCGGCTATGAACCCGTCCAGGGCGCCCCGGCAGGACGTCGCCTGCTGGAGGACTCCGGCGCACTCCTCGTCCGTCTCGACGGCGCGCTCGATCGCGGAAATTTGCCCCCTCAGTCGCCGCAGCCGGTTGAGCAGCTTGGTTTTCTCATTCGCGACGTGCCGCATCGGGTTACCGTAGTTGAACTATAGGGGGGTATAGTATATCGTTCCCGACCCGAAAAGCGCCAGCAAGGGTCTGAACGTGCCGAGAGAAGCCGCCAACACTGCGACTGCGGTGCCCCGCGCCGCCCGTATCGTGGCGGTGGTACTGCTCGGCGTATGCCTTGGCGGCCGGGCGATCGCCGCGGGCGGCGAGGATCGCTCGCCCGAGCAATACGCCGTGCACGGGCAGCTCTCCTACGTTGAGCAGGAAGCGGACTCATTCGCCGCGCCCTATCGCGGAGCCAACAGCCTCACGCCGGATCGGGGTTGCGAGACCGTCGATGCGACTCTCTATATAGGGAAGCAGCTCTGGTCCGGAGCCGAGGGCTGGATGGATGCCGAGCTCGATCAGGGATTCGGCCTCGATAACACGCTCGGTCTCGCCGGGTTTCCGAGCGGCGAGGCCTACAAGGTCGGAAGGTCCGAGCCCTACTTTCGGCTGACCCGCGCGTTCATCCGGCAAACCTGGGATTTGGGCGGAAACGGCGAGGAGGTCGAAGGCGCACAGAACCAGCTTGCAGGAAGCCGCCGCTCCGACCGGCTCGTCCTGACGCTCGGCAAGTTCAGCGTAACGGACGTGTTCGACACGAACCGGTATGCGCACGATCCGCGCGGGGACTTCCTCAACTGGGCTGTGCTTGATGCAGGCTCCTTCGACTACGCCGCGGATGCGTGGGGGTATACGGTCGGCGCGGCGCTCGAGTGGTGGGGCGGAGCCTGGACCTTCCGGGCCGGCGCGTTCGACCTCTCCGACGTGCCGAACAGCCCGCATCTCGATCCCGGTGGCCATGAGTTCCAGGCCGTTATCGAGCTCGAGCGCCGCCTTGAGCTCCTCGGCCGCCCGACCCGGGTGCTCGCAACGGCGTACCAGAGTCGCGGGCGGATGGCGCTGCTCGACCAAGCGGTAGCGGAGGGCTTGGCGTCCGGAACGCCGGTCGATGGAAGCTCGGTCCGCAGTTTCCGCAGCCGCGCGGGCATCCATGTCAGCCTCGAGCAGCGGGTTTCCGAGTCAGTAGGCCTCTTCGCGCGGATTGGCGGCGCGTCCGGGAATGTGGAGGTCTACGAGTTCACGGACGTCGACCGGTCGATTGCCGCGGGGGTCACCGTCAATGGCGCCGGCTGGCGACGCCCGCGCGACACGTTCGCCCTCGCCGCCGTCGAGAATCAAATCTCGGCGGCGCGAAAACGCTACTTCGATGCGGGGGGGCTTGGGCTTCTGATCGGCGACGGCCGATTACCGCACGCCGGTGCCGAGCGAGTCCTCGAGGCGTATTACGACGTTGGCGCTCCCGCCCGCTGCCACGTGACGCTCGACTACCAGCGCATCGTGAATCCGGCCTACAACCGGGACCGCGGGCCGGTGGGAGTCGCGGCGGTTCGGCTGCACGTCGACTTTTGAGTCGCGGCGGCGCCGGTTCGATTCGTCGCGGCGATGCGGCTACGATGCGGACCTGCTACCTCGGCCCCTCCGACCGCACTCGCATCGGCGGCAGATTGATGCCGGCAATTCGATCGGGATGAATCCCTAGCAGAACGAGAGCGTGATTGAGAGCTACCTGAACACGTCCCCTCCCCTCGCGTCCATCGTGGCACGGGCGGCAGCCGTTGGCCTCGGCGTGCGCGGCGCATTTCATCCATCGGCGGAGGATGCAGAGCTGCTGCCGGCCGTGGCTCCGGTCGGCACCCTCGTGCTGCTCGGCTTTACCGGTAGCGTTCAGTGGCCCGAGTTCGCGGCGTCCGCGGAAGCAAAGGACGGTGAACCGGACCCGCTCGATCGCTGGTCTCGTCGCGTCGTAGCTGAGCTCGCCGTTGAGTTTGGAGCGCGGGAGCTGTATCCGAGCGGGAAGCCGCACGTCCCGTTCCAGCGCCTCGCCGCGCGTGCCGAGTCCGTGCATGCAAGCCCGATCGGGCTCCTCGTCCATCCGGAGTACGGGCTCTGGCACGCCTACCGCGGCGCGCTGCTATTTCGCGAGCGCATCGAACTCCCGCCGCGACACGACACAGCCTCGCCCTGCTCCACCTGCAGCGGGAAACCGCGCCTGTCGGCATGCCCGGTCGATGCCTTCGGGGCGGGCGGCTTCCTGCTCGAGGCGTGCCTATCGCACATCACGAGCGTCGCAGGAGCGGAATGCCGCGAACGGGGCTGCCGCGCGCGCCGGGCTTGCCCGGTTGGAACGGAGTATCGCTACCCCGTCAAGCAGATGCGGTTCCATACGGAGGCGTTCATCCGCTCGATCCGCAAGTGACGCCGCGCGGCAGGCAGCGAATCCGCCAGCCGCCGCGCAGCGCGGACCGTCTCCGCCGGCGGGTTGCGATCGACTACCGGTAGACCCGCACGCCGACGACGGGGAGCGGGGCGACCACCGCGACCGCCGGTCGAACGTAGCCGCGTCGTGCGCCGTACGGCACGACCACGCAGCCACCGAGCGTCAGGGCAAGGAGCATCAGGGAGCCGATTCCAGCGCGTTTCATGGTTGCTTCTCCGCCGCGAAAATGCGGCTTCAGTGCAATCAACGCCGGCGGCCGACTCCGGCTGACGCGTCTAAACGGGGCCCAGGCCCTGGGGATTAACTCCGCTTCATGTCGTGGCGGCGGGGCCTTGAGGCGCCCTCGCCAGCAGCCGGCGCAGGACGATGAAGAGGAGGACGCCAGCGGTTGCCACCTCGACGCCGATCGATGCATTCATCGCGAGTGTGT
The DNA here is from genome assembly GCA_025356075.1 of Pseudomonadota bacterium. Lineage (GTDB taxonomy): Bacteria > Pseudomonadota > Gammaproteobacteria > Steroidobacterales > Steroidobacteraceae > CAIKZZ01. The sequence goes on along the minus strand of JANXUT010000029.1, from coordinate 75,246 downwards.
GCGCACCGACCGGCGCGAGGTGATAGTGCGCAAGGCCAAGCAGCCCGAGCGCCGCAAAAAGGGCGAGCAGCACGAGCCCGGCGAAGACATGTCGGCCGCGCGTGAGTCCGTAGCCGACGACTCCCACGAGCGCGGTCGCGCCCCAGGCGAGGTAGACCCGCGCGACCGACAGGCTCGGGGGTATGTTCGGATAGTCGTGCAGGTTGACCGCGTTGTGGACGTGATGGACGAGGCTCGCCGCGCCGTAGAGAAGGACGAACACGGGAAGCCAGTCGAAGCGCCTCGTCATTCGATGTCGCCGCCAATTACCGGGGCCACAGCCAACCGAGCATTCCGGCCGTCAGTGATGCGTAGATGAGTCCATCCACGCTCGCCTTGATCGTTGCGCTCCACGCGCGCCGATACCAGATCGACATCTGCCAGAGCCCGAGCGCGTAGCACGCGAATCCGGCGGCGGTGGCGCCCTTGAAGACTTGCATGTAGGTGGCGCCGGCAGGGAGCGCGTTGCCGACGATGTACGCGGTGAAGCCTCCGGCGACGAGGCAGTATGCGAACCAGAGGATGAGACTGCGCCCGATGGATTGGCTGCCGCTCGGCCACACGGTCACGATCATGACGGGCCCTTGCGCGTATTTTGCCTTGAACTCGGCCGATCGCATGTCCTCGGTACTGGCGGCGCGCGGCACCATGTAGTCACCGGGCGGAATCGCGAGCGGTCGCAGCAGTTCCATGACGCGGTCCTCCGACGGAATCCGGGGATAGTCGGTCTTGTGCCACGGTGAGGCCATGTGGATGGCGGAGCTCACGATGAACACGAGGATCGCCGCCAGCAGGATCGGTAGCCAGAGCGCGAAAATGCAGGTCATTGACGTCTCCTGGTCGTGCGTCGCCGAACCAAAAATGCGGCCGCTGCACCGGCCGGGTCGGGCCGTCGCTGCTGCGCGCACCATGCTACGCGCCTCCCGCGCTGCCCGGCTATCGCGGGTCGGGACGGGCACTCGCCGGCTCCGCATTCGCAATGCGTAGAATGCGCCTACCTCGACGGGGACCCGTGATCTTGATGAGTAGATCGAAGCGGCCAGGGCGCGCGCGTGGCTCGCATCCTTGGGGCGCGGGTAGCGCATCGGCGTTGCTGGTCGCGCTGCTCATCGGACCCGCCCACGCCGCAGACGACGCGCCGCGGCTTCCCGTGCTCGAGGACGTCCTCGTCACGACCTCGCCGCTGCCAGGGACCTCGATCAACGTCGACAAGGTCCCGGGCAACGTCCAGGTCCTCGGCGTCGCGGCACTGACGCGCGAGGGTCCCGCGAGCCTCACGGGCGGCCTCGCCAGCCACCTTGCGAGCGTCAACGTCGATGACAACCTCAACGACGCGTTTCAGCCGGACATCCTGTTCCGCGGTTTCGAGGCATCGCCGGTCGTCGGCACGCCGCAGGGCCTCGCGGTCTACCAGAATGGCGTGCGCGTCAACGAGGCGTTTGGCGATGCGGTCAACTGGGACCTGATCCCGGATTTCGCGATCAACCGCGTCGCGGTGCTGGGCGCCAACCCCGTCTACGGGCTGAATGCACTCGGTGGTGCGCTCATCGTCAGCATGAAGAACGGCTTCGACTCACCCGGCACCGAGGTTGAGCTCGCGGGCGGATCGTTCGGCCAACGACAGGCGACCGTCGAATTCGGCGCGAATGACGGGCGCGCGAGCGTCTACGTCGGCGGGCGTGATCTCCACCAGAGCGGCTGGCGGCTGTTCTCATCGGACACGCTCCGCCAGTTCTACGCGGACGTCGGGTTCCGGGGCGAGTCGGCCAGCGTCGATGTGAGCTACACCCGGGCGGACAATCGACTCCAGGCGCAAGGGGCTGCCCCGGTGCAGGAACTCGCCGTTGACCGGTCGCTCGTGTTCACCGGCCCCCAGGCGAACTTGAATACGCTCGACTTCGTGGCTCTCGACGCCACATGGAAGTTGACGAACGAGTTCTCGCTGCAAGGCGCCCTCTATTACCGTCACTTCCGTGAATCCGTCAATAACGGCAATACAACCGGCTACACGGCGTGCACTGGCGCCGCCTCGGCTGGACTCCTGTGCCAGGCCGACGGGACGACGGTGCTGACCGACGCGGGCGGCGTTGCGCTCGGCGACATCTCGGACGGCGGCGCCATATCGATCGGCGAGAACGATCGCGAGAAGATTGCGACCTCCGGACGCGGCATCGCCCTTCAGCTCACCGACACCCACCCAATCGCCGGATTCGGCAACCAGCTCTCGCTCGGTGCCACGCTTGACTTCGCGCGAACGCAGTTCCATTCCTCCGCCGAGCTCGGTGTCATTGGCTCCCAGCTGCTGGTCGCACCGACAGGGCTTGCCGTCGACACGCCCGAGGGCTCGAATTTCTCGGCGACTCCGGTCCTGCTTGAGGCAACCAATCGCTACATCGGGGTCTACGCGACGGACACCGTGGACCTTTCACCGGCGGTTTCGTTGACCGCCAGTGCCCGCTACAACGTCGCGACAGTCGACCTCCTCGACCGGCGTGGCAGCGACCTCACGGGCTACAGCCGCTTCGAGCACTTAAATCCCGCCCTCGGCGCGACCTATCGGCTCCTCCCTACGCTCACCGCCTACGCCGGCGTCGCGGTCAACACGCGGGCGCCGACGGCAAGCGAGATCGAGTGCTCGGATCCGCTCCATCCCTGCCTGCTGCCATCGAGTCTCGCAGGCGACCCCCCGACGCTGCGGCAGGTCGTCGCGACGACGATCGAACTTGGGCTCCGGCGGAGCCTGGCTCCCGCGGGTGACTCGGGCTACCGCTTCGCTTGGAACGGTGGGCTCTTCAAGACTCGAGTGGACGATGACATCTACGGCGTATCGACGTCGGTCAACAGCGGCTTCTTCCGCAACGTCGGCGCGACCGAGCGACGCGGAATCGAGCTCGGCGCAAGCCTCGAGGCGGCCCGCTTCACGGCTACGCTCGGCTACAGCTACATCGACGCGACGTTCGAGTCCCCGCTCGTGCTCAACTCGCCGGCAAATCCGTTCCAGGACGCGGGTGGGAATATCCACGTTCGCCCAGGGGATCGTCTGCCGGGCATTCCGCGCCAGCGGCTCCGGGCGACGCTCGATCGTGCGCTCACCGCCGCGTGGAGCATGGGAGTATCGCTGCAGATGACGAGCGGCTCGTATTTCCATGGCGATGAGTCGAACCAGAACGCGCCACTCGCCGGTCACCACGTTTTGAGTCTCCACTCCGCCTACCGGTTCGACCACCGCATCGAGGCGTTTGTGACGATCCAGAACGTGCTCGACTCGCGCTACTCGAACTTCGGAATCTTCGGCGACCCGACGGGCGTCGGTGCGCCCGGCGTACCGACGCAGGCGAGCGGCGGCGCCATCGATAGTCGCTTCGTCAGTCCCGCGGCCCCTTTTGCCGTCTATGCCGGTGTCCGGGCAAGCGTGGGGCGACCGTAGCGCTCGCCGCTCGCCGCTCGCCGCTCGCCGCTCGCGGCTCGTCGCGAGCCGAGCGCACGGCGCGCGGAGCCGACTCGTACCTCCCTCGCGTTATGTCACCTGATAAGCCGATCGCGGCCCGCTCGGTGACTCCCCGGCCGCGCGAGCCGCCGCGTGGTGGTATCTGCAGGATTTGCAGCCATTTTCGGTTTCTGACGGACGCCGGACGAACGGGCCTCACAGTGTTCGCCCCGTAGCACCGCGGCGTACGGGCTTATGTGACGCATGCCCCGGTGTAGGACAGCGCACGCGGGGCACGATGCGCGTTGCGCGGATTGTGCGGCATGAGGTCGCACGCCGGCTGACCGTGGAGCCAGCCGGATCCATGGCCGAGGAGAGCCGGATTCGGCAATTGCATGAAATCGACAGAGGACGTCCTTCGGTCGCTCGCGACTGATTTGCAGAGTGCGCACGTGGTGTTGCACTCCCCGTCCCTGTTTGCCGAGCTGGTCATGCCGGCTCCGTCCGCTGCCGATGCCTCCTCCATCGATTCGCTGGCGCGGCACGTCCTCTGGCCGATGGCGCAAAAGGGCAACGTCGCCCAGATCCTGAACCGGGCGCGGCTCAAGCGCGGCGCGCCGGTGCTGCCGTATCGCATCCTCCTCTGCCCGATGCTGAGCGAGAACCGCTCGGTCGGGGTCCTCGCGGCGCTGCGCAACCACACCCAGCCGATATTCTCCTCCGACGACGCAGCGACGCTCACGGATGCGAGTGCCCGCGTCCAGGAACTGCTGGGCCGCGGTAGCGCCGGTCATTCGGGTCTGCTGCGCCGCCCGGACCTCCAGAGCGAGGTCGCGCTGCGCTCGCAGGGAGCCGACGTCGTCAGCGTCGTCTACGCGGACCTAGACCAGCTCCATGCGATCAACGAGGTGGCGGGATTCGCAGCGGGCGATGAGGTCATCCGTGCGGTTGGCCGGCTGTGGCAGTCCCTGCTCGACTCCGACGGCAGTGTCGCGAGCCGCCTGTCGGGCGATCGCTACGCGGCGGTCCTGTTTAACCACTCCTTGTCGCAGGCGCGCGATTGGGCCGAGCGCGCCCGGGATGCGATCTCGCGGCTCGAGACACGCGGCCGTCGCTCGCGTATCACCGCGAGCCTCGGCGTCGCGAGCCTGCCGCGCGGGGGTGAGTTCGAGCACACGCTGGCGGCGGCGGAAACCGCGTGCCGTGCCGCGAAGGACCGGGGCCGAAACCGGGTCGAGATCTACGAGTCCGCCGACGTCAGTATGATGCGCCGCCACGAGGAGGTCCACGAGTCACGGGTCGTGCTCGAGGCGCTCGAGAGCGATCGCCTCGCGCTGCACGCCCAGCCTATCGTCGCGCTCGCGACACCGGGCATCGCTTCGCACTACGAGATCCTGCTTCGCCTGCGCGGTGTCGATGGTGGCTTCCTCAGCATAGGCGACTACCTGAAGGCCGCCGAGCGCTACCAGCTGCTCGAGCAGCTCGATCGCTGGGTCATCGAGCACACGCTCTCGATTCTTGCGCCGCGCGCGGCGCAGCTGCGCGCGCTCGGCATGCGATTCGCGATCAACGTCACGGGCCAGTCACTGAGCGAACCGGACTTCGCGGACTTCGTCCGGGCGGAAGTCGAGCGGCGCGGCGTGCCGGGCTCGCTGCTGGCGTTTGAGTTCACCGAGACTGCGGCCGTCAAGAACATCGCCGCGACCCAGCGCTTCGTGGCCGAGATGGGTGCGCTCGGTTCGCGCGTCGCGCTCGATGACTTCGGCACGGGCCTCTCCTCGCTCGTGCACCTCAAGGAACTCGCCGTGCAGCAGATCAAGATCGACGGGCAATTCGTGCTCGACGTCGTGACCGACACGCGCTCGGAGGCGCTTGTCCGGGCGCTCGTGCAGATTGCCGAGCAGCTTGGGCTCGATACCGTCGCTGAATTCGTCGAGACCGAGCAGGTCGCCACGCACCTCAGGAAGCTCGGCGTCAGATACGCACAAGGGTATCTCTACGGGCGCGCACAACCCCTCGAGGACACGCTCGCGGCACTCCTCGCGGGCGACTGGTCGCCGGCGGCCGCCTCGGGCTAGCTGCCGGCTCCCACGTCCCACGTCCCGCGCGACGCGCGGTGACTTCAGTGCGGAACGCCCGATGGGCCGGTCGTGCCCGCGGCCGGGTCGCGATAGATCGTCGCGCTAGGCCCGTAGCCGGCAATCTGCACAATGACTTCCTCGGCCTTCGCGCCATCGAAGTGGTACGCGTTGGCCGGATGCATCATGTAGCTTCCGGGTCCGAGCGGCACCGTGCGATCGGGGTCGAATGTAGACCCTTCCCCCGTGTACCAGGTACCGGAAACGACGATCGCGTGACGGTCCTCGGGGTGCCGGTGAGGGCGCGTCATGAGCCCGGCCGGAAACTTGACGCGAATGACGTAGAGCCCCGGCTTCGACGGATCACCGGCGAGCACGGCGAACTTGAGTCCGTGATCGCCCGGTGATTCACGCCACTCGACCTCGTCGGGTTTCAGCCGCACGAATCCGAGTTCATCCTTCACGGCACCCGCGAGTGGGATCACGCCGAGCAGTAGACCGGCCAGTGCAAGTGCCGTTAGTCGATGACGCGGTGTCTTCATCGGGGTTCCCTCGTTGCTCTACCGGCACCCGCACCGGCACCGGCACCGTACCGTTGGCGGGCGCCGACCGAAGGCGTGTCCGCAATCCGGCGCGATTCTCGTGCAGGAGTCTGCCATGCAATGCTAGGCGCCGCGCACGTCCCGTGACAGGCGTATCCTTGGCGCCCCGCGCGTGCGGAAGGAAGCGTAAGTCGATGCCCACGCCAACCGATGAATCCCCAGCCACCGATGCGGTGGAGACGCTCGACCCGGCGGATTGGGACGCAATGCGGGCGCTTGCGCACCGCGCAGTCGATGACGGGTTCAACTGGCTTAGGTCCGTGCGCGAGCGCCCGGTATGGCAACCAACGCCGGATGCGGTCCTCTCCCGGTTCCACGAGCCGTTGCCGAAGGGTCCGCAGGGTGCCGAGCGCGCCTACGAGGACTTCACCCAGTGGATCCTGCCCTATCCGATGGGCAACGTGCACCCGCGCTTCTGGGCCTGGTACATGGGCAATGGCACGCCGCTCGGTGCGATTGGCGACTTCCTCGCGGCGATCGTCAACCCGAACATGGGCGGCGGCAACCACGTGGCCAACCACGTCGAGCGGCAGGTCGTCGACTGGTGCAAGGAAATCGTCGGGCTGCCGCTCTCATCGGGGGGCCTTCTCGTGAGTGGCGGCTCAGTCGCGAACCTCGTCGGGCTCACTGTCGCGCGGAACACCGCCGCGGACTGCGATGTCCGCGCGGCAGGCGTACGCGCGCTCCCGGCCCCGCTTGGGTTCTACACCTCGGCGGAAGCCCACAGCTCGATGCAGAAGTCGCTCGAGCTCCTGGGGCTTGGCAGCACGTCGCTTCGCAAGGTGCCGGTCACTGCCTCGTTCCAGATCGATGTCGCAGCGCTCGAGCAGCAGATCGCCGCCGACCGGCAGGCGGGAATACTCCCGGCCTGCGTGATCGGCAACGCCGGCACCATCAACACCGGCGCGGTCGATGATCTCGCCGCGCTCGCGCGGCTCTGCAAGCGCCAGAAGCTCTGGTTCCACGTCGACGGGGCGATCGGAGCGGTGGTCGCGATCGCGCCCCGTCACCGGCACTTGGTTGCCGGCATCGAGGAGGCGGACTCGGTCGCCCTCGACCTTCACAAGTGGCTGCACGTGCCGTTCGAGGCGGGCTGTGCACTCGTCCGCGATCACAGCGCGCAGCGCGCGGCGTTTGCATTGACACCGGAGTACCTTGAGCACGCCGCGCGGGGGCTTGCGAGCGGTCCGTTGTGGTTCAGCGAGCTCGGGCCGCAGCTGTCGCGCGGCTTTCGGGCGCTCAAGGTGTGGCTGTCCTTCAAGGAGCACGGCCTCGACAAGTTCGGCCGGCTGATCGACCAGAACATCGCGCAGGCGCATGAGCTCGCGCGCCTGATCGCGCTCGAGCCGGCGCTCGAGGTCATGGCGCCGGTCGTGCTCAACATCGTGTGCTTTCGCTACCGGCGGCCGGGCGCGACCGAGGCGCAAGCGAACGCGTTCAACCAGGAGCTCCTCATCCGCTTGCACGAGAGCGGGATCGCCGCGCCCTCCTACACCACGCTCGGCGGCAAGTATTGCCTGCGCGCGGCGCTCGCCAACCACCGCACGCGGCCGGAGGACCTCGGGATCCTCGTTCAAGCCGTCCTCAAGCTCGGTGCCGACTTGGGTGCAAGCGCACGCTGAGGGCGGAGGAGCGAGCGGGCTGCCGGATGGGCTACTTCGGCGTGCCGGGCGGGTGGTGCACGGCGTCGTAGGCCCGGATGTCGGCGGTGGCGAGATTTTCGGCTTTCCAGATCATCGCGCGATGAATCCGGTTCCAGCCGCTCGGGTGGTCGAAAAACACGAATTCCTCCACCGGCCCGGGCCGCATCTTGCGGTACTCCGAGAGATGCAGCGCCGCCTGGGCGAAGCCGTCCGGCTCGCGTGCGGCGTTCAGGCCAAACGCGTCGGCCTCGGCTTCCATCGCCCTGATGATCGTGTTCTGCACGGGCGTCAGCGCGAACATGTAGACACTGAAGAGTGCGAAGAGGAGCGGCAGTCCCGCGACATCCGCGACGCCGCGGATACCCCAGCGCGCCGAGTTGCGTGAGGCGATCCGCTCGAACGCCCAGCCGACGAATGCGAAGCCGATGACGAAGATGACGCCGGCGAACACGAGCCCCTTGTACTCGTGGTTGAGCACGTAGTGCCCCATCTCGTGGCCGAGTGCCGCCTTGATTTCCCCCGGCGAAGCACGATTCATCAGATTGTCGTTCATGCTGATTTGCGCGGATCCGAGCAGGCCGCTCACGTGCGCGCTCATCTTCGTCGTCTGCTTCGAGGCATCGAACTCGTACACCTGTTCGGCCGGGATCCCGTTCGCGCGCGCGAGCGAGAGGATCTGCGCCTTGAGGGGCGACTCGGCGATCGGGTAGAACTTGTTGAACACGGGTTCGAGGTAGAGCGGCGCGAGAACGGAGCCCGCGGCCATGAAGACGAGCGCGACGCCTGCGCCCCACAACCACCAGCTCCTCGGCGCCTTGCGGATCACGCCGTAGACCGCGACCAGCACGATGGACCCGAAGACGACGGCGAGCGCGAGGCCCTTCGCTTCGTCGATCAGCCAGGCGCCGAGGTCCTGGTTCGACATCCCGTACTGGTGCTCGCGGAAGTAGCCCTCGTAGGCAGCCCACGGCAGGAGGAGCAGCGTCGAGACGAGCAAGTACTGGGCCGAATAAAGGGCAGTCTGCAGCCAGCGGAGGCGCGTCGTTCGCTCGGCGCGGTCGCGCATCCTCGCGGAGAGGCGAAAGCGCAGCAGCAGCCATGCCACGAGAAGCGCAGCGACCAAGTCCCAGAGCAGCAGCCAGTAGCCGCCCTCGAAGTAGCGATCCGAGCGCGCGGTCGCATCGGCCGTCATCGTCGCCATGTAGGCGGCTGTGGCGGCGTCGGCATCGAACGTGGCGGCGGCGTCAGGGGTGGCCGCTGCCACCGTCGCCGCCGGGGCGCCGGAGTTCGGGTCGGCACCCGAGGGGAGTGCCACGGTCATGAGCAGCAGCATCGCAAGCGCGAGCGTCGTCAGGCGGTTCATCGGTAATTGGCTCCCCGGTTCGTCTTGTATCGGTCTCCTGGGGAGCGAAGCGCGCAGCGCCGCTCAGCTTCGCGCCAGGGGCCGTCGCTGGCGAACATTGTAGTCGCCGCCGCCAAGCCCGGCGATGCCGGGCGGGCGAATACAGTTGCGGCCCACCGTGCCGGGGGCTCGGTCCGTCGCGCACCGCCGCGCGGCAGCCCGTGCCTCAGGGCAGGAGTTCGAATCCGAGGCGCGTGAACACGGCCTTCGCCGGCGCGCTCGACAGGTACGCCTCGAGGCGAGCCGCATCGGCCGTCGCGCCCGGCAGCAGGGCGACCGGATAGACGATTGGTGCGTGCGACGCGGCCGGGAAGAGGTCGAGGATACGGACCTTCGGGTCGATCGACGCGTCGGTTTCGTAGACGATCCCAACCGGCACCTCGCCACGCTCGACGAACATGAGCGCGCTGCGGACGTTCTCGGCCCGCACCAGCCGGTCCGCGACCTGATCCCAGACGCCGAGCGAGGTGAGCGCCTCGCGCGCGTAGCGGCCGACCGGAACCGAGTCCGGGTCGCCGGTCGCAAGGCGCTCATCGCCGAGCGCTGCGCGCAGCGCAAAGTGCGGCGCGATCCTGAGGACGAGCTTGCTGTCGGCCGGCGCCACGAGCGCGAGGCGGTTGCCGAGCAGGTTGTGGCGAGTTGGCTTCTGGATGAGGTTGCGCTCCCCGAGATAGTCCATCCAGTCGGTGTCCGCGGATAGGAACACATCGGCCGGCGAACCCGACTCGATCTGCCGCGCCAGCGTCGAACTTGCGGCAAAGGAGAACTTGACCGGCACGCCCGTTGCCTTCGTGAAGTCATCACCGACCTGCTTGAGCGCGTCGGTGAGCGAGGCCGCGGCGAACACGGCGATCGGCGGCGGCGGCTCCGTCGCGTGAGCGCTCACAAGGCAAAGCGAGAGGAGCAGCGCGACAATCGCCCGACGCGGAGCGCCTGTGAGCATCGAAGGGTTCGTTATATTCATGGCGACATATCGTCCGCGAGCGGCGTCGTGGACGCAAGTCCCCTCGATCGCACTCCCTCGCCGCCAGGAGCCGACATGGCCCCAGGCGGCAAGAGTGCTCGCCGGCTCAGCCGCCGAGCGCGAGGAGCGCGGCCCTGACGCCGGCGCCGTAGTCGCCGTCCGCCCGGTCGAAGTGCGCCAGCTGCCGCTCGCGGATGTCGACGGCGACGCTTCGGATGGCACCGGCAATGTTGCGCACGAGGCTGTCCTTCTCGGCCGCCGTCAGCAGCCTGAAGAGGTTGCCGGCCTGGGTGTAGTCATCGTCCTCGGCGCGCGGGTCGTACCGCCCGGCGCTACCCTCGAGCGCCCAGCCCGGCTCGCCGTGGCCGAATCCCCTCGGCGAGGTGCCCGCGGCGATGACGGCGCCGTAGTTGGGCTCGGCACCACCGTTCGCAACCGCCATGGCGCCGTCGCGCTGGTGATGATGTACCGGGCAGCGCGGCCGATTGACGGGTAGCTGCTGGTGGTTCGTGCCGACGCGGTAAAGCTGCGCATCGTGGTACGCGAAGAGGCGCCCTTGCAGCATCTTGTCGGGGCTGAAGCCAAGCCCCGGCACGATGTTCGCCGGCGAGAACGCCACCTGCTCGACTTCGGCGTGATAGTTGTCCGGGTTGCGGTTGAGCTCAAGGACGCCAACGGGCTGACGCGGGAAGTCGGCGTGCGGCCAGACCTTGGTAAGGTCGAACGCGCTCCAGCGCGTGCGCGCCTCCCACGCGAGCCGCTCCTCCTCGCGCATGACCTGCACGAACACGTTCCAGCGCGGGAACTCGCCGCGGCTGATCGCGCCGAAAAGGTCGCGCTGCGCGTAGTCCGGGTCCTCGCCCGCGAGCTTTAGCGCATCCTTCGCCGTCAGGTTCCGGACGCCCTGCTGTGTCTTGAAGTGCCACTTGACCCAGACGCGCTCGCCGCGGGCATCGATCAGGCTGAACGTGTGGCTGCCGAAGCCGTCCATGTGGCGGTAGCCGTCGGGTGTGCCGCGGTCGGAGAACAGCATCGTGACCTGGTGCAGCGATTCCGGCGCCCGCGACCAGAAATCCCACATCATCGTCGGCGACTTGAGGTTTGTCTGCGGGTCGCGCTTCTGCGTGTGCACGAAGTCCGGGAACTTGATTGGGTCCTTGATGAAGAACATCGGCGTGTTGTTGCCGGCGAGGTCCCAGTTGCCGTCCTCGGTGTAGAAGCGCACCGCGAAGCCGCGCGGATCGCGCTCGGTGTCCGCGGACCCGCGCTCGCCGCCGACGGTCGAGAAGCGGACGAACGCCTCGGTACGCTTGCCGATCGCCTCGAAGAGTCGCGCGGTCGTGAGGCGGCTGATGTCGTGGGTCACCGTGAAGGTGCCGAACGCGCCCGAGCCCTTGGCATGGACGACCCGCTCGGGAATGCGCTCGCGGTTGAAGTGCTGCAGCTTCTCGATCAGGTGGAAGTCCTGCAGCAGCAGCGGGCCGTTCCGTCCCGCGCTGAGGCTGTTCTGGTTGTCGGGCACCGGGATGCCGGATGCCGTGGTGAGTCGCTTCGGGGTGTCGTTCATGGGTATCTCCTCAGTCGGGCCGGCTGCGCGTATCGCGTAGGCGCACTCTGGGTTCGGAGCACCGATAGGGCAAATCGAAAAATACTGTCACATCGATAGATTTGACCTATGACGCGCCTGCGGCGGTTGACGGGGCCCTCGCTGCCCGGCATCGTCAGGCGCTCCCGGCGGCGCGACCGCCTCTGCCGCCGCGCGGCCCTGGAGGGCTCAGTGAAGAAGCAACGAACGGCCGCCGCGCCGCGAGTCAGTCGACGCGCGGCGGAGAACGCGGTGCGCACGCTGCTGCGCTGGGCAGGCGAGGATCCGAAGCGCGAGGGGCTGCGCGACACGCCAAAACGCGTAGTCGATGCGTACGGCGACTGGTTCTCTGGCTACGCGATCGACCCCGCGGCGTACCTCAGGCGCACCTTCGAGGAAGTCGCCGGGTATGACGAACTCATCGTGCTTCGCAACATCGAGTTCGAATCGCACTGCGAGCATCACATGGCGCCGATCATCGGGCGCGCCCACGTCGGCTACCTGCCGACCAACAAGATCGTCGGCATCAGCAAACTCGCGCGCGTCGTCGACAGTTACGGGCGGCGTTTCCAGGTCCAGGAGAAGCTGACGGCCGAGATCGCGCGCTGCATCAGCGACGTGCTCAAGCCACGCGGCGTTGGTGTCGTCATCGAGGCCGTCCACCAGTGCATGACGACGCGCGGCGTGCACAAGGCGCGCGTCTCGATGGTCACGAGCAAGATGCTTGGCGTGTTCCGCGACGATGCGCGCACTCGCGCGGAATTCCTGCGCTTCATCGAGATTGAAGGCAGGACCTGACGCCGCCGCCGGAGATCCGGCCGGCGGCGCCCGTTGACCCAAACTTCGATTTCGGGCAACGTAACGATTCACGGCAAGTTCCCCTCACGGGGATTGAAAGGGAACTCGGGTTCAAGACCCGGGCTGCCCCCGCAACTGTAAGCGGTGTGCCCAGCATCGAAGACCACTGGATCGATCGGATCCGGGAAGGTGATGCAGAGGGACCCAGCCGCAAGCCAGGAGACCTGCTCGCCGTGGTCGTCCATCGAACAGCCGGGGCGCGCTGTGCGAGCGGGAATTCCCGGGAGACGACGGAGTTGGGCCGCGTGCGCACGCGGGCCCGCGACGCCGTGCCCGCGTTTGGGGGACTGCTCGCGAGCCCGTAGCCGCGCGACCCGTGGTCGTCGCGTTCAGCGGGAGCAAGTTCGTGAATATCCTCAATCGTGCGATCGCCGTGGCGATCGCCATGTGCGCTTCTTCGTCCGATTCCTTCGCCCAGGCAGCCGCTGCCACGCCACAAGGCGTGCTCGAGGACGTCGTCGTCGTTGCGAACCGGACCGAGGAGCCGGCCTCGCGCGTCGGGAGCTCGGTCACGGTCATCACCGCCGCCGAGATCAAGGCGAGCCAGGCGGTGGTCATATCGGACCTGCTCGCCCAGACCCCGGGAATCAGCGTCGTGCGGAACGGCGGCATCGGCCAGCCAACCTCGGTGTTCATCCGCGGCGCCGACAGCGCGCAGACGCTCGTCCTCATCGATGGCGTCGCGATCAACGACCCGGTCGCGCCAAGCGCCGGCTATGACTTCGGCAACCTGCTCACGGGCGACGTCGCGCGTATCGAGATCCTTCGCGGCGCGCAATCCACGCTCTACGGCAGCCAGGCGATCGGTGGCGTCGTCAGCATCACGACTGCGGAGGCCTCCGGTCGCTTCGGCGGCGGCTTCAGCGCCGAGGGCGGCTCGCGCGACACGGGCTACGTTGCCGGGGATCTTGGCGGCAAGAGCGATGCGCTCTCCTGGCGCCTCGCCGGCAACTATCTGCGGACCGACGGTATCTCCGCCTTCGACAAGGCGTTCGGCGGGCAGGAGCTCGACGGCAGCAAGGCGCGTGGCTTCGCCGGTCGCCTGCGCTACGACTTCACGCCGGCCCTCGAGCTTGACCTTCGCGGCTACTACACGCACGTGCGCACGGACTTCGATGGCTTCATCCCGCCGAACTACAACCTTGGCGATGACCGCGAGTACGGCGAGACGACCCAGTACGTCGAGTACGCGGGCGTCAACTTCAAGGCGTTGAATGGCGCGCTCGCCAACCGCGTCGCGCTGCAGCGCTCGGACACGGATCGCAAATCGTTCGATCCGTCGTTCGGGTCGTTCGACGAGACGTTCTACGGCATCGGCCGCACCACGCGCGCCGAGTACCAGGGCACCTGGAAGCCGGCGTCCGGGCTGCAGGCGGTATTCGGGCTGCAACGCGAGCGCACGACCATCGAGACCGACACCCCTGCCTATGACTTCGTGCCGGCGCCGCTGAAGAGCCACGCGACGATCGACAGCGCCTACCTGCAGCTGCAGGACGAGGTGGCCCAGGGACTCACGCTGACCGCCGGCGGCCGCTACGACAAGCACGATGTGTTCGGCAGTCACACGACCGGCCAGGCCGCGCTCGCCTGGGCACTCAATGACGGCACGACGATCCTGCGCGCCAGCATCGGCCAGGGGTTCAAGGCGCCGGCGCTGTACCAGCTCTTCAGCTCCTACGGGAACTTAGACCTCAAGCCCGAGGAAGCGACGAGCTGGGACGCTGGCATCGAACAGCGCGCGCTCGGTGGCCACTTCATCGCCTCGGCGACCTACTTCAGCCGCGACAGCCGCAACCTCATCGCCTTCTTTTCGTGCCCGGTGACGGCGCCGCCGCCGTTGTGCGTGATCGAGCCGTTCGGCTACTACGCCAACATCGCGCGGGCGTTCGCGCACGGGGTCGAGCTGCAGGCGAGCTACGCGCCGGTGACGGCGCTCGCCCTCGCGGCGAACTACACCTACACCGGCACGGAGGACCGTTCGCCGAGTGCCGCAACGTTCGGGAAGGAGCTGGCGCGCCGCCCGAGGTCGAGCGGCAACGCCTCGATCACGTACCTGTGGCCCGGCGACCTCAGTACGACAGTAGCGCTTCGCTACGCTGGCGAGAGCTTCGAGGATCCCGGCAATTCGCTGGCGCTTGCGAGCTATGCGGTGGTAGACGTGCGCGTGTCGTATCCGCTCTCGGCGCAGCTTGAAGCCTACGGGCGACTCGAGAACGCGACCAACAAGCAGTACGAAACGGCCTACCAGTACGGTTCGCTCGGGCGTGGTGGCTTCGTCGGGGTGCGCGCGAGGTTCTGAGGATCGCGCCGGATGATGAGCGGCCGGGCGCCGTCGCCCGGCCACAGCCTCATCAGGGGGCAGCGACCGTGACGGCCGGCGGCGCGGCCTCGAGCCAGCACGCCGCGAGCGCCGCGAGCCTCGCATCGACCCACACGGCGAGCGGCGAACCCGTGACGGCGGTCACTCGCACGGACGCCGCGTAGCTCGTGCCGCGGAACCGGCCCTCGTCGGACCAGAGGCCGTAGCGCACCGAGGCCGCCGGGGTCTCGGACGCATCGCCATCGCCCGGCACCGCGACCTCGATCCGGTCCTGCACGTCCGCCATCGTCCGGACGGTGGCATCGAGCTCCGCGCACGTCTCCGACGAGGCCCAGCGGACTTCCGCTGCCATGTGCGCCTTCGGAAGATCGTTCCCGTCGATGCGCCGCGCCACCCAGTAGCTTTCACGCCGGCGAGTCTCGCCGTCGCTGACTTCGCGGAACATGAGGTAGAAGCCGACGATGATCCACTCGGCGCGGCCGGGCTGGCGCAGCGTGAAGCCGCCGAACGGCAGCTGGCGCGTGCCGGAGGCATCGAGGACCGCGACGGCACGCGAGCTTGAGTCCGAGGCCTCGAACCGATCGCCCGCGACACGCGTCGGCACCGCCCCCATCGCTGCGGCTGCGACGACGAGCATCGGTGCGACTCGCGAGACGGTGCGCAGCGCTCCTGCCATGTTCCCGCTCCTGTGATCGCTTTCGGGGGACCCTGCGCCAGGTCGACTTCCACTACCGTTTAGCATCCGGGCGCGCCCAGCGCACCCCCGATTGGGTCGCCGATCACCGACGCTAATGGCTCGCACGGGGCGCGGCTCGAGTTCAAAAAAGTCTTATAAACCAGTACGTTGATTCTCGGCCTGGCGGTCGAGAACCGGCCCTAGCGCCGGGCGCCTCCGGGACGAGCGCGTCACCCTTGCGTTGTTATTACAACCGTACGAACATAGGACGATGATAGAACTGAAGCTCACCGCGATCGGCAACTCGCTCGGCGTCGTGCTTCCGAAGGAGGCGCTCGGGCGCCTGAAGGTCGGCAAGGGCGACACGCTCTATATCACCGAGTCTCCCGACGGCTACCGCCTGACGCCCTACAACCCGGGCTTCGAGCAGCACATGAACGCGGCGCGCAAGATCATGAAGAAGCGCCGTGCGGCGCTGCGCGAGCTCGCGAAGTAGCCGCGCGGCGACCCGTGGACGAACCGCACTGGCTCGGGATCGCGACGGTGCTCGCGATCCACGACGAGCAGCTCGCCGAGCACGGCGGCGAATCGGGCGTTCGTGACGCGGGCCTGCTCGAGTCAGCCCTCGCCCGCCCGCGACAGCGATTCGCGTACGGGAGCGCGACGCTACCCGAGCTCGCGGCGAGCCTCGCCTACGGGCTCTGCCGCAACCACCCGTTCATCGATGGCAACAAGCGCACGAGCCTCGTCGTCGCCGAACTCTTCCTGCACGTCAACGGCGCCGAGCTAGTGGCCTCGGACGAAGAGTGCGTCGTGACGTTCCTGAAGCTCGCGACCGGCGAGCTGCCGGAGGACGCGCTCGCGACCTGGATGGCCGCGCACGCCCTCTAGCGCATCGCGGCGCCCGCGCGAACGTGCCGGCCGCTCGCCTCAGTGCAGGCACGCCGCCGCGCGCTCGAGCAGCAGCGCCCGTTCGCGCCCGTTTCGCGTCATCGCCGCGGCCCGCTCGAACTCGCCGCGCGCCTCGGCGCGGCGTCCGAGCTTCTCAAGGAGATCGCCGTGCACGCTCGGCAGCAGGTGATAGCCCGCGAGCCTGGGGTCGGCGTTGAGCCTCGTGACGATCTCAAGCGCCAGGGCGGGCCCGAACGCCATCGAGACCGCGACCGCGCGGTTGAGCTCGACGACCGGCGATGGCGCGAGCTGCGCGAGCGCATCGTAGAGCGCGACGATCCTCGGCCAGTCGGTCTCGGAAGCCTCGCGAGCGCGGGCGTGGCAGGCCGCGACCGCCGCCTGCAACGCGTAGGGCCCGAGCGCACCGCCGAGCGCCGCGGCGCGCTCGAGCGCGGCCAGGCCGCGACGGATGAGGAGCTGGTCCCAGCGCCCCCGCGCCTGCTCGAGCAAGAGGATGGGCTCGCCGCTCGGCGCGGTGCGCGCCGGCAGTCGCGAGGCCTGCAGCTCCATGAGCGCCACGAGTCCGTGTACCTCGGGCGACGTCGGCACGAGTTCGGCGAGGATGCGCCCGAGCCGCAAAGCCTCCTCGCAGAGCGCCGGCCGCGTCCAGTCATCGCCCGTGGTTGCGGCGTAGCCCTCATTGAATACGAGGTAGATTACCTCGAGCACCGAGGCGAGCCGCGCGGCGAGCTCGCTGCTCCTCGGTATCTCGAACGGCACGTGCGCCTCGGCGAGACTCCGCTTGGCGCGCACGATGCGCTGCGCGATCGTCGGCTCCGACTGGAGGAACGCGCGCGCGATCTCGTGGGTCGTGAGGCCGCCAAGGAGCCTGAGCGTCAATGCCACCCGCGCTTCGGTCGCGAGCACCGGATGGCACGCGATGAAGATGAGCCTGAGGAGATCATCGCCGATCTCATCATCAAGCAGGTCCTCGGGCCGAGGCGCGGTCTCCCCCGCGGACTCGGCCTCGGCACGCAGGCTCGCCTCGGTGCGGACGACGAGCTTGCCGTGGCGTAGTTCATCGAGGGCGCGATTGCGGGCGGTGGTCATGAGCCACGCGCCCGGCCGTTCGGGGATGCCGTCTCGCGGCCAGCGCTCAAGCGCCGTGACGAGCGCGTCCTGGGCGAGTTCCTCGGCGCGGCCGACATCGCGAAGGAGGCGCGCCAGGACCGCGATGATCTTCGCGGACTCCATCCGCCAGATCGCCTCGACCGTGCGGTGGCTGCTCGAGTCGGTCACCGGTTGGTACGCCAGGGTTCCAACGCTACTCGTAGCAGACGCCGAGCTCGCGCACCTCGATCGTCGCCCACTCGGTAGCCGGGCATTCGGCCGCGATCGCCACTGCCTCGGCGCGGCTTTCGCACGTGAGCCAGAAGAATCCGCCGACCATCTCCTTCGCCTCGGCGAACGGCCCGTCGACGAGACGCGTCCGGCCGCCTTCGCGCTTCACTCGCACGCCCGCGGAATCCGACTTCAGCGACTGGCTGACGCGCAATAGCCCGCGCGCCTTCAGGTCCGCGCTGAATGCCTCCATGCGGCGGTAGAGCGCCTCACCCTCGGCGGGCGAACGGGATTCGCGCATCCCGGTCGGTTCGATGATCAGCAGTACGTAGGCCATTTCATCCTCGAGGTCGCGCGTGTGCGTGGTCACCGCCTCACGCCGGAACCATGACCATCCAGCGGACGCCAAAGCGGTCGGTCAGAATGCCAAAGCGCGGCGCGAAGAACGTCGTCGCGAGCGGCATGTCCACCTTACCGCCTTCGCCGAGTGCCGCGAAGGCCCGCTCGGCCTCTGCCGGAGTAGGGAGCGAGAGCGAGAGCGAAAATCCCCGGAAGTCGGGTTTGCCGCTGCAGCGGCCGTCGGAGGCGAGCAACTGCGAATCGCCGATCTGCAGCGTCACGTGCAGGATCTTCATCTCCGATCCCGGCGTCACCATGCTCGAGGGCGGAGGTTCCGGCGCGTCCTTGACGCGCAGCAGCATCTTGACTTCCGCGCCCACGGCGCGCTTGTAGAACTCGACGGCCGCTTCGCACGAGCCTTCGAAGAATAGGTAGGGCTGGACGAACATGGTTTTGCTCCGTTGGTGTCAGGCGCGTGTCGGACGCGCGCGGTCGGCGGACTCCCCCCGCCGGCGCTCGTCCTGCGCGCTCAGCTCCGGGGTTAGTTCGGGGCCGAAATCCTCGGCCTCGAAGACGCGGCGGATCTCGATGTCGGAGTCGGTCGGCATCGGGTTCGGGCAGCGCTTCACCCACTCGAGAGCTTCCTCCATCGACTTGACCTGCCAGAGCCAGAATCCGGCGATCAGCTCCTTGGTCTCGGCGAACGGCCCATCGATGACGTGGCGGTTCGCCCCCGAGAATCGAACTCGCTTGCCCCTGGAACTCGGCTGCAAGCCGTCGGCCGCGAGGAGCACTCCCGCCTTGACGAGCTGCTCGTTGAATTTTCCCATTTCGGTCAGCAGCTCGGTGCTCGGCATCTCGCCCCGCTCGCTGTCGGCAGTCGCCTTCACGATTACCATAACTCTCATGGCGGATTCCCCGTAGTTTCAATCGTTTGAGATCGGTAGCCCCGGGGTCCCGCATGGGGGGCGGCGGCGCGTCTTTCCTCGTCATGGATACGACGATCGGGGGGAGCCGAAATCGACAGGACGATGAAGAGAAAGCGCCCGACCCGATCGGCGGCAGGAGCCCGCGGCCTGATCGCAGGGCGTCCCGCTAGCGCTGCGTGCGCGAGCGGCGGGGCGCGCGGGTCGGTGGAGCGAGGAGAGCGGGCTCGGACTGCGGTTCGACCACGGACGGCTCCGGAATTGCAGCGGGGGCCGGCGGGCTGCGCGGCCGCCCGATCACGAAGTGCGTGCTCAGCTGGCAGGGCTCGGCCGCCGCCGTGCCCTGTGGGTCGATGCCCATCTGATCGAGCGTACCGAAAAGGTCCTCGAGCACGTGTTCGCGCCTGAGCACGAAGCTCGCCGCGAACGAGCGCCAGAACGTCCAGCCAGCGAGCTCGAGCGCGCGCTGCTTCGACACGCTCGTGGCCCACGCCGTCTGCTCGCGACCACCGTCGCCGTCGCACTCGACCGCGAGGCGGCGGCCGCCCGCGCCCTCGACGACAAGATCGATCCGGTATCGGCCCGCGCTGAACTGCGGCGTGACCCGGTAGTTACGCTCCACCAGCGCATCGAAGATCGCGCGCTCGAGGTGGGTGCGGCAGCGCTCGCGCGAAGGCGTCGCCTCCGGCGCCGCCGTCGGGAACGGCTCGCGGAAGTGCCGGATCAGCCGCGCGTGGCAGCTGTCGGCAGGCGCGTCCGCCTCCTCGATCGAGCGGAAGAGGACGACCCGGTCGCGCGCGCTCGTGACGGCGACGTTGAAGAGTTGCGCGACGCCCGCCGCCTCCCCGACCGCCGCGCTCTCGCGGGTGATGGCCATCGACAGCAGCATGATCGACCGGCCGCGCCCCTGGAAACGGGCTGGCATGCCGACGACGATGCGGCGGCCGACGAGGTCGCGCGGCGAGATGCGCGCGCGGATGAGTTCCTCGAGACGCTGCGCCTGGTCGGGGCCGAGCAGCGAGACGACGCCGATCGATCGGCCGGACAGCGTCTCGTCCGTCAGGAGTTCCTCGATATGGCGGGCGATCGCGTGCGCCTCCGCGTCGTTGACCTCGCCCTTGCGCTCGGCCCCGGCGACGAACACATCGACGAGCGGCGGTTCGAGCCGGTCGGCGGCGTCCGCCGCGCGCAGCGAGACGATCGAGCCGTCGTAGAACTCGCGGTTGGAGAACTCGATGATCGCGGGGTCGATGCGGAACTGCTCACGGAGCGCAAGCGCGGGCCCGTCGAAGGCCGCAAGCGCAAGGTCGTAGAGCGAGCGACCCGGGGCCATGTCCGCGCCGTGCGGCTGGTCGGCGAGGCTGCGCCGTGCGAGGTCCTGGAGCTTCTGCTTCGCGACGGTGGTCGGCGGCGGCGGTGATTGCCGCGCGTCGCCCAAGACTAGGAGTTCCTTGCCGCGCAGGAGTGCCGGCAGCGCGCTGAGGTCCGAGCGCGATGCCTCGTCTATGACGACGAGATCGAATGCCTCGATCGCTGCCGGCAGGAGTTCGGGTAGGCGCCACTCGGGCACGATGAGGCACGGCAGGACGCCGGCGGCGCGCTTCAAGGCGCCGGCGGCGTCGGTGCGCAGCTGCCGGTCGCGGGCGCTCGCAGCGCCCTGCATCGACCGGGTGGCGCGCGCGTAGTCGTGGAGCGCCCGGCGCAGGACGGCGGAGGAGGTCTTGAGGACACAGAGCCAGGCGCGATCCGTGATGAGCGTGCGCGTCAATCGCGCCTGCTCGCCCCTCGCCGCCGCGCGGCGCTGCACGAGCTGCTTGAGCGCGTCGTGGCCCTCGAGCGAGCCGAGCCGCATCGCCGCGATGCGCCACTGCCACGCGTCCAGCCAGTCCGCCGGCGTCCACGGATCGTTGTGGCCGACGACCGGAGCCTCGCGCAGGCTCCCGGCCCAGCGGGTGGCGCCGGCCGCCTCAATGCGTGCAGCGATGCTCTCGACGGTCGCGAGGATGGGCTTTAGCTCCTCGAGTCGGCGCAGCTCCGCGACGAGCGCGCGCCACTCGGCGGTGAGCGCCTCGTCGCCCGCACTGCCGCCGTGTCGGCCGATCGTCGTCGTCAGGAACGCCCAGAGCCGGTCGACGATCGCGCCGCTCATGCCCTCGAGCCTCACCAGCACCTCGCGCGCGCGGCTGCTCGCGCTGGCGAGCTGGCCGCGGTCGAGGTGACTCGCGAGGCTCTCGGCCGCGGCGCGACGCATCGATCCGTCGTGCTCGGAGAGGTTGGCGAGCGAGTCACCGGCGAACACGGCGGGGATCTCGGTGCGAATCGGTGCCTCCACGCGCGTCACGAGCTCGTGCATCTTGAGCACGTGGTCGGCGCGCGCGGCCATCGGCGCGGACGCCCGCGCCCCCGTCTCGCGCATCGGCTCGAGATTGCAGTCGCCGACGACCTCGTTCCAGCTGGCCAGGAGCTTGCGCGCCTTGCCGCGGTGCGCGAGCTCATCGGCCACCCGGCGCCAGTCGGCGGCGGTGGCGGGTTTGGCGCCGCCGACGGTGATCGCGTTCAGGCTCGCGCGCGCCTCCTTGTTGCCGAGCGGCGTGCGGAACCCGAACTTGCCATCCGCCAGGCGCTCGACCGCCTCGGCGACCTCGGACAGCTGCTCGGCGTCCCGCGGTAGCTCCACGGGCTTTGTCATGCGCACGCGCTGCGCGAGGTCCTCGACCGCGACGGAGCGGGCGATGGTGATGAGCCCGCGCGCGAGCGGATCCTCGCGCGCCTGGAAGCGAACGCGCAGGCGATCCGCCCAGCCGAACGGGTCCTTGTCGACGGCGGCGTGCAGCGCATCGGCCTTGTCGAGGAGGTCCCGGAGCTTCGCCGCCCGTTCGAGCGTCTGGGGCGAGCCGTCGATCAGCGGCATCACGGTACCGGAGGCGTTGAGTGCCTCGGTCCGGTGGGCCCGGAGGAGGTCGTGATGAAGCGCAACGAGCGCCGCTTCGTCGGGCAGGGTCTCGGGCGTCGGCAGGTGTGCGCCGAGGTAGGCAAGGTCGGCGCCGAGGCTCGCCCGCGCCTCGCGAACCGCCGCGATCTCGGTGTTGCCGAACGGCGGCGTCGACTGCGATTCGGGGTCGAGCGGGTCGGCGAGCCAGCCGTACGCGCTCGCTCCCTCGAGCACCAGGCCCGCGAGCTCACCCGGCGTCACGTCGCGCCCGTCGATCGTGAACGGCGACAGCTGGCCGGCGGCGAGCTCGGCGATGCGTTCATCGGCCGCATCGATCGAGAATCGCAGCTCGGTGCGACGCTTGTCGTTCGCCGCGACCGCGGCCTCGAGCGCGCGCACCTTCGCCGAGCCCGCCCGCGAGGCGAAGGCCTGCGCTGCCTGCAGGAGCTGCTTGGCGGTCGATCGATCGCTCGAGACGACCGCAAGCGTCAGCGGCCGCAGGTCCTCCGGCAGCAGGTGCCGGAGGCCCGCGAGCGTTGATTCATCGTTCGCCGTGACGAGCACGCGCCGTCCGTGCGCGAGCGAGTGGGCGATGACATTCGCGATCGTGTGCGTCTTGCCGGTGCCGGGTGCGCCGTCCACGACGACGGCGGCGTGCTCCGCGAGCGCTCCGACGACGGCGGCCTGAGCCTCGTTGTAGGGGAGTGGGAAGAGCACGGGCTGCTCATCGCTCGTCGGCCCCTCCGGCGTTGGCTCGGGGGCGGATGAGTCCGCGCTCTTCGCTTGCGTGCGCGCACCGACGAGCTGAGCGGCGGCAGCCGGCGGCACGGGCCTCGCCTCGAGGAGCGAGCGCAACTCCGTCATGTCGCGCAGCACGTTCCTGACCGAACGGCGGCGCACGAACACGACCCAGGTGTCCGTCACGAGCAGCTGCTTGCCGGGATCGGGCAGGCGCCCCGCCCCTTCGCCCCCGACAAACCGCCCGGTCGGGTCGAGAAGTTCCTGAGCCCCTTTGAGGAATGGCGCCGTCGTCGGGATCTCGAACGGCGAGGGCCGGCGCGCGATGCCCGCGAGGTGCTCGGCGAAGCGTGTGGCGAGCGATGCGGTCGCGGGGCTCTTGAGCGCCGTGAGCCCCTCGAGCTCGAGCGTCGGCTCCGCATCGCGCGGACGGATCTCGATCTCGAAGGTCTGGGCGTTGAGGGAAATGTCGCAGGTCTGCGCGATGAGCGGATAGCGGAGCGCGTGCCGCGCGCCGGCCGGCTTCCAGAGTGCGACGCCCATTCCCCACACGAGCTCGAGAGGCGCGTCGCTCGCGCCGGTCAGCAGCAGTTGCCTTAGCGCAAAGAGGCGGTTGTAGAGCGCGATGGCCTCGCGGCGCGGGCGCTCGGCGGCCGCCCACGGCTTCCACTGCTGCTCGAGATAGGTCTCGAACACCTTGGAGATGCCGGGGAAGTTCGCGAGCGTGAGGCGTGTGTCGCCGGTCTTCGCGGACTTGAGCACTTCCGTGCGCAGCGTTGGCTCAGCGTCCGCCGCGTGGTTGAGTTCGATCCACGGGTCGAGCGATGCCGGAGGCTCGGGCGGCGGAATCGGACCCAGCCTCGGCAAGCTGAGCCATACGTCATCGCCATCGTGGAGCTGGTTGAAGGTGAGTCCCGGCAGGTCACCGACCTGCGCCTCGAAGGCACGGAACGGTTCCGCCGGAACCGACAGGAGCGAGGGCTGCTGCAGGGTCTCGACCTGCTCCAAGTACGCGAGGAGGCCGCAGAGCCGGGAACTCGCGGAGGTCACGATGGGCTGCCCGGCCGGGCCAAGCGCCAACGGCGCCGGCGGAGTCCGCGAGGCGCGGACCTCCCGGGGCACACGGGGGAATCAGGGGTGACCGTCATTCGAGGCACATTCGCGAGGCATCCCTACCTCCGGCGCATTGTAGGGCTAAGTCGCAGCCTGCCTGCGGTCGCGGCGCGGGCGCAATCGGCGGATCCGCACAAAATCTGTTCGTCTCGTGGCCCGCGCACACCCCTGCCGGGCTCCGGCCGCTTCTCGGGCTATCGCGGCGGGCGAGGGCTCCACGGCAACCAGAATAGCAAAGGGAAGCAGTGCGTTATGTAAATAGAGGGCGCCGCGCACGACCCCGGCGGCGCGCCGGTTTGCCGCTCCAATTGGTAAGTTATAACTTACCGGTAAGATGCGCCCGTTGACACCTCCAGCGCCCCGGCGCGCAAGATCGAACTCCCGGGAGGACCGCGCGGCGCCCGCACTGATCACCCCGACTCCGAGGCCAGCGTCCCTATGAAGTCCACCATCTGGCTGCGCGCCGCGGCAGTGATCACCGCACTCCAGTGCATCGGCCACTACATTGGTCGCCCCTGGACCCCCGGCCACGACGTGCTGAGCGCCGGCGTCGTCGCGGCGATGAAGGCGCACGAGATTAACGTGATGGGATTCGACCGAAGCTACTTCGACTTCTACGTCGGCTTCGGCATGGATCTCGGGATCTTCCTCGCGGCGCAGGCACTGCTGCTCTGGCAGCTCGCCGGGATGGCGGCAGCGGATCCCGCGCGGGCGCGCCCGATGATCGCCGTGTTCTTTGCGGCGAGTGCCGCGATCACGGTGCTTAACGCGATCTATCTGTTCACCGCGCCGCTCGTGATGACCGGCGTCGTGGCACTCTGCCTCGGCCTCGCGTGGCTGCTCGCCTCCGCCCGCAAGGCGTGAGCGAAGCGATGCGTCAGTTCAGGGCTCCGACCTTGAAGACGAACACGCCCGTCTCGTAGCGATCGGTGTATTCCCCGTGCAGCACGCCGTCGGCGACCCGGCCGCGCAGCTGCACCTGCGTGCTCCAGGTGCCGTCGGGGTACTTCGTCTGCACGATGCCGTATTTCTTGCCGAGCGCGCTGACGCCCGTGCCGACGATGTTCTTCGGGTTCGACAGGTTGAGCGTGCCGCGCAGGCGGGCGCCGTCACTGCCGCGATACTCGAACGTTCCATCGCGGTTGAGCACGAAGGTCCCGGGCATGTTGACGCCCGGAACGAGGCTGCTGGTGATGTAGCCCGGGAACGTGCCGCCCGTCCCCGCGGATGCGCCGGCGGCCGGTTGCGCCGCCGTGGTCTCGGGCGCGGCGCTCGCAGCGGGTGCCTCGGCCGCGCGCGCGGTGCTCGCGGCGCTTCGAGTCAGCTTCCTCGCCATCAGCGACGCCTCGGCGGCGTGCACGCCCTTCGGGAACTGGGTGCGGTAGTCGGTGAAATCGGCCGCGTCGGTGCTGTCCTTGATCCTGTTCCAGAACGACTGCTCGAGCTCACCCGCCGTCTGCACGTGAATCGGCGCGGTCGCGGGTGCCGGCGCCGAGCCGACGAGCGGCGCATCCTGGCGCGCGGCCGGCTCGCCGGGCGCCGTGCCCGGCCGGAAATAGAACTCGCCGATCGTCTGGTCGTAGAGCGCCGGCACCTGCTCGTGGCTCGCGCTCTTCGCGAGGCGCACGACCTCGTCGCGCACGACCTTGAGCATGCGATCGACGGGGACGCCTGGTTTTTGCATTTCCTTGATGAGCACCCGCGTGAAGACGCCATTCGGATCGGCATCGTTGGGCCCGAGCTTATCGAGCGCGGCTTGCCCGGCGCCGGCGGAATAAAGAACCATCTGCCCGTTCGCGGCCGTCACCGGCGCGAGGCCCCGTCCGCCGATCGCGCGCCCCTGTCCCTTGAACGGGTTGTCGCGACAGGCATCGACAATGGCGAGCGAGAAGCGTGCCTTCTGGTCCCTGAGGTCATCGAGCACGCGCTGCAGCGGCACGGCATCGTCCGCCACTTGCGCCTCGCTCTCGGCGACGATGTCGATCGGCACGAGGTAGTTGGTCCCTTCGAACTGCACGCCGTGGCCGGAGAAATAGAATATGACCTCGTCGCCCCCGCCGACGTGCGAGCGAAAATCGCGGAGCGCCCCCTTGAGCGCGTTCAGGGTCAGATCCTGCTTGAGCGTGACCTCGAAGCCGAGCCCCTGCAGCGCCGCCGCCACCGCCTTGGCATCCGAGCGTGCGTTCTGCAGCGGCGCGACGTTCTTGTAGCTGTCATTGCCGACGACGAGCGCGAGGCGCCTCGCCTCGCTCGGCAGCGAGAGCGCCAGTAGCAAGGCGCAGAGCGCGACGGCGCCGGGACGCACGCGCGTGGCGCGCGTGCGCGGCAGACCGCTCGGCGGCTTCGATGGCAAAGGATGGACCCCGGTCGACACGCGATTCCCCCGAATCAGCATTCCATCATTGCCGGGGAGGCGCAATCCCTTCGCCGATCGCCGCCCGGTGTGCGCGAGCGGCTCGCTAGGGGTTGCCGTCCGGCTTCGGCGCGGCTTTGGGCGCTGGCGCCTTGGTCCCCGGCTTCGCAGTCTTCTCATCGACCGAGAACCCCGCAAATTCGCGCGTCCGCGGCTGGCACTCGGTCGAGAGCGCCCGCGTGCCCGCCCAAGTACCCGTCTCGAGCTTCTGGCAGATCGCCGCGTGCTGCTTGTCGGAGGCGAGGTCGGCGCTCGTGACGACCCAGCGGGTCCCGACCCAGAGCTTGCCGGTCGCGGCGCCGCAGGCGGAGTCGTTGGGGAGCTGGAGGAGGCTCCCGTGGAAGCACGCCGCGACGGGCAGCGCCTCGTTCTTGGGGCTGATGACGCTCCAGGGCACCGAGCAGGCAGGCGCAAAGCCGTGCGTCGCCGTCTCGCGCATCAGGGGAATCGGCCGGCTGTCGCTGCGCGGCCCGAGTATCCGGTTGTTGAGCGCGCTGCAGGGATCGGCGCTTGCAGCCGTCGGCTCCGCCGCGCCGCCGGGCGTCGCCGCCAGTGCGGTGAGCATGAGCGCCCTCATCACGAGCCTCTTCAAGTGCCTGCTCCCTTCGAACGGCGCGCTCCGTGGATGTCATCGACGCGCCGGGCGAATTCGAGGATCGCGGTGTGCGCGACGAAGAACCCGAAGGCGGCGAACGACAGATAGCCTACCCAATCAACCGGCGGCAGCGAAAGCCACCAGTAGCCGACCCAGATCGCGAGCGCAACGACGATGAGCGAAAGCGCGAGGGCAGCCAGGTAGAGCGCGAGGCTGCGGAACCGGCCGAGGAGCTCGCCCTCCGCCGCGACCCGGATCTCGAGGAGCACGAGCACCGCGATCACCGCGAGCACGACGATGGTTTGCAGGAGCGGATAGGTCGCGAGCAGCAGCAGGAAGACCGAGGCGCCGAGCACCCAGAGCGCGGTCGGCAGCCGTCCAATGAGGTCGGCGATCAGCGAGCGGGCCGCGGGCGAGAGGTCAAAGGGACCGCCCGAGCCTTGCGTCGCCGTGCTGAGCCACGCCTGGCGCCTGAGGAAGATCAGCGACAGGAGCCAGAGCACGACGAGGTCGAACAGGTAGTACTCGAGCCGGTGGCCGCGGAACTCTTTGCGGATCTTCGGATGTCCCTCGAAAGCCAGCAGGTTGTCGAGCGCGACGGCGTGGTAGTAGACGCCCGGCAGGCGCGTGTGCAGCGGCGTCGTCATGAGGTCGCCGCCGCCGCGGAAGTTGCCGCCGACGAACACGAACGCCCCCTCCATGAGGTCGTAGAGCTCCTCGTTCCGAAGTCCGAACGAGGCGTCCTCGGCGGGGCTCAGGAGCGCGCTCGCGAACAGCGTCGCGATCGGCGGGCACTGGGTCTCGTGCGGCAGCGGCTTCTTGAAGAGTATCGCCTGCGTCACCGAGGGAACCTCGTCGCAGCGCGCCTGCGACCAGCGTTGGTTGAACGGATCGCCCGCCGGCGACCAGGCGAGCTCGAAGCCCGCGTCGACGGGGCGCTCCTGGGTGAGGCGCTGGAGGCAATCGCCGGCCGGGCCCGCCGAATCGCAGTACATGCGCACCGCCGCGCTCGCGAGGCCGCCGCCCGGCGCCTGCGTCGCCAGGCGTTCCTCGAACGGGTAGCGACGATTGACGAAGTCGGTCGAGTCGACCTGCAGGCGTACCGAAACGGGCGTCAGCACGTTCATCGGCACGAGCGGCCCTCCGGCGTCGTCGCGACAGTCACCGGCGTCGAGGGCGTTGAGTTCATCGGGCCGCGTGACGGCGACGTACGGCACGATCCCGTTATGTCGAAGGCTCGCCGCGGCTGTCAGGAACGCGCAAGTGGCGTCCGCCTCCGCCCGGTCGATCAGCAGGAAGTCGAGCATCACGGCGCGCGGCTTCAGGACCTCGAGCTCGGCAAAGAGCTGGGCGTGAAAATCGATCGGTGCCGGCCAGCGCGCCCCACGGAGCGCGAGCGCGGCGTCATCCACCAGCATCACGACGACGCGTGGGCGAGCCGCCGCGCGCGGCTTTGATTCCGCCGGCAGGCGTGGGTAGAGCCAGTGCGCCCCGCCAAACCACGCGTAGACGAGGTCCTGGGAAAATCGATGGCCGACGCTCATCGCGCCGAGCGGATTGAAGTTGAGGAAGAAGAGCGCGACCGCTGCAAGTAGCAGACTTTCAAGGACTATTCCCCGGCCACCAGGCCGGGCGGGTCGCCCGGCGCCGCTGTCGGTCGGGTTCGTCACGGCGCCGTGCCCCGCCGCTCTTGGGGCGGGACGCGAACGGTCGGCGGCGGCGTCGGATCGTGCATTGACACCGAGGAATGCTGTCGTATGCTGACTTTGGAAACAAGAAGGCTCGGCCGCGGCGATGGGGATCCGGCGTGCAGCGGCGAGCGACGCGGCGTGAGAGCCTCAACACCGGCGCGATCCGTACGTCTCGTGGCACCTGGATGTCGCCCGGCCTGGCGCAGGGCGAAACGTGCGCTCGCGCTCCTCAACCCGGCCACGCCGGTCGGGAAGTCTCCGGTCGCGGTCGTGTCCGCCCACGCTTAAGGGAGTTCGTCTGGTGAAAATCCGAGTTTGGTCGCTCGCGGCGGTCGCCGCCGTGTCGCTCCTCGCCGCCCTGCCCTCGAACGCCGCGTCCAAGGCGCTGCTGATCGGCGTCGGCAAATACGATCTCCCCAACAACGACCTGCCCGGCATCGATCTTGATATCGAGAACATGAAGCATGTCTCGAAGATCATGGGATTCGCGCCGGGGGACATCAAGGTGCTGTTCGACGAGCAGGCGACCTACGTCGGCGTCAAGACTGCGCTCGCGACGTGGCTGCGCGAGGGCGTGGGTCCCGATGACCGGGTGCTCATCTACTTCAGCGGGCACGGCACGCGCGTGCACGACCCGCGTCCGACGAGCGCGTCGGGCGTCGATGACGCGCTCGTCATGCACGACGTCAAGACCGCCAAGGTCAACGGCCACGGCACGCTCGTGAACGTGCTGCTCGGCTATGAGTTCGGCGAGGCGCTCGCGGCGATCCCGAGCAAGCATATCCTGGTGCTCGTCGATGCCTGCCACAGTGGCACGGCGACGCGGACCCTCGCGCTCGGCAACCACCGGCTCGGCGAGGGCACGGGCGCTATCAAGTTCCTGAACTACCCCGACGCGCCGACCGGCAAGACGCGCGGCATCCGCGCGCATGCGGGAACGGAGAACTACGCGGCGGTCTCGGCGGCGCGCGACGATGAGTATGCGATCGCGACCGAGCATGGCGGCCTCTTCACGCTGGCAGTGCTCGATTCGATCGACGAGGCGTCGCGCGGCGCCAAGCGCCCGACCGTCGCCGACCTCAGGGCATCGACGACCGCCTACATCGAGAAGCACACCGACGAGCAGTCCCGCCACCACCCGGTGGCCGACGGCAACAAGGCGCTCATCGATGCGGAGATCAACCTCGTGCCGCTTCGCAACGGCAACGGGCCGACCTGGGCCGCGCTCGATGCGCTCGCCAAGAAGGGCGAGCCGCTCACGATCAAGGCCGGCGCCTCGGAGCTTCGCATAGGCGATGAAATCACGCTGACGGCCGTCGTGCCGCGGGCGGGCTTCCTCAACGTCGTCGCGATCGACAGCCAGGACCGGGCGACGGTGCTCTATCCGAACGAGTTCTCGCCGGCGAGCGACGTTGCCGCCGGCACGTTCGAGTTTCCAAGCGCCAGCATGGGCTTCGTGCTCCGCGCGACGGAGCCGGCGGGGCCCACCCTCGTCGTCGCGTTCCTGAGCGACAAGAAGGTCAACCTGCTCGAGATGGGCATCGAGGGACGCGATACGGCCGGCAAGATGGAGCAGACCTTCACCGAGGTCTCGGCGCTTGCGACCCGCGCGATCTCGGTGGAGGCGCGCCACCACGGCTTCGCCTCCGGCAGCGTGACGATCAACGTGAAACCCGCGTCCGGCAAGTAGCCGGGCGCGAGTCCGACGGAGGGTGATGATGCGAACCTCGATCCTGAGCTCGGCGGCGATCGCCGCGAGCATCGCCGTGGCCGCGCCCGTCCTCGCCGAGACCGTGACGATACCGCTGCCGCCGATGCAGACCGAGCTCACGTTCATCGAGGGACGCGACGCCGTTCGCCTGCTCGCCGAGCGGCGGCTCCAGTCGGTCGACATGGACAGCGTCGCGGAGCGCTCGCTCGTCCAGTTCTGCTCGAACGGCGAGGCCCAGCGCGCGGCCACCGACAAGGGCCTTCTGATGGAGTTCTTCGGCCAGATCCTGAGCATGACGCTCGAGAAGGTCGCCGACCGGGTGCGCGCGGAGATCGCCAAGTACACGGCGATCTCGGAGCGCAACGAACGGCTCGACTATTACCGTGGCAGCCCCGCCGCCGCCGGTTCCGGGCACCTCGAGAGCCGCTACCAGTGCCTGCATTTCGTGCGCCTGCAGCCGAACGCAGCGGGCGGCGCCGACGTCGCGCTCGATGTCGTCGCCGGCATCGCTCTCGATACCCAGCGCGATGCGATCGTGCTCAGGCCGCTTAGGCTCTACGTCGCCAAGGCGACGGCGCGTAGCGCGACGGGTCACTACGGCGTCGCGATCTCGGTCAAGGCGGATGCCGTCTGGCGGGACGCGATGGTCGGGCACCAGGGGACGGTGTTCGACCTGACGATCGCGACCGAATCGATCGACCTTGGCACCGGTCCCTTCACGAAGTACTACCCGACCGACGTGATGGGTGGCCGGCGCGTGCCGATCGTGCCGGTTTCGGTCGATGTCGACCGCAGCCGCGACTTCGGCCGCGTGGATTTGACCGTGAGTGCCGCGGAGATCGGCACGCCGCCCGCGACGCTGGCGCTCTTGTCGCAGCTCTTTCCGCTCACGACCGAGCGGCGTGCGCGCCTCATGATAGAGGCGGCGATCATCTCGAACCTGCCGCTGCCGTAGCGGGCGAGGCGCCGGGGCCCCTCTCAGGTGCCCTTGAAGCGCCAGTACAGGCCGATCGCCGCATTCCTCACGCGCTCGAGTGCGAACCGCTCGCGCTGCTCGGGTGGCAGGCTCTTGCGGATGACGTACTTCAAGTCGGACATCACGGTGTCGCTGTCGCCGAAGTACGAGTGACCGAGGAACTCGGTGCTGACGCCGGAGGCATCGACGGTGTCGAGGCCGGCGAGCACGACGATGTCCTTGCCGCTTTCACCGAGCCGCAAGTACCCGCCGTGGACGCCGCGCGAGGCGGCAAGTGCCTTGTCATTGCTCGAGGCATACAGCGTGACGCGCGGGCCCTGACCGAGGATCGCCGGGGCGATCTCACGCTTGAAGACATCCGCATCGATGTCGGGCGCCGCGAGCACGAGCTGCTTGAACGGGAGCCGCTTGGCGGGATCCTCGGCCAGCAGCGCCTTGAAGCCCCGCGTGAAGACCCGGTTGCCCATGCTGTGCGCAATGACGTAGATCGGGGTATTGGGTGCGAGCGTCGCAAGCCCCGCGAGCACATCCTTCATGTCCGGCACCGACCATTCGGCGGACTGCTCATCGACGGTGTACTCGAGCGTCGCCGCCCGCGACGGCCAGGAGAAGAGCACCGTCGAGCCGGCGAACTTCAGGTCAAAGGCGAGCTGCGCGGCGCGGCGCGCGCCGTCGGAGAAGCTCGAGTTGTAGCCGTGCACGAACACGAGGATCCCGGGATTGCCGAGCTCAACCGCGTGCTTGGCGACCTCGGCGCGCCACGCGCCCAGGTCCATCGCCTTCAGTGACTCGAGCATCACGTGCTTGTCGGGATCGGCGGTGAACTCGAGCCTGAGGATGGAGGGCGCCTCGAGCTGGCCGACGGCGTGGGATTTGGGCAGCCCGACGTTCACGACACCGTAGCCGAGCGCGCCCCGCTCGCCGCCGAAATGTTCATCGGGCGACGCATCGCCGGTGCTCTTCCGGTCGGTCGCGTAGTACACGCGCACGGTGTGGTAGCGGAGCCTGCCGTTCGCGTCGAGGACGGCATCGCCGACTTCCGGTGTCCCGTCACTCAGTTCCTTGGTGTGAGCGAGCGCCGGCGTCCGCCGAGGCGCGGTCCCGAGCACGCGCTCGAGCAGTGGCATCGGTCCGGCGCCCGGGTCGCGGGCGAGCTCAGCGAGGAGCCCGGGCAGCTCATCCGCCGTGACGGTGACGCCAAGCTCGAACGATTCGGCGACGGCCTCGCCGCAGACTTCCGGATCGTAGGCGGCGCCATAGACTTCCTCCGCGTGGCGCTCCCAGAAGCGGCGGTTCGCGAGATGTGCGCCGAGCCTCGGCGCCGCCTCGGCGACATCGGCCCCGGCGACGGTGAGGTGCAGGCGCGCCGTGCGGGTCTCCTCGAGCGAGGTGCCGCGGACGCAGAGGTCGAATGTTGCAGCGGTCGCGGTCGCGACCGTTCCCGCGAGGACGATGGCCAGCACGGCTCGCGAGGCTCGGCGAACGTGCACGCGAACGTCAATCGGCATGGAGGGCTCCGGACAACCAGGGCGGGTTGCGGCAGGTGCCTGCCGATTCCCTCCCCGGAGCGTAGCCGCACTCGTTGCGCTGTGCAGTGGATTCGCCAGCGTGCCGCCGGGCCGACCGTCGGGAACGGCGCCGCGCCGACGCTTGCGAATCAATGGCTTGAGCGTGCCCTTCCGCCGTGAACGACGAGCGTCGAGCCGTCCCGGCGGCGTGCGGCACCGGGGCGCACCGGCACACGCCATAATCGGCGCCCGCCCCGCCTCGTCGGCGCATCTAATCGCCCGCCGCCCCGGCTACGACACCATCAAGGAATGTCCGGATGAAGAATCTCGCTGCCCGTTGCCCGAGCGTTGGTAGCCACGCCGGGGTGCCAGTCGCGCTTGGCGCCGCCATGCTCGCTCTGTTCTCCTTTGGCGCGGGAGCTGTCCCGGCCGCCGCCGATGCCGAGGCGACGCGCGCGCTCGGACGCGATCTCCTCAAGGAACTCATCGAGATCAACTCGACGCACGCGCACGGCTCCACCGTCATCGCGAAGTCCCTCGCGGACCGGTTCCTGGCGGAGGGCTTCGCGCCGGCCGACGTCGTGCTGCTGGCACCGCCCGACCACCCGACCAAGGGCAACCTCGTGGTGCGCCTGCGCGGCGCCGGGCACGGGGCGCCGATCCTCTACATCTGCCATCTCGATGTCGTGGAAGCGAAGCGGGAGGACTGGAATTTCGACCCGTTCAAGCTCACCGAGAAGGACGGCTGGCTCTATGGGCGCGGCACGATCGACATGAAGGGCCAGGATGCGGCGGTGGCCGCCAGCCTCATCCGGCTGAAGCGCGAGGGAAAGCCGCCGGCGCGCGACATCATCGTGGCCTTCACCGCGGATGAGGAGAGCGAGGGCGATGCCAACGGCGTGGATTGGCTGCTGAAGACCCACCGCGAGCTCATCGATGGCAGCCTCGTCATCAACCCCGACGGCGGCGAAGCGGGCATGAAGGCGGGCCGCAAGCTCTACGTCGCCGTGCAGACTAGCGAAAAGGTGTTCATGACGCTCGGGCTAACCGTCACCGACAAGGGCGGCCACAGCTCGAGGCCAACCGACTCCAATCCCATCTATCGGCTCGCGAACGCGCTCGCGCGCGTCTCTCAGCTCAAGTTCCCGGTCCACCTCACCGAGACGACGAAGCTCTACTTCTCGCGGCGCGCGCAGCTCGAGCAGGGCGTCGTCCGGGCGGACTTCAGCGCCATCGCCGCGGGTACCGCCGATGCCGCGGCGATCGGCCGGCTGTCGGCGGACGTCGAGACGAACATCATGCTGCGCACCACCTGCACCGCCACGATGATGGACGGCGGACATGCGGAAAACGCACTCCCGCAACGCGCCCGCGCCTCGATCCAGTGCCGCGTGATACCGGGTGAGACGCCGGAATCGGTGGCGGCGACGCTGCGGAATGCGATCGCCGATCCCTCGATCGTGATCAGCACGATCACGGCCGCGCGGCCGAGCCCGGAGTCGGCGCCCAACCCCGCGCTCCTCGCAACCGTCGAGGCGGTGACCCACGAGATCTGGCCGGGAGTCATCGTGCTGCCGGAGATGTCGCCCGGGGCGAGCGACAGCGCCTACTCGCGCAGCGCCGGCATGCCGAGCTACGGCATCGACGGGATTTTCGATGACCTGGACGATGGCCGCGCGCACGGCCGCGACGAGCGGATCGGCGTCACGGCATTCAACGACGACATTGAATTCACCTACCGCCTGATGAAGCGCCTCGCCGCCTCCCGGCCCTGAGTATTGGCCGAGTTCGTCGTCGCAGGCGCCTTGCCTGCGGCGGCGGATGCGCTACGCGATGAGCGTCAGCGCGTTCCCGCTCGTCGCGGGCGTCTCGAGAGCCTCGAGCCTGAATGCGGCGACGTCGGCGAGGGGCACCCGTGAACTGACTCCCCACCTCATCGCCGCGCCACTCCTGAGCGTCCCGCTACGGGGTTCGTTTGACAGGCGAACCGGCCGGACGATCGTCCACGCGGCGCCGCTCGCCCGCCGCTACTTCCATACCTCGGTAAACAGACGCGCGAAATTGCGCCCGAGGACCTTCTCGATCCGCGCCGTCGTCCAGCCACGGCGCGCGAGGTCGTCCGCGAGCGTCCTGAAGCGCCTGGGGTCGTTGTACTCGGGCACCAGGTTGTAGATGTCAGCCGCCTCACCCGGTGCCGCGATGCCGGCCTTGGTGCGGTCCTCGAAGAACTTGCGCTGGCGCTCGGCGTACTTTGGCGTGAGCGCAGGTCCCGTGATGCCGCCGTCGGTGCCGAGGCCGACGTGATCCTCGCCGCACACGTCGACGGCGTGCTCGAGGTGGCGAATGAGGTCCTCGGCATGCGGCTGGCCGGAGGCGCGCAGGAAGGGCATGAAGTAGATGCCCGCGACGCCGCCGCGATCGGCGAGGGCCTTGAGCGAGCTGTCGTGCGTGTTGCGCGGGACGTCGACGAGCGCGCGGCATCCCGTGTGGGTGAGCGCCATCGGCGCCCTCGAGGCGGCGATGCCCTCGGCGATGGTCTTTGGACCGGCGTGGCTGAGATCGAGCAGCATGTTGAGCCGGTTCACCTCGACGATGAACTCGCGGCCAAGCTGGCTCAAGCCCCCGTCGGCGGCCTCGAGGCAACCATCGCCCATGAGGTTGCGGCGGTTGTAGGTGGGCTGCGAGATCCGAAGACCAAGGTCGTAGAAGAGCGCGAGGCGCGCGAGGTCGCCCTCGAGGGCGCTCGTATCCTGGAACCCGAAGATGAGGCCCATGCGGCCGGTCGCCTTCGCAAGCTCGATGTCGCGGCCGCGCAGTACCTTGACGAAGACATCGGGGTGCGCGGCGAGCTCGTGCTCGACGCGGGCGAATCCTGCGATCGTCTCCTGGAAGCGGCCGGGGGCGTTGCCGACCTCATTCACCGTCACGTTGACCGCCGTGACCCCCGAGGCACGGACGTCCGCGACCGCGCGGGCATCGAGCGGCGCATCGTCCGCCGCATCCGGGTCGTCGCCGCCCGGGCCGCCGAGCGCGTCGATGACGATCGCCTTCGCGTAGCGCTCGCCATCGAAGGCCGGCGGGAGGGCCGCACGGACGAGGCTCCAGGGCGCCGCGCAACCGGCGAGCGAGATGAGTAGCGCGTTGCGACGCGTAAGCATGGTCCCCTCTCCCCGAACTCAGTTGGCGTGACTCAACGATACTCGCGGGCGGGCGAGGGCCGGCGGCCTTCGGGCGCGGGGCCGCCGACTCGCTAGCCGGCCGGGATCCTGAGGCCGCGCCCGACCGCAGGTCGTGCGATGAACGCCTCGAGGACCCTGTTCACTTCCTTGAATTCCGCGAAGGCCACGAGGTCGCCCGCGCCGTAATAGCCGATGAGGTTCCGCACCCACGGGAACGTCGCGATGTCGGCGATGGTGTATTCATCGCCCATGAGCCAGGCGCGGCCCGCGAGGCGCCCATCGAGCACCGCGAGCAGCTTGCGCGACTCGGCGACGTAGCGCTCGCGCGGCCGCTTGTCCTCGAAATCCTTGCCCGCGAACTTATGGAAGAAGCCGACCTGCCCGAACATGGGTCCGATGCCGGCCATCTGGAACATGAGCCACTGCAGCGTCTCGTAGCGCCGGGCGGGGGCGCGCGGCAGAAGCTGCCCGGTCTTCTCGGCGAGGTAGAGGAGGATGGCGCCCGACTCGAACAACGCGAGCGGCGACCCGTCGGGTCCGTTCGGGTCGATGATCGCCGGAATCTTCTGGTACGGGTTGAGGGAGCGGTATTCCAGCGACTTCTGGTCGTCGGTATCGAAGCTGACGCGGTGCACCTCGTAGGGCAGGCCCGTCTCCTCGAGCGCGATCGAGACCTTGACCCCGTTCGGCGTCGCGAGCGAATAAAGCTGCAGCCGGTCCGGGTGGCGGGCGGGCCACTTGCCCGTCACCGGGAACTGGGACAGGTCGGTCATCTCGGTCCTTGCGGCTGAGGGAGCTTCGCCGCGCAGGCGTTCACGTGGCGAACAGCTGCCCGGCGATGTCCTTGAAGGCCTTGAACTCGAGCGCATTGCCCGAGGGGTCCAGCAGGAACATCGTCGCCTGCTCGCCCGGTGCACCGCGGAATCGGATCGACGGCTCGATGACGAACTCGACGGCGTGGCGGCGAAACCGCTCCGCGAGCGCGGTCCACGCATCCATCTCGAGCACGACGCCGCAATGTGGGACGGGTACGTTCTGCGCGTCGACCGGATTGTAGTGAGAGGTGATTTTGCCCGCCGGGCCGAGGGCCGGGTTCAGGTGGCACACGAGCTGGTGGCCGTAGAGGTTGAAATCCACCCAATCGACGTCGCTGCGGCCTTCCGAGCAGCCGACGACGTCGCGATAGAACCGGCGTGCTTCGCCGATGTCCCGGACCGCGATCGCGACGTGAAACGGTGTCAGCGGCACGGAGTGGCTACGGGTCGCACAGCACCGCGTACCCGAAAATGTCGGCCAGCTCGGGCTGCGGCGCCTTGTCCGCGCGGCGCGCCGGAGCGCCGGGCGTGAGCGCCGTCATCGCCAGAACGCCGAACGCAAAGCCTGCGCGCCATTCGTCCGAACCATCGAATTCCCCGCCGCCCGGTCATCGCGTCCCCGCCCCGGTCAGATTTCGGCGCGCCGCGCCGCCTGGGCGATGTGCTCGGCGGCGCGGAAGGCGAGCGCCTGTATCGTCATCGTCGGCTGGCCGCGGCCGCTCGTCACGAAGCTGCTGCCATCGCACAGGAAGAGATTCGGGACGTCGTGGGTGCGATGGTGGCGGTCGATGACGGAGCGCTTGGGATCGTTGCCCATTCGGCACGTGCCGAGCAGGTGCACCGCGAGCGAGGATTCGGCGACCGTCTCGTTCCAGGTCTTCTGGGCCCCCGCCGCGTCGAGAATCTCGACCGCCCGCGTCTGCAGCCACGCCGCGAACTTAAGATCGTCCGGGTGATCCTTGTAGGTGCAGCGGATCGAGGGGAGGCCGAAGGCGTCCTTGACGTCGGGATCGAGCGAGACGCTGTTCGCCTCGACCGAGAGCGAGGTCGTATGGCCCTGCGCGAGCATCGTGCGCGGGAACGTGCGCAAGTGGTCCTTGTACGCCTTGCCCCACTTCTGTTCCGTCGGACCGTTCATCGCCCAGACCGCCGGATTCGGGCCGATGCGCGCATCGATGCCGCCGCCGCCATAGAAGCCGCGCTTCGGGTCCGCGTCGTAGAAGTCGTGCACGACCCGCGTGACCTGCACGCTCTTGTACTCGTTGAGCTCGTGCTCGAACACGCCGTAGGCGCCGCCACCCTGGTTGAACATGAGGTGCTTGCCGACCGTGCCGCTCGAATTGGCCAGCCCGTCGGGGAACTGCGGGTTGGCGGACATGAGCAGCAGCCGCGGCGTTTCGGCGCCGTTCGCGCACAGCACCACCGCCTTCGCGTGCTGGAAGTGCTCGCGCTTGTCGAGGTCGTAGTAGTGGACCCCGCTGACGCGCCCCTTCGGGTTCGTCGCGACCCGGAAGACGTAGCTGCCCGAGCGGATCTCGCAGCGATTGGTCGCCTCCGCTTCCGGGATCATCGTGTAGAGCGTCGTCGACTTCGCCTGCGCTTCGCAGCCGAAGCCCATGCAGAAGCCGCAGTGCACGCAAGCCGCCCGGCCGCGATACGGCTCGGAGGCGATGGCGAGTGGCGCGGGGAACGGGTGCAGGCCGAGCTTGCGCGCGCCGCGTTCGAGCAGCACGCCGGAGGACTTCGTCGGCATCGGCGGCATCGGATAGGGGCGCGAGCGATGCGGCTCGTTCGGATGGGTGCCGGCGAGACCCGAGACGCCGATGTCCCACTCCACCTTCGCGTAGTAGGGCTCGAGTTCCTCGTAGCTGATCGGCCAGTCCTCGAGCGAGGCGCCGGGGATAGCGCCCAGGAGGCTGCGTTCCTTGAAATCGACCGGGTGCAGCCGCCAGAAATTCGCGGTGAAGTGCACGCTGCTCCCGCCGACCATGCGCGCGTACATGAGCGGATTGAACTGGCCGGGCTCGGATTTCACCGCCGCGTCGGCGGGCGTCTTGCGGAAGGTCTGCGGAAACGTCGCCGGGTCGTTGGTGATGCCGTTCGCGAACCAGTACTTGAGCTCGTCGTGCTCGAAGTCGCTGGCCTCAAACCGCCGGCCCTGCTCGAGGACGACGACGCTGAATCCCGCGACGCTGAGCTCGCGCGCCATGACGCCGCCCGCGGCGCCGGAGCCGACGACGATGAAGTCGACCGCCTCGCTTTCCTTGAACGTGCGCTTCATGGCTTCCCGTCCGGAAGCTTGAATCCCGGGTAGTCGCGGTCGTAATAGCCGAAGGGCGGCGAGAACGCGTGCTGGTCGTTGAAGCCGATCAGGCGCCAGCCGATCCCGTCGCGATTGCCGCCGTATTGCGGCAGCGCGAAGAGCCCGATCAGGGTCAGCGCCCGCATGCCCTCGAAGAACGGGGTCTTCTCGACGCGGGTGAGGTAGGCGATCTGGGTCGCGGAATCCGCGTCGGCGAAGCGCACTCCCGGGTGCGCGGCGTTGAACCCGGCCTCGAATTCCTTGAGCCCCGCGCGAAAGCCGCTGGCATGGCCGGCCTGCCACGTCTGCAGCGAGCGGTCGATGAAATAGACGCTCCCCGCCTCGTGGGCGCCGGGCGACTCGTCGGTCGGGATGATCTGCGATGCGATCGCATCGACCGCGCGCGCCTCATCCGCCGTCAGGAAGCCGAAGGTTGCCGCGGCCCCTTCGGCGAGTGCCGCGACTGCGTGGTTGTGGGCGCTCGCGATCGCGGGCCAGTGCGTGGCGGCCCAGGCGACGCCGAGCGCCGAGCCTGCCGTCGATAGAAATTCGCGCCGCGACTTCGCTGCCTTGTCCATCGAGAGTTCCCCCGTTTGCCCGCTGGCAGCAGTGCCGGCGTGGAGTGCCGGCCCGGGCGGCGACCGATCATCGGTGCCGCTCGGACTCGCCGGTCGAGGGCTCACTCTGACCTCTTGAGGGAGGTGCCGCAAGAGTTCGCGCCGGCCGGGGAATGCGCGCGAGGATCGACCGACGCGGCGGTCCGCGGTGCCACTCAGAGCGTCTTTGCCACCGTCACGAGCTGTGCGAGCGCCTTGCCCCAGCCGTCCTCGAAGCCCATCTGCTCGTGGCGATCGCGGCTGGCTGCGTCGCCGTGCATCGCGTGCGCGGTGTACTTCGTGCCCTCGGGGTGTCGCGCGAGGGTGATCGCCGCCGTGAACACGATTCCGAGCGCATCGGCGCCGGCGGCACCCGAGGGCCGGAACCCGGGGCCGAGCGCGCTCGTCCAGGTGAGGCGCTCGTTCGGCACGGCCTCGAGGTAGCAGCCGACGTTCTCGAACTCCTGTCCTTCCGGTGAGCGCATCACGGTCCGGAACTTGCCACCCGCGCGCAAGTCGATGTCGCACGCCGTCGTCGTCCACGGCACCGGGGTGAACCAGCGCATCAGGAGCGCGGGCGTCGTCCACGCCCGCCACACGAGCTCGGGCGCCACATCGACGATGCGCTCGAAGAGGAGGTCGCGGGTGGGGTCGAGCGTGAGCGTGAAAGGCACGGTCATTCGTCCTGCTCCTTCGGGCCCTCGAGAAAGCGGTCGAGTTGATCGGGGCGACGTTCCCAGCTGCCGCGTTGCTGCTCCATCCAGCGCTCCGCCAACCGTAGTGGCCGCGGCGCCAGCCGGTAGGTCCGCGTCCGGCCGACCTTTCTCGATTCGACCAGCCCCGATTCCTCAAGCACATCAAGGTGTTGGGAGAACGACGGCAAGGTCATCCGAAACGGCCGGGCGAGGTCCGTGACCGCGCCTGGACCCTGGGTCAAGCGCTCGAGCACCGCCCGGCGCGTGGGGTCGGTGAGCGCACGGAAGACGCGATCGAGCTCGGCTAAATGGTTAGGCATTCACCTTAGTATAGCGGCGACGCCGAGCCCCGCACACGGCGCGCTATTGCGTGGTGGTGCCGGACACGCCCCAGGTGTCGGCGAGGACGTAGCCCTCCGGAAACGGGTCGGAGGAGTCGAGCACGTAGTGGTGGAAGCCCGTGATCCAGGCGCTGCCCCGGATCGACGGCACGATGGCCGTGCGATCGCCGATCCGGGTCTCGGCCTTGATGCGGCCGCGAAATTCCGAGCCGATCACGGAGCTGTGCACGAGCTCATCGCCCACCGCCATCTGGCCCCGCGCGTGCAGGACCGCCATGCGCGCGCACGTCCCGGTGCCGGTCGGGCTGCGGTCGGCGCGCCCGGGCGCGACGATGCAGGTGTTGCGCGTGACTCTGCCGGAACCCTGGTAGCGCTGGTCGAACTGCACGATCGAGACGCCCTGGATGTCGGGGTTGCCGGGGTGCACGACCTCGAGCTGGCGGCGCGCCGCGACGCGGATCTTCTCGCCGAGCTCCGCGAGCGCGCGGGCCTCGGCGGGCTCAACCTTGAAGCCGAGCGCCTCCGCGTCGACGATCGCGAAGAACATCCCGCCGTACGCGACGTCAATCAAGATCGTGCCGAGCCCCTCGACCTCGACCGGCAGGTCGAGCCCGTGGACGAAGCACGGGACGTTCTCGAATTCCACGCTCTCGCACTTGCCGGCCCGGCACGCGGCGGTGGCGGTCACGACGCCGCCCGGCATGTCGAGCCGCACGATCGTCTCGGGCTCGAGCATCGGCAGGATCCCCGTCTCGAGCAGCACCGTCACCGAGGCGATCGTGTTCGAGCCCGACATCGGCACGTACTCCGTCGGCTCCATGATGATGAGTCCGA
Source organism: Pseudomonadota bacterium (assembly GCA_025356075.1). GTDB lineage: Bacteria > Pseudomonadota > Gammaproteobacteria > Steroidobacterales > Steroidobacteraceae > CAIKZZ01. The sequence continues at coordinate 33,716 of JANXUT010000029.1, read as the reverse complement.
CGTCGCAGTCTGGCCGGGTCGACGGGACGACGAGGTTGACGTGGCGCGCGACGCTGCCGCGCGGCTCGCACAACAGCAACTTGCGGATGTGGTCGTGCTCGCGCTCCATCGTGCGCATCTTTTCGTACATCGTCGCGCCGCGCGGCGGCAGGACGCCGCCGACGATGACATCCCCGACCTCGCCCGCCGCGTGGCAGCCGACGACCGATATCACGCGCTTGTACGCCACCCGTCACCTCGTCCCGCGTAGGAATGCGAAGCCCGCCGGGCGGCGACGGGCCGCCCGCCATCGACAATAAGCGAGGGTCTTGCCCAATGACAGCGCCGCGGCACGGTAACTCGACGCCGGCGCGCCGAACGCGCTGCAAATCGTGCCATCGGCACCCGGCCGATGCCACAATCGGCAGGTTCCGGCAGCCTCGTTTGCCGGCCCTCACGAGGTGACGACGATGACCACGACCGCATTAGCGCGCGAGACCCACTACCGCTGGTCCGATCTGCCCGCCGAGCCCTTGAAGGGCACGATCACGCGCCGGCTCATCACGAGCGAAAGGATGATGATCGCGCACGTCTACCTGAAGAAAGGCGACGACGTGCCGCGGCATTCCCACGAGAACGAGCAGATCACCTACATCCTGGAAGGCGCGCTCGAATTCTGGTTCGGCGCCACCGACGAGCGCCACCTCATCGTGCGCGCGGGCGAGGTCGTCGTGATCCCCTCGATGCTGCCGCACCGGGCGCTCGCCCTCGAGGCGACCCTCGATGTCGACATCTTCTGCCCGCCGCGGCAGGACTGGCTGGCCGGCACCGACGCGTACCTGCGAGGCTGACATGAAGGCATACGACATCGCGCCCGGCGTCGCGGCGGCGCTCGAGGCGTTCACGGTGCCGCAGACCCTCGGCTTTGGCCTCGTCAATGCGCCCGTCATGTACAGCGCCGAGTGGGCGAACGGCAGCTGGGGCCGGGGGGAACTCCTTCCCTATGGACCGATTGCGCTGTGGCCGGGCGCGCGCGCGCTGCACTACGCGGAGCTCGTCTTCGAAGGCCTCAAGGCGTACCGGATCGGGCGGCCCGGCCCGAACCTGTTCCGGCCGCTCGAGAACTGCAAGCGCCTTGCCGCCTCGGCCGAGCGCCTGTCGATGCCGACGGTGCCGGAGGGGATGTTCCTCGAGGCGCTCGATGCGGTCGCAGGAACCCTCAATCGCTTCGTGCCGGGGAAGTCCGGGCACGCGCTCTACCTGCGCCCGTTCCTGTTCGGCACCGAAAGCGGCTACATGATCCGAAACTCCACGACGTTCCGTTTCATGGTCATCGCGAACCCGGTCGAGGCGTATTCGGCCGGCGCCATGCGCGTCGCGATTGAGCGGCGCGATGTGCGCGCGCCGCTCGGCGGGGTCGGCTTCTCGAAGGCGGCGGCCAACTACGCGGCCTCGTTGCGCGCGACGAGCGCGGCGGTCGCGCGGGGCTACACGGTGGCGCTCTGGCTCGATGCCTCCGAGCACCGGTTCATCCAGGAGCTGTCGGGCATGAACCTGTTCGCGGTCATCAACGGGGAGCTGCACACGCCCGTGCTCGACGGGGCGATCCTCGCCGGCATTACCCGCGATTCGCTCATCACGCTGGCCCGGCACCTCGGCTACACGGTGCACGAGCGGCGGATCGCGATCGACGAGCTCATTGTGCAGCTCGCTAGCGGCGTGTGCACCGAGCTCTTCGCGTGCGGCACGGCCGCGATCGTGAGCCCCATCGGAGTACTGGCCGATGTCGGCGGCGCCGATCACGTTCCCCTGCGCATCGGGGTGGTGGTGGCGGAGCTCCGCGAGGCGCTCCTGTCGATCCAGGAGCGCCGCGCGCCCGACCCGTTCGGCTGGGTTCGCGAGGTCCCGCTGCCCGGCTGAGGTGCGGCTGCGCCACCGGCGGGTGGGTAGGGAAATTCGGGGTTTGCGGCGCTAGGATTCGGCCATGGCGACCAGGAAGCGCCGCGGACGACCCGCGCACGAGGACGTGTTGACGCCGACCGAATGGCGGGTCGTGCATGCAGTGCAGCACGGCATGACCAATCGCGAGATCGCCGCGCGCCGCGGCATCAGCGCGGACGCGGTCAAGTTCCACGTCGCCAACGTCTACGCCAAGCTCGGCGTCACGAGCCGCAAGTCGCTCAGGCAGTGGTTTCGCGCGCCGCGCGGCAGCGCGCTCAACGCACAGGAGAGGACGGCGACATCGACAACGACCATTGGCCGGATCACGCAGCTGTCGAGGACGGTGAAGGACATCGGCGCGGCCGAAGCCTGGTACCGGGACGTGCTGCGCCTTCCCCACCTCTACACCGTCGGCCCTCTCGCCTTCTTCGACTGCGCCGGCACGCGGCTGATGCTGACCCAGTACGGCGAACCGGCGGCGGCCGAGTCGATCGTCTACTTCTCGGTCGATGACATCGTGAAGTCGCGCGACGATCTCACGGCCCGCGGCATCGAGTTCATCAACGCTCCGCACATGATCCACCGCCAGCCGGACGGCACTGAGGAATGGCTGGTGATGTTCAAGGACCCCGAGGGGCGCCCGCTCGGACTCATCTCGCAGGTGCGACCGGCGAAGGCCTGAGGTGGTCGCCTCCGTCGAGGCGGCGCGCCGTCCCCGCTACTCGAGCCGCTCGAGGCGACGCAGGCTCGGGAAGAGCTTCATCCAGAGGAGCGCGACCGCGATCGTCCCGAGTCCACCCAGGAGTGCCGCGGGCATCGCCCCGAGGAACGCCGCCGTCACGCCGCTCTCGAACTGGCCGAGCTCGTTGGATGCGTTGATGAAGAGGTAGTTGACCGCCCCGACCCGCCCGCGCATCTCATCGGGCGTCTGCAGCTGCACGAGCGAGAAGCGGATCACGACGCTGATCGTGTCGGCCGCGCCCATGACGAGGAGCGCGAGCAGCGAGCACCAGATCGAGGTCGAGACCGCGAACACCGCCGTCGCGATGCCGAACACGATGACCGCCTGGAACATCCGGACCCCGACCCGCCGCGTGATCGCGTGGCGGGCGAGGAATGCGGTCATCGCGAGCGCGCCGACCGCGGGCGCCGCACGCAGCACCCCGAGGCCCCAGGGACCCGTCGAGAGGATGTCGCGTGCGTAGATCGGCAGGAGCGCCGTCGCGCCGCCGAGCAGCACCGCGAAAAGATCGAGCGAGATCGTCCCCAGGATCGCGGGGTTGTGGCGGACGAAGCCGACACCGGCGAAGAGGTCCTTCGGCGTCGCCGCGCCCTTGGGCGGCAGCGCCCGGTCGACCCGGATCGCGCCGCTCAAGGCGCTGCCGACGATCCAGCACGCCGTCATCAGCACGTACGGCGCGTACGGCGAAATCGCGTAGGCGAGACCGCCGAGCGCCGGGCCGCTGATCGCGGCGACTTGGAAGCCGCCGGTCGTGAGCGCAGTCGCCTTCTGCATCGCGCCGGTGGGTGTGACGCCGGGAAGCTGCGCGGCCGCCGCGGGGCTTTCGAAGGCGATGGCCGTGCCGAAGATGGCGACGGCGGCGAAGATCTCGGGGACCGTGATCCAGCCCGCGATCGTCCCCCAGGCCAGGAACGCTGCTGTCAGTCCCTCCGTGATCTGGCAGAGCTGCGCGACGCGATTGCGGTCGTAGCGGTCGGAAGCGTGGCCAGCGACGAACACGAGCACGGCCGTCGGGATGAACTGGACGAGCCCGACCATGCCGAGCGCGAAGGCGCTTCCGCTCAGCGCATAGACCTGCCAGCCGACGGCGACCGCGCCCACCTGATAGGCGAATTCCGAGAAGCCGCGGCTCCAGAAGTAGAGCAGGAACGGTCGGTGGGCGAAGAGGCGCGTGGCGCTGTCGGTGGGCGGGGATGGCACGAGCTCGACTCTACGGCACTCCCCGCCCCCAGCCAAAGCGCGACGCACCGGCGCGACGGCTGCCTAGCGCCTGATCGCGATCACGCCGTCCGGATCGGGCTCCGTGGAAAAGCCGGCGTCACGAAGGCGTTTGGCGACCTCGAGCGGCAGGTTGCGCCCGCGGCTCACTTTGTTCGGAGTGCCAGTGTAGTGGAACAGGCGACCGCCACGAGGGAGCACCCGCGCGAGCTCGGTGTAGAACGCAGCGGAATAAAGCTCGCCCGCGATCGCGAAACGCGGCGGGTCGTGCAGGATTGCCCCGACCGAGCGGTCGGGGACCTCCGCGATGCGCTCGGCGATGTCGCCATGCACGAGGTCGAGCGCGCCGCCTTGGGTCGGCGACCAGGGGTTCAGGCTGCGCAGCCACAGCACGTCGGCGCTCTTTTCGTAGGAGAGGACTCGTGCGGCGTGGTCCTTGAGGCACCAGGCGGCGAAATAGCCCAGGCCGCCGCAGGTATCGAGGATCACCTTGGCCCGGGGCGCAACGGTCGCGACCTTGCGCTGTGCGTCCGCGTAGGGCGAGACGCGGGCGGTGGGCAGCATCTTGATGCCGTCGATCTCGAACGTTGGCGGCCCCCACTGCGTCGGCACCAGCTTCACGAGCGCGCTCGTATAGCGGGCGGCGGGCAGAAACTTGCTACCGTCCCAAAAATAGATCGTGCGCTCCTTGCACGCCTCCGGATACGCGAAGCGCTGGCCCTGCCAGCGGAAGCCCTCGCCATCGACGTCGGCCGTCTGGAGCGAGCGTCCGAGATCAAACGAGCAGGTGACGGTGCCGGCGCTCACGGCGCGCCGCATCGATTCGAGCACCTCCAGCGTCAGCAGCGGGGCGATCACCTGGCGGGCATCCTCGACAACGGTGGGCGCGAACTTCATCGTAGCCGGTTCCGTTCCCGGTGCGGTGCGCGCGATGGGAATTCGGGCTCCCGGCCACGGCCGCCGGGCCGCTGCGAGTTGCGGTATCGTGCTCGCCGGCCGATGCGCGAACCGGGGTGGTGTCGCGCGTCACGGGCGTCGCCCGATCGTCACCGCCAGTTGCCATCGGGGTTGCTCATGAATCGATCCGTCCCGCGCCTCGCCACGCTTGCGATCGCGACCGTGCTCGCGTTCGCCTCGCTGACGCCTGCCGAGGCCGCCGACTCGCGCCGCGGCCTCACGCCCGATGACTACTACCGCATCCAGTCGATCGCCGAGCCGACGTTGTCGCCGGACGGTGCATGGGTGGCGTACGTCGTGACGACCAACGACCGGGAGGCAGATGAGCCCCGCAGCGCGATCTGGATGGCGAGCTGGGACGGGGCCGAGCGGGTGCGCCTGACGGCGCCGGCGAACCAGGTCGCGACCCCGCGCTTCAGCCGCGACGGCCGCTACGTGAGCTACCTCGCCGCGCCCGCCGGTTCCGATACGCGCCAGATCATGCTGCTCGACCGCCGGGGTGGCGAGCCACGTCCGATCACATCGGTGACGGGCGAGATCACCGACTACGCCTGGTCACCGAACGGCACGCGTCTCCTCGTGACGGTCGCCGAGCCCGCCGCAATCGCAGGAGCCCCGCGCGAGCCGGAGGCCGACGCCAAGGTGCCGAAGCCGATCGTCATCGAGGCGATGCACTTCAAGCAGGACGAGGACGGGTACACGGCGGCGGGCGCCGGCCAGCACCTCTACCTCCTCGAGCTGCCGAGCCAGCGGATGGGCGCGCTGACGCCGGGCTCCGGCGCCTCCGATAGCGCGGCGGTCTGGTCGGCCGATGGCAAGCGTATTGCCTTCGTTCGTACGCGCGAGCGCAGCGTCGATCAGGATGGCATGGAGGATCTCGAACTCATCGATGCAGAGCCCGGCGCGGCGCCTCGCCGCCTCGCGCGCATCTACGCGCCGAACCAGCAGCACCTGGCGTTCAGTCCCGACGGAGCCGAGCTCGCCTACCTTCAGGGACTCGAGCCGAAGTGGTACGCGTACATCCAGGACCGGCTGGTGCTGATCCCCGTGGCGGGCGGTGCATCGCGGACGATCTCCGCCGGGCTCGATCGCGCCGTCGCGACGCCCGAGTTCTCCGCCGACGGGAAGGCGGTGTGCGTCGTCGTCGAGGACGACCTCACCCAGTATCCGGCGTGCCTCGATGTCGCGACCGGATCACCGACACGGCTCTACAAGGGGCCCGCCGCGATCACCGCGTTCCTCGCCGCGGCCGGACACCGCGCGGTGCTCGCATCGTCCGACGATTCGCCGCCCGAGGTCGCCGCGCTCGAGGACGGCACGCTGCGGCCGCTGACCCAGCACAACGCGCCGCTCCTCGCGGATGTCCGGCTCGGCACGGTCGAGGAACTCAGCTTCAAGAGTCGCGATGGAACGCAGGTACACGGGCTCCTCGTGAAGCCGGCGGATTTTGAGGCGGGTCGCCTCTATCCGACGATCCTGTGGATCCACGGCGGGCCGAACGGCCAGGACCAGCACGGCCTGCCGGTCGACACCTATCCGCTCGAACTGGAGCGCCAGCTGCTGGCGGCACAGGGTTACCTCGTCCTCGCCGTCAATTACCGCGGTAGCAGCGGTCGCGGCGCCGCCTTCGCGCGGGCCATTGCCGCGGACTGGGGTCACAAGGAAGTGCTCGACCTGCTGGCCGGGATCGACTCGCTCGTCGCGCGCAAGCTCGCGGACCCCAACCGGCTCGGCATCGGTGGTTGGAGCTACGGCGGCATCCTCACCGACTACACCATCGCGACCGACACGCGCTTCAAGGCGGCCGTCTCCGGGGCCGGCAGCGGCAACCAGCTGTCGATGTACGGCAGTGACGAGTACGTCCTCCAGTACACGCACGAGCTCGTCGCGCCGTGGCGGAATCCCGCGTTGTGGCTCAAGGTCTCCTACCCGTTCTTCCACGCCGACCGCATCCGCACGCCGACGCTGTTCCTCGGAGGCGAAAAGGACTTCAACGTTCCGATCGCGGGCGGCGAGCAGATGTACCAGGCGCTGCGCGCGCTTGGCGTGCCGACCGAGCTGGTCGTCTACCCTGGCCAGTACCACCTCTTTACGCGACCGAGCTACATCCGCGACCGGGCCGAGCGCGTCCGGGGCTGGTACAAGCGCTATCTCGCGCCGTAATGCTCGCGGCACTGCGGCCACCGGAAGGAGATCGAGATGAGGGTGACACGACGGCAGGTACTCGGCGGCACGGGTCTTGCGGCCTCGGGGATTCTCCTTGGCGCAGCCCCGATCGCGACAGTGCTGGCCGGCACCCGCAGCGACCGGCCCGCCCCGCGACACCCGCCCACGGCAGGCGCGGCAGGCGCGGCAGGCGCGGCAGGCGCGGGAGCCGCGGATCCGCTCAGCGACGCACTTATCTGGGACAACCACTCGGGCTTTGATCCGCGCCCCGACTTCGACCTCGAACATCTCGGCGACTGGACCCGTGCCGGCGTCGACTACCTGTCGATCAACGTCGGCTACGACGTGATCGACTGGCAGGTCGCGGTACGCAACCTCGCGAGCTACATCACCTGGCTCGAGACGCGCCCCGAGCGATTCGTGCTCGTCCGGCAGGCGAGCGACATCCTGGAGGCGAAGCGAGCCGGCAAGCTCGGCATCACCTTCGACCTCGAGGGCATGGGCGCCCTCAACGGCGAGGCGGCGATGGTGTCGCTCTACTACCGCCTCGGCGTGCGGCAGATGCTCATCGCCTACAACCGCAACAACCTCGCGGGCGGCGGCTGCCACGACGAGGACCACGGCCTCACCGAGTTTGGCCGCCGGGTGATCGCGGAGATGAACCGCGTCGGCATGATGGTCGACTGCTCGCACACGGGGCACCGGACGACGATGGACGTGATGGAGATGGCGACGCATCCGGTCATCTTCTCCCACTCGAATCCGAAGGCTCTCAGGGCCCACGGCCGCAACATCACCGACGACCAGATACGCGCCTGCGCCCGCACGGGCGGCGTCATCGGCGTGAACGGGATCGGGCTATTCCTGGCCGACCGAAATGCGACCACGGCGACGATCGTCGACTGCATCGAGTACATCAGGAGCCTGGTCGGCGCCGATCACGTTGGCATCGGCCTCGATTATTCCCCGCCCTCGCTCGATGAGGCGCTCAACGACCAGCTGGCCGCGCACGAGGATTACTGGCCGGCGAGCGAATACGCGGGCCAGGGCCCGTCGCGCGATGCGGCACCTGGCCAGATAACGGAAGTCGGCGCGATGCTGCTTGCCCGCGGCTGGTCGGTGGCCGATGCGCGCAAGGTGCTCGGCGGGAACTTCCTGCGCGTCGCCCGGGCGGTCTGGAAATAGCGCGCCGGCGTCCGCCGGACTACGCGCGGATCAGCGCCGCGAGGCGCGCGGCGAGCTCATCGGGCGTGAAGGGCTTTTGCAGGAACGCGGCGCCGTCGCTGGCGAATAGCTCGCGGTGCTTCGCATCGGGCGCGTAGCCCGACATGTAGAGGACGCGCAGGCCCGGCCGAAGCTCGCCGGCGCGCGCCGCGAGTTCGACTCCCCCCATCCGCGGCATCACGACGTCGGTGAGGAGCGCATCGAGATGCTGGCTCTTGTCGGCAAGGAGCGCGAGCGCGTGGTCGATGTTCTCGGCGGCCATGGCGTTGTAGCCGAAATCTACCAGTGTCCGCTCGAGTAGCTCCCTGAGGTCCGCCCGGTCCTCAACGATCAGCACCGTTCCGCTGCCACGCTCGGGCGCGGCGACGGCGGGCTTGGCGGTGCGGGCGCGGTTCGCGAGTCGCGGCAGCGAAACACTGAACGTGCAGCCGGCGCCCGGCCCCGTGTCGAGCGAGATCGTGCCGCCGGCGCCGGCGACGATGCCGTAGACCGTCGACAGGCCGAGTCCCGTGCCACGGTCGGCCTTGGTGCTGAAGAACGGCTCGAAGGCGCGGGCGCGCGTGTCATCGTCCATGCCGACGCCGGTGTCCGCGACGACGAGGTCGACCATCGCCTCGCCGTTCCTCGCCGTCGCGATCGAGAAGCGACCGCCCTCCGGCATCGCGTCGCGGGCATTGACCGCGAGGTTCATCAGCACCTGCTCGAGCTGCGATCGGTCGGCGCGCACGCTGCCGGCATCGGGTGCGAGCCGGAGCGATAACTCCACGTCATCGCCGATCACCCGCTCGATCATCTTGGCCGTCTCATCCACGACGACGTTGAGGTCGAGGACGTCGTTCTGGGCGACGTTCGAGCGGCCGAAGGTCAGCAGTTTCTGGGTGAGCGAGGCGGCGCGCTCGCCGGCGCGGATGATCTTCGCGAGGTCGGAATAGAGCGGGTCGTCGCTATTGAGCTGCCGCTGCGCGAGCGCGGCCTGGCCGAGCACGACGCTGATGATGTTGTTGAAGTCGTGGGCGATGCCGCCGGCGAGCCGACCGAGCGCCTCGAGCTTCTGGGTCTGGCGCAGCTCGCGCTCGAGCTCGTCCTGCCGCGTCCTCAGGCTCTCCTCCTCGCGTTGGCGCGCGAAGAAGTCGGGGATCCGAAAATGTGCCGCCCGCGGCGCAACGTCCGTGTGGCTCGCGAGGTAGTCGGCGATGCGCGCGGTGATTCCCTCGGGCGGCGCCATGATGAACCGGCACGTCTCATCGCCCTTCGCGCGGCAGAGGATCTCCGCCGAGACCAGCTTCAGGCCGAAGCTCTCCTCGCACCAACCGGAGGAGTAACCCGCGTTCATGATGCAGACCGGCACGTGGCTGTGGCGCTGGTTGCGGACCCAGGCATCGGACTCGAAGGAGTACGGGTGGTCGTAGACGAGACAGTAGTTGGCGTCGGGCGAAGGCTTGGATTCCGGCAGGATCTCGACGAACGCCCAACCGGCGTGCGCGAAATGGACGGGGCCGGCCGAGAGGCGCGCGATCGGGTCCGTGAGATTCATCTGCTCGTGGAAATTACGGGCGTCGGTACGGCCGATCGCGTGCGCGAGGTCGAACAGGATCGTCCGCGCGAACTCGTCCGCGTCCGCCCGCCGGTCGGGAACGTAGAGTGAGCGTACGAGGTCGAAGAATTCGACCGACAAGGCGGCGCCGCGCAATAGCACGTAGCGCTCACCGTGGATCTCGATGGTTCCGTGCCCGGGGTCGTCGATCCGCTCGCTGAAAAACCGCGAGACGACCTCTTCTGCCGCAGCGAAGAGGCCTTGCATGGACTCCGGCACGCTGACGGTTTTCACGGCACGCCGCTGTGGGTGACGAGGACCGGCGCGAGTATGGCACACCGGCCTTTTTCCTCGGGCCGACCGGCAAAGGACGGCGCCGCCGGAGGCGTCGCGCCTGGACGGCGGCGGCGCCCTGGAGTTGCGGCGCACCGGTGCAGATTTCACCGAATCGGCATGCGCTGCCAGGGTTGACATAAGGAGTGGACCGCGGGGTCCGGAGTGGCATTTGCGCCGTGTGGCGCTGTGCGTTTAGGGACGGGGATCATCTTTCGGCGCGGCGGAAGGCGGCAAGATTGCCTCCAACGGGCTCAGGGCTTTTGGAGGATTGCGCGTGGGTGGGATGGCCGACGGACCCGCACCCGAAGACCTCTGGCATCTGACCATTGATGACCTGCTGAGCAGTGCGCCTGAGCCCGCGCCACTCGGGGGACCCGGTCCCTACGTCATCAACCTCAGCGCCTCGACCGCGCCGATCAGCCTGCCGCCGAAGGGGCTGCTCGACTTCGACCGGCTCCACGTCTACCAGGTCCAGCAGCGCGACAACGGACAGCAGCGCTTCCGGCTGCGGCTTGGGCCCATTGCCTCCGAACTCGAGGCCGACGCGATCCTCGGCATCGTCCGTGAACACTACCCGCGCGCGCTGACGGCCACGGCCGATGAGGACGATCTGCGCGCCGTTGCGAGTGCGGAGGCGCGCAACGACCGACAGCCCACCCGCACCGCGGCACCGATGCCTAACGCCGCGGCGCCGGCGCCTCCCCCTGCTCCTGCCGTTCCTGCCGTACGCGCGGCGCCCATACCCGCGCAACCGGCCCCGGCCGCCGCGGCGCGGAGCCCTCCGCGGCCTGCGCCGGCCGTGGCACGAGTCACTGCGCCGCCGCCTGCACCGGCGGTCCGCCCCGACGACACGGTCTCAGCACGGGAGTTGGCGGAGATGTTCCTCGCAACTGCCGAGCCCGTTGCGACTGCCGCCCCGAAGGTCGCGCCGAAGAGTGTGGGCGCTCCGGCGCCGATGGCCGCGCGCCCGGCCGCGACGCGCCCCAGCGCAGAGACTTCCGGCGCAGGCGCGAAGGTTGCGCCCGCGGTGCCGCCTGGCCTACCGCCGCCCTCGCCGGTTGCGAACGGGAAGGTGACGCCTCCTGCACCGTCGCTCGCCGTGAAAGCCATCGACGCGAAACCGACAACTCCTTCGCCGGAGCGACCGCCAGTCGCTGCAGCTCCAACCCCCTCGCCGGCATCACCCGCGTCGCCGCCCGTTGTGGCGGCGAAGCCCGTGCCGCCGGCGGTACCCACGCTCGCCGCGGAGCAGGTTGGCGGAATTCCAAAGTCCTCGCCGCCAGCAGCGCCTGCTCCTCCGGCAAAAGCGAGCGACACCTCGACGGTGCCGGTGCTCGGCACCGCCGACGTCGCCTCACGTCGATCGATCGCGAAGCGTGCGCCGGCGATAGCTGTTGTGTCCCGGCCGGATCCGGTCGCGGTAGCCCCGACCCTTCGATTCGACGCGCCCGTCGTGCCGCCCGCCCGCGTGGAACTCAACGCCAGGCTCGTCGTCTCCGCTCCTGCGCCGGTCGGCTCGCCGACGCCGACGCCGGCTGCGCTGTCGCCGCCGCTGCCGCCCGCCATCAGCGTCCCGCCCCCTCCAGTGCCGCCGGCTCGGGTCGCGCGCGAGGAGCCGCCGCGCGTTTCGCTGAAGGACTTTCTTGCGCCGGTGGCGCCCACGGCCCGCCCGACGAGCGCAGCGCCTGCTGTGCTCACGCTGATGGACGAGCCTCCCGTCGTCACGCCCGTCGCCAAGGCCGTACCGCCACTAACGCTTGAATTGGAGCCCGTGTCGCCGCTTGCGCTCGCACCGAGCGCGCCACGACTTCCACTCGTCGACCTGACGCTGCAACCGACTCCCGTATCCGCGGCGCCCGCGAATCGGCCCGAGCCGCGCAAATCAGTGGTGGCCCCCACGCCGCCGACTGTCGCGCGCCCGATGGATCTGCTCGCGGAGCTCGCCGCATCGCGGCCGCCTTCCGCCAGGACCGCGCCGGCCGCTTCACCGCCGATGATGGCGCCTGCCACGGGGACGAGCGCGGCCGAGGCACGCAAGCCAGCGCCTGTGGTTGCGGCGGTCCCCGCGCCGAAGCCTCAACCCGTGCGGGTCGAAGTGCGTGAACCCGCGAAGCCTGCCGTTGCGAGCGCCCCGGTCGGGCCGGTAACGCCGGCGGCAGCCGCGCCGCGGATGACCCCGGTCGATGAGAGCGGCAAGCGGCGTAGCCTCGGCGATGCGCCAGCGCTTCCCGTCCGTTCAGCGCCCGTTCCGCCGGTCGGGCCCAAGTGGCCCGCGCCCGTCGTCGCCGCGCCGCTGAAGCCGGCCGCGGTCCCGGCGGCGGCGAAGGCCCGTGTCGCGGCACCGGCGAAGTCAGCGCCAAAGCCCGCGCCTGCGCTTGATCGAACGCAGACGGTGCGCGCGCTCACCCCGCTCGAGCTCGCGGAGAGCGACTCATCGCGGCTGTTCGCGATCCAGCTTGCTATTGCCGAGTCGGATTTCCGCCCCGATGAGATTCCGAACCTCGGGATCTTCGAGGAGTACCGGCTGTATTCGACGATGGGCCTCGACGGCGACAAGGTCCTGCACGCGCTAAGGCTCGGGTTCTTCACCGACGAAGGTGCCGCGCAGGCGGTATGCGGCTACCTGCGTAGCCACTTCGAGGGCGCTTCGCTCAAGCGGGTCAGCACCGCCGAGCGCGACCGCTTCGCCGAGCAGCGGGTAAAGGCGCGCAAGGACGCCGGCGCCACCGGCATTCACGCGGCCATCGAGCTTCGCAGCGCCGATCTGATGCCGACGACGAGTCTCGCGGACCTCACCCAGCGCGCCTCGCGGCGCCGGTCCGACGAACCGCGAGGCTGACGGCCGCGGGCCGCTTGGCGCGATACTTTCCTCCCAAGACCCCCGATCCCGGCCGGCGCGCCGCGCCAACGGTTGCAACCAGCCGGGCCGGTGCTAAGTTGCCCGTGCCATCGCCCGGGGCAGTCGAATCCGCGGCTCGACTCTGTGCTGCTCGACTTCGTATATAAGATATAATATATTCTTTTCTCTCGTCCGGAAACCCATGCCGTTGGAGCCCCCATGAAGCCGTGGTCAGGTGTATTTCCCGCCAGCACAACCCAGTTCGAGACCGACGAAGGCCTCAACCTCCCTGCGACGCAAAAGGTTGTCGAGCGCCTCCTCCAGGACGGCGTGCACGGCATCATCTGCATGGGCACCGTCGGCGAGAACTGCTCGCTCGCCGCGGCCGAGAAGCGCGCGGTCATGTCGGCCGTCAAGGAAGTGGTTGCCGGACGCGTCCCAGTACTCGTCGGGGTCGCCGAGTACACGACCAGGCTCGCCTGCGACTTTGCCCGCGATGCCGAGAAGATCGGCGTCGACGGGCTGATGGTCCTGCCGGGGATGGTCTACAAGTCGAGCCCGCGCGAGACGCTGCAGCACTTTCGCACCGTCGCCGGGTCGACGAGCCTGCCGATCATGATCTACAACAATCCGGTCTCCTACACCGTCGATGTGACCGTCGAGATGTTTGCCGAGCTGACCGCCGTCAAGAACATCGTCGCGATCAAGGAGTCCTCGGAAGACACGCGCCGCCTGACCGATCTCAGGAACGCCTACGGCGACCGCTTTACGCTCTTCGCCGGCGTCGATGACATCGTGCTCGAGAGCCTCATGCTCGGTGCGACCGGGTGGGTGTCGGGACTGACGAGCGTCTTTCCGCGCGAATCCGTCGCCCTCTACAACCTCGCCATCGCCGGTCGCTACCGCGAGGCGCTCGATATCTACCGCTGGTTCATGCCGCTGCTGCACCTGGACACCATCCCGACGCTGGTCCAGTGCATCAAGCTCGCCGAGCAGGTCATGGGCCGCGGATCGGAAATGGTCCGTGCGCCGCGACTGCGCCTCGAGGGCGCGGAGCGCGCCGAAGTCGAGCGGCTGGTGCAGCACGCCGCCGCCAACCGGCCGTCGCTGGCCGCCCGCGCCGTGGCCTGAGATGACGGTCGGCGTCGGCGGATCGACGGCTGAAGCAGAACTCGCCGGCCTCGGCGAGCTCACCTACGACGTCCACCCCGTCACGGCAGCGGAGCGCCGCGCGCGGTGCGACCGGGCGGCGCGCCTGATGGCCGATCGCGGCGTCGATGCGATCCTGCTGCCGGCGGGCACGAGCCTCTACTACTTCACCGGGCTTCGCTGGAGTCCGAGCGAGCGCCTGACCGCCGCGCTCCTGTGCGCGAGCGGCGAGGTGCACTACCTGTGCCCCGCGTTCGAGATCGGAACGCTGCGCGATGCCGGCATGCTGCCGGGTCCGATTCACGGCTGGGAAGAGGCCGAGGATCCCTACGCGCTCGTCGCGCGGGTGCTCGGTCTTGCGATCGCCGCCCCGCGCGTGCTCGCGCTCGATGAGGCGGCGCCTTTCTTCGTGGCCGAGGGTCTTCGCGCCGCGATGCCGCGGATCCAGATGACGAGCGCGGTCGCGATCACGCGCGAATGCCGCATGCACAAGTCGGCGGCGGAGATCGCGCTCATGACCGTAGTCAAGCAGATGACGCTCGAGGTGCAGCGTCGCGCGGCCCGGATCCTCCGGCCGGGGATCACCGGCAAGGAGGTCAAGGCGTTCATCAACGAAGCGCATACGCGCTTAAGCGGCTCGGGCTCAACCTTCTGCCTCGTCTACTTCGGCGAGGCGACCGCCTATCCGCACGGAGTGTCGGCCGAGCAGGTCCTCAAGGACGGCGACGTCGTGCTCATCGATACCGGCACCGAGTTGCACGGCTACAAGTCGGACATCACGCGAACGTATGTCTACGGCGAGCCGACCCCGCGCCAGCGGCAGATCTGGGACCTCGAGAAGAGCGCCCAGGCCGCGGCGTTCGCGGCCGCGAAGCTCGGAGTGCCGTGCGAGGCCGTCGATCGCGCGGCCCGCAACGTCATCGAGTCGGCCGGCATGGGCCCGCGCTACCAGGTTCCGGGGTTGCCGCACCGGACCGGGCACGGCATCGGGCTCGACATCCACGAATGGACTTACCTCGTCGAGGGCAACAAGCAGCCACTCGCGCCCGGGATGTGCTTCAGCAACGAACCGATGATCTGCATCTATGGCGAGTTTGGCGTTCGCCTCGAGGATCATTTCTACATGTCGGAGCAAGGGCCCGTCTGGTTTACCCAGCCGGCGCATTCCTGCGATGCGCCGTTCGGGCCCGGCTGAGGCGAGCGCTACTTCGAGGGGTTCTGCCTCAAGTGCTCGAGCAGGTCATCGCGCACGCGGTTGATGTGCCCGAACAAGAGACGCGCGGCCTTGCCCTGCTCGCGCGACTCGCACAGGTCGATCAGCTGGATATGCTCCTTGTGCGCACGCCGGCGGTTGTCCTCCGCCAGCGACAGCTGGATGCGCACGTAGCGGTCGAGGTTGTCGTGGATCTTGCGGACGAACTCGAGCGTGATCGGCCGCTTGGCCGGCGCGTAGAGTTCCTCGTGCAGCTTCCAGTTGTACTCGCCCCAGCGCAACGGTGGCGCCGCGTCCATCTTGTCGACGATCCTGCGGGCGCGCGCGACGACCTCCGCGTCGATGCCCCTGATCGCGCGCTTCAGGAGATCGACCTCGAGCGCCGCGCGGATGTCGAAGTACTCCTCGATCTCGGCGACCGACAAGCGCGTCACGACGGCGCCCTTGTAGGGCACGTTGGTGATCAACCCTTCCGATTCGAGCTGCTGGAATGCGGCGCGCACCGGAATGTGGCTGACGCCGAGGCGCTTGGCGACCTCGTCCTGCCGCAGCTGGTGCCCCTGCGCGTAGGTGTTCGAGATGATGAGCTCACGCAGCGTGTCGGCGACCTGCGCCGACAGCGATTTGCGCTGCACCGCGACTGACTTTGGCATCCGCTCTCCGCCCGCGGCCGTGCACGCCGCGTAGGAAATACAATATATAGTAGCGCCGAACCGGGCGCAGGCCCGGCTGCCACTGCACGTTCAAAACGATCCGCCGGAGACTGAGCCAATGCTGAATCGACGGGCACTCCTTTCGAACGCTGGCGCAGCCGGCGCACTGCTCGCAGGCGCGAGCGTCCTCAATCCGGCGCTCGCGAGGGCCGCCGCGGATGCGGCCGCCAGCGGCGCCAAGCCCGATTCGGCGGGCCTCCTCCTGCCGCACGATCGTCTCACCGCATCGACACTCGATCGACTGCCGCTCAGCTGGCACAAGGAGCGCTTTCGCACTCTGCAGGGGCGCCTCGCTGCCGCCGGCTACGACGGCATCATGCTGACGGGCCAGTGGAACATCATCTATTTCACGGGACTCTTCCACACGAACACCGAGCGGATGTTCCATGCGTTCATCCCGACGGTCGGCGATCATCCGGTCTGGTTCTATCCGGCGCTCGATCGCGATCTCGTGCGCTCGTGGTGGTACGAGGACGGCGAGATGTACTTCGACTGGCTCAACGTCGAGGGCGCGGCCCCGCAGGAAGGCAAGGTCGTCAAGGGGCCGACCCAGGACCAGTGGCGCTGGGCGCTCGAGGGGTTGAAGCGCCGCGGCTTCGCCGGCAAGAAGCTCGCCTGCGACCGCGAGCTCGTGCCATCCGCGCAGCAGAGCGTCGTCCTGGTGCTCGGCCAGCCGATGGGATCGGCGGCGGATGACTGCCTCTACCTGCGCGAACGGAAGACGCCGGAGGAGCTCGCGCTGACGCGCCGCGCCTACGACTACTTCGACAAGATCCACGCCTTCGCGCGCGACCTCCTGCTCACCCACGGCACCGACCTCACCGACTTCGACGTGGCCCAGGCCGCGACCAAGTTCGGGACGGACCTGATCCTCAGGGAAATCAAGCACGACGGACGTCCGCACACGGCGGTGGGGATCACCGTCGAGATCGAGTGCCGTGCCGGGCAGGCGACCGGCTATCCGCATCCGAACCAGTTCCTCTACAACAAGATTGAGCGGGGCATGGCGCTGCAGATCGCCGGCGGCGTGCAGATCGGTGGCTGCGGTGGCGAGCTCTACCGGCCGTACATGATCGCGCCGCGAACGCCGCACATGGAAAAGCTGTGGACGGTGACGCGCGACTGCTGCCTGATGCAGAAGGACCTGTCGCGTCGCGGCACGGAGTGCGCGGACGTCGCGTTCCCGATCCACAACTATCAGGTCAAGCAGGGCGTGCAGAAGTACATCTACCACCGGCCCGCACACGGCGAGGGCATGGAGGGGCATCAGCCGCCGTATCTCGCGCTTGGCGATCACACGGTGCTGGACACCGGCATGTGCTTCTCGGTCGAGCCTGGCCTTTTCGATCCGGAGACCGGCACGGGCTCGAACTTCTCCGATATGTTCGTCGTCGAGCCCGAGGGTCCCTCGCTACAGATGTCCCGCCTGCCGTGGAGCGAGGAGTGGGCGTGGATAAGGATCTGAGCGACCAATGAAACTGTTTCGCGCGTCGGCCTTCCTCGTCGCGGTCGCGCTGCTGACAGTCTCCCTGCAGGCGCGGCCGGCTCAAGCGGTACCGGTCCCGGCACCGACCGAACTGCCGGTAATCCTAAAGGACTACGACCGCTATCTCGCGATCGTCGATCCCGTCGCGGCCGGCCAGCGCGGTGACCTCGAGGCGCTCGGGCGCTGGCCCGACGATAGCCCGGCCGCCATTGCCGGACGGCGTGAGACGCTCGTGCGGCTGAAGTCACGGCTCGCCGCGCTCGGCGCGGCGGGACTCGGCGATGAGGACCTGCTCAATCGTGACCTGCTGCGCGAGCGGGTCGAGCTCGATCTGGAAGGCTTCGCCTTCGACGAGGAACGGGTCCCGTTCAATACGGGCGACGGATTCTTTACGGTGCCGGACTTCGCCGCGCAGGGCGTCGCGCTGCGTTCGGAGGCGCAGGCACGCGCGTGGATAGCGAAGATCAACGCGCTCCCGGCGTACTACGCGACGCAAGTTGCCAACATGCGACGCGGCATTGCGACCGGGTCCGTGCGTCCGCGCCTCGTCGTCGAGAAAGTGGCCGGCACGCTTCGCCGGCGCGCCTCGCAACCGGCCGAGGCGAGTGCGCTGCTGATGCCGTTCGCAACGCTGCCCGCGAGCCTGCCCGCCGCAACCCGCGCGGCGCTCAGCACCGAGGCGCTCGAGGCGGTGCGAACCCGCGTCAAACCCGCCGAGGAGACGCTCGCCGTGTTCTTCGAGCGCGAGTACCTGCCACACGCGACGGCCGCCATCGGGATCGGCGCGCAGAAGGACGGCGAGGCGTACTACCAGTACCTCATCCACCGGCATGCCTCGACGCGGCTGAGCGCCGAGCGGATCCACGCACTCGGTCTCGAGGAGATCGCGAGGATCGGCGCTGAGATGCAGCGCGCGATGACGGCAGCGGGCTTTGCCGGGAGCCGCACCGAGTTCATCGAGTTTCTGCGCACCGACCGACGCTTCCAGGCGAGTTCGGTGGACGACTACCTCGAGAAGACCCGCGACGTCGCCAAGCGCGCCGACGCGCTGCTGCCGCAATACTTCGCAACGCTCCCCCGCCTTACCTACGGCGTCAGGCTCGTGAACCCCTCGCTCAGGGGATCCTCTTCCGGCTACGACCCCGGCAGTCCCGAACAGGGCGTCGCGGGCTCGGTCGTCGTCGGCGTCGAGGCCGATTCACTGTCGCAAAGCCCGCTCTTTGGGATGCCGGCGTGGTTCCTGCACGAAGGCGTCCCGGGCCATCACCTGCAGATCGCGCTCGCGCAGGAGCGCGCCGACCTCCCGGCGTTCCGGCGCAACAGCGACATCAACGCGTTCGTCGAGGGATGGGCGCTCTACAGCGAGTACCTCGGCGTCGAGATGGGCATGTACCGCACGCCCTACGAGAATTTCGGGCGCCTGTCGCTCGAGATGTGGCGCGCCTGCCGGCTGGTCATCGACACCGGGATGCACGTCTTCGGCTGGACGCGCGAGCGCGCCGTCGCGTGCCTGCGCGAGAACTCCGCGCTCTCGGACAAAGCCATCGACGGCGAGGTCGACCGCTACATCGGCTGGCCGGCGCAGGCGCTCGGCTACAAGATCGGCGAAATCCGCATCCGCGAGCTCAGGGCCCGCGCCGAGAGGGCGCTCGGCGCGCGCTTTGACCTGCGCCGGTTCCACGACGCCGTGCTGGTTCCGGGGCCGATGCCGCTCGATCGGCTCGAGGCGCGCATCGACGCCTGGATCGAATCGCAACGCTGAGGACCGCCGCAGGCACACCGCGCGTGCCTGCGGAAAGTCCGCGCCTCAGGCGATCGCGTAGAGGTACTCGACGAAGGACTTCACCGCGCCGTCGAGGCCTTCCACCTTCGGGTTGGTCGACTCGATCAGGTAATACTCATCCGGCGCGTGCGCGCCCGTACCGTGGCCGAGGCCAAAGCCGCCGGCCGGCAGGCTGAGGGGCGGGTTGGTGAAGCGATAGCCGGGCCAGGAGCCTGGGCTTCGCGGCAGCACCTGCGGCGTGATGCCGAGCGCGCGGTAGGTCTTGAGGACCGCCTGCATCAAGCGGCTTTCGAGCGCGGTCTGCGTTGGATCGTAGCCGCCGCTCATGTTGACCTCGATGTCGCCGAAGCCGCGCTTGGCGAGGTGGGCCTTCAGCTTCGCGAGCGTATCGGCGGCGGTCATGTCGGGCACGAGGCGCATGTCGATCTTGGCGACCGCGCGGTGCGGCAGCACGGTCTTCCCGCCCGGTCCCGTGTAGCCACCGACCAAGCCCTCGATGTTGATGGTTGGCTGGGAGTAGAGGCGAACGAGCGAGTCGTGCCAGTTGAGGTCGTGCACCCAGCGCTCGACGCCGAGTTCCTTCTTGACGACGTCCTCGGGTACGGCCGCGGCGTAGGTCGCGATCATCTGCTGCTGCGCGGCGGAGAGCGGCTTGGCGAGTTCGAAGAAGCCCTCGACCGCCGGCGTGTGGCCATCCTTCTCGACGAGCGTGTGCAGTGCCTGGATGAGGTGCCACGAGGGTGAATCGACCTGCGCCTCGAGGCTCGAGTGGACGTCGAGCTTCGGGCCCCTGCCCCACTTCTCGCCGCTCGAGACGAGCTCGAGCTCGACGACGCCCTTGGCGCCGAGTTCCACCTGCAGGCTGCCGTCGACGTCCTGGCCCGCCTCCGGCAGTAGCACGCCGACGCAGTTTTTCAACTGCGCGAGCACGTCCGGGGTCATTACGATCTCGCCGAAGTGCGGCGAGGCAATTTCCTCCTCGCCCTCGCAGACGAGCACGAGGTTCACGGGCAGCTTCTTGCCGGTCGCCTTGAATGCCATCAGCGCGCTGAGGAAGGCATTCTGCGGTCCCTTCTGGTTCACCGCCCCTCGCCCCATGCATACGGTGCCGAGGCCTTCCTTTTTGACGAGTTTCGCCTCGAGCGGCGGCGAACTCCATTCGGAGGCCACGAACTGCTTCACGTCGTACATGAAGTAGACCGCGACCGTCGTGCGAGCGCCGGCGTCGATCTTGCCGACGACGCCGGCCTTGCCGGCGGTTGGGACCAGGCGCACGTCGGTGAACCCGGCCTGGCGGGCGAGTTCGGCCATGTGTTCGGGGCCGGCGGGGTAGTTGCGGTTCTCCGCGGCGATCGAGGGCAGCGCGATCCAGTCCTGCAGGCGCTTGATGTTCTCGGCGTGCATCTTCGGTACCTGCGCGAGCACCGCTGCCTTGTCGGCACCGCCCGGTGTTCCGGCCGCCAGGACCGCGGCAGGCGCCGCAACGAGTACGGCACCGGCGACGCTGCCCTGGACGAAGTCCCTGCGGCTGAGGCCCTTGTCGGTCGAGTCAGTCATGCCCACTCCCCCACTGTCGTGTGATCAGCCTGTAAACGAACTCGTTGCACACCGGCGCACGCGGTCAGCCGTCGAGCGCGTGCGCGATGAGCCACCCGAACGCAATCGAGGTCGGCAGCGCGGTCAGCACCATGCCGAAGGCGCGGCCGAGCGGATGCAGCAAGCAGCCAACCCGGAACGTGAGCCGGCCCACGCCGAACAGCGCGGCCATGACCGGAATGAACGTCAACTGCTCGCGCAGCGGCGCGAGCGCGAGCCCCGTCCACGCGATGATCGCGCGGACGGTCTGCTCGAGGGTGTGCTGGTTGTAGCGCAGGTTGATCTCGAGCGCGTGGCTCGCGGGCATCCGGGTGCCCTCGATCGCATCGGGGATCAAGCTGCGGCGCCCGGCGACGACGACGCCGGCCAGGAGGGTGAGGCCGGGAACGAGGAGCCACTTGAACGCGAACGCGAGGCGATCGCCCGTGCTGTCGGCGGGAAGGTCGAATGAGGAGCGGGCGTAGGGGTGCGAGGCGTCCGGCCCCCCGACGACCACCATCGCGGGCGGCGCGCCAGCGATGGCGATCCACTGGTTGCGGGTCACGCTCACTCCTACGGGCGGTTGCGCACGTTGGCCATCAGGCGCAGCCGGGCCTCACGGCGCGATGTCGGGGTTGTACCAGTCGAGCACGTCGATGAAATCGGTAATCTCGAGCATGTCATGGCCGACGAAGCGGATCGAATGGGAGTCGATACGCTGCACCGAGCGCAGGTAGCTCACGATCTCGGCCGGCATGTAGTTCTTGAACGTGAGGTCGAGCGTCACCGGGTGGCTCAGCACGTAGGGATGCCGGCGGTCGCGGTGAGCGAGCGCTGCGACGACGCCCTCGAAGATCCGCTCGCACGAGGCGGCGGGCGTCAGCGTCTCGGCGGAATGAAAGCCAAGGCTCGTCTTCGTCGTGACCGTGTCGAGGTCGCCGAGCCGGGCGCGGATTTCCGCGACCGCCGCATCATCGCCAGAGGCGAATACGACCGGCACGCCGAAGTCGCCGGCGTAGGCGGCATTGAGCTCGGCCTCGGTGACGGCGGTGCCGTTCAAGGCGAGCCGGGCGAAGTGCGCGCTCGAGATGGTGTGCGCGCGCACGCCCTTCGGGTTCGTCGTCGAGGAGTGATAGCCGATGAAGATCGCGGCCGCGAAGCTCTTGTCGAGGCCCGCCATCATCGCGCCGTGGCGCGGCCACGAGCGCACGATGCGCACGTCGCTCGGGAAGAGGTCGATGAGCAGGTTCTCGCCGTTGGCGTGCGAATCGCTGACCACGATGTCGGTAGCACCGGCCTGCTTGGCCGCGCGCACGGCGGCGAGCGCCTCGTCGGTCATGAAGCGGCGGAAGCGCTCGTACTCGAACCCCGCCGGGCTCAATTGGTCGGCCGTCACGACGCCCGCGACGCCTTCCATGTCGACTGAGATGTAGACCCTGAAGCTCTTGGCGACGGCGGCTGCGGGGGGTTCGGCCGCAACGGCCTCGGTCGCGAGAAGTGCGAGGCACGCGGCGAGCCAGCGCCACGAACCAACCGGCCGCCGCAGAGCTCGTCCCGTGATTGCCAGGTTGCGGATCTGCGGACTCGAAGCGAGGGTGAGCGTGGGCAAGCGTGGTCTCCTCGGGAGCGGGTAAGGTGCTCGGGCGACGCCCGATGCGCGTCGCGGCGCTGCATTCTAACCGTCGCGACCGGCGGCGCCGTCCGGCGCGGCGCCTCGCCAACGCCGAACCGCCCTTTCGCTCGACGGCCGCGCCCGTCGCGCCGATTTGTTGCGCCGCGACAGTTGCCGGCACACACGGACGATCGCCGCATCCGGCGCCGTCCAACCTGTCAGAAGGCCGTCAAACTATATCCCACGCTCCGGTTCCCGTGTGAGGCGGGAGACCCGGCGATCGACGTTCGATAGTCCGCCCCGAGCGGGAGCGGGCGCCGCTGGTCGCGGGAAGTCGCCTCGCCGTCGGAGCGAGCTAAGGAGGAGAGCCTCCCCCCACCGGCCGAAATCGGCGCCTCGCGCCGGCGCTTTGCGTCTTCACCGTCAGCGCGCCTCGTGGTTGAACCGCGAGGACGGCGATTTCGGATCGGGAGCGTCCCAGGATCTTGACTCGCGCGGCGGCCTCAACCGCCGCCCGCGCAACCGCGTGGTTCGATCCGCCGTAAACTACCGTCTCCTCCGCGACCAGGCGATCGCATGGCAAAGCACGGACCTTCCGGCAGGAATCGTTCGGTGGCCGGGCAGTAGACGCGCCGCGACGCGCTCGGCCAGATCCTGGCGGCGGCCGGTGCGGCTGCGATCGGCATTCCGGCTGCAGCGGCGGCCGCGACGGACCGCCTCGCCGACCTTGGCATGACTCTGACCGACGAGCAGCGCGCTGCCGGTGTCGCCTTCACCGAACGCCACGCGACGGTCGACGTGCACTGTCACCCTGGGCGGTTCTTCCTCAGGAACCTGCCTTACGAAACCCCCACCTCGCGCGCGTTCGGCGCCCCGTTTGAGACCCGCGCACTCGGCGACCTCAATGCCGGGCACGTGAGTGCGGCGCTTTTTGCGGCCGTCTCCGACATGCGGCTCCTCGAGCTGACGCCGGATGGGATCCACGCGTCGCGCGAGTTCGGCGCGGGCGAGGCGCTCGAGGACTATCGCCGGCAGGTCGCGGTGCTGAAGTCCCTCGTCGCGACGCACCGCGCCTCGCCGGGACTTACGCCCGCCGACGTCCGGGCAGCCGCCCGCCACCGCCACACGGCCGCGGTGTTTGCGATCGAGGGTGGAGATTTCATCGAGGATCGGCTCGAGCGGGTGCACGAGGCGCGCCGCGACGGCGTTCGCGCAATCACGATCGTGCACTACCACGTGAACCAGATCGGCGACATCCAGACAGCCGAGCCCGTCCATCAGGGCCTCACGCCACTCGGCAAGTCGATCGTCAAGGAGATGAACGGCGCCGGAATCATCATCGACCTCGCGCACGCGACTTTCCACGTGACCCGTGACGTCGTCGAGCTCTCCACGAAGCCCGTCATGATCTCGCACACGAACCTGACGCGGCCGACAGTGAGTCACCCGCGGCTCGTGACGCCCGAGCACGCGAAGCTCGTCTCGGCGGCCGGCGGCATCGTCGGCTCCGTGCCCTCCGGTATCGGCCAGTCGACGTTCGCGGAGTACATCGACTCGATCCTAAGGCTCGTCGATGCCCTCGGCGTCGAGCACGTCGCGATCGGCACCGACATGGACGCGAACTTCCGCCCGATCGTGCGCAACTACCGCGATTGGGGCCTGATACCCGCCGCGTTGCTCGCCCGCGGGCTCGACGAGAAGTCCGTCGCCGGCATCATGGGCGAGAACTTCCTGCGGGTCTTCAGCGCGACGCTCAGCGGTTCGTAGGCGCTCCCGCCAAGTTTCTGCGCGAGGCGCTCAGCGCGCCTCCTCGCCCTCGAGCGCAAAGGTGCCCTCGAGCACCGCCACGCAGCGCCCGCCGACGTGTGCCGCAGTGACCCGGCCATCGCGGGTCGCCGTCCGCGCGAGCAGCAGGCTCGGTCGGCCCATGTCGACTCCCTGCTCGACCCGCCAGTTGAGTTCCGCCGTGCCGCCCTTGAGTTCCGCGAGGAGCGCGGTCGCAGCGGCGGTCGCGCTCCCGGTCGCGGGATCCTCGATGATCCCGTCGAATGGCGAGAACATCCGCGCGCTCAAGCCGAGCAGGCCAGCGGATTCGACCCCGGCCGGCTCCCTGACGTAGGCGAAGATCGAATCCGCGCCTTCGCGCGGCAGGATCTCCAGGTACGCCGCGATATTGGGCTTCGCGCGCCGGAGCGCTTTGCGCGAGGCAACCTCGACGATGAGGAACGGCAGTCCCACGGAGGCGATCTGCGGCGGGTGCGCCCGGACGGCGATGTCGGCGGCCTCGAGCGACAGGCAGCGCGCGGCGATTTCACGCGAAACGATCGAGCCGCGCGTCAGGGCTTCGGGCGCGCAGAGCTCGGCGCCGACCACTGCGCCTTGCTCGCGCACCAGTGTGACCGGCACGAGGCCGGCCTCTTCCTCGAACCGGAACAGTCCCTCGGCCACCCCGCGCGAGTAGCGGTACTCGCGCGCGAGCAGGAACGCGGTGCCTACGTTGGGATGGCCCGCGAACGGGACTTCGGTCCTTGGCGTGAAGATGCGGACCCGGGCGGTGTGCGCGGGGTCGTCGGGTGGCAGGATGAACGTCGACTCGGAGTAATTGAATTCGAGCGCGATCGCCTGCATCTGGCGCGTGCTCAAGCCTTCCGCATCGAGAACCACGGCGAGCGGGTTGCCGCCGAACATCCGGTCGGTAAACACATCGGTAGTCACGTAGCGTCGCTTCATCGAGCCGTGCTCCCTGGCACCCGGGTGGTCACAGTCATGGCGCTCGGTCCCGGCGGTGCGCGCCGGGTCGAGCGGATCCACGGCGCATTCTAGCGGGCTCCCCGGATCAGCCGTGCCGGCCCGGTCCCGCGCGGGGCGACCGAGAAGCGCCGTGCGGTCGGTTGCCGCCTACAGGTCGACACGGCGGGGGCCGGACGCGCCAGAGCGGCCGTCGGCCGCTTAATGGCGAACGTCTTCCGGGCCGTGCGGGCCTGGTAGTGGATGCAGGCCTGGCGCGAACGGTACGAAGGACGCAAAGCGGCGCGCGGCGCTGGCTGCTGCACCGACCGTCCGCATCAGGAAGATGGAGAGTCCTTCTTGACCACGAACAGGCTTTGGCTGGCAACACTGTGCCTGGCGGGCGCCACGGCGCTCGCCCCGACGGCCGGTTCGGCCAATGTGAATTTGGAGATCGATATTGCGCCGCCCGCGGCGCGCGTCGAGGCCATCCCGGGGCCCCGCGTCGGGTACGTCTGGGCGCCCGGGTACTGGGAGTGGCGCGGCCACGAGCACGTCTGGGTTGGCGGACGCTGGATGCGCGAGCGTCGCGGCCGGCACTGGATCCCCGAGCACTGGGTCCAGAACGGACCTCACTGGCACATGGCGCGGGGTCACTGGGAGCGCTAGCTTGCAGCGGTGGCTCGGTGACGCGCGCGGCCGGCCTTTCTAGAGCCACGGACCCGCGCTGCCGCCACACGAGTCGGTCCGACGTACCCGCCAGTCTCGTGTAGGCTGCGGGCGGATCGGTCGGTGCCTGCAGGGCACGGCCAATCCGCCCCACACCTCCGCCACTCCCCGGGTGCCCGACGAGTGATTCCCCTTTCGGTTCTAGACCTCTCGCCGATCACCCAGGGCAGCGACGCGGCACAGTCCTTCCGCCACACGCTCGACCTCGCGCGCCATGCCGAGCGCTGGGGCTACCGCCGCTTCTGGCTCGCCGAGCACCACGGCATGCCCGGAATCGCAAGCGCGGCGACCGCGGTGCTGATCGGCCACGTTGCGGGCGGCACCTCGACGATTCGCGTCGGCGCCGGCGGCATCATGCTGCCGAACCATTCCCCGCTCGTGATTGCCGAGCAATTCGGCACGTTGGAGTCGCTCTATCCCGGCCGCATCGACCTCGGGCTCGGCCGGGCGCCGGGCTCCGACCAGACGACGGCCCGGGCGCTCAGGCGCAATTTGGCCGCGGACGTGGATGATTTCCCGCTCGACGTTCAGGAACTCGCCGACTATCTTTCGCCGACGCCGCGCCAGGTGGTGCGAGCGGTACCGGGAACCGGACTCAGTGTGCCACTGTGGATACTCGGCTCGAGCCTGTATGGAGCGCAGCTTGCCGCGGCGCTCGGGCTGCCATACGCCTTCGCCTCGCACTTCGCCCCGGCGCAGCTCATGCCCGCCATCGCCACCTATCGCGCGCAGTTCCAGCCGTCGGCGCAGCTTCAGAAGCCCTACGTGATGCTCGGCTACAACGTCTTTGCCGCCGACACGATGGCCGAGGCCACGCTGAACGCGAGTTCCATGCAGCAGGCATTCGTGAATCTGCGCCTCGGTCGCCCGTCCCAGCTGCCGCCGCCGGTCGAAGGCTACGTCGGGACGCTCGGGCCGCAGGAGAAGGCGATCCTCGATCAGGTGCTCGCCTGCGTGGCCATCGGTCCCGCGCCCGCCGTGCGTGCGGCGCTCGATGACTTCATCGCCCGCACCCGGGCCGACGAGCTCATGATCACCTCGCAGATCTTCGACCACGCGGCGCGCCTGCGCTCCTACGAGATCACGGCTGGGCTCATGGCGGACCGCGGGGCCGGGCACGCATGACCGAGGCGACGGCCGATAGCCCGGAGGCGATCCTCGCCGAGGCCAACTCGCTTGCGAGGCTGCCACTCGAGGCAGTCGTGCCGCGGCTCAACCTGCTCAGGTTGCGCTACCGGGAGGCGCCGGAGCTCTTCACCCCCGATACGCTCCTCGTGCTTCGCGAGGCCGCGGCACGGGCCAAGGTTGCGAACGAGGCGATTGACGTCGACCGCGCGCTCGCGATGCTCCGGGACGTGTTCGGCTACCCGTCGTTCCGGCCGGGACAGCAGGAGATCATCGAGACGCTGCTCGGCGGCGGCGACTGCGTCGGCGTCATGCCGACCGGCGCCGGCAAGTCGCTCACCTACCAGATTCCGGCGCGGATCCTCGGCGGGCTCACGCTCGTCGTCTCGCCGCTCATCTCGCTCATGAAAGACCAGGTCGATGCGATGCACGAGGTCGGCGTCCGGGCGACGTTCCTCAACTCGACGCTCGCACCCGAGGAGCGCAACCGCCGCGCGGCGCAGCTGCGAGCCGGCGAGTACGAGCTCCTGTACGCGGCGCCGGAGGGGCTCGACGCCTCGGTCGGCCGGCTGCTCGAATCGATGGACCTGAGGCTCATCGCGGTCGACGAAGCGCACTGCATCAGCGAATGGGGACACGATTTCAGGCGCTCGTACCGCAACCTCGCCGGCCTCAAGCGACGCTACAGCGGCATCCCGGTGCTGGCGCTGACCGCGACGGCAACGCCGCGCGTTCGGCACGACATCATCGAACAGCTCGCGATGCGGGACCCCGTCGTCGTGCGCGGCTCCTTCTTCCGGCCGAACCTGCACCTGCACGCCGTACGCAAGGGCGGTACCGATGGCGTGCGCGGCATGATCCTCGACCTCATCCGGGCACGGCGCGGCGAGGCCGGGATCGTCTACTGCCTGTCGCGCAAGGCGGTCGATTCGACGGCCGAGTATCTCGCCGGGCAAGGCGTGCGGGCGGCGCCCTACCACGCCGGAATGACGGCTGAGGCGCGCGCGGCGACGCAAGAACGGTTCAGCCGCGACGAGCTCGATGTTGTGTGCGCGACGATCGCCTTTGGCATGGGCATCGACAAGTCGAACGTGCGGTTCGTGATCCACCGTGACATGCCGCGCTCGATCGAGAGCTACTACCAGGAGATCGGGCGTGCCGGACGCGACGGCGCGCGGGCGGATTGCGTGCTGTTCTATTCGTGGGCGGATGTCATCTCGCTCGACCGGCTGCTCGAGAATGCCGAACTCGTCGATGCGGCCGTCATCGACCAGCAGCGCAATGCCGTGCGCCACATGTACGGGCTCGCCGACGGCGGCGGCTGCACCTGGCGCCGCCTCGCCGGCCATTTTTCCGAGGAGATTGCGGACTGCCGGGAATCCTGCGGCCATTGCGACGGTACCGACATCGTCGCGAAGGCACAGGCGCTCAAGCGTAGCCGGCCGCGCGCGGGCAGCCGGCGTGCGGCAACGATTGCCTCGCCGATCGACTTCCTGTTCGACGCGGACGAGGCTTCGCGGCAGCGCACCGACTCGGACGGCCCGATGCCGGCGGATGACGGAGATCTCTTCGATAGGCTGCGCGCGCTTCGCAAGTCGCTGGCGGATGAGCGCGGGGTGCCCGCCTACGTCGTGTTCAGCGACAAGACTCTGCAGGACATGGCCGAGCGAAGGCCCGGCAGCCCCGCCGAGCTCCTCGAAGTCCACGGTGTCGGGCTCAAGAAGCTGGCCGAGTACGGCGATGCGTTCCTCGCCGAGGTCCGGGGGTTTCGCCGCGCCAAGTGCTGATCGCATCCCTCGCACGGGGCCCACCCCGTGCGCGTGCACCGGAGCCCGCGTTCTCGCCGCGATCAGTCGGTCGGTCGCGCCGCGATATACTCGACGAACGACGCAGCAACATTTGTCGCCTGCACCCGGACGGAGTCCACGTGTCGCGAGATTCGCCGGCCGCCGCATTTGTCGTGCGACGACTCCTTGAAGTCAGCGACGGCGAGATCGGCGGCCTCGCCGATCTCCTCACTGACTGCGTCGATGGCGGAGCGTCGGTGAGCTTCATGCATCCGCTGCCGCCGGCGAAGGCGCGGGCGTTCTGGGCACGCGTCGCCGCGGGCGTTGCGCGCGGCGAACGCGCCTTGCTCGTTGCGGAGGACGCGGCCGGCGTGATCGGGACGGTGCACCTCGTCCTCCAGCAGCCGGACAACCAGCAGCACCGCGCCGACCTTTCAAAGATGCTGGTGCACCGCCGGGCGAGGCGCAACGGCGTGGGACAGGCGCTCGTGCGCGCCGCCGAGGCGCTCGGGCGCGAGTGCGCTCGCTCGCTCCTCGTGCTGGACACCGTCACCGGCAGCGACGCCGAACGCCTCTACGTGCGGTTGGGCTGGCAGCGCTGCGGCGAGATCCCGGGCTACGCGCTCCTGCCACGCGGCGGGTTGTGCGCGACGACCTACTACTACCGGGCGCTCGCGGACTGAGTGGCGGCCGGCGCGGCGGCCTCCAGGCGACACATATATATGTATCGGTCGGGCTCGCGGCAGGCTCCGGCACACTCGCCGCCACGAAAAATTCCAACCGCACAGATACTTGCGCGCGCGCCGGCGCGTAGCGCCAGCGCGATGCGACCCCTCTAGCAGCGTCCCCGACCGGATGCGCAGATCACGGGCGCGCGCAGGTCGCGGCTGTCCTAGTCGCGATCGCAGCGGGCCGCGCCGAGACGTCGCAATATGTAAACCGGCGTGCCCCGCCCGCCGGGAAACTCCAGTACTCTACCGTCAACAAGCCGACAGCAAGCGCGCGCCATCGGAATGGCAGGCGCGCCGCACGAAGCTTCGATAACTAAAGCACAGGGGAATTCGCCGTCATGCATAGCTATGCCCGCATGGTTACCCGTATTGCGTCGTTGCGAACGATGCAGCGCGTGTTGAGTTTCACCGCCGCCGGAGCCGTGACCGCGGTACTCCTCGCCGGTCCGTCCTCGGCGCTCGCCGCGCAGGGCGCAACCACCCGCTTCAAGCCGTTCGATCGCACCCGTGCTGTCACCGTGCACCGGCTGCCGCAGTCGCTGCGCGGTGATGAGCGCGTCAAGGTCGTCGTGACGATGAGTGCGGAGTCGGTCGCGGACGTGAAGGCTCGCACCGCGGGCCACCTGCTCACCGCGCAGGATCACGCCAACGTCAAGACACGCGTCGCCCAGCAGCAAGCAGGCGTAGAACCCTCGATCGCCTCGCGTGGCGGCCGCGTGCTCGCCCGATACCACGATGCGCTGAATGGCATCAAGGTCGAGATCGCCCGCCGCGAAATCGACTCGCTCGCCTCGCTCCCCGGCGTCGTGCAGGTGGTGCCGGTGCAGCGATTCACGCGCAACAACTCGATCAGCGTGCCGTTCATCGGCGCGCCGCAGGTCTGGCAGGGCACGCCGGGGTTTCGCGGCGAGCACGTCAAGATCGCGATCATCGACACCGGCATCGACTACACGCACGCGAACTTCGGCGGCCCCGGCACGACGGATGCCTACGCCGCGGCAGCCGCTGCAAGCACCGGGCCTGCGGATCCGACCCTGTTCGGGCCGAACGCACCGAAGGTCAAGGGCGGCACCGACCTGGTCGGTGATACCTACAACGCCGACATCGCCGGCAGCACGCCCGTCCCGGACCCGAACCCGCTCGACTGCGCCGGTCACGGCAGCCACGTGGCGGGCACCGCTGCGGGCTTTGGTGTCACGACCGACGGTAAGACCTACCATGGACCGTACAACGCCGCCGCCTACAGCACCGGCTTTGCGATCGGTCCCGGTGTCGCGCCGCTCGCCGATCTCTACGCGATTCGCGTGTTCGGTTGCGAAGGCTCGACCGACGTCGTGACCGACGCCATCGATTGGGCAATGCACAACGACGTCGATGTGATCAGCATGTCGCTCGGCTCCGACTTCGGCATGCGTGACAGCGCCGATGCGATCGCCTCGAACAACGCCGCCCGCGCGGGCATCGTGGTCGTGGCTTCCGCCGGCAACGGTGGCAATGCGCCCTACATCACCGGCGACCCCGCCTCGGCCACGCGCGCGATCAGCGTTGCCGCGATGGATGCGCACGAGACACTCGCCAACGGCGTGCACATCGCCTTTGGCTCCGGCGCCTCCGTCGACGGTCTTGAGGCGCAGCCGGTCGCTCTGCCGGGCGGCACGATCCCCTCGGTGGTCCTCACGAGCGGTGGCGCCCTCAGCCTCGGCTGCTCGCCGGCCGACTATCCCTCGAGCGGCGCCGCCGGAGCGATCGTGATCATCTCGCGCGGCAGCTGCAGCTTCGTCCAGAAGGGACAGAATGCGATGGCCGCCGGCGCGGTCGCAATCGGCGTCGTCAACAATGGCGCCGGGTTCTTCAACCCGGCGATCAACGGGGTTACGATCCCCTTCATCGAGCTATTGAAAAGCGATACGGCGACGATCGTCGGCGCGGCGTCGGCGACGAGCGCCTCGGTCACGGCGAAGCCGCTCGCGAATGCGTCCTTCCGGCTCGCGGCAAGCTTCAGCTCCGGCGGCCCGCGCACCGGTGACGGCGCGCTCAAGCCGAACGTCACCGCGCCCGGCGTCGATGTGTTCTCGACCGCGGTCGGGACCGGTTCCGGCGGCGTGTCGTTCTCCGGCACATCGATGGCCGCTCCCCACGTGGCGGGCGTCGCGGCCCTCACGATCCAGGCGCATCGCGGCTGGGAGGAGCCGGCGGTCCGCGCCGCCGTGGTCCAGACGGCGACTCCGGCCAGCCTCAACGACTACTCGCCGCGCATGGAAGGCGGCGGCCTCGTGCAGCCGCAGGGCGCGACCGCGACCCAGGTGACCGTGCACGACACCGACGGCCAGGGTCTCGGGTCGCTGTCCTTCGGAGTCGCAGAGCTCACTCACGACTTTCGCGACACCCACGAACTCGTGATCCGCAACCACGGACGCTCGACCGCGACCTTCAACGTCAGCGTGACGCCGAGCGGCGGCGTGCCCCACACGGCCACCGTCTCGCACTCGACGATTTCCGTGCGCGGGCACGACGACGTGACGCTCAGGGTCTCGCTCAAGGTGCCGGCGGCGACCGTCGGCGGCACGCACGATGCGAACGGCAATGATGTGTTCCTCGACGCCGGCGGCTACATCACGCTGCAGCCGGCCGACGCCTCCTCGAACAACGGCGTCAGCCTGCACCTGCCGTACTACATCGTGCCGCGCGCGCGCGCGAACGTGGACGCGGAGCTCCGCAACGGGCACAGCCCGAGCATCCGGCTCACGAACCGACGTGGCGTGATCGCGGGCACGGGCGACTTCTATGCCTGGGGCCTGTCGAACCCGAAGACCGGTGCGATTGACGAGAGCTTCGAGCCGCGGGCGGCCGGCCTCCAGTCGATTCCGATCTCGGCGGACGATGCGGTACTTGTCTTCGCGGTCAATTCGTATGGCCGGTTCTCGAACCCGGCGCTCGGCGAGTACGACATCTACATCGACACGAACGGCGATGGGAATCCGGACTTCGTGCTCTTCTGCGCGGACGCGGGCCTCGTCACCACAGGCACCCAGAACGGCCAGATCGGCACCTTCCTCGTGAACCTCAACACGGGCGCCTTCACGCCGGAGTTCGCCGCGGATGCGCCGACCGACGGGTCGATCATCCTGCTGCCGATGCTGGCCTCTGACCTCGGGGTCTCGCCGACGAATCCGCGGCTCAGCTACTCGCTGGTTGCCTTCGACGGCCAGGTCGCAACCGGCGAGCAGATGCCGGGCGTGGCATCGTTCAACGTGTTCACGCCGGCAGTGTCGAACTCGATGTTCGTCGGTGTCGCGCCGAACACCACCGTCGATGTTCCGGTCGCGATCGACCCGGTCGAGATCACGCAGACGCGTCCTCTTGGTTTCATGGTCGTGACCGAGGACAACCTGTCGGGTGGTGCGGAAGCGAACCTGCTCAGGCTGCATCACTGAGTGACAGGGCCGCGCCGGAGGACTTCCTCCGGCGCGGCCCTCGATCGTTCGATTGGCGGTCCTCATCTTCTGAACGCTCCCGCGCCTTGGCAGGCGCGGGAGCGCCCGGCGGACCCGGGCGTCCCCTACTCGTATTGCGCCGCTCGTCCGCTCCGGATGCGGACGTAGCTCGCCGCGTCACTGAGCGGTGTCGGCGATCCTGGTGGCCTGCCAGGCAACGGCCTGCCACTGGCCGTTGCGGCGCATGAATGTACCGGTGTTCCGAAAGTGCGCAGCCTCCACGCTCTTGTCGGCGTGCTCGGTCCGACCTTCCAGTCTGAACGCGACGACCGCCGTATCGCCGTACTCGTGCACGATGATGTCCTCGGCCGTATAGGTGCTCTTGCCCTCGGCCGCGCGCGTGTCGATGTTCGCGAGGATCTGCGGCTTCGTGACCACGACGCCGGAGCCCCGCGTGTAGATCACATCGTCGGCGAAGAACCGGACGAACATCGCCCGGTCGCTGCGGCCGGCGCCGTCGAGGAACTGCTTGAGGAGCGTCGTCAGTTCCGCGGCGGTCGTCGATGGCGGGGGCGCGGCGGCCGCGGTCAGCGAGCACAGCACCATCGTCGCGGCAAACACTCGTGGGTATCTCATCGGCGGTCCTCCGGTAGAGAAGCTGGCGCTCGCGTCGTGCCGCGCTGCACGGGGCCACGGCTGGCGAGCAGCCCATCCTA
>JANXUT010000010.1 GCA_025356075.1 Pseudomonadota bacterium | reverse complement strand
AGCCGCCGCCGCCGATGCCAATTCAGAGGCCCAGTTTGCCGAGCAGTCGGGCGAACGATTTTGTCGCCTTTCTGATTAGCGACGAATCCCGCCGCACTTCCTGTCAAAGCGAAGCTCCTGCGCCGAACAGGCCCTGCGTCGGGAGCGGCGGGGATGAACGTCGGCAATTAGCCCTTCTGCGACCGAGCGGTCGGCTGCTTGGGTCCTCGGCCGGGCTCACGAGTAGCCAGAGAGCGATCTCGACGAGTGTCATTTTAGCCGCCAAGCGCAGAAACATGCCTGATCCGAGTCGCTGCGGAGGCGAATGGCCGGCGCGCGATTCGCTCCGGCCTCATACCGCGCCAGCTGCTCCGGTCGCTGATGCCTAGTCGTCGAGTGCTGGCATCGCCCGTCGAAATTGGCGGTGGCGAGTGCTGGCCAGAATCGCCTTGAGGTCCTAGATCCCTCACGCTAAAATGCCCGGCTTAACCAAGGGTCAATACATAAGTCGTTGAGGTTTCAGGAAAAATGCCACTCGATAGCACCGCGAAAGCCGGTATCGTCGCGAAATTCGCCCGCGGCAAAGAAGATACTGGGTCGCCGGAGGTTCAGGTCGCGCTCCTTTCGGAGCGGATCAACGGTCTCGGCGAGCACTTCAATACCCACAAGCGCGACCACGCCTCGCGGCGGGGTCTCCTTAAGATGGTCAACCAGCGCCGGAAGCTGCTCGACTATCTGAAGCTCAACTCCCCGGATCGCTACGCCAAGATCCTGAACGACCTCGGCCTGCGTCGCTGACGCACCGCCCGAACCCACGGCCCGCCTTCTGGTGGGCCGTCGTGTTTTTACTGTAAGGAATTTCCTCGTGCCCGCCCACAAGCAGTCATTTCAGTACGGCCCGAACACCTTCACGCTCGAGACCGGCGAGATCGCCCGCCAGGCTGACGCCTCGGTCGTCGTCACCGTCGGCGACACCGTCGTCCTCGTCACTGCCGTCGGCGCCAAGACCGCCGTCCCCGGCCGCGACTTCTTCCCGCTGACGGTCAACTACCAGGAGAAGACCTACGCCGCGGGGCGCATCCCGGGCGGGTTCTTCAAGCGCGAAGGCCGGCCGACCGAGAAGGAGACGCTCACCTCGCGCCTCATCGACCGCCCGATCCGACCGCTCTTCCCGGAAGGCTTCGCGAACGAAGTCCAGGTCGTCGCGACCGTTCTCTCGCTCAACCCCGAGATCGACTCCGACATCCCGGCGCTGATCGGCGCCTCGGCGGCGGTCGCGCTCTCCGGCATGCCGTTCATGGGCCCCATCGGCGCGGCCAAGGTCGGCTACATCGACGGCAAGTACGTCCTCAACCCCTCGCAGACGGACTTGAAGACCTCCTCGCTCGAACTCGTCGTCGCCGGCACCAAGGACGGCGTGCTGATGGTCGAGTCCGAGGCCAACGGCCTCTCCGAGGAAGTCATGCTGGGCGCGGTCTCCTTCGGCCACGAGGCCATGCAGGCCGCGATCGCCGCGATCAATGCGCTCGTCGCCGCGGCCGGAAAGCCCAAGTGGGACTGGAAGGCGCCGGCCACGAACAGCGAGCTCGAGGCCGCCGTGGCTTCCCGCGCGACCGCAGGTCTCAATGACGCCTACAGCCTCGTGGTCAAGCAGGAACGCCGCGACAAGATCGCCGGCATCAAGGAAAAGATCGTCGCGGAGCTCGCGGTCGGTGACACCGCGAAGGCAACGACGGATGCCATCAAGAAGATCTTCGGCGATCTTGAGTACCGCATCGTCCGCGACCGCATCCTGTCGGGGACCCCCCGCATCGACGGCCGCGACACGAAGACGGTCCGCCCGATCACGATCAAGGTGGGCGTCCTCCCGCGCGCGCACGGATCTGCGCTCTTCACCCGCGGCGAGACGCAGGCGCTCGTCGCGACGACGCTCGGCACCGGCCGCGACGCGCAGATCATCGATGCGCTCGATGGCGAGCGCAAGGAGCCCTTCATGCTCCACTACAACTTCCCCCCGTTCTCGGTGGGTGAGACCGGCATGATGGGCTCCCCGAAGCGCCGCGAGATCGGCCACGGCAATCTCGCCAAGCGCGGCGTCAAGGCCGTGATGCCGGGCGTCGAGAAGTTCCCGTACGTGCTCCGCGTGGTCTCCGAGATCCTCGAGTCGAACGGCTCAAGCTCGATGGCCTCCGTCTGCGGCTCATCGCTTGCCCTCATGGACGCGGGCGTCCCCATCAAGGCGCCGGTCGCCGGCATCGCGATGGGCCTCGTGAAAGAGGGCGATCGTTTCCAGGTGCTCACCGACATCCTCGGCGATGAGGATCATCTCGGCGACATGGACTTCAAGGTGGCCGGCACGAAGGACGGCATCACGGCCCTCCAGATGGACATCAAGATCACGAGCATCACGAGCGAGATCATGAAGGTCGCGCTCGCCCAGGCCAGGGACGCGCGCCTGCACATCCTCGAGAAGATGAACGCGGTGCTGGCGAAGCCCCGCGAGCAGATGTCCGAGTGGGCGCCGACCATCACGACGATCAAGATCGACCCTGAGAAGATCCGCGACGTCATCGGCAAGGGTGGCTCGGTCATCCGCGCGATCACCGAGGAGACGGGCACGCAGATCGACATCGAGAACGACGGCACCGTCAAGATCGCCTCGGTCAACGGCGCGAAGGCCCGCGAGGCGCAGCGTCGCATCGAGATGATCACGGCCGACGTCGAAGTCGGCTCGATCTACGAGGGCAAGGTCGTCCGCCTCATGGACTTCGGCGCCTTCGTCACGATCCTCCCCGGGCGCGATGGCCTCGTGCACATCTCGCAGATCTCGAACGAGCGCGTCGAGCGGGTCTCCGACAAGTTGAAGGAAGGCGACGTGGTCAAGGTCAAGGTGCTCGAGGTCGACCGCCAGGGTCGCGTGCGCCTCTCGATGCGCGACGTCTGATCGCCCAACTTCGTTGCGCGAGTATTCGGGGGCCTATCGGCCCCCGAGTCATTTCCGGG
>JANXUT010000090.1 GCA_025356075.1 Pseudomonadota bacterium | reverse complement strand
TGCGCGCATCGTCTGATGGTCGGATCGTGTCCGAGGAGCGCGAGCTGCTGGCGCACGTCGCGCATGCGGTGGGCGCGGCCCTGTTTGCGCTGCGCGCCCAGGCCAGCGAAGCTGAGCTGAACGAGACACGCGCGCAGGCGCACGCCAACGAGGCACTGCTCAACGAGGTGCGTGCCGAAGCGCAAGCACGTGCTCAGGCAAGCGCGGCGATGCTCAACGAAGCGCGGACACGAGAAGCGACACTGTTGGATACCCTGCGAGCATTTGGCGCAACGGCAAGGCCATAGCGTGTGCTTCGCATTTCTTTGGAAATCCAGTGCTGGGTAAGCGCCCGCTTTTGGCCGAACCCGGTCACGGACACACACGCCCTTTTTGGGTCACGCCTTTGTTGCTCGTCACGAGATCGCGGCAGTCGTCCTGCTTTGCGAAGCGGCCGCAGTAGCAGGCGCCCGATGAACTACCTGCGGTGTTCCACGATTCCGAGCCACCTGTAGACCACTCCGCCACGCATGACGAAAACGACGCGACGCACCGCCGTGAGGTCGCTAAGCGGGTCGCCGTCGAGCGCAATGATGTCGGCTTCGTACCCGGGTGCCAGCTGTCCGAGGTGATCAGCCATGCCGATGGCGTCCGCCGCGACGGCGTTCGCCGATACCAGCGCCGCCATGGGCGATTGCCCGCAATACCGTACCCGTCCGATGAATTCCTCGGCATTGCGGCCGTGGGCACCGGCCGTCGCATCCGTGGAGAAGACGACTTTCGCACCGGGCGTGTGCACCGCCTGAGTGCATATCGCGAAGTCCTCTGGTATGTCTCGCGCCATAGTCGCCATGCCTTCCTCGGTGTAGTTGCCGACGCCGAGATACCGGGGCTTGTTGTCGAGATAATTTTGGACAACCAGGCCGACTTGAGGGCTGATAAATGCTCCCGCGCCTACGGCAACCAGAATGTCTTCGCTCGTGGTGTAGGTGCCGTGCTCAATCTCCCGGCACCCGGCTCGTGCCGCTGCGGCGACTTGCGAGCGGTACGCGTGCACCATGGATCGCAACCCGACGGCCTTAGCCTCGTCGCAGAGAATTTTGAGCTGATCCTCCGTAAACGTCGGCGTGGCGCCAACGCGCTGGCTCGACGACGCAAAAATCTTGATGAGATCCGCGCCTTGGGCCTTGCGCTCGCGGACGAGCGCGCGCAGTTGGTCTGGCGACACCGTGGAGTCGCCCTCGATTGGCGCAAGCGACGTCAGTACGCGCGGACCGGGAAATCCATGGTCGCGGATGGCATCGCGCAATGGCTTTTCGCGCGGGTCACCCACGCTTTGCACGGTTGTGAACCCGCCCATCAGCGACTCCCACGCCGCCGCGGCGATTCCCAGCGCAGCCTCGGCGACCGGCTCTTTGTCAGTAGCGATGCGGCCCGCGCGGTCGAAATGCGAGTCGAGGTGGACATGGGTGTCTATCCACCCCGGCAACACGGTGTACCCACGCAGGTCGATGACCGTTCGGGCGTCGGGCGCCGCGAGCGAGGTGATCCGACCGTCCGCGACGCCGATGCGAATGTTGCGGAGCGTCCCGCCGCGGCCGTCGAGCGCCCGATCCGCGAGGATCACCGTCGGACCCGTGGGTGGTGACGGTGGCGGTATGGGCTCAACTTGGGCGAGGAGTCTGGTCGCGGCAAGCAGGGCGATGCTGCCGATGAGTAGGCGAAAAATTGACATCGGAACGTCCTCGGACTCGTGCAATGAATGCTATCGCCGGATGCCTGCGACGGTGTCAATTTCTCGTTGAGGCTCCAAATCGGCTCGCGAGGTAGTCGGCGACGACATCGATGTCATCGTCCGAGAGCTTCGCGCCCTTTGCGATCATCTTGTCGATCTCCGCTGCCCACTGTTGTCGGGTCCGGCGCGACCGAAAAACGGTGTCAAGCGAATGGCACTGCGCGCAGATCCGCTCGACGAGTGCCTTACCGTCGCCATCGGGCAGCGGTGAAGGTGGCTGCGGCGAAGCGATCGCCGGACCGACCAGCAGCGCCGCCGAAAACCAGCGCCGAAGGCGGGTGCCGGAGCGGGGGGTGCTCATCGGACCTCAGGCATCAAGAAGCGCCGCACTCGCGGACAACACAGACTGCGCCGCGGCAGAGGGAACCTGGCGCTCGATGACTGGACATTTCAACACGCATCGCACCCGACTCCTTTGCCTGCACGAGGCAACGCACCTGTTCACAGGGAGAATGCCAGCAGCGTCGCGCCAGCCCCCGGGCCGCCGACTGCGATGACGACGAACTGATGACCGCCGATGCGATAGGTCATCGGCGTGCCCGTCGTCCTGGCATCCGCGGTCGGATACGTCCAGAGATCCGTACCGGTGCGCTGGTCGATGGCATGGAAAGCGCGGTCGCCGCCCCCGGCGAACACGAGTCCGCCGCCGGTCACGATGATGCCGGCGGCGCCTACCGCTCCGAGTTTCGCGGGCAGCGTGACGCCCTTGAGCGCAGGATGCTGGCGAACCTCAGGGTTGTCACCGAACGGCACCTGCCACACCATCCGGCCCGCGTTGAGATCGACCGCGTCAAGATAGGCGTAAGGCGGTTTTAGTACCGGAATGTGGTGCCGGAGTAACAGCGATAC
Source organism: Pseudomonadota bacterium (assembly GCA_025356075.1). Classification (GTDB taxonomy): domain Bacteria; phylum Pseudomonadota; class Gammaproteobacteria; order Steroidobacterales; family Steroidobacteraceae; genus CAIKZZ01. Next base: position 21,683 of record JANXUT010000090.1, on the reverse strand, counting down.
CTCGCTGGAGTCGTTAGGTCCGCCGGCGGGTACGTTACCCTCGGCGTCCGTCAGGTCCGGGTAGACCAGCGTCGGATCGTTGGTGAGCTTGATGTAGAGCGTACCCGTCCGCGGGTCGAACGCACCGCCGCCCCAATCCGCACCGCCAATGTCGCCGGGCCGCATGATCGTGCCCTGCGCGCTGGGCGGTGTGAAGACGGGTCCCGTGCGCAGCCGCCTCAGCAGTGCGAGTGCCTCCTCGTGCAGCTCGGGCGTCAGGTCGGTCGCATCGTCTAGCGAGACGCCTTGTGGCACGAGCGTTGGCAGGCCGACGGACACCGGCTGGGTAGGGGCGGCCTGCTCGCCGGGCACGTCGCTCGCCGGCACCGGCCGCTCCTCGATCGGCCAGAGTGGCCGGCCGGTCGCCCGGTCGAAGACGAACACGTATCCCTGCTTGGTCAGTTGCACGACGGCATCGACCATCTTGCCGCCGATCTTGAGCCGCACCAGCGACGGCGGCCCGGGCATGTCGTAGTCCCAGAGCCCGTGGTGGACGAGCTGGTAATGCCAGCGGCGCGCGCCGGTGTTTGCGTCGAGACAGACGAGCGAATCGGCGAACAGGTTCGCACCGGGTCGATTGCCGCCATAAAAGTCATTGCTTGGCGTGCTGACCGGCAAGTACAGGAGGCCACGCGACTCATCGAGCGTCATCGGCGCCCAGACATTCGTGTGGCCCGTGTACCGGTTGGAGTGGTTGCCCCAGGTATCGCTACCGAACTCGCCGTCCCACGGCACCGTATGAAAGCTCCACACGCGCCGACCGGTCCGCGCGTCATAGGCGCGGACGTCGCCCGGGGGATCCCGGCGATACATCAGGCGGTCGGCGACACCGTTGCCGACAATTACGAGGTCGCGGTACACGACCGGTGGCGAGGTGTTCGTGTAGTGCTTCGGATTCACAGGCCACTGCAGCCCGTCGAGTAGATCGACGACGCCGCCGTTGCCGAATCCCGGGACCGGCCGGCCTGTTTTCGCATCCAGCTCGATCAGCCTGTAGCGCGAGTTCATCAGGACCCGGAGCGCGCCCGTCCGTGTGTCGCGCCACACGGCGACTCCCCGGTGGACGAAGCCCATACCGTTCGGTGGCTGGCCGTCAGCGTAGGCCTTCGGGTCGTAGGCCCAGAGCTCCCGCCCGGACGCCGGGTCGAGCGCGACCACGCGGTTATAAGGCGTGCTCAGGTACATGACGCCGTCGACCACGACAGGCGTCGCTTCGAACACCCCGGGCGACGTGCCGAAGTCCTTCAGGGGCTCCTCGCCGGTCTTCCATTGCCATGCGAGCTTGAGCTGCGCGACGTTGGCGGTGTTGATGTCCGCCAACTGCGAGTACTTCATCCCGCCCTGATCGCCGCCGTAGTGCGGCCAGTCCTGGTCGGGCAAGCCGCGGGCATTGGCGATGCTGCTTGTCGCGGCGAGAAACATGAGGGCGAAAACCGCACGGCACCGCAACATCGTGGCACACCTCGCGTGAGTGAACGCGGCCGTTGCAACCGACGATAGTCTGCACGCAAAGCAATCAGCGACGCAATGGAGACCACGCGCAGACTGGCGAGCGCGCGGCGACGACGTCGTCGCCAAAACTGATCGTCATCGTTCGAACGATGAACGCCTAACCGCCGTCTCTCCGTAAACGCGTCAGAGCAAGCACGGTATCAAACAGCAGACGATCCCGACCGAAGGCGGGAATCCGGCCAGGAGCCGTGATCCGCGCTCGCGCCACTGATTGCCCGAGAGCGGCCGTTGCTGATCCGACGATCACGCCGGGCCCAGCGACCGCTCACTCCGGCAGGTTCATTTTCTTGAGGAGCGCCGGCCAGCGCGGGTCCTTGTGCAACCCATCCAGCGTCCGATCGCCAAGAATCTGGCTCACGCCGAATTCCCGCGCGGCGACCGCCTTGTCGAAGGATGCGAACGCCTGGTCCGCGTCTCCGAACCATGCGTAAACGCCCGCGAGGTTCGTGAGGTTACCGCCGGTTCCGGTTTTGAGCAGATCCGCAAGCGCCTGGTCCGCCTCGGCGCGGTGCCCGAGCGAGTGCTGGGCATGCGCCACGCACGCGAGCCGCGTTCGCTCGTCGGAGATCTTCGGACACTCGGCCAGCGACTCGGCGAAGCGGCCCTGCAGCAGGCGCAAGGTGGACAAATTGTTCGCGAGCTGCTCCGACTGCGGCTCGATCTCCGCCATGCGGTTCACGGTCTGCTCCGCCGCCGCGAAGTCGCGCAGCTCCATCTGTACGGTCGCCAGCAGGCCGAGGTACCCGAGATTTAGGCCGTCGAGCGCGATGGCCTTTTGCACCGGCGCAATCGCTTCGCGGAACCGACCGAGCAGTTGCAGCAGGATCGCCTCGTCGTAATCGGCATCGGCATCGGCGGGGTCGAGCGCGAGCGCCTTCTCGTAGTCGGCCTGCGCGCCGGCCCAGTCCCATCGCCAGGATGCGCGTATCCCAGCGCGCACTCGGTAACTCGGCCCGTGATCGGGGTGGGCGAGCGGCAGCCGCTCGACGGCGGCGATCGCGCGCCTCAGGCCCGCCGCGTCGCCGGTGAGATCCGCGAGATACGCGTCGAGCAGCACCAGTTTGGCACTCGCATCCGCATAGGCCGGGTCGAGCGCGAGCGCCTTGCGCAGCGCCGCGCCGGCGCGTCGGTAGTTGTCGGCGGAGGGTAACGCCAGTAATACGTAGTGATTGCCGATCAGGAACTGGTTGTAAGCCTCGGGGTTGGCCGTACCGCGGATCTTGGTGTTGGTGCCGGCGGCAACGAGCTTGAGCTTCAGTGCCGCGACGACGGCGGCCGAAATCTCGTCCTGCACCTTAAAGATGTCCTTCGCATCCCGGTCGTAGGTCTCCGACCAGGTGTGGTAGCCGGTGTCGGCACGGATCAACTCTGCGGACACCCGCAGGCGGTTGCCAGCCCTGCGCACGGTGCCTTCGAGGACATGGGTCACGTGCAGCTTCGCGGCGATCGCCGACAATTCCTCGTTCTTGCCGTTGAAGAAGAACGACGAACTGCGCGCTGGCACGTGCAGGTCCGGCACCTTCGCCAACAGGTCGATCATCGTGTCGGTCAGGCCGTCCGCGAAGTACTCCTGATCCTTGTCCGCGGACTCGTTGACGAACGGCAGCACCGCTGTGAGTTTCAGTTAATTGTGTCTAAACGCGACTATTGATCGTGTCGACGACACAATTAACTGACGACGACAGAATTAGCTGTTACGGGGCACCACTTCCCAGAGCCGCCGCGGAGCATCGTTCGCGTTTTCGTCAACCGGCTCGTGACTCGCCTTCGACGTTCCCTGGACGGCCACGAAACTCTATAAAACACGATGCACGCGCAGCGCTTCGCTGTCAACGGCAAGCGTACGTTCGCTCACGTGATGTGTTCCGTACTCGCCACTGGGTCGCTTCGCAATTGTTCAGACTCTTCGTCGACGCATAGCTCGAGCCATCGGCGGCACAACGCGGATTCGGATTTTGGACAGCATCTAGTAACAAAATCGGCGGCTCGCGGCGCCCCTGACTTTTGCTCGACAAATTCCGGGTACGGTATCGTTCGTTAGATCAATGGGTTGCGGGATGTCCCTGTCAGTGTTAACTGGCATCGCCGGACAGAAACTAGTGAATTCCACAGGCGTCGAATCGTGCCTTCGCGCCCTGGATAATTAAGGGAAGGAAATGCCAAGATTTAGGTGAACCGACACTGATCGCTACCAAGCCGCGATGGGTGCAACGTGTCGCCGCCGCGGCATCGCTCACGTTTACGGGATCCGCGCCACATCGCGAGCTGCGCCACAGGCATTCCTTGGGCAAGAACACACCGACGAGTCTCTGCAAACGCACCGGGATGCCGACACTTCGACAGCCGCTCAGGCAGATCACCCGATTTTCTCTTTCTGCTCGAATGTAACCGCTGTTGAGTCCTCCCTCAGCGACGTCCTACCCGGTCTCCATCGCTGCCCCCGTCTCCGGCCTCCCCGGCTCGGTCTGCGTGACCTAGGCATGCGACGATCGACCGGACAAGGCGAAAGCCACTCCGTCAGACTCTGAGTCTCGGCGCGACGCGCGCGCCGGCCGCGCGCTCGTACGCTCGTCCCACCTGCAGCAGCAGCCCATCCTCGTTGCGGCGCCCGACCAGGATGATGCCGACCGGCATGCCGCGGATCAGGCCGGCCGGTACCGTCAGGCTCGGATAGCCCGCGATGGCCGCCGCCGATGCAATCGCCGGCCAGCCGCCGTCACCGCGGCGATCGCCCCACAACTCGTCGATGCGGTCGGCAGGACCAGGGCCGGGCGCGAGCAGGAGTTCCACGCCCTGCTGCCCGAGCAGCGCAGCGAGGCCCTCCTTGTCAGCGGTGCGATCGAGCGTCGCCAGCAGCTGCTGGTAGACAGGATCGCTGAGCGGACCGCGCGCCTCGGACAACTCGAAGAGCTCCTGGCCGAAGTGAGGCATCTCCTGAACCGAGTGTGCTCGGTTGAAGGCGATCAGGTCGGCGAGCGTTCGGCTCGGCACCTGCACGGGATCGAGGGTCGCGAGGTACTCGTTGAGCGCCGCCTTGAACTCAAATTGCAGCGCCTCCCACTCCGGCTTGTTCATCTCCTCGAACGCGGTCGGCGGCTTGAGATCGACAAGCACCGCGCCCTCGCGCTCAAGTACCGCACGCGCCTCGCTGTAGAGGCGCGGCGTGTCCGGGTGCGAGGCCTTATCGACCGGTAGCGCGCCGATCCGAACGCCCTTCAGGCTGAAGCCCTCGAGGTCGGTGCCGTGCGAGCCGAAGCCCAGCGGACGCTCCGCGATCACCGCGGCAAGGAGTGCGACATCGGCGACGGTGCGGCCCATGGGGCCCGCGGTGTCCTGGCGCGGCGAGATCGGCACGACTCCGCGGCCACTGACGAGACCCAGGGTCGGCTTGAGGCCGACCAGGCCATTGACCGACGCCGGCGCGAGGATCGAGCCGTCAGTCTCCGAACCGATGGCGGCGGCGCAGAAGCTCGCGGCCGCGGCCACCGCCGACCCCGAGCTCGAGCCGGACGGATTGCGGTCGTGAGCATAGGCGTTACCGGTCTGGCCACCGACCCCGCTCCAGCCGCTGTTCGAACGGGTTGAACGGAAGTTGGCCCACTCGCTCAGATTAGCCTTACCGAGCACGACGGCACCGGCGGCCCGTAGCCGCGCCGCCACTGGTGCGTCTGTCTTTCGGAACGAGCCCGCGAGCGCCAGAGATCCCGCAGTAGTCGCGATGCGGTCGGCAGTCTCGATGTTGTCCTTGATTAGGATAGGCACGCCATGGAGCGGGCCCCGAACCTTGCCTGCGCGACGCTCAACATCGAGCGCACGGGCTATGGCCAGGGCGTCCGGGTTGAGCGCGAGCACGGAGCGGTACGCGGGACCGGACCGGTCGTAGCGCGCGATCCGGTCGAGATAGGCCGCGGTCAGTTGCTTCGCGGTTATCGTTTGGGCGGCGAGCGCCAGCTGCAGGGCGGCGATGGATTGTTCCGCCGGGTCAAACCCGGCCGCCCCAGTCGCGGCGGGCCCCGCCAATGCCGATGCGGATCCCGTTAGCGACAGCGCGCCGACCGTTTGCATGAATGTCCTGCGATCCATTGATCCTCCCCCGAGTTCAGTTAATAAAAAGATTCTCGCTCGAGTTCAATCGGGCGCGGTCCGTCCCGGGCTCGGAGCGTCGCTGCTACGGTCCGGATTGCGTTCCCGCCACGGGCGTCGAGCGCTCACGTGTCGGGGAGAAAGCGCCGCTGGCTTCACGGCCCCCATGTGTGTATCCAATGTCGGCACCAATTCAGCACAGGTCGGTCAGCCGGTCAGTTCGCAGAACGCGCGTGCGCTCAGCGCATGGCACAGCACGCAGTTGGTGCGGAATACCGGGCGCCCTTCGGTGACGTCGATGGCCTTGGCGATGCTGGCGGCGCGCGAGCGCGGCGCTAGCTCGTCGCCAGCGCGCGACCGGCACCTGCCACAGCAGGCGCGCAAGCAGCGTCAGCTGCAGCAAGCCGACGATGCGCACGCGGCCCTGGGGATTGCTTGCAACATGAACTCCCTACGACTTAGTGCGCGCGGCCGTTGCGATGCGGCGGAACGTCGCGCCGCGGCGTCGACCGGGTGCCGCAGTACCCGATCTTGGTGGAATCCTCCGCACTAGCGCAACGACCGCTGCGACGCCGGCGGCGAGTCTAGTGCTTCGCAGTCGTCCGGTAGCGTTCAAACCACTCGATGATCGCCGCGTGTTCGGCAGCAAACTGCGAGGGCTTGATCAGACCATGGAATGCCCCAGGAATCTCGTAGAGCGTGGTAGGCACGCCCTTCAGCTGCAGCGCCTGATAGTACTGCTCCGCCTCGGCTACCGGCGTGCGCAGGTCGCTGAGGCCGACAAGCACCATGGTCGGCGTCGTCACGTTGCCGATCAGCGAAATAGGCGACAACTTCCAGTACGTCGCCTGATCCTCCCATGGCAGCTTCTTGAACCAATAGCGGGCGCCGAAGGCGCCCATGTCGGCGGTCAGCATCCAGCTCGTCCAGTTGACGACCGGGCGCTGGGTCACCGCGGCCCGGAAGCGGTGGGTCTGGCCAACGATCCACGAGGTGAGCACGCCGCCACCCGAGGAGCCCGTGACGAATAGGTTGTCGGCATCGACGCCACCCCGCGCGATTGCCGCGTCGACGATGCTCATCAGATCGTCGTAGTCGTGGCTCGGGTAGTTGTTGTAAATCGTGTTCGCGAATTCCTCGCCGTAGGAGGTCGAGCCGCGCGGGTTGCCATAGACGACGATGTAGCCGGCCGCCGCGTACAGCTGGTATTCGGCGGAGAACGTAGGCCCGTAGCTCGCGTACGGCCCACCGTGGATTTCGAGCACCAGCGGATACTTCTTGGACGGGTCGAAGTTCGGCGGCAGCACTTCCCAGGCATCGATGTCGCGGCCGTCAAACGAGGACTTGACCGGCAGCGCCGAGAGCGCGCCGAGGCTCATCGTGCCGAACAGATCCGCGTTCAGGTCAGTCAGGCGCTGGGTCTTGCCGTCTCGGGCCAAGTACACCTCGGGCAGCTGATTCGCGGCGCCGCCGGTATAGGCAATCGCACCCTTGCCCGACACCGTGAACTCGCCACCCGAATACGGCAGCTGCACCGGACCGAAGACTTCCGCCACGTTCGACGTCACCGCCTCGAGCCGGCCATCGAGCCCCATGCGTGCGATCTTGGTGAGGCCGTGGTCCGTGTACTGCACGTACAGGCTGCGGCCATCTGCCGCCCACTGGCAGTCGCTCAGCGACCGGTCCAGCGACTCGCCGACCACATGCGCATTCTTGCCGTCGGCGTCCATCACGTTGAGCCGCACGTTCTGGTTGCCGACGTGCTTGTCGGAGTAGCCGAGGTAGGCGATCAGCTTGCCGTCCGGCGAGACACGCGGTCCGTGGTAGGGGCCGACCTCGTGCGAGAGCGGGGTCAGGGTGCCATCCGCAAGGCTGACGCTGAAGATGCTGAGCGTCATCGCGGTGTACCGCGCCCAGTCCTTCGGCTCGCGTTTCCACTGTTCGCTCTGATTACCCGCGAAATAGATCAGGCGGCTGTCCGGGGACCAGCTCAGCGGTCCGGCTTCGCTATACGGCCCGAAGGTCAACTGGCGCGGTGCGCCGCCACCGTCCACCGCCACCACGTAGATGTGGCGGTAGCCGTGCGGATCAAGTCCGAAGCCGTCGGCACGGAAGTTGAGGTCATCGATCACTACCGCAGGCGGCGCCCACTGGGCGCCGGGGGGCTTTTCCGGCGCCTTGCCGATGGTCGGTCCCGTCGTCCGCGCCAGCATGATGAAAGCGATCTGCCGACCGTCCGGCGACCAGCTGATCTCGCTCGGTGCCTCCGTGAGATGCGTGAGCGTCGCCGTCTCGCCGTGCATCCAGTGAACGACAATTTGTGTCTTGCCATCGGCGCCGGTGGCGACATAAGCGATCTTCGAGCCGTCCGGCGACCAGCGCGGCGAGCCATAGCTCCCGAAGCCCGCCGTCACGGGCGTCTGGACGCCGCTCGCGGTGTCCACCTGCCACAGCGACTGGGTGGCCTCATCGGTCATGATGTCGTTGTGCTGGCGCACGTAGACGATCGCGCCGCCATCCTTTCGGATCTGCGCGTCGCTCGCCCAGTACATCTGGAATACATCGGCGGACTCAAGGACGCGCGCGTTAGCTGTCGCCGCAGCGCAGGCTAGGAACGCAAGCAGGACCAGTCTCGTTACTCGATTCATGTCTCGAATCCTCTAAAAAAGTGGCGTTCGGTTGGCGTCAGGCAAGAGCGGAGTTACGGTTACCTGTAGCTATAATCACGCCATATACCTGTGGTACGCGGCACGCACACGAAGCAACCCGGAATTCATTGGGATCCCCAGATTCGTTATTATCTCCGGCAAGGTAGGCAGAATACTCATGGACGAAAGTACTCGCGCCTTGCGCGCAGCGTCAACTGTCCCCAACACCTAAGCCAGCAGATTCCGCACCTGCGCACGGCGACTTCGCCCCGTCCGGGCGGGGCCGGAATATGCATGAACGGGCGGTGGTTCGCGCTACTTGCACGCGCCCTCGTGGCACGCACGCGACTCTCCGAACGGGCTCAGCGAAGCTGCATTGCAAAAACGCAGATCTCACATGCGAAACTCGCGTTTACGCCGAAACGACGAACGCTTAGGGTAATTCAGCGGCTATCTTTCGGCGGCAAGTTCTCAAATTACGGCGCCGTGCGCCCGGGTTGATGACATGACGAATTCCTCACGGTCGATCCTGCGAAAGCTGGTGTCTTTCGACACCACCTCCCGCAACTCGAACTTGCCGTTGATTGAGTGGATCGCCGATGTGCTGCACTCGAGTGGCGCCCGCGTCGAACTCATCCATAACACCGCTGGCGGGAAGGCGAACCTACTGGCGAGCCTCGGACCTGACTGCGCCGGCGGGGTCGTGCTGTCCGGCCACACCGACGTAGTCCCGGTGGATGGCCAGGAGTGGACACATGATCCCTTCGACCTCGTCGAACGCGACGGCCGGCTCTACGGACGTGGCAGCGCCGACATGAAGGGCTTCATTGCCTGCTGCCTGGCGGCGTTGCCGAACTTCGCGCAACTGGCGCTGCGCCGGCCGCTGCACTTCGCCTTCTCCTACGACGAGGAGGTCGGTTGCTTCGGTGCCCATTCACTGGTCGATCGCATCATCGGCAGTCTGCAGGCACCGGCGTTCGCGATCGTCGGCGAACCGACCGACATGCAGATCGGGTCGTCCCATAACGGGGTTACCTTCTGTCAAACCCGTTTTCTGGGCGTGGCCGCGCATGCCAGCGATCCGGCGAAGGGCGTCAACGCAATCCTGGCTGCAGCGGATTGGGCCCAGTTCCTGGGCCGAGTCGCCAATCACCCTGAACTCGCCAGCCGGGGCACGACGGTTAACGTCGGGCGTATCGCCGGCGGAGCTGCTACGAATATCGTCGCCGAGCGCGCCAGCGTGCACTGGGAATACCGTACCGCGACCCCGGAGGATACGCAGGCCATCGCCGAGCGCATTACGGGCCACCTCGCGAGCAAGGCCTTCACCGAACTGCAGATCTCGAATGAGACCGAGCTCGAGGTGCCGCCGTTCGTAAGTAACCTCGGCGAACCATCCATGCGGATGCTGGCGGCTTTCGGCGCCAAGCTGCCGGCGCGGCACATCCCGTTCGGTAGTGAGGCGGGCATCTTCGAGAAGAGCCACATTCCGACGGTCATCTGCGGTCCAGGTTCGATCGACCAGGCTCATCGACCCGACGAGTGGATCGCCTGTTCGGCGCTCGCCGCGGCGGATCACTTTCTCGCGCGTCTCGGCGCGTGGGCGGCCGAGCCCGAGCCCAGGTGAACGCCCCCGCTCCCGTCGAGGTGCAGCCCGCGCGCCCGACGCGCGTGCTGGTCGCCGTCACCCTCGGCAACATCCTCGAGTGGTATGACTTCGCGGTCTACGCTTTCCTGACGGCGGTCATCGCCCGGGTGATGTTCCCGGCCGGCAATGCAACGGTCTCGATGCTACTGTCAGCCGGCGCCTTCGGCGTCGGCTTCCTAACGCGGCCACTCGGCGCCATGCTGTTCGGTGCCGTTGCCGACCGTCGTGGACGCAAGCGTGCACTGCTGCTGACCTTCGCGATGATGGGCGGCGCCACGCTCGCCATCGGGCTGATCCCGGGTTATGCCACGCTCGGCATCGCCGCGCCGCTGCTCGTGGTGCTCGCGCGCTTGCTGCAGGGCCTGGCGACGGGCGGCATGATCGGCGGCGCGACGGCGCTGCTGATCGAGCACGCGCCACCCGGCCGGGCCGGGTACTACGCGAGCTGGCAGGCGGCGAGCCAGGCCGGCGCGCTGCTACTCGGGGCGCTCGTCGCCGCGACCGTGTCGGCGACCCTGGCGGAGGGAACCCTGCTGGCCTGGGGCTGGCGCATCCCGTTCTGGGCGAGCGTCGTCATCGTACCACTGGCGCTGTACATCCGCCGGCGCGTCGACGAGCCCAATGCCTTCGTTAGCCAGGCGCCCGCCAAGTCCTCGCCGCTCGTTGTCCTGTGGCAGACGCAGCGCGCCGCCGTCGCCCGTGGCTTTGGCATCACGATCATCTGGACGGTCACGACCTACTTCTTCTTCGTCTACGTGCCGCTGTACGCGCACACGGTACTCGCGCTGCCGATGAGCGCGACGCTGTTCAGCAACAGCGTCGCGCTTGCCTGCATGCTGGTCATCGCGCCGCTCGCCGGGCATTTGTCTGACAGGGTCGGCCGCACCCGCGTCATGCTGACGGCGGCCGTGGGAATTGTGACCCTGGTCATGCCGGGCTTCGCCGTGCTGCTTGCGCATCCGCAGACCGCGGTGCTGGTGGGCCTGCAGGTCGTCTCGGCGGTACTCGCGGCGCTGTTCATCGGGCCGGCACCAGCGGCGATAGGCGAGCTCTTTCCGGTGGGCGTTCGGTCCTCGGGCATGGGCGTCGCGTACAACTTCTCAGTGACTGTGTTCGGCGGTTTTGCGCCGCTGATCGCGACCAGCCTTGTGGCCCGCACTGGCAATCCACTCTCGCCGACCTGGTACGTTATCGGCTGCTGCGGCCTGAGTCTGCTGGTACTGCTGCTCACACTCCGAAAAAGTTCACCCGCTCGTGGTTGAACCGTTCGCGCAGGAACCTGAGTAGAAGCTGGGTCCGGTGTAGCTTGTTGGTGGTCGGACGCGAAACCAGCCACAGAGTCAGCGCGCAGCCGGTAGCCTGGGGCAGCGCGATCAGATCGGGCGCCGCGCGTTTGTAGAAGTTGGGGAGCAGGCCGATGCCCATGCCGGCGCGGATGGCAGCGAGATAGACGGCGGCAGAATCGACCCTCAGGGCCGTGCGGAACACCGGCAGGATCTTCTCGGTCCAGCCGGCGAAGTCGGCGCAGACGTGGTAGGGCGCGTAGTCGATGAACTGGTGCTCCCCGAGGTCCTCAAGCGAGCTCGGCCGCCCGAAACGGTCCTCGTACGCCCGGGAAATAAACAGCGAATGCCCGACCTTGACGATCTTCGAAGCGACCAGTCGAGGGTTCTTCGGCCGCTCAATGAACACCGCCAGGTCCGTGTCCAGTGACAACAGATCGAGCCACTCGCGGTGGGTCGCAAGGTCGATCTTGACACCAGGGTGTTCGCGGCAGAAGTCTGCCAGCACCGGGACCAGCCACAGATAGGCGACGCCCTCGGTAGCAAAGACCCGGACCGTTCCGGACAAGCGCGTGTCTAGCGCCTGCAGGCTTGATTCGATGTCACTCGCCACCTCCGCCATGCGCAGTGCTTTGGCGTAAAACGTCTGACCGACAGCGGACAGGCGCATGCCGGTGGCATGGCGTTCGAATAAGGTGGTGCCGAGATTCGCTTCGAATCGCGCCACGCGCCGCCCGACAGTCGACGGATTGGTCTCGAGGGCCACGCCGGCCGCATGGAAGCTGCCGAGCTTGGCAGTGGCGATGACGTATTGGATGTCACTCCAATTCGCGATTCTGGGCTTAGTTCGCATGGTCTCTCAGGCTCAAGGCATGACGCGGCCGGGATCACTCCCCCTCGGCAACGATGGCATGGCCGTCGCGCTTGTAGATGACGCCCTCCTTCATCACGAAGTCGACCCTGCGCATCACGCCGATGTCCTCGACGGGGTTGCCGGCGACCGCAACCACATCGGCAAGCTTGCCGGCAGTCAGCGACCCGAAGTCCTTGTCATGGTGCAGCACTTGAGCCGCGAGTACCGTCGCGGCCTGCAGCGTGACCATCGGTGGCAGGCCGGCTTGCACCATGAGTCCGAACTCCTGCGCGTTCTGGCCATGAGGATAGACGCCAGCATCGGTGCCGAACGCAATCTTGACGCCGGCCCGGTAGGCCCGGCCCAACGTGGCGCTGATCTGCGGACCGATGGCCGCCGCCTTGGCGGCGACCTGAGGGGAAAAGTAGCCGGGGATCTTGGCCTTCTCGGCAACCTGCGCCCCGGCACTGAGGGTCGGCACGTACCAGGTGCCGTGCTCCTTCATGAGGCGCAGGTCCTCGTCGTTGAGAAAGGTTCCGTGCTCGATCGAATCGACGCCACCGACGATCGCCCGACGAATCGCCTCGGCGCCATGCGCGTGGGCGGCGACCGTGAATCCGTAGTCATGGGCGGTTGTGACCACGGCTCTGATCTCCTCCAGGGTGAGCTGCGGGTTATCGCCACTCGCCCCCTCGTCCAAGACCCCACCGGAGGGCATGATCTTGATCAGGTCATCGCCAGCCTTGTAGTGCAGTCGCACGGCTTTGGCGGCATCCTCGGCACTGTTGATGATGCCCTCCGCCGTGCCAGGATCGCCTGCCAGATCGCTGCGCAGAGAGGTGGTGGCATCGGCGTGCCCGCCGGTCGAGCCGATCGCTTGGCCGGCCGTGTAGATGCGCGGACCAACGATGAGTCCGATGTTGATCGCATTGCGAAGCGCCACCGAATCCTGGGTACCCGAGTCGCCGAGGTTGCGTACCGTGGTGAATCCAGCGAGTAGTGTGCGGCGCGCGTAGAGCGTCGAGCGCAACGCGTAATCGGCAGGATTGAAGCGCACCCGATCGCTGAAGTGCGTCGCGGAGATCTCCATGGTCAAGTGCGTGTGCAGGTCTATAAGCCCGGGCAGGCAGGTGGCCTGGCCGAGCTCGATCTCGTTCGCGCCAGGGATCGAGATCGCCCCCGGCACGAGTTCACGGATGCGCTTTCCCTCGATCACGAGCGTCGTGCGCCCGAGCAGCACGCCGGCCTGGGCATCAAGCAGGTGCCCGCAGTGCAGCACAGCCACTGCCGCAGGGTCTGCCTCGGCCGCAGAGGCAACCACTAGGGCGACGGACGTGATCGCAGCACACAGGACGGGAGTTCGGGAGGTCATTAAACTGCTCCTTACGAGTACAGATCAACGGCATAGCGACGCCGATCAACCACCACCGGCCAGCTTGTCAAACGCGGCTACGTCGTTTGCCTTGAGGGCGCGCCAGGCCGCCAAGGCAGGCGCGGCTTCTGCCTTGAGCTCTTCGAACATCGCCTCTTCCTGGCTTGTGGGCGCTGCGTCGCCGGAACCGACCAGCGCACCCAGTGCGGCCAGGGTATTGTTGAGGCGCACCGGGTAATTCAGCGCATCCTCGGACGCGTGCGAGCGAGGCTCAATCAGGGCCTGCTCGATCGCGGTCATCTTGTTGTCGAGGGCGTCACCCGCGCTCGTGACAGCGCCGCCCTTCGTCCGTGCCTGGTCCACACGAACGCGTACTGTCCTGATCTCGAGCACCGCGTCATGCACTTCACTCAACTGGGCGTTGACCGCACTGTGCAGGGCAAACTGCTTGGCCAACGCCTCCGGCGTGGCGATGCCGCGCGGATCCGGCAGAATCTCCAGCGGCCGACTTTGACTGACCCCGTCCACCGTGAGACGAACCTGATAGTGCCCAGGCAGCGCCCGCGGGCCCGCAACGCTGCCAGCCCATAGCGCGGCGCCCGCGATACCGGTCGCCGCCGCATAATGCAGATCCCAGGTGAAGCTGTTAAAGCCAGCGAAATGGGTGAGCTTGGCCGGCTTCTTAGCATCCTCATCGTCTTCTGCTTCTGGCGCGACGTCACCGAAAGCCATCGGGCTTGCGGCCGGCTCCGGATCGGGGATGGAGCGGATAACCTTCCCGTTGGAATCAAGGATGTCCAGGCGGATACGCTTGTCGAAAGGATCCTGCTCCTTCTTCTTCTCGGCGTTCTCCTCCTGCTCCTCGGTCGGCCTGGCGGTACCAATCGACGCCGCCAGCATGTAGTTGACCACGGCACCGGATGGCGGATTGGCACCACCCGAGAAGCGCAAAGCACCGCCCTGGCTGCCGATGCTCGTATGCTGTGCCGGCTCCGGATCGAACAGGTGCACGGGCTCCTGAGCAATCTCCGGCCTCCACTGCCGTACCGGAGACAGATCATCGAGGAGCCAGAACGCGCGGCCATGAGTGGCCAACGCGAGGCTCGCGCCATGCACCACCATGTCATGCACGGGCACGATCGGCAGGTTCAACTGAAGCGGCTGCCAGCTGGCACCATCGTCATAGGACACGAAGACGCCGCGTTCCGTGCCCGCATACAGCAATCCCGCACGCGCTGGGTCGCGCCGCACCACGTGGACGTAAGCCTCGTCCGGCAGGCCCGTGGTGATCGAGGTCCAGGTCTTGCCGAAATCCGTTGTCTTGAAGGCATAGGGCTTCATATCGTCGAGCCGGTGACGGTCCGCGGCGACATAGGCAGTCCCCGCTGCTGTCGGATCTGCCTCGATCATGTCGACGGTGGCCCACTCGGGCATGGCTTTCGGCGTCAGGTTGCTCCAGTGGGCACCACCATCGCGGGAAAGCTGGACAAGGCCGTCATCGGTGCCGACCCAGAGCAGGTTCTTATCCACCGGCGACTCGCACAGGGCGAAGATCGTGTCGTAGATCTCAACGCTCGTGTTGTCCTTGGTCAGCGGGCCGCCGGAGGGCAGCTGCTTCGACTTATCGTTGCGGGTCAGATCCGGCGAAATCACCGTCCAGCTCTTTCCCTCATCAAGCGAGCGGAACAGCACTTGCGCCGCGAAGTAAAGAGCGTGCGGCTCATGCTTCGAGACCAATATCGGCGCCGTCCACTGGAAGCGGTAATTCAGATTTGCGGCGCCCCAGCCCATGGTGTTGCGCGGCCAAGGCGTGATGCTGGCGAGCTGGTTCGTGCGATTGTCATAGCGGGTGAGCTCCGCATCGTAGCCGCCGCCGTACACGATCGCGGCATTGGTCGGATCGGGCACGATGAAGCCGCTCTCGCCACCGCCGGTGGCGTGCCAGTCTTCGATGCCGACACCGCCTGAACGGCCCGCCGTTGCGATAGCGATACTGGAATTATCCTGCTGGTCACCATAGAGATTGAACGGAAACTCGTTGTCGGCCGCGATGTGGTAGATCTGCGCAGTCGGCTGATTCATCTCCGTGGTCCAGGTCTCGCCGCCATCGACGGAAACGCTGGCGCCGCCGTCGTTGCCGCTGATCATGCGGCGCGAATTGGTCGGGTCGATCCACAACTCATGATTGTCGCCGTGGCGCGGCTTCAAGGTCTTGAACGTCTTGCCCCCGTCGGTGGACTTGTAAAAGGCGACATTCAGAACATAGACCGTGTTCGCGTCCTTCGGATCGACGAACACCGTGTTGAAATACCAGGCGCGCTGCTTGATGCTGTTCTTCTGGTTGATCAGCAACCAGGTATCACCGCCATCGGTGGAGCGGAACAATCCACCCTTCTTGGCCTCGATCATGGCGTACACGGTCTTGCCGTCGCCGGCCGGCGCCACATTGACTCGACCCCAGATGCCATCCGGCAGTCCGTTGCCACCCAGGCGCCGCCAATGCTCACCGCCGTCGAAGGACTTATAGAGCCCGCTGCCGGGACCACCGCTTTCCATGATCCACGGCTTGCGGTAGGCCTGCCACATTCCGGCGTAGAGCACCCGGGAATTGCTCGGGTCAAAAGCGATGTCGGAGGCGCCGGTTTTGGCGTCGACAAACAGCACTTTCTTCCAGTGGTCGCCGCCATCGGTGGAGCGGAAGATGCCGCGTTCGGGACTGTCGCCAAAGGGATGGCCAAGCGCCGCCACCATGACGAGGTCCGGGTTAGACGGATCGACGACGATACGACCGATCGCGCGGGTCTCGCGCAGACCGGAGTAGTGCCAACTCTTGCCGGCATCGGTGGACTTATACAGGCCATTACCGGTAGCGACATTGCCGCGGATGTTCATCTCGCCTGTGCCGACAAAGATCGTCTTGGGTTCGGATGGCGCCACGGCAACCGAGCCCACTGCAGGCGACGCTTCCGGGAACCTGTCCCACAGCGGAGTCCATGTCGTGCCGGCATCCACCGTCTTCCAAAGGCCGCCGGTAGCCGCGCCGAAATAATAGACGTTAGGATCGCTGATCACACCGGCCACGCCCGTCGCGCGCCCACCCCGGAAGGGGCCGATCTCGCGATATTTGAGCCCGTCTAGCGGTTCCGCCGCCATGACCAGATTGGCGCCTGCGATCAGCGTAAACGCAAGGATCAAGCGGTTGTTCACTATCCGACTCCGTAACCACTGTCGTGCGACTTTCAGTGCTGGTGCCTGTTTGACGTGCGACGCGATTCAAAAACTGCGCACAATACTTAGTACTTACAGCAACAATTGTTTCCGACCGCGATGTCACGGCCGGACGAACCTACGGGTCGGCGCGGGGACCGCCCTATCGCCGCGCAGGCAGAGCACAACTATCTGCTTGCGCCCGTCGGCGCTGGCCGGCGCCGGTGGCCAGCTACACGATGCGCGTTCCGTCCGGCAACCATCGGAGCGACCGGTAATGCCGCTGCCCTTCCGTAACGGGCGTGTGAACCCCGGTGCCCGCGTCAATCAACCACAGGGACTGAACGACCTGATCGGTCATTACATCGTTGGCGCTGCGCGCATAGACGAACTGCCCGCCAATGCGGTGGATCTGAACGTCAATCGCGCAGTGCACCCGAAAACATCCCGCGGCTGCAAGGCCCTGCTGGCGTGCGCGGATGCGCACGCCAGCAGGGCTTTCAGGGCAATGCCATAGACCCGGCGCGTGATCTCAACCTCACCACGCTAGATCATCGAACGAACCGCCCGCCCTCTGCACTCGACTACTTGAAGCTGTATTCGAGCTGCACACCCGAGGTGCGCGGACGCGTGCTCGGGTTCAATTCAGGCGTGGTACCCCGCAACGGCACGCCGCGGTTGTTGTTCACGTTGTCGCAATAGAGTGTCGCGCGCCAGTGGGACGGCGCCAACAACGCAAGCGATACGCGACCCGTCGTGATGGCATCACCCACGAGGGAGACGCCTTGCTGAGCACTGGCATCTACATGGCTCTGATTCTGCGAGGACGTATAGCGACCGATGGCCTGAAGCTGCCCGCTCCAACCGCTCTGACCTAATGGGAAGTTGTACTGCAGGTTCGCGCCCCCGGTATAGGCCGGCGAGGCGTCGATGCGAGAACCCTTCTGGAATAGGATCGAACCCTGCGACAGCACCGCAGCATCTTCCTTCAGGTTGTTGTAACTGAAGTTAATGCCGAAGGTGAGACCTTCCGCCAGGTGCGCCGTGGCCGCGAGGTCCACACCCATGCCGCTGGCCGACTTGCCGTTAACGTTCACCACGATGTACGCATTGGAAGGAGGAACCGCGATCCCGAGCGTCTCCTGGATCTTGTCCCACTTCATGTAGTACACGGAGGAGTCAAACACCAACTTGCCGTCGAATGCGCTGCCCTTGGCTCCAATTTCGTAGTTATGGAGCTTGTCCGGATCGACAGGACCATAGCTCGGCGCCACTTCAAGCACGATCGACTGCTGCGGGAAACCGCTGCGGAACCCCTCCGAGTATGAGGCATACATCGTGAGGTTGCGGCTCGCAAACCAGCTCAAAACCACGCGCGGTGTGGTCGCGGTAAACCTGTCCTTGACGTGGAGTAACGGCGTCCCGGCGGGTGCCGCAAACAACGACGTCTCGTCCAAGGACAAATCGTCACGGAAGTAGCGCGCGCCAACCGCGATCTCCCACTTATTGTCAGCAAAGCGCCTCCCCACTTCGCCAAACAGCGCGACGGACTTCGAGGTGTCCTTCTCGCCCACGTTGCCCGGAATAAACAACCCCACCGGGCCGAGCGTCTGGAAGTTCGAGTCCGTCGCGTCGCGATAGAACAATCCGGCCGACCAGCGCCACGGACCCGTTAGCTTCGAGGTCAGATTGAGCTCATCACTGAAGATTCGCGACGTCAGGCGAGTGGTCAAAGGGGGAATCGCCGCGCCAGGCGTAAGCCCATAAGTACTGAGCGTGGACGGGGGGAAAATATCGCCCAAGGTTAAGCCCGGCAAAATATCTAGCGAGCCATCGTTGAGGTATTGGAAATAGGCCGTGGAGTTCGAAATCGTCACCGACGGCAGCTGGTAATCGACCACAAGGCTCTGGGTATTGAAGTGCGTGTTGATCGGCTGCTGCTGTGCGGTGTGAGAGTAATCGTTGTCGCCACTTGAAGGCGCGCCGATCTTTGTCCCTTGGTAGCTGCTCGACAGCTTGATCGACAAATCATCGGTCGGCAGCGCCGCAATCTTCAAACGAACGCTATCCGTATCGATGCTGTTGATGTGCGTACCGATCGGCGCATTGATCCAGCCGCTATCGGACTCCCGGCCAACGACCAAACGCGCGGCCAAGCGGCCGTCAACGATGGGAATGTTGACCGCCGAATCGCCGCGATAGCTACCGCCACCATGCTCGGTGGTCGAAAGCCCCGCTCGAGCCTTGAGCTCAAAATTATTGAGATCCGCGTCGTTTGTGAGCACACGCACGACGCCGTTCAGGGCGCTCGCACCGTACAGGGTGCCCTGCGGACCGCGGAGCACCTCAAGCTGCTTCAAGTCGTAGGTATTGGCATCCGGCTCGATCGCCGAGTGAACAAGACCAAAGGGTACCGAATCCAGGTAGTAGCCGATGGGGCTTGGGCCGGCGAACAGCGGGCCGGACGCGGTCACACCGCGAACCGTGAGCGATGTCTCTCCGCCCTGGCCAAGGACGTTCACGGCGACGCCCGGGATCAGACCGAGAGCGTCGGACACACTCTGAAGGCTCGAACGATCGAGTTCCGCGCCACCGATCACCGACAGAGAGATGGGGACGTCCTGGGCGCGCTGTTCTCGCTTCTGCGCGGTGACAACCACCTCCATCAACACGTCGGAGGACGATGGCGTTACAGACGCCGCCGCACCGACTGCCGGAGACAGCGCTAGGCAGGCCACACCCACGGGAAGGACGGTACGAAGTGGTACAGAAGTCATTGAGAACCCCGTCTTTTAGTAACCAGTTTAGAGAGATGGTTCGATCAGCGCTGTTTAGAAACTACCCTCGCTCGCACGCACGGTCAATTTTTTGTAACGCGTCAGGATCGTGCCTTCCGCCGTAAGGAAATGGAGCGCGCCGGCGCCGGCGCCGTGCCTCGGGAGGCGAAATCATTGGAATTTACGGGCATTGAACGGCCGCAGGCGCCCTCCGGGACACACAGTTAAATCACGTCCACCGCTGCCGTGCATAATTGCATTCATAACATGCAATAATCGAGTTTACCGGAAAATGGCGATCGTCTAGCATGGTCTACTTAGCGGTCCGCCTACGGACGCGCTCCGACGACGGATCCGCACGGCGCCTTTTGTTCTGATCGATGGCATAACGAGCACATCGACCTCGATACTGCGACGGCTGGTGTCGTTAGACACCACCTCCTGCAACTCGAACCTGCCGCTGATGTAGTAGTACTTGGGGTCACCTCAATAAACGGAGTTTTTAGCACGCTAAGATTCGGTCGGCTGCGTTTTTCGCTGGCGAAGCGGCCGAAATCCGCCCTTGGCGACTCGCTTGTTGGCGTGCCAATGGTAGTCCCCGGTCAAGTGGGTGTGGTCCCAGGGCAGCGGCGACAGGTGCTGTAGTAGCTGATCCTCGACGGGGCGATCCTCTCGCAGTGCCTTGACGGCACGGTCGAGATACGCGGTGTTCCACAACGTGATGGCCGCCACGACCAGGTTCAATCCGCTGGCGCGATAGCGCTGATTCTCGAAAGACCGATCGCGGATCTCGCCCAGACGGTTCAGGAACACGGCACGCGCGAGGGCGTTTCGGGACTCGCCGTTGTTGAGCCCCGCGGTGACCCGCCGCCGCAAGGCCGGATCACGGAGCCATTGCAACATGAACAGTGTTCGCTCGATCCGGCCCAGCTCCCGGAGCGCGAGCGCCAGGCTGTTTTGACGCGGATAGCTCGATAGCTTGCGCAAAATCAGCGACGCGGTGACGGTGCCCTGTTTGATGGAGGCCGCCAGTCGCCGGATCTCATCGAAGGCCTGCTCGATGAGTTTCACGTTGAGCGAGCGCCCGATCATTGACTCGAGTGCCGGCCATTGATTGGATTTTCCCGGAACATAGAGGCGTTTGTCGGCGAGATCACGGATACGCGGCGCGAAGCGGAACCCGATCAGCGGACACAGCGCGAACACATGGTCGGTAAACCCGGCCGTGTCGGTGTAGTGCTCCTCGATGCGCAGCTCCGACTCGTGATACAGCAGGCCGTCGAGGACATAGGTGGCGTCTCTCGGATCGGCGAGTGGATCACGTTGGTGTGATAGGGACCGTATTGGTCTGAAACGTGCGTATAGAACAGCACACCGGGATCGTCGCCATAGCGGGCGTTGACGTGCCCGATCGCCTCCCCACGGCCGCCGGCGCGAAAGCGCTGGCCGTCGGAGGAGGATGTCGTGCCTTCACCCCAGTTCGCCGCGAACGGCAGCCGGTGCTGGTAATTGATGAGCGCGGCGAGGCCCTGGGCATAGGTTTCGTCGCGCACGTGCCAGCTCGAGAGCCAGGAGAGTTTCGCGAAGCTGGTCCCGGGACAGGCCTCGGCCATCTTGGTCAGTCCGAGATTGATGCCGTCGGCGAGGATGGCGGTCAGCAACAAAGCTCGATCCCGCGCCGGCTCCCGTGATTTCAGGTGCGTGAAGTGGCTCGAGAAGTCGGTCCACCGATCGACCTCGAGCAATAGATCGGTGATCTTGACGTGGGGAAGCAGCGCGTTGGCATCCCGGATCAGGCGCTCGGCCGCCGGCGGCACGGCATCGTCGAGCGGTTTTATCTTCAGGCTCTTGTCGGTGAGCTCGACATCCGGCAGTTTGCCGTTGCGTGCCAGCTGATTCGTGAGCGTGAGTTCGCGATTCAGGGTGGCGAGGCGCTCCTCGAGATAACTCCCGGCATCCGTTGCCACGGCCAGTCCGGTCACCGCAGCGGCCGTCTGCGCCGTGAAGGCCTCGCGCTCGATCAAATACTCGTCGAAGTCGCGAAACTGACGACTGCCGGGCACCCAGACATCCCCGGCACGCAGCGCGTTCTTGAGTTCGGCCATGACGCAAAATTCGGGTTCTGGTGCATCGGCGGTCATTTCCGGTATCGTTCGCGGCCTTCAGCCAAGGAATGGCACATGACGAAGCCGATCGACCGGGATCCGATGTTCCGCGGTTGCGTATTCGATGCCGATATAATCCTGTTATGCGTGCGCTGG
>JANXUT010000078.1 GCA_025356075.1 Pseudomonadota bacterium | reverse complement strand
AGCGTGTCTGGCAGGCGCGCGTCGACCCGCGCCGGCAGACTCCCTCGATCGGCATCTACTCCCACGTCCGCTATAACTGGGGCATCTCCTACGCCCAGCCGATCGTGCTCAATGAGCGCCAGGCCGGTGCCGCGATCGACGGCGTCGTCCGGGATGAGCGGCTCGAGACCTCCCAGCTGGCCGTCGACACGCACGGCTACACCGACGTCGCGATGACACTTGCCCGTCTGCTCGGATTCGATCTGTGCCCGCGCCTGAAGGCGCTCAAGGATCGGCACCTGTTCGTACCGCGCGGCACGGAGGTTCCCGAGACCATCCGGTCGATCTGCCACGCACAGATCGACCTTGGCAAGATCGTCGACCACTGGAAGGCGATCGTGTACCTGGTCGCGTCCGTGCATAGCGGGCATACCAGCGCCGTCCACGTCACGGCCCGCTATGGGTCTGCATCCCGCGGCGACCCGCTCTACGAGGCGATGGTGCAGCTCGGCAAGCTCCTGCGGACCGTCTTCCTCGCCGACTACTTGGTCAACGCGAGCTTCCGCCGCGAGCTGCTGCGCGTACTCAACCGTGGCGAAGCGGTGAACGCTCTGAAGCGCGCCATCTACGCCGGGCGCGTCGCCGGTTACCAGGCCAAGCGCGACGACGAGATGCGGGCCGTCGCCGATGCCCTGAGCCTCCTCGCCAACATCCTGATGGCCTGGAACACCACGAAGATGCAGGCAGTCCTCGACCACTGGGGTGCGCGACGCGCAACCGCCGTGCCGCCCGAGCTCATCGGCCGCGTCGCCCCGACCCGTACGGAGGGCATCAATCTGCGCGGCGTGTTCCGCTTCCCGATCGATGACTACGCCGACCGCCTGCTGCCGTCACTTGCGGCACGGAAATCAGCCGCCAACGGCCGCTGACTCAACTCCGGTTCCGCGGAAATACGCCATGCTCACAGCGAACAGGAACCACAATCGGATCAATGACCTGGAGAACCGACCCCCGAAATCTCACGGGAGATATGGGGCCTCGCTACCGGCACTTTTGGCAGCGAAATCAAGGCGACCCCTGCAAGGGCGACTATCAGGCCAACCTGGAAGCTGCGGGTGAAAAGCAGAACATCGGCTGGACGTATGCCGTCACGTTCAGCTGGGGCGAGCAGCAGCAGTGCCCGCCCTCCTCGTGAACTGAGCGGTCAGATCCGCGCCAAGACCGCCGCAACCACACGATTGCAATGCTCGCCACCGAAATCGAACACGTCACGTTCGGCCAAATCGATTTCCTGAGCCAAAGCATCGCGTAGCAGGCTCTTGGCGCGGAAATGCCGGCTGCGCACCGTGGCTTGGGGTATGTCCAACGCCAGGGCCGTCTCCTCCACGCTCATGTCCTCCACCGAGCGCAGCACGAACACCACGCGGAAGCCTTCCGGCAATGCATCGAGCTTGCGTTCCAGCAATTCGCGCAGTTGCCCGCGCGCCAGCGTCTGATCGGGGCGGTCCGATTCAGCGGCCGGTACGTGCTCGGCTTCGGGCGTCGAGGTGGCCTGCACCATGTTGACCACGTTCTGGCGGCGGGAATCGCGACGCAGCCGCGCCAGGCAGACATTCAACACCAGTCGCGACAACCACGTGAACAAGGCGGCGTCGCCGCGGAACTGTCCGATCGACCGCCACACCTGCAGATAGGCATCCTGAAGCGCATCCTCCGCCTCCTTGGCGTCGCGCAGCGTGGCGCGCGCCAGGCGATACAGGCGACGATTGTGCTGGCGCATCAGGGACTCGAAGGCACTGCGGTCTCCTTCCGCGACGCGGCGGATCAGCGACGCTTCGTCCGAGGCGCCCGTGGATGCAAGCGGTAAGGTCATGGCTGCACCGTGAAGTGGCCCTTCATGCCGGGGTGGAGCCGGCAGGAATAAGCATACTCGCCCGCAGTCGTGGCGCGGTAGGACCAGGACGCCGATGCAGCGATGTCACCGGATTCGAAGCGCCGCGTATCGGAGGTGACCGTGTGCGGAAACAGATCCTTGTTGATCCACACCACGCGGTCCCCGCGGTGCACGTTCACCGCTGCGGGCGTGAAGCGCATGTTCTCGATGACGATGGTGTGAGTCCTGGGCATTACGGCCGCTGCGGCCGGGTCCATGAAAAGCGCGCCGGCCAAAGCCGCAGCACAGGCAAGGAGGGGGAAGTGCTCTCGACACGGAGGGCTGGCGCGCCGATTCATGCGGACGTTCTCAGGGTTTGCTCAATGCAGACTGCAGCGTCTTGGCATGCTCCAAGTGCGCGACGAAGGCGGGCCGCACTTTCACCAGCAAAGCCTTGAGATCGGCGTTTTGCGCGCTGGGAATGAGCGTGCCGTCCACCGCATCCAGAACCGCCTGATGGTACGCGATCTCGTGATCGACATAGGCGCGATCGAAGGCATCGCCCTTGAGCGATTTCAAGTTGGCCAGATTTTGATCGCCTCCCTGCTGCAATCCCTGGCTCGTGGCATTGGACTCCGGTGTCACGTGCAAGCGCGTGACCAGTTCGGTGGCGGATTTGTTCACGCCGCTGTGGTCGGTGACCATGCGCTGGGCGAACTCCCTGACCAGTGGCGAGTGAGCGTGCTTCTGCGCCAGTTTGCCGGCATCGATGTCCACTTGATTGGCCGTCACCACGATGGCGGCAATCTGTGGGTCGCTTGGACCCGCTGCCGCCCAGGTTGCAGCGGCGGCAAGGCTCAGGATGGGTACGACGAGTGCAGTGCGATAAAACATACGAATTCTCCTGCTGTCATGGGGCGCCCTGCGGCGGTGCAGCGCCCAAAGGGTGTGTTCAGGAGAATAGATGTCACGAGCGTGCGGCGCGTTCCCGCCCGCTCATCGACCAGCGAACTTCAGTGCAGCGCCAGGGTCACAGCCTGGAAGAAGGCGTCGTCATCGATCTGCACGGAGCTGGAGGGCTTGGAGCGTGCGCTGAGCACGACGATGACCAGATTCTCGCGCCGGTTCACGTAGAGGTACTGGCCGAAAATGCCCTCGCCTTCGAACGCGCCCTCGGTCAGCGGATGCTTGCTCTCCGGCACCCACCACATGAAGCCGTAGCCGACGCGCTTGCCGCCGATCTCGTGCGCCTTGCTGGCCTCGTCGAACCAGCCCGGCGGCACGAGCGACACGCCATCGACGCGGCCATCGGCGGCCACGATGAGCGCGAAGCGGGCATAGTCGCGCAACGTGGCGGCAAGACCGGTACCGGCGACACCCATTCCATTGGGGCTTTCAACCCACCACGTGGCATCGTGCTCCATGCCAGCCTTGGACCAGATCTTCTGCGTCAGATACTCGGCGAGCGGCCGATGCGTGGCGCCTTCGATGACGGCGCCCAGCACCACGGTCTCGCCCGTGTTGTAGTTCCAGATGCTTCCCGGCGGACCGGCGCGCCCGAGTGAACTCATGAACTTCAACATTTCTCCCGGCTTCTGCGCGATCTGCCGCTGCAGCAACTGGCGGCGGTCGGAGGTGGGATCGGTGTAGGTTTCGTTCCACTTCACGCCGGAGCTCATGGTCAGGATCTGCCGGATGGTGACGCCCTCGTACACGCCGCCGCGCAGCACCGGCACGTAGCGCGTCACCGGATCGTCGACGCTGTTGATCAAGCCATCGGCAATGGCCGCGCCCGTGAGCGTGGAGGTGATGGATTTCGCCAGCGACCAGGACGACCAGTGCGTGCCGGGATTCGCACCCAACTCATACTGCTCGAACGCCACTTCGCCATTCTTCAAGATCAACAGCCCCGCGACGCGATTGGTGGCCATGTAGTCGTACAAGTCCAACGTGCTGCACTTGTCCTCGAATCGGATGGCGGGCAACGCGGCCGCGCGCTTGGGCAAGGGTCGCACCGGACCACCGCGGTGGACGATGCGCACCGGCAGCAGCTGCTCGGTGTGCGACAGCGCGTGTACGGCATCACCCGGCAGCATGGCGCCGCCATACACTTGCGCCAGTGTAGGCAGCGTCGGCGCGGCGGATTCCCGTGCCAGCGACGGCGCCATCGCGATGGCGGCGAGGAGTGCAATCAGTAGCTTGCTCGACATGTGGATCCTTGATGAAGGCCTCGCCTTCTACAGCAGGTACGGGATCAGTGCCCAGGTATCGCGGCGATACTGTTCATATTGCTCGCCGAACAGCCCGAGCATCCAGCGTTCTTCCATGCGCAATTTGCGCCAGAGCGCCGCGCCCGCAATGACCACGGCGAGTACGCCCCGCCATTCATCCCGCGCGATCGCCGAACCGACGAATCCCAGCAAGATGCCGGTGTAGATCGGGTGGCGGATCCAGCGATAAGGTCCTTCGCGCACGAGTTCGTGATTTTCCTTCAAGGTGACCGTCGCGCTCCAGTTGCGGTGTCGTTAACTGTAGATACTGTCAGTTACGACATTAGATCTTGTCACCAACTCGAAAGGCGCAAGACATTGAACACCATGGTGAAAAGCGAGAAGCGAGATCACGGCGAACCGACTTTGCTGCACGGCGGAATGAGTCTTCAACGAGCTCAATTGTCACTTTAGTCTGTCGCTAACAGGGACGCGCGCGCACTTGATCCGATGCAGATGTCGCGGAAAACAGAGCGTTTGCGCGAAAGCGCATCCGTTTTCTGACGCACTAAGCTGTCAATCTGACACGATCTCGTGACACCGACAACCGTCTTGCTCTTGATCTTGGTCAGCCACACGTAATCGAACCCCGTCTCGAGCCATCGTGGACCGACGGGCACCTTAATCCGCGCGACGATCGGCAGCTTGGCGAGCGGTGGTCGCTGGATCTTCGGTTTCGCAGGCGCGGCGTGGCCGGGCGGTCGAGGCAAAACGCTCGCGATGGCGATGCCGCGAAGGAGGGACCGACGGCACTCCGAAGCAGCATCTTCGACTCTCCTCGAGGTCTCGCAGCGAATCAACGCGCAGCGGTCTGCGCGATGGCCTATTGCTGCGGCACTGCGAAAGCGAACAGCCCCGATCCCGCCGGGATCACCACGTACTGCCTGCCGTCGAGCGCATAGGTGACCGCCGTCGAGTAGATGGCTGCCCCCAGCTGGATGTGCCACAGGTCGTGACCCGTCGACGCGTCCAGAGCGATGAAGTTGCCGTCCGAATCCCCGGCGAACACGACGCCGCCCGCCGTCGACAGGGCACCGCCGTTGGGATTGGTGAAGTAGGGAAAGGACCACTTTTCCTCTCCGCTCAGGACGTCGATCGCCTTGAGTGCTCCGCTCGGCCGCCGCTCCGGGTCCGGGACGTAGATGCTGCCCAGGAAGTCGTGTCCTGCGCGGTAGGGCTGCGGCGAGCTCGTGAAGACGTCGCACTCGTTCGAGGTTGCCACGTACAGCAGCTGTGTCACGGGGTCGTAGGACGGTGAATACCAATTCGTGAGTCCTGCCGCGCCGGGGCAGACCCGCGTGCCGTCCGCGCTGCCCTTGAGGCCCGTATTGAGGACGGGCCTGCCCGCGGCATCGATAGCCGTGGCCCAGGTGACGTTGCCGAACGGTTTAGCCGACAGAAACGTGCCGTCGACGCGGTCGAGCACGTACAGGAAGCCGTTGCGGTTGGCTTGGACCAGCAGCTTGCGGGGGTGGCCGTGCCAGACGGCGTCGACGAGCACCGGGATCTGCGTGGCGTCGTAGTCATACAGGTCGTGCGGCGTGAACTGGTAGTACCATTTCAGCTTGCCCGTATCCGGGTCGAGCGCCAGCATCGAATTGCTGTAGAGGTTGTCGCCCTTACGGTCGCCGCCATAGTTGCTTGGCGACGGGTTGCCAGTCGGCCAGTAGAGCAGGTTGAGCTCGGGATCGTAGGAGCCCGTGATCCAGGCCGGCGCACCGCCGAACTTCCAGGTGTCGCCTGCCCAAGTCTCGTGACCGGGCTCGCCCGGACCCGGAACCGTGTCGAAGCGCCACAGGCGCCGGCCCGTCGTCGCGTCGTACGCGTCGATGAATCCCCGGACCCCGAATTCACCGCCGGAGACGCCGACGATCACGGCGTTCTTGACGGCGAGCGGCGCCACCGTAAACGTGTAGGCCTGCCGATAGTCGGCGGCGGTCACGTCCCAGAGCAGATTCCCGGTCTTGGTATCTAGCGCGATGACGTGAGCGTCGAGCGTCGCCATGAAGAGGCGATCACCGAGGATGGCGAAGCCGCGATTGACCGCGCCGCAGCACGGCTGCACCTTGTCCGGCAGATGGCGCTGATAGCGCCACACGGTGCGCCCGGTGCGCGCGTCGAGAGCAAATGCGCGGTCATTCTGCCCGGTGCCGTACAGGATGCCGTCGACGACGAGCGACGTGGTCTCGAACTGGCCGAGATCGGCGACCTGGAAGGTCCACTGCATCGAGAGCCTAGACACGTTACCGGCGTCGATCTGGCGCAGCGTGCTGTGCCGCCAGCCCGCATACCGCCCGGAGTACGTCAGCCAGTTCTGCGGCTCGTCGGCTGCGCCGACGATGCGCTCGTACGCCACCTGGGAATGGGCTGCGAAGGTCGCCACGGCCAGCAGCAGCAGACAGAGCTTCTTCATCGCGAGTCCCTCACCGCCGCACGGCGGTCCGGTCCCAGCGTCACGAGATAGGCCAGCAGATCCTGCAGCTGCGACGCGCTCAGGGCACTTTCCGGGTAGGCCGGCATCAGCGACTTGCGCTCATGGACGACTTCCCGGACATCCTTCTTCAGGAAGCAGTGCAGGCTCTGGTCCACCGCGATGAGCTGAATGGAGAACGTGTCCTCATTGCGGGCCACGCCGACCATGCGCTCTCCGCCGGGCATCACGACCGTCACGGTGTCGTACGGAAGCGGCAGCCCGTAGTGGTTGTTCGGATCGGTCGCGCCGCCGGTGAGTTCCTTGTCCGGCTCGCGGATCGAATCGACGAGGTACGCCACGGCGCGCGCGGCGCCGACGCGGGACAGGTCGGGTCCGAGCCGGCCACCGCTGCCGTCGACCATGTGGCACGTTGCACAGCCGGCACTGCCCGCGAAGATCTGCCGGCCGCGCCCCGGATCGCCGGCGACGACCGCGTGCGCCGGCGGCGCCAGCGACCGCAGGAACGCGATGATGGCGCGGACCTCCGCGTCATCGAGCACGTTGGCGGGCATTTCAGTGCCGGGGACGCCGCGGGTGATCGTTCGGAAGATCTCCGGGTCAGTGCCGCCGTGCGCCCAGTTGCCCGAAGTGAGATCCGGGCCGCGTCCGCCGCCGCGTGCGGTGAGGCCATGGCACGGCGCACAGTTCGTGCGGAACGCCGAGCGGCCTTCGGCAATCTCGGTGGCCTTGGCCGCGTGGCGACCGGACGCGTGCATGTCGGCGGCCGTCGCGACCGGGGGCTGCCACAGCAGGCCCACAACGAGCGCCGTTCGCACCAGCGCGCCGATGGCAACGGGGACATTCTGTATAGATTGCACCGGTGACTACTCCGATTGATCCTGCGTCCCCGCCAGTTCGTCGGCACAACGATTGCGCGGCTATCTCGATCGTCGCGGCGACCCCGTCAATGAACGTGGGCGCCGGGCCGCTGGCCGCGATCGGTGAAGTCCGCAGACGCCGATGGCCACACGCACCGAGTACGATGCGTCATGATATTCAGCAGCTCGTCTCGACGGCGTCAATTGCCCGCTACAATGGCCCCACGATAGGATTCGTCGATAAATAGGACTTTGGTTCTTCTTCGCCCATTGACACAAAATCTTGCAAACGAGTTGGAAGACAGTGATCGCGCGAGAACGCCATCAATTCACATTCCGTGACATCAAATCGATCCGTCCAGCGCGCCACGCGAGAGTCCTTACTGATGCCGATCCTTGCCGTCAGGCCTGAGGGCACGACCAGGCTTTGCCGGCATGGCGCAAACGTGCCAAGTTGCGCTGGGGCCGGCCGCCCGCGCGTGACTGCCCTCAGGGTTCGATGGAGACTGCTACTCCGCTGCGCTTGTAGATGACGCCATCCTTCATCACGAAGGATACGCGCCGCATCACCGCAATGTCCTTCAGCGGATCGCCGGGCACCGCCACGACATCGGCGAGCTTGCCGGCGCTTACGCTGCCGACTTCCTTGTCCCGCCGCAGCAGTTCGGCGGCGCGGATCGTGGCGGACTGCAGCACGAACATCGGCGGCATGCCTGCCTGCACCATGAGTTCGAACTCGTGGGCGTTCTGGCCATGGGGATAGACGCCGGCATCGGTGCCGAACGCGATGCGCACGCCCGCCCTGTAGGCACGCCCGGCCGCGCCCAGGATCTGCGAGCCGATCGCCGCCGCCTTGGCGGCCACCTGCGGCGGGAAATAGCCGGGCGCCCGCGCCTTATCCGCGACGTAGGCGCCTGCGCTGATCGTCGGCACGAGCCAGGTGCCGCGCTCCTTCATCAGCCGCATGTCCTCGTCGTTGAGGAACGTGTCATGCTCGATGGAGTCGACGCCGCTGATGACGGCGCGCCGGATCGCCTCCGACCCGTGCGCATGGGCCGCAACGGCTCAGCCATAGTCGTGGGCGGCGGCGACCAGCGCCTGGATTTCCTCAAGCGTCAGCTGCGGATTCTCGCCACTGCCGCCTTCGTCGAGCACACCGCCCGACGGCATGATCTTGATCACGTCGGCGCCGGCCTTGTAGTGCAGCCTCACCGCCTTGATCGCATCGCTGGGGCTGTTGATGATGCCGTCGCCCGGCCCCGGGTCACCGGCGAGATCGGCACGCATGCCATTGGTCGTGTCGGCGTGACCGCCCGAAGAGCCGATCGGCTTGCCGGCGCTCAGGATCCTCGGCCCGGGAACGACGCCGGCGTTGATGGCGTTGCGCAGCGCGATGGAATCCTGATCGCCGATGTCGCCGAGGTTGCGCACCGTGGTGAACCCGGCCAGCAGTGTGCGCCGCGCAAATACCGTCGAGCGTACGGCGTAGTCGGCCGGATTCCAGTGATAGCGCTCCTGATAGACCGTTGGCGACCATTCCACGGTCAGGTGCGTATGGCTGTCGATCAGTCCGGGCAGGCACGTTTCGCCAGTCAGGTCGACATCCACGGCGCCAGCGTAGGCGGCCTCCCCCGCGGCGAGCTCGCGTATGCGCTTGCCGTCGACGACGATGGTCGCCGCGCCCAGCATCTTGCCCGCCGCGGCATCGAGCACATGGCCACAGTGCAACGCGAACAGTGCCGGCGGTTCGGCGCCGCCCGCGACGGACATCGCGACGGACATCGCGCCGGCGAGCACCGCGACCAGCATCAGACGACTACCGATCATGTATCCCCCTGTATCTCCAACGCGCACCCGGGCCGCGGCGCGCCTCACCGGAAGTCCGACCTGCCGACCGCCGATCCCGGGCGGAATGCCCTCCGCGAAGATGTTCATCGATGGCTCGGGATCGCAGGGCCAGCTGGCGCGGGCGGAGGCATTCGCGACGCTGATTTGCCACGCGCGCCACGGGCTGCGGGAACGGCACGCGCACCTCTAGAACGGAACTGGCAGCCGGGGAGCAGCGCGGTCCGGTCGTGGCGCGGAACCCGCGACAAGGCAGATGTGCCTGCCTCGCTGCGCTAGTATCTCCTCCATCCTCCATCCGCCATCCGGCCACGTCCGCGCTTCGCGCGGGATCTAGTGCTTCGCGGTCGTCCGGTAGCGATCGAACCACTCGATGATTGCCGAGTGTTCCTCGGCGAACTGCGATGGCTTGATCAGACCGTGCGCGGCTCCCGGGATCTCGTAGAGCGTCGTCGGAACGCCCTGAAGCTGCAGCGCCTGGTAGTACTGCTCGGCCTCGGAAACGGGCGTGCGCAGGTCACTGAGGCCGACGACGACCATCGTCGGGGTCGTGACGTTGCCGATCAGGGAGATCGGCGAGAGCTTCCAGTACGTGTCCTGGTCCTCCCACGGCAGATGCTTGAACCAATACCGGGCACCGAAGGAACCCATGTCGGCGGTCAGGAGCCAGCTCGTCCAGTTGACCACAGGCCGCTGCGTCACGGCAGCCCGGAAGCGGTGTGTCTTGCCGACGATCCAGGACGTGAGTACGCCGCCCCCGGAGGAGCCGGTGACGAAGAGGTTTTCGGCATCGACGCCGCCGCGCGCGATCGCCGCGTCGACGATGCTCATGAGATCGTCGTAGTCATGGCTCGGATAGTTGTTGTGGATCGTGTTCGCGAACTCCTCGCCGGAGGATGTCGAGCCGCGCGGATTGCCGTAGACGACGATGTAGCCGGCAGCCGCGTAGAGCTGGTATTCCGCGGAATAGGTCGGTCCGTAGCTGGCGTACGGTCCGCCGTGGATCTCGAGGATCAGCGGATACTTCTTGGTGGAATCGAAGCCCGGCGGCAGCACTTCCCAGGCGTCGATGTCGCGGCCGTCAAACGACGACTTGACCGGCAGGGCCGAGAGCTTGCCGACCGTCACCTCGGAGAGGAGCTCGGCGTTGAGATTCGTCAGGCGCTGCGACTTGCCGTCCTTGGCGAGGTACACCTCGGGCAGCTGATCCGCACCGCCGCCCGAGTAGGCGATCGCTCCCTTGCTCGAGAGGGTGAACTCACCGCCCGAGTACGGCAGCTGGACCGGTCCGAAGACGGAAGCCACATTCGCGATCAGGGTCTCCAGGCGCCCGTTGAGCCCCATTCGTGCGATCTTGGTGATGCCGTGGTCCACGTACTCGACGTCGAGGCTGCGGCCATCCGCCGCCCATTCGCAGTCGGTGATCGACCGGTCGAGCGACTCGCCAATGACGCGTGTGTTCTTGCCGTCCGCTTCCATCACGTTGAGCCGCACGTTCTGGTTGCCGAGATGCTTGTCCGAGTAACCAAGGTAGGCAATCAGCTTGCCGTCCGGTGACACGCGCGGCGCATGGTAGGGCCCGACCTCGTGCGAGAGCTGGGTCAGGTTGCCGTCTGCGAGATTCACGCTGAAGATGCTGAGCGTCATCGACGTGTGTCGCGCCCAATCCTCCGGCTCGCGCTTCCAGTTGTCATTGCGGTTGCCGGCGAAGTAGAGCAAGCGGCCGTCCGCCGACCAGCCGAGCGGGCCAGCCTCGCTGTAGGGCCCGAAAGTCAGCTGGCGGGGCGCGCCGCCACCTTCCACCGTCAGGACGTAGACGTGGCGGTAGCCGTAGGGATCGAGCCCAGAGCCGTCGGCGCGGAAGTTGAGGTCATTGGTGACCACCGGCCCCGCGGCCCACTGGGCGCCGGCGGGCTTCGCGACCGGCTTGCCGATGGTCGGCCCGGGCGTCGGCGTCAGCATGATGAAGGCGATCTGCTTGCCGTCCGGTGACCAGGTGAGTTCGCTCGGCGCCTCGGTGAGGTGCGTGAGCGTCGCCGTCTCGCCGTGCATCCAGTGCATGACGATCTGCGTCTTGCTGTCCGCGCCGGTCGCGACGTAAGCGATCTTCGACCCGTCCGGCGACCAGCGCGGCGAGCCGTAATGACCCGAGCTGTGGGTCAGTGGCGTCTGCGCGCCCGTCGCCGCGTCCACGAGCCACAGTGACTGCGTGACCTCGTCGGTCATGATGTCGTTGTGGTTCCCCACGTAGACAATCTGCGTCCCGTCCTTGCGGATCTGCGGGTCGCTCGCCCAGTGCATCTGGAACAGGTCCTTAGGCTCCAGGACACGGGTTCCGGCGTGCGCGCCGGCGCAGGCCAGTAAAGCGGTCAGGGCGACACTGACGATACGGCGCATGAGCTCTAACCCCCTCGAAATGTTCTGAACCTGTCGTCTGGCACTCCAGGCGGCGGACCTCACTTGAAGCGATAGTCCAGCTGCAGGCCCGTCGTGCGCGGCCGCTGGCTGATGCTCGAGTACGGCGTTGACGACGGCAGCGGCACGCCTTGGTTGTTACCGACGTTGTCGCTGTACAGCATCACGCGCCAGTGGGTCGGCGCCGACACCGAAAAGGCCACGCGGGCCGTGGTGATAGTGTCGCTGTTGACGACGACTGGCGGCGTGTTCACGCCGACCGAGGTGTGCGTCTGCGTCTGGACGGAGGTGTAGCGACCAATCGCCTGGAACTGACCGCTCCAGCCGCTTCCGCCGAATGGGAAGCTGTACTGCAGGTTGGCGCCGGCGGTGTATGCCGGGGACGCGTCGATGCGCGAGCCGCTCGGGAACAGCAGGGCGCCGCCGGAGTAGACGGCAGCGTCTTCCTTGAGGCCGTTCCAGCTGAAGTTGATCCCGAACGACAGGCCCTCGATCGGCCGGATGGTGGCGGCGAGATCGACGCCCATGCCGCTCGCCGACTTGCCGTTGACGTTCGTGACGATGTACGCGGTACTGCCAGGCACCGGAATGCCCAGGGTCTCCTGGATATCGTCCCACTTCATGTAGTAGACGGCCGCGTCGAACACCAGCTTGCCGTCTAACGTCGTGCCCTTGCCGCCGATCTCGTAGTTGTGCAGCTTGTCCGGGCTCACCGGTCCAAACTGTGGCGCGGCCAGAATCACGAGCTCGCTCTGCGCGAAGCCACTGCGGAAGCCCTCGGAATACGACGCGTACATCGTGTAGTCGTGGTCCGGGAACCAGCTGAGCACGACCCGCGGCGTCGTCGCGTGGAACGTGTTCTTGACGTGGATCAGCGGCGTGCCGGGTGGCTCGCCGAACAGAATTAGCTGGTCGAGCGTGACGTCGTCGTGGAAGTAGCGGGCACCGACCGAGAGCTCCCACCGGTTGTCGGCAAAGCGCCGCGCCAGTTCGCCGAAGACGGCCCACGACTTCGAGGCGTCGGCCTGGCCCACCGGCGCCGGAATCAGGTCGCCGAGCGTCTGGTAAGTCGTGTCGCGTGCGTCGCGGAAGAACGCACCGGCCGACCAGCGCAACGGGCCCGCGAGCTTCGACGTGAGGTTCATCTCGTCGCTGAACACGCGCGAGGTCAGGCGTGTCGTCAGCGGCGGCACGGGCTGGCCCGGCGCGATGTCGAGCGAGCCGTCGTTGAGGTACTGGAAGTAGGCAGTCGAGTTCGAGATCGCGAGCGACGGCAGCTGGTAGTCGATCTTCACGTCCTGCGCATTGAAGTGCGTATTGATCGGCTGTTGCTGCGTCGTCGCCGAGTAGTCGTGGTCAGCCTGAGGGGGCGCGCCGAGATTCGACTGCTGGTACATGCTGGACAGCTTGATCGACAGCTCGTCGGTCGCCTGAGCCCCGATCTTGAGCCGAACGTTGTCCGAGTCGACGGAGTTGATGTGGGTGCCGACCGGCGCGTCGATCCAGCCGCTGTCGGACTCGCGCCCGACGACCAGGCGGGCGGCGAGCTTGCCTTCGACGATCGGGATGTTGACCGCCGCGTCGGCGCGATAGTTGCCGGCACCGCCGTCGGTGAACGATGCGCCCGAGCGCGTCTTGAAGTCGAAGTTATTGAGATCCGCGTCGTTGGTGAGCACACGCACGACGCCATTCAGCGCGCTTGCTCCGTACAAGGTGCCCTGCGGGCCGCGCAACACCTCGATCTGCTTGAGGTCGTATGTATTCGCGTCGGGCTCAACTGCGGAGCGCACGAGGCCGAATGGCACGGCGTCGAGGTAGTAGGCGATCGGGCTCGGGCCGGCAAACAGGGGGCCCGCGGACGTGACGCCGCGAATGGTGAGCACCGTCTCGCCGCCCTGGCCGGTCAGGTTGATCGCGACACCCGGGACGAGGCCGAGCGCGTCCGTCACGCTCTGGAGGCTCGACTTGTCGAGGTCGGCACCGCCTATCACCGACAGCGAGATCGGCACGTCCTGGGCGCGCTGTTCGCGCTTCTGCGCGGTGACGACGACCTCGGCCAGCTCGTCGGAGACCGTTTGCGTCACGGCCGGCGCCGCACTGAGCGCCGGCGACAGGACGAGGCAGGCCACACCGAAGGGGAGGGCCGTGCGAATGCGAAACGACACTGAATCCATTGCGAACCCCGATCTTTATATTGAATATAGAGAGACGATTCGATCAGCACGCCCCGAAGCTACTCGCTCTCCGCGCGCAGCGTCAAATTTGTGTAACACCTAACGAAGCGGGCCGCGCGGTACGGAGATGGCATGCGCTGGCGCCTGCGCCGTGCCTGAGGGTGCCGCTAAATCAGGGCAATTTCCGCGCGTTGCGGGCGTTCGGCGCGCGCTATGGCGCACAGTCGAGTCGCTTTCGGAGCCTTCGTGCATAATTGCACTTCAAACATGCAAGAATCGAGTTTACGCGAAAATGGGGCTGGCCTAGGGTGACCCGCTTCCCGGCTCGCTTCGGCGACCGGTCCGCACGGCGCCTTATTTCTGATGGGCGGCATGACGAACACATCGACCTCGATCCTGCGAAAGCTGGTGTCGTTCGACACCACGTCCTGCAACTCGAACCTGCCGCTGATCGAGTGGGTCGCCGACTTTCTGCAAGCCGGCGGCGCCCGGGTGCAACTCGTCTACAGCGCCGGCAGGGAGAAGGCGAACCTGCTCGCGAGCATCGGACCCGACTGCGCGGGCGGCTTGGTGCTGTCCGGCCACACGGACGTCGTGCCGGTGGACGGCCAGGAGTGGACCAGCGATCCCTTCGGGCTCGTCGAACGCGACGGCCGGCTGTACGGGCGTGGCAGCTCCGACATGAAGGGGTTCATTGCCTGCTGCCTCGCGGCGCTTCGCGATTTCAAGCCGCACGCGCTGCGACGGCCGCTCCACTTCGCGTTCTCCTACGATGAGGAGGTGGGCTGTTTCGGTGCCCATGCCCTCGTCGACCGCATCGTCGGCAGCCTGCCCGCGCCGGCGTTCGCGATCGTCGGCGAGCCAACCGACATGCGGATCGGCGTGTCCCACAACGGCGTGACCGGTCTTCATACGAGCTTTCGCGGGGTCGCGGCCCACGCGAGCGACCCGTCACTTGGGGTCAACGCCATCGTGGCCGCTGCCGAGTTCGTTCGTTTCATCGTCGACGTCGCGAGGCTCCCTCAGATCGCGGGTCACGGCTGCACGCTGAACGTCGGCCGCATCGCCGGTGGCGCGGCCACGAACATCGTCGCAGAGCGTTCCAGCGTGCACTGGGAATACCGCGCGACCAGCCAGGACGACGTGGCCGTCATCCGCGACCGGGTGGCGGGCTACCTCGGGGGCGAGACGTTCGCCGCGTTCAAGGTCGCGAGCGAACTCGAGCTGGACGTGCCGCCCTTCGCGAGCAACCTCGGCGAAGACTCGATGCAGATGCTGGCGAGCTTCGGGGCCAAGCTGCCGATCACCCACATTCCGTTCGGCAGCGAGGCAGGTATCTTCGAGAGGGGCCGGATACCGACCGTGATCTGCGGTCCCGGCTCGATCAATCAGGCGCACCGGCCCGACGAGTGGATCGCGTGCGCGGCACTCGAGGAGGCGGACCGCTTCCTCGCACGCCTCGGCACGTGGGCCTCGCAATCCGGGCCGGAGTGAACGCGCCCGATCCGTCCGCTGCGGCCCGCCATGAGCGGTCCACGCGGGTGCTGGCGGCCATCGGCAGCGACGATCCACAGGTTCGAGTAGCGGTGGTCCGACATGATGTCGGCAAACTGCCGCACGTAGACGATCTCCTTGCCATCGGGCGAGATCTGAGGGTCGCTCGCGAGCTGAAGCAGAAAGTCGTCCGAGGCGGCTACCCGGGCGATCGTCTGCTCCGCGCTGGACACAGCGCCCGAGGCGGCGAACACCAGTACCGCAAAGCAGATTGACCAACGTCTAGAGTGAGTCGTGAGGCACACCATTAGAATGAATTGGAAGTGACGCGATCGAGTGAGTATATCGACGCCAAGGCAGCATTCGCCAATTCTCGGGCGAAGTGCCGCGAAAGTGGGGGTCCATGCCGTGGACGGGGCCTGCGGCGTCGGCACGGAGGTATCCGTATTGGCGCTCCGTAATGGAATCGTGTTCCGACAAACAGACGCAACGCGCCCGACGCGCCGAGTGGGGCACTTTGCGCGCGCTCCCTGGTAGCGAAAGCCCAGGATTTGGCTCAATCGACGAGGTTGGCCGCGGCTGGGACTAGCCGCCGTCCCTCGCGCCTCCGCCAAATTAAGGGAAGGATTTGCCGGGTCCCGCCAGGTTAAGGATCGGAACCGACAACACTAGGGGTAACGACACTATCATCAGGAGTACCTCGAAGGGGATCCCTATGCGCGCTCCATTCCGCGCCCTCGCCACCGTTCTCGGCCTGTCCCTCGCCACTGCCACAATCGCGGCTCCCCGCGGCGATTTCGACGCGCGCGAGACCACTATTGCCACTCTGCACTCGGCATTGCGCTCGGGCAAGATCAGCTGCCATGACGTCGTCGAGTTGTATATCACCCGCATCCGCGCGTTCGACCAGCCGACGCGCCTCAATGCGATCGTGGCGTTGAACACCAGCGTCGGTGCTGACGCCGACCGGCTGGATGCGGAGTTCAAGCGCACCGGCAAGCTGAGGACGCTGCATTGTGTCCCGGTGATCGTCAAGGATAACTACGAGACGAAGGGCCTGCAGACGACCGCGGGGTCGCTCGCGCTCAAGGGCTGGCTGCCCGACACCGACGCAACCATCGTCACGCGTCTGCGCAACGCGGGCGCCGTCATTCTCGCCAAATCGAATATGGCCGAGTGGGCGTTCAGCCCCTATCTTACGGCAAGCTCGATCGCCGGCATCACGCGCAACCCCTACGACCTCGAGCGCGTCCCTGCGGGCTCCTCCGGCGGTACCGCCGCGGCCATCGCCGCGAACCTCGGTCTCGTCGGCCTCGGCACCGACACCGGCAATTCCATCCGCGGACCGTCCTCGCACAACGCCCTGGTGGGATTGCGGCCGACGATCGGCCTGACGAGCCGCCACGGCATCGTGCCGCTGTTCGCAAACAACGACATTGGCGGCCCGATGACACGCACCGTCGCGGACGCAGCCTCCGTCCTCAATGTCATCGCCGGCTACGACCCCCTCGATCCCGTCACTGCGCGCTCGATTGGCAACGTCCCGTCTGACTTTCGCCAATTCCTGGATCCCTATGGCCTGCGGGGAGCCAGAATCGGCGTCTTCCGCCGTTACGTTAACGATCCCGCCGGGGATCCCGAGATCAAAGCTCTCGTCGAACGCGCAATTGCGGACCTGCGCGCCGCAGGCGCGAATGTCGTCGATCCCTTCGCCATCGACGACTTCGACGCACTCACCAAGAACCTCTGGTGCGGCGACTTCCAGGGCGACCTCGACCGCTACCTCGCGGCGCATCCCGGCGTTCCCTACCGCTCGCTCGCCGAGATCGTCCACTCGGGTCTCTATCTGCCTTACATTGATCAGCTGATCAAGGCTGCACTGGAGGCCCCAGGCCTAGGCGATCGCCGGGAACCGTGTGCCGACGTTTGGACCGACGAGCCGAAGGTTGCATTCCGCGCCGCGTTACTCCAGGCAATGCGCTCGGCAAACGTCGACGCGATTATCTATCCCACCTGGAGCAATCCCCCGCGCCGGGTAGGCGACGTCGAGAGCCCTGCAGGCGACAACAGCCAAATCCTCTCGCCGCAGTCCGGATTCCCCGCGATCACAGTGCCGATGGGCTATACCCACGCGACACTGCCGGCAGGTCTCACGTTCCTTGGCCCCGCCTACAGCGAGGGACTGCTGCTCAAGCTCTCCTACGCGTACGAGCAGGCGACGCACCACCGCAAGCCGCCGGACGGCTTCAGTGGGGTCAGCGCCCAGGGCGCGAAAGCGCACCGCGCGGCTCGCACGAACGGACGAACTTGAAAATCTCCATCGCACGGCCGATCACGACGGCACCATGAGCGCCGTTCATGGCGGTCCGGGATTCAGATTCGTTGCAGGCCCCGAGGCTCGGCGCACTCAAACTTGTGCGTGGCCCGCCTGCCGCCCCTTGTGGAGAGCCAGCGCAGCCAAGAGTCGCGAGCCGCCGATCCGTCACGAACGGCTGAACACGCCCTTCAGGGCGGCGCGGCGTCGAGGAATTCAGCAATGGTTTGGTTCAGGAATTTCCCGTCGGCAGCGTTACTCGCGGCACCGGCCGTGTGACCCCACAGCGACACGATCGGCCTGAGCAGCACGTGCGGAATGAACTGCGCCTCGTATTCTGCATCCGACAGCGGGAAGTAGAGATCCGTCGTCGATGGCATGTATAGCAAGGGTGCTTCAATCGCGTGCAGCGCCCGTCTGACGTCGCCGCCAAAACCAGGCGTGGTACCGACGTCGTGCCGTTCCCAAGTGCGCATCTGCAGAATGAGATCGTTCGCGTCCGCCCCGGGGATGAAGTTGTGCCGGAACCGGTCGAGGGCCTGCTCGAACGTGGTGCCGGCCGGCGCTCCCTCACGCCACAGCTCATCGCGCCACCACTGCTGCGAGAACAGCCAGGCTGCCCAGACCAGACCGAAGGTGTCAATGCCGCGTTCCGGCGCGACGGTGTAATCGCCGCCCTTGAACGCCGGATCGGCCTCAATAACTGCGATCTGGCCTTCGAGACGCACGATGCCGTGCGGCCACGTCTTCGCTGTCGCCGAGGTTACGACGATTCGGTCAGCGAACCGCGGATGACTCACGGCCCACTGAAACGCTTGCTGCCCTCCCATCGAAAAGCCGATGATCGCGCGCAGGTGTGTGATGCCAAGATGCTCCGTGAGCAGTCGGCGCGTTGCCTCGACGTTGTCGCGGATCGTCGTGACAGGGAAGCGCGGGCCGTGCAGCGGCTCCGGGGTATTACTCGGCGACGACGAGTGACCGTTGCCGAAGAGCTCGGTCGCGATCAGGAAGTACCGCGCCGGATCGAGCGCCTTGCCCGGCCCAATCAACCATTCGTACCCGTGGCTATCGGCCATGTAGTGCGAGGGCAGCAGGATAGCGTTGTCCCGCGCGCGGTTCAGCGTACCGTAGGTCGCGTACCGCAGATGTGCGCTGGGCAGTGTGGCGCCGTTCTCAAGCGTGAACCGCTCGATATCGAAGGTCTCCGATGCTCCATCTTCTGCCGGCTGGGTCGGCCCGGCCACTATGCTTGGCGCAGCTGCAACCAAGAGGCACGCGAGCAGCACGCGAATGGACGGTGTCATTGGCAGCCTCCTCGGGCGCCGGCGGCCATGAGTGGCCGAAGCCCAGCGATCCTAGCGGAACCTGTCACGACTCGGCCAGATCCTCCTCGTTAGGTTGGCGTCGTAGACGCCGGCGGGACCTCCGAGCAGGACGAGCAGATCCCGCGCGAGCGGATCGATTCGCGCCAGATCGGCCCCAAGGTAACATTCATCGATTTTTAGGGCTTTCGCGGCCTCCCCCATAACTAAAGAGGCCGGCCGGCCGGCCGGGGTTCCGGCGTCCCGGACCAGGGATGGGCCGTCAAGGCCGCTTCGCGACGACCTTCCCATTTTCCCAGACATAGATCGGCGTTCCATAGCGCCGTGCCGTAGTACGCGCAGCCACGCCTGCCCGGACGAGCGCGCGTTCGATGCGCTTGGTGAACTGTGGGTCGCGAGGACTCTTGCTCATAGTTTCAGGGGCCCCGTTCAAGGAGAATCGGCTTGACGCCGGAATTCTCGTACACAGCCCAAGCATCCGCCAGTGGCCGATACACGGTATCGAAGTTCTGCCAGCCGCGCTTGAAGCGGCGCAGCACGTCGGCCTTCGGGACAGGGTGACCGCCCTGGCGGACGCGTGCGGCGATGCGCTTGAGCGCGAGACGCGTTGAGGCAACGCGTAGAAACACGATCTCGAGATGGTAGCCGGAAGATTTCAGGTGTTCGAGGCGGCTGACGTAGGCGCGACCGCTCAATGTGCTCTCGAACGCGAAGTCTTCTCTCGCCGCCGTAAGTCGATCGATTTCGGCGAGCATGAGACGGGCGGCGCTCAGCGCTGCGCGCTCGGGCGCGAGCGGGGAGAGGCCCGCGGCGATGAGGTCGGCGTTGATGAAGTGGATCGAGCCCGCATCGCGTGCCAGATACTCCCGGGCGAACGTCGTCTTGCCGGCGCCGTTCGGGCCAGCAACGACGATACAGCGGAGATGGCGACGGGTCTTAGCCACGGGCATCCCAGCGTTCGACGTCTTCGACGCGGATCTGGTCGAGCGACTGGCGCCGGGCGCCGGTGAGCTCGGCGATGGCGCGGACGGCCGCCGGATAATCCTCCAAGCGCTCCCGGATCGCGAATAATTCGCGCTCGTCGATGATCGAGATTCCGTGGGGCTGACGGCGCCGGCGTTCGATCTCTGCCTGACGCTTCAAGAGGCGAAGGGCTTCGCTGACCGGTTCCATCTCATCTCCATACAGTGTTCAGGCGTCCCATCGTTGCCAGACTGGCATTTCAGCGCTGCTGCGTCGCGCGGCGCGCCGGCGGCCTCGCAGTGGCTCGCGTCGTAGGTCCACCCCGTTTACTTGGCGGCAGGGCTGTGGGCTTTGAACGTTTCGGTTTCGAAGGCTGTTTCATCGCGTGCGGCGCCGAGGGCGGCGGCTTTACACGACGGCCCAGCCCGGTGGGTCGTGTCGCTGCTTTGGCACGAGCCACAGGACGCCGGCGCTGCCGCTCGAGATTGCGAAGCTCCGCATCGAGAGCCACTTCACGTTTCTCGAGCCGGGCCGTCCGGTCATGCAGCGCGTTGATGGCCTCGTTGAGTTGCTCGAGCGCATCGGCGGAGGAGCGCGCGTCGGCGCGCACGCGATGTGCTTCGAACAACGCCCGTGACCAGAGCGCCTGGACGAGTTCCAGAACCCCGGGCGGTAGCACCTCGAGCGCGGAGCCGGCGTTTTCATCGAGCTGGCCGGCGAACGTCAGTCGCCAGCGTTGCAGCGCCGGTGCGACGACGTTGGGACTGCCGCCGCCCATGCGGGCACGGACCAGCGCGACGGTGGGATTTCTGCCCTCGCGCAAGAGCGCGAATGCCGCGGCGTCGACGCGCGCCTGCAGCGGATTCACGGACGGCGCGCGAGGGGCGGGGGCGGCACCGGGTTCGGTGCCCGACTTATCCACCGATGTGGCACTCCATTGCATGAATCCTCTCGTGGCTGCGGGCGTTCATGACTTTCGACAATAACAGATATAACGTGTTACTAAAATGACCATCACTAGCGATAAATGGCCTTCCTGATACTTGTAAAATGACGTAGTCTCAGCCGCTTATGGCTCGTTTCCCGGTCACCCGCCGTCCGTCCCGGCCCGCGGCAAAACCCCGCCAAACACCCGTCGTGAGCCTCGATG